>NZ_BDJA01000003.1:0-560655 GCF_003864275.1 Pseudomonas sp. SCT
CCGGGGGTTCTTTAGCCATTTTGTTGTGCTCGTCCTGGGCATCGTCATCGGCATGGTCGTCGCCGATCTTCACTGGCTCGACATGCTGCGGCAGCAGCTCCCGTTCTGATTGGGCGTTTCGCATAATCGGCCTTATGTTGAGCGTCGTCTGGAAACTGCCTCCGGCTCCAGGCGGCGCGTAACATAGGGCCGATTATGCGATGCGCTATTGACCTCGAATCACATCTGCTGAAGACCGCTGAGCTGTACGCTCCTGGACGAAAAGGAGCTGATGCCGTCAGTTGGTTGCTCGAGGACTATCCCCGACTTGTCCGCGAGATCCGCCAGCTTCGAAAGCGCGTTGACCAACTCGACCAGGAAGGCGCCGAGCTCGATTCCATCCTGGAAGAGCTTCGCCAGATCGCTGACCGCATTCACCAGCTCTGATCGGTCCCCCTGGCCTCGACCTCGCCGCTCGCGGCGATTAGTCGCCTGCACTGCCTCCTGTCGTGCTGCATAGCGCCTGCGACGATACCCCCGAAGGGGCCGCAACCATCGACCCACAAAAAAGCCCCCAGCGGCCTGTATGGCCCTCTGGAGGCTTCTCGCGATCTTCGTCCCGTTGTCCCGCCACTACCTCAACCCGCGCCCCGATCTGCCCAAATGGAACCGCTCCTGGGCTTCTCTCTGCCGCTCTCCCAGGATCATCAGCACCGCCGACGGTTAGGTCACGATAGTTGCGATGGTTCAGCCGTGCTTTGCCGTGTTCCTGGGCACTTCCTGTCTGTCTGCACTGCAACCGCGTAGCCAGTTGCTGGGGTGTCGTAAAACTAGCGAGGAACGAGTCTGTTTTGGGCCTCGCGGCCCCCGGGTCCCCCCGGGCGAGCGGGACGTTGGAAACGTCCGGGCTTTTGCTTTTTTGGCTTCACCGGCGCAGCCGGGTCCACCATCTCTAATGGTGGACTCTTGTGCAATGGCTGCACTTTCTCATGTCTTTAGGCTGCCGTTTTTCTTGCTGCCTCTTCTTCCAGGCTGGCAAGGATCGCTCCAATCATTCCTCTTGCCATGGGCTTCAGCTCGTCCGGTAGATCGCCGAATCGTCTGAACAGCGCTCTCATTTCCGGTGAGATTTCCCGCTCGCTTCGCTCCAGCAGAATTTCATCTGTAGAACAGCCAAAAACGTGTGCCATGTTGATGATGGCATCACCCCCCGGAAAGTTCGCATCACTCTCCCATCTGGCGACCGTCTTCGCTGTCGATCCGATCAGGCTTGCCAGCCCGTCTTGGGACAGCTTCATTGATTCACGCTTTTGCCTAATGTTTTCGCCAACGCTCATGGTTGCTCTGCCTGGGTCGCTTAAATCAGCCATCTGACTCTATCTCCTGTACGCATATACATATCCGATAAATAGACCATCGATACGACAAAAGTGTCTTGCCAGCGCTCAGACAAATATCGTACCTTAGCCGTACACATTTTGGGGCTTGACAGGGATTTCTGCTGTGCTCGACAAAATCCACCTTTTCGTACCATTCAGGGCCGATGCCATCGCTACCAGCACCGGTAAGCGTGGCAACGAACTGCTTATGGTCGATCTGGAAGCCCTGGGCGTTCCGCTCCGCGCTACCAGCGTCCTTTCGGACGGGAAGGGTGGATATCAGGTCGAGGACATAAGCCACGCTTGGGAATCTCTCTCCACCGGCTTTACGCCGTTGGCGTTCAAGGTCTTTCACCAGTCGCTCGGCAAGCGCATCCAGCCCGGCGTCGAGCTGAAAGCCAGCCCGGCCAAGTTGCTCCAGGGGCATAACGTCTTTGGGCCTACTTCGATCCGCAAGGGCGGGGAGGTCATGTTGAAGTGGCTTGCCGGCTCCTACCCGAAGCTGTGGGCCTTGCTGGACTGGCAGGCTGCTGAGGTTTATGGGATCGACTGCACCTATTCCGCCCGCCTGCCCGATCAGCGCACCGCGCTACAGCTCGTCCAGGCGCTTCGCGGCGTTAGCAACGGCCAGACCCGCAACCGTGGTGACGACTACGAAACCACGGCTTATTGGGGCTCCAAGGAAACCCGCTTGCGCAAGCTCAAGGCGTACCTCAAGGGCCCTGAGTTTCGCCGCCAGCTCGACGAAGCCATCAAGGCCGCTCGTGCCTACGGCGGTGCCAACTTCGTTCCGTCCCAGGCGTTCGCGGCTCACCGGCTGCTGGCGGTTCTCCAGAACCCCGCGCTCCAGGAGTGGGCCGAAAACCTCCTTCGTCTCGAAGCCACTGTCATGCACCGCTGGCTCGAACGCAGAAACATCCCAACGAATTTATGGGCCTTGTGCGACTACCAGGAGCGACTGGAAGAGCAGGGGAGTTGTTTTATTCAGTGGTGTTGGGAACAAGTAACTAAAGAACTGTTTGCGGCCTTTGAAGGTATCTCCATGCGAGTAATTAACGATGAAAAAGTGCTGGCCGCACTTAAAGCAAAGTTCACCAAACAGGGCGGTCGGTGGACCAAGGCCAAGATTGATAAAGCGACTGGCGCGACTATCCCGTCTGTGTTTGTGCCTGGACCTGCTAACGAGACAGTTGCTCTTAACCTGTTTCGCACATATCGGAGTATTAAAGATTACGGCTGGCAGGAAACTATGGACTCCATGTCCCGCCGAACTTTTTACGATCACGTTGGCAAAATTTGCGAATGCGGACTTTCGAAGGCTGCACTTCAGAAGCTGAAGATGGATGACCAGAAAAACAACGTCATTCCGATCCTGCGCTTTCTGCAAGTTGACTTCAGCGCCCAACGTCCTGGTTGGTACGTTGAGCCATCGGTAGAAGCTGCATGATTGCTCCAACGATAAACGTCCTGGTCGTCACTATGTGCGGACTGTTGGCAATTCACTTTCTCGGGCGCTGGGCCCGTTCATAACCGAGGTAATCACCATGCTGGTACAACTGGGCCTGTGCAAGGGCATCTCCACCAAAGAAAAGATGAATGGAACCATCATCGAGCATTACTTGGTTCTCACCGCTCCTGGTAAAGATCAGTTCGGCCAAGACGTTGAGCAATCTATTGGCCTGAAAGTCTCCAAGCGCCAACTCGATTCGGGCATCGAGAATGCCTATAAGAAATACATCGGCCAGCAAGTTGCTGTCCCGGTATACGCCAAAGCCTGGAAGTCCAAAACCGGCACCGCTTTCGGCATGGACTTGTGGCTTTCCGATGATGGCCTTCCTGTTCCAGTTCAGCGCGTACAACCGCGTCCTGCTGCTGTCGCGGGTGGCAACTAAATGAGTTCCGGCGTCCTCCGTTGTTCAGATGGCGAAGTTGTTATCGCAACTGATGGCGCCCCCCTGTGTTCCGGTGCCTGGACGCTAGTTCCGGTTCCTGAACCATTCGAGCTTTCGCAAATTGACCCACAACATGCGTCAATGATGTTTCTGCTCGGATTCTCGCTCATCATTCCTGTTTGGTTTGTGGGCATGTGTGCAAGACAAATCCTGTCATTACTTAAGTGAGGTAGCAAAATGGAAGCTGATATCGTTACTGGTCTGGCCGTTACTTCCGCCATTGCTGGCGTTATTGCAGTAGCAACTCTCAAGGGTTCGCTGCAAGTTGTTGTGATGGGTGCTAAGCGCGTCCTCGGCATGCTCCGTTAATTCGGAACGGGGCAGCCAGAAGGGGCCACTGCGGCCCCTTTTTTTATCCTTCGAGGTGGCCAGATGCTTGAGCTTTATTACTACACATTTTTTGTCGCCGGGTTTGCTGCCTCTGCCATAACACTAAGGGGGCTATTATGATTCGGGAGGCCTTAACATGCGCCTAGTAACTTCTTTGCTGATATTCGCCCTCTCCATCTTTTCAACCAGCGCTTTTGCTTATTGCTTCACCGCCTTTTCCGGGAATAAGTCCTTTCAGGTTTCCGGGTCTACCGGTGCCAGTGAGGCTTGCCGAAAGCTCATCGATTCTGCCGGTATTACCCGATCTGGTAACTATGGTGCTGTTTCTGGCGCTGGCGCTGTTGGCGGCAAGTGTTATTACTACCCAAGTGATACCGCCTTGATTGCTTATTATGGTGAGTGGTCGCGTACTGGTGAACTTGAAACTATGTGCGCTGCCGCGTCTAACGCTGGCACTTCCTGTACCGGTACTGGTACAGCTCTTTCCCCGTTCGGTCATGTAATTGATTCGGCGGGTCAATGTGTTGACTACACACGCGCCGATACTGCTGCACAATGCAAGAGTCTTTCCGGCACGGCCTCTCCGCACACCCTCTATGTGAATTTTGATGGCGACGGCAATCCATTAACCCCACCGCCTATCAATGCTCGGGGCTGTGAAGCCGTTGCCGCTACTGTCGGGCATTGCAAGATGGCTCCGGCTCGAACCTTTCCGACTGGTGGGTCGATTCAGCCGACCACCAATAAGTGCAAAGTGATGGTTTCGTTCACTGGCAATACGGTTGGCTCTGCTCCTGTAGCTCCGCCCATATCCACCGCACCAGGAATTGACGGAGTATGCCCCCCTGGTGAGGCTTGCCCTGATGTTCCGGATGCCCCTATTGCCAATAACTCTCAGCCATGCACTTATGTAGAGGACGGGGAGGGTCGTCGTGTTTGCTCGTCAAATAACTATAACTACCAGCCCGGAAATTCTAGCTGCGGTGCCGTTAATGGTCAGTTCGTATGTATTGGCAAGGCGCCAGAAACAAACGGGATAAAAATAGACACGCAAGTTGTTGATAAAAACAATGCGGACGGCACTAAAACATCCACGAAAACGGACACTGCTACGCAAGTCAATTGCACCGGAAATAATTCCTGCACGGCCAAAGTCACAACCAACACCACCGTTACTGTCTATAACAGCTCCGGTACTAAAGTTAGCCAATCTACAACTTGTTCGGGTCCAGCCTGTTCTGTTGGTGGAAAAGGGGATACTGACGGCGACGGCATGAATGACTGCGCATTAGGCAAAGACTGTTCAGAAACAGATGAACCGGGCGAAGTAGGCGAAATGCCTTCCCTTGATGAGGCATCCGACTACGGCGATTCGCTTTCTGGTTATTACCAGCGATTGACCAATGCTCCAATTCTTAAATCCGTTACCTCTCTAAGTGTTCCTGAAGGCGGAAGTTGCTCCGGGTCGTCGGTAACGATTGAGTACATTGGGACAATTAATACGTCTGCCTTCTGTGACCTGCTGAACACGCTGCTCCCACCTTTGCGGTACGTCTTCATGGCTATTTGGGCATGGGCAGCAATTAGAACTTTCCTTACGGCGTAAGAGGCATACCCAATGAGCGGTCTATTTCAGTGGTTGCTTGACACGTTTGCCAAGTTTGTCGATTGGTTTCTAGAACTGGTTCTTTGGGCGCCCAAGAAGATATTGGAGGCGCTACTTGATGCGCTCGCTGGTCTTCTTGAGGCTATTCCCGTTCCTAGTTTCATGGCGAACGCACAGAGTTTCTTTTCGGCCATACCCTCCGAAGTTGTCTTCGTTCTCACGTTCTTTGCGGTGAAGGAGGGCGTGGCGATGATTATTGCGGCTCTGATACTTCGTTTCATACTTCGTCGCATTCCAATCATCGGGTGATATATGGCACTCAACCTTTACACCGGCCAGCCCGGATCGGGCAAAAGTTATAGTGTCGTCGCCCACGTTATTATTCCGGCACTCAAAAAAGGTCGTCACGTTGTCACCAATATCCCCGTCGAGGATGAGACGCTCACTCAGGTTTTCGGCGGCGAGATCACCCAGCTCCCGCTCGACGCGCTGGACGATCCTGAGCTGCCGGATCGATTCCCGGCTGGCTGTGTCGCTGTCGTTGATGAGTGCTGGAACCGTTGGCCCAGCGGTCAGAGGGTATCCAAGGCTGCCAGTGGTGATCTGCATTGGCTCAAGGAACACCGCCACCGTGTAGACAACCAGGGCAACGCTATGCAGGTCGTTTTGGTCACTCAGGACCCTAGTGACCTCGCTAGTTGGGTTCGCAAGCTCATCAAACACACGTTTTGGATGGAGAAACTCGACACCGTAGGCGCCGACAATCGGTTCAGCATTAAGATTTACAAGGGCTGCCCGACCGGTGAGAACATCCCGAAGCGCTACCTGATTCGGCAGTCGTACGGCACCTACGATCCGGACATTTATCAGTACTACTCAAGCGCCACCCAGTCGGAATCTTTCGATGTCGGTGACGAGAAAGCCATGGATCGCCGTACCTCCATTTGGCGATCGCCTGGGTTCATCCTCCAGATGACCTTGTCGCCTGCGATTTTCGTCGCTGCGTGTGTTTTTCTCTGGCACAGCATCAGTGCCTATCGTGAGGAGGGCAAAGAGCCTGAGGAGCCTATGCAGGTCGATACACGGCCCGCTCTCGTAAACCCTGAGCCCGAACCTCTCCAGTTGGCTCCCGCTCCGCTTCCTGAGAGAGTCAATCCGGCGCCTGTCGAGATCGCTAGTCTCAAGCCGAGTCCGATCTGGCGTATATCCGGATACATTCGCCCAGGAACAGAATTGCCCGATACGGCTTGGCAATCTCGCGCCGGTTATAACGAACCGTCCAGCCCGGCAGCACGCCACAAGCTCCGCGAGCCTCTTGCGATTCTCAGCAGCTTCAATGGCATTCGCTACGTGCCGCTTTCCGGTTGTGAGCCATATTCCGATGGAATCAACTGGTCGTGTGACGTGGACGGCGAGCGTGTCACACCGTGGTCGGGCCAGATGGGCCTAACCGATACTGTCCCTGGTGCTTCCGTTGCTCAGGCCCGGCTGGTTTCTGCCGAGCGGAGCGAGACAGAAACAGCCGCGGCCAAGCCTCAGCCAACCCGATCAGCCGAGGTCGCTGTCATCCCTGATAACTCACGGATGCCACGAACGCTACTCACTGATACGAACTGATTGGCAAATGGGTAATTACTATGTTCAGCATCTTTCGACACACGCGCTGCGGTCGTTGCGGCGTTTCGTTTTGGAACCCGCCTCAGTGGCCTGCAGATGCCTGCCCGATGTGCCGCAAGCCTATCTAGGGCGCTTCGCATAATGGAGATTTCGTAATGAACCAGGACAATCGAGCCACTCAGTACATCGATGTACCCATGCCACCAGCTCGCTGGAAGACTCGGCTTTACAAGCTTTTCGGCCTGACAGCTCCTGATCGCTGGAAGCGCGTACCGGCACGATTCAAATGATTAGGCGCTTCGCATAATCGGCCTTATGTTGAGCGTCGTCTGGAAACTGCCTCCGGCTCCAGGCGGCGCGTAACATAGGGCCGATTATGCGATGCGCTATTGACCTCGAATCACATCTGCTGAAGACCGCTGAGCTGTACGCTCCTGGACGAAAAGGAGCTGATGCCGTCAGTTGGTTGCTCGAGGACTATCCCCGACTTGTCCGCGAGATCCGCCAGCTTCGAAAGCGCGTTGACCAACTCGACCAGGAAGGCGCCGAGCTCGATTCCATCCTGGAAGAGCTTCGCCAGATCGCTGACCGCATTCACCAGCTCTGATCGGTCCCCCTGGCCTCGACCTCGCCGCTCGCGGCGATTAGTCGCCTGCACTGCCTCCTGTCGTGCTGCATAGCGCCTGCGACGATACCCCCGAAGGGGCCGCAACCATCGACCCACAAAAAAGCCCCCAGCGGCCTGTATGGCCCTCTGGAGGCTTCTCGCGATCTTCGTCCCGTTGTCCCGCCACTACCTCAACCCGCGCCCCGATCTGCCCAAATGGAACCGCTCCTGGGCTTCTCTCTGCCGCTCTCCCAGGATCATCAGCACCGCCGACGGTTAGGTCACGATAGTTGCGATGGTTCAGCCGTGCTTTGCCGTGTTCCTGGGCACTTCCTGTCTGTCTGCACTGCAACCGCGTAGCCAGTTGCTGGGGTGTCGTAAAACTAGCGAGGAACGAGTCTGTTTTGGGCCTCGCGGCCCCCGGGTCCCCCCGGGCGAGCGGGACGTTGGAAACGTCCGGGCTTTTGCTTTTTTGGCTTCACCGGCGCAGCCGGGTCCACCATCTCTAATGGTGGACTCTTGTGCAATGGCTGCACTTTCTCATGTCTTTAGGCTGCCGTTTTTCTTGCTGCCTCTTCTTCCAGGCTGGCAAGGATCGCTCCAATCATTCCTCTTGCCATGGGCTTCAGCTCGTCCGGTAGATCGCCGAATCGTCTGAACAGCGCTCTCATTTCCGGTGAGATTTCCCGCTCGCTTCGCTCCAGCAGAATTTCATCTGTAGAACAGCCAAAAACGTGTGCCATGTTGATGATGGCATCACCCCCCGGAAAGTTCGCATCACTCTCCCATCTGGCGACCGTCTTCGCTGTCGATCCGATCAGGCTTGCCAGCCCGTCTTGGGACAGCTTCATTGATTCACGCTTTTGCCTAATGTTTTCGCCAACGCTCATGGTTGCTCTGCCTGGGTCGCTTAAATCAGCCATCTGACTCTATCTCCTGTACGCATATACATATCCGATAAATAGACCATCGATACGACAAAAGTGTCTTGCCAGCGCTCAGACAAATATCGTACCTTAGCCGTACACATTTTGGGGCTTGACAGGGATTTCTGCTGTGCTCGACAAAATCCACCTTTTCGTACCATTCAGGGCCGATGCCATCGCTACCAGCACCGGTAAGCGTGGCAACGAACTGCTTATGGTCGATCTGGAAGCCCTGGGCGTTCCGCTCCGCGCTACCAGCGTCCTTTCGGACGGGAAGGGTGGATATCAGGTCGAGGACATAAGCCACGCTTGGGAATCTCTCTCCACCGGCTTTACGCCGTTGGCGTTCAAGGTCTTTCACCAGTCGCTCGGCAAGCGCATCCAGCCCGGCGTCGAGCTGAAAGCCAGCCCGGCCAAGTTGCTCCAGGGGCATAACGTCTTTGGGCCTACTTCGATCCGCAAGGGCGGGGAGGTCATGTTGAAGTGGCTTGCCGGCTCCTACCCGAAGCTGTGGGCCTTGCTGGACTGGCAGGCTGCTGAGGTTTATGGGATCGACTGCACCTATTCCGCCCGCCTGCCCGATCAGCGCACCGCGCTACAGCTCGTCCAGGCGCTTCGCGGCGTTAGCAACGGCCAGACCCGCAACCGTGGTGACGACTACGAAACCACGGCTTATTGGGGCTCCAAGGAAACCCGCTTGCGCAAGCTCAAGGCGTACCTCAAGGGCCCTGAGTTTCGCCGCCAGCTCGACGAAGCCATCAAGGCCGCTCGTGCCTACGGCGGTGCCAACTTCGTTCCGTCCCAGGCGTTCGCGGCTCACCGGCTGCTGGCGGTTCTCCAGAACCCCGCGCTCCAGGAGTGGGCCGAAAACCTCCTTCGTCTCGAAGCCACTGTCATGCACCGCTGGCTCGAACGCAGAAACATCCCAACGAATTTATGGGCCTTGTGCGACTACCAGGAGCGACTGGAAGAGCAGGGGAGTTGTTTTATTCAGTGGTGTTGGGAACAAGTAACTAAAGAACTGTTTGCGGCCTTTGAAGGTATCTCCATGCGAGTAATTAACGATGAAAAAGTGCTGGCCGCACTTAAAGCAAAGTTCACCAAACAGGGCGGTCGGTGGACCAAGGCCAAGATTGATAAAGCGACTGGCGCGACTATCCCGTCTGTGTTTGTGCCTGGACCTGCTAACGAGACAGTTGCTCTTAACCTGTTTCGCACATATCGGAGTATTAAAGATTACGGCTGGCAGGAAACTATGGACTCCATGTCCCGCCGAACTTTTTACGATCACGTTGGCAAAATTTGCGAATGCGGACTTTCGAAGGCTGCACTTCAGAAGCTGAAGATGGATGACCAGAAAAACAACGTCATTCCGATCCTGCGCTTTCTGCAAGTTGACTTCAGCGCCCAACGTCCTGGTTGGTACGTTGAGCCATCGGTAGAAGCTGCATGATTGCTCCAACGATAAACGTCCTGGTCGTCACTATGTGCGGACTGTTGGCAATTCACTTTCTCGGGCGCTGGGCCCGTTCATAACCGAGGTAATCACCATGCTGGTACAACTGGGCCTGTGCAAGGGCATCTCCACCAAAGAAAAGATGAATGGAACCATCATCGAGCATTACTTGGTTCTCACCGCTCCTGGTAAAGATCAGTTCGGCCAAGACGTTGAGCAATCTATTGGCCTGAAAGTCTCCAAGCGCCAACTCGATTCGGGCATCGAGAATGCCTATAAGAAATACATCGGCCAGCAAGTTGCTGTCCCGGTATACGCCAAAGCCTGGAAGTCCAAAACCGGCACCGCTTTCGGCATGGACTTGTGGCTTTCCGATGATGGCCTTCCTGTTCCAGTTCAGCGCGTACAACCGCGTCCTGCTGCTGTCGCGGGTGGCAACTAAATGAGTTCCGGCGTCCTCCGTTGTTCAGATGGCGAAGTTGTTATCGCAACTGATGGCGCCCCCCTGTGTTCCGGTGCCTGGACGCTAGTTCCGGTTCCTGAACCATTCGAGCTTTCGCAAATTGACCCACAACATGCGTCAATGATGTTTCTGCTCGGATTCTCGCTCATCATTCCTGTTTGGTTTGTGGGCATGTGTGCAAGACAAATCCTGTCATTACTTAAGTGAGGTAGCAAAATGGAAGCTGATATCGTTACTGGTCTGGCCGTTACTTCCGCCATTGCTGGCGTTATTGCAGTAGCAACTCTCAAGGGTTCGCTGCAAGTTGTTGTGATGGGTGCTAAGCGCGTCCTCGGCATGCTCCGTTAATTCGGAACGGGGCAGCCAGAAGGGGCCACTGCGGCCCCTTTTTTTATCCTTCGAGGTGGCCAGATGCTTGAGCTTTATTACTACACATTTTTTGTCGCCGGGTTTGCTGCCTCTGCCATAACACTAAGGGGGCTATTATGATTCGGGAGGCCTTAACATGCGCCTAGTAACTTCTTTGCTGATATTCGCCCTCTCCATCTTTTCAACCAGCGCTTTTGCTTATTGCTTCACCGCCTTTTCCGGGAATAAGTCCTTTCAGGTTTCCGGGTCTACCGGTGCCAGTGAGGCTTGCCGAAAGCTCATCGATTCTGCCGGTATTACCCGATCTGGTAACTATGGTGCTGTTTCTGGCGCTGGCGCTGTTGGCGGCAAGTGTTATTACTACCCAAGTGATACCGCCTTGATTGCTTATTATGGTGAGTGGTCGCGTACTGGTGAACTTGAAACTATGTGCGCTGCCGCGTCTAACGCTGGCACTTCCTGTACCGGTACTGGTACAGCTCTTTCCCCGTTCGGTCATGTAATTGATTCGGCGGGTCAATGTGTTGACTACACACGCGCCGATACTGCTGCACAATGCAAGAGTCTTTCCGGCACGGCCTCTCCGCACACCCTCTATGTGAATTTTGATGGCGACGGCAATCCATTAACCCCACCGCCTATCAATGCTCGGGGCTGTGAAGCCGTTGCCGCTACTGTCGGGCATTGCAAGATGGCTCCGGCTCGAACCTTTCCGACTGGTGGGTCGATTCAGCCGACCACCAATAAGTGCAAAGTGATGGTTTCGTTCACTGGCAATACGGTTGGCTCTGCTCCTGTAGCTCCGCCCATATCCACCGCACCAGGAATTGACGGAGTATGCCCCCCTGGTGAGGCTTGCCCTGATGTTCCGGATGCCCCTATTGCCAATAACTCTCAGCCATGCACTTATGTAGAGGACGGGGAGGGTCGTCGTGTTTGCTCGTCAAATAACTATAACTACCAGCCCGGAAATTCTAGCTGCGGTGCCGTTAATGGTCAGTTCGTATGTATTGGCAAGGCGCCAGAAACAAACGGGATAAAAATAGACACGCAAGTTGTTGATAAAAACAATGCGGACGGCACTAAAACATCCACGAAAACGGACACTGCTACGCAAGTCAATTGCACCGGAAATAATTCCTGCACGGCCAAAGTCACAACCAACACCACCGTTACTGTCTATAACAGCTCCGGTACTAAAGTTAGCCAATCTACAACTTGTTCGGGTCCAGCCTGTTCTGTTGGTGGAAAAGGGGATACTGACGGCGACGGCATGAATGACTGCGCATTAGGCAAAGACTGTTCAGAAACAGATGAACCGGGCGAAGTAGGCGAAATGCCTTCCCTTGATGAGGCATCCGACTACGGCGATTCGCTTTCTGGTTATTACCAGCGATTGACCAATGCTCCAATTCTTAAATCCGTTACCTCTCTAAGTGTTCCTGAAGGCGGAAGTTGCTCCGGGTCGTCGGTAACGATTGAGTACATTGGGACAATTAATACGTCTGCCTTCTGTGACCTGCTGAACACGCTGCTCCCACCTTTGCGGTACGTCTTCATGGCTATTTGGGCATGGGCAGCAATTAGAACTTTCCTTACGGCGTAAGAGGCATACCCAATGAGCGGTCTATTTCAGTGGTTGCTTGACACGTTTGCCAAGTTTGTCGATTGGTTTCTAGAACTGGTTCTTTGGGCGCCCAAGAAGATATTGGAGGCGCTACTTGATGCGCTCGCTGGTCTTCTTGAGGCTATTCCCGTTCCTAGTTTCATGGCGAACGCACAGAGTTTCTTTTCGGCCATACCCTCCGAAGTTGTCTTCGTTCTCACGTTCTTTGCGGTGAAGGAGGGCGTGGCGATGATTATTGCGGCTCTGATACTTCGTTTCATACTTCGTCGCATTCCAATCATCGGGTGATATATGGCACTCAACCTTTACACCGGCCAGCCCGGATCGGGCAAAAGTTATAGTGTCGTCGCCCACGTTATTATTCCGGCACTCAAAAAAGGTCGTCACGTTGTCACCAATATCCCCGTCGAGGATGAGACGCTCACTCAGGTTTTCGGCGGCGAGATCACCCAGCTCCCGCTCGACGCGCTGGACGATCCTGAGCTGCCGGATCGATTCCCGGCTGGCTGTGTCGCTGTCGTTGATGAGTGCTGGAACCGTTGGCCCAGCGGTCAGAGGGTATCCAAGGCTGCCAGTGGTGATCTGCATTGGCTCAAGGAACACCGCCACCGTGTAGACAACCAGGGCAACGCTATGCAGGTCGTTTTGGTCACTCAGGACCCTAGTGACCTCGCTAGTTGGGTTCGCAAGCTCATCAAACACACGTTTTGGATGGAGAAACTCGACACCGTAGGCGCCGACAATCGGTTCAGCATTAAGATTTACAAGGGCTGCCCGACCGGTGAGAACATCCCGAAGCGCTACCTGATTCGGCAGTCGTACGGCACCTACGATCCGGACATTTATCAGTACTACTCAAGCGCCACCCAGTCGGAATCTTTCGATGTCGGTGACGAGAAAGCCATGGATCGCCGTACCTCCATTTGGCGATCGCCTGGGTTCATCCTCCAGATGACCTTGTCGCCTGCGATTTTCGTCGCTGCGTGTGTTTTTCTCTGGCACAGCATCAGTGCCTATCGTGAGGAGGGCAAAGAGCCTGAGGAGCCTATGCAGGTCGATACACGGCCCGCTCTCGTAAACCCTGAGCCCGAACCTCTCCAGTTGGCTCCCGCTCCGCTTCCTGAGAGAGTCAATCCGGCGCCTGTCGAGATCGCTAGTCTCAAGCCGAGTCCGATCTGGCGTATATCCGGATACATTCGCCCAGGAACAGAATTGCCCGATACGGCTTGGCAATCTCGCGCCGGTTATAACGAACCGTCCAGCCCGGCAGCACGCCACAAGCTCCGCGAGCCTCTTGCGATTCTCAGCAGCTTCAATGGCATTCGCTACGTGCCGCTTTCCGGTTGTGAGCCATATTCCGATGGAATCAACTGGTCGTGTGACGTGGACGGCGAGCGTGTCACACCGTGGTCGGGCCAGATGGGCCTAACCGATACTGTCCCTGGTGCTTCCGTTGCTCAGGCCCGGCTGGTTTCTGCCGAGCGGAGCGAGACAGAAACAGCCGCGGCCAAGCCTCAGCCAACCCGATCAGCCGAGGTCGCTGTCATCCCTGATAACTCACGGATGCCACGAACGCTACTCACTGATACGAACTGATTGGCAAATGGGTAATTACTATGTTCAGCATCTTTCGACACACGCGCTGCGGTCGTTGCGGCGTTTCGTTTTGGAACCCGCCTCAGTGGCCTGCAGATGCCTGCCCGATGTGCCGCAAGCCTATCTAGGGCGCTTCGCATAATGGAGATTTCGTAATGAACCAGGACAATCGAGCCACTCAGTACATCGATGTACCCATGCCACCAGCTCGCTGGAAGACTCGGCTTTACAAGCTTTTCGGCCTGACAGCTCCTGATCGCTGGAAGCGCGTACCGGCACGATTCAAATGATTAGGCGCTTCGCATAATCTATATTATGTTAAATTGAATATGGAGACGATTCGATCTCTCCATCAATTCCACCCGCTTCACGTCCTTGCGAAGCGAATGCCACAACTATCCCTCTCCCCGTTGCACCTTGTACTTCTTCAGAAAAAAGCCGCTAATTGCAGACTTGAGACTCCTGCTCAAATTTTCCTCCGCGACGGCAGGCATCTCATGCCGGACGGATCATTCGAACTCGCGTTTCAACAGGCGTTGCTTCAGATAGTCGACCAGTGCATCCAGACTGACCAGCAGCTGGTAGTCCGCTTCTGGAATGTTTACTCCCAGGCGCTGATGCAAGGCGGCTAGGTAGCGCAGCCAGTCCATCGAGTCGAGATCGACTTCGTCGCGCAATGGGCGATCATGCCGCAAGTCGCCTACCTGGACTTCCGGTGCGATGCGTTGCAGTGCGTCGAGGGTTACGCGGCGGATTTCCGCTTCGTCCATGGTCGTCTCCTTAGAGTTGCTCGGGGTTTTGCAGCAGGCGGCGAACTTCCGCGAGAAAACGTGCGCCGTAATGGCCGTCGCTGACGCGGTGGTCGGCGGCCAGGCTCAGCACCACGCTCGGCATAACGCAGAGCGCACCAGCCTCGACCCAGGGCCGCTCGACGATGCGTCCGACTCCTACCAACGCCACCTGCGGCGGATAGATCACGCCGAACACGCTGTCCACGCCCTGCTCGCCCAGCTGGGTGACCGTCAGTGTGGCGTCGCTCAGCTCTGAACTGCGCAGCGATCCGCTGCGGGCACGCTGGACCAGATCGCCGAGCGCCTGCATCAGCTGCGGCAATGGCTGACCGGCGACATCGTGCAGCGCCGGTGCGATCAGGCCGCCCTGGCGCAACGAGATGGCGGTGCCCAAGTGGATGCCTTCGCCCGGCTGGAACGCGCCGTCGCGCCAGTAGCCGTTCAGCTGCGGATACTCGCGCAACGCCAGCGCCACGGCCTTGAGCAGCAGTACGCTGGCCAGCAGCCGCTCTTCGGGAATGCGCTCAGCGTTGTAGGCCTGCAACCAGCGCGCCGCGGCGCCGAAGGCGACCGTTTCGCTCAGGTAGTAATGGGGAATCTCGCGCTTGGAGCGACTCATGGCGGCGGCGATGGCCTGGCGCATGGCGGCATTGCGATCCGCTGGCGCGGCCTTCGCGGCGGCGGCTTCGACATCCTGCAGGGTGACGCTGCCGTGCGGGCCGCTGCCGCTGAGGATCGCCGGGTCGATACCCAGTTCGGCAGCGCGCCTGCGTGCCACCGGAGAGATGCGTGCGCGGCTGGTGTCGGCCGGCGGCGCGACCGCTGTCACCGGCGGTTGCTCTGCCACTACCGCAACGGGAACAGCCGCGGGAGATTGCGCCAGCGCGGCCTCGCGGGCTTCGCCGGGTTCCAGCAGCCTGGCCAGCGGCGTGCCGACCGGAATCTTGCTGCCCGGCTCGACCAGCAGCTCGAGCACTTCACCGCTGTGCCAGCACTCGACATCCACCGCGGCCTTGGCGGTATCCACCACGGCGATCACTTCGCCGCGCTCGATGCGCTCGCCGGGCTTGACCTTCCACTGCAGCAGCGTGCCTTCGTCCATGTCCGCGCCCAGCGACGGCAGTTTGAAAACAATCATGCGCACCTCGTGACTAGCACAGCAGCTGGCGGGCCGCCGCGATGATGGTCCGGACCTGCGGCAGCGCCGCCTCCTCCAGGTGCCTGGCGTAGGGAATCGGCACCTCGGCGCTGCATACCCGCGCTGGCGGTGCGTCGAGCTCGAAGAAGCCCTGTTCGATGATGCGGGTGATGATTTCCGCCGACAGGCTGCCGCTACGCCAGCCTTCGTCGACCACCAGGGCACGCCGCGTCTTGCGTACCGAATCGAGGATGGTCGCCTCGTCCAGCGGGCGCAGCACGCGCAAGTCTATGACTTCCGCAGCGATGCCCTCCTCGGCCAGCTGGTCGGCGGCCTGCAGTGCCTTGTGCAGCGTGCCGCCATAGACGATCAGGCTCAGGTCGCTGCCCGGCCGGCGCACCCGAGCCGAGCGGATGTCCACCGCCATCGAGGGCGGCAGCTCGTCCTCCTGGTTGTAGAGCTGGGCGTGCTCGAAGATGAGCACCGGGTCCGGATCCTGCAGCGCCGGCCAGAGCATGCCGCGGGCATCCTCGACGGTGGCCGGCGCGAGCACCTTCAGGCCGGGCACATGGGCTAACCAGCCTTCCAGGCTGTGCGAATGCTGCGCCGCCAGCTGGCGCCCGGCGCCGGTGGCCATGCGCAACACCAGCGGCACGGAAAACTGTCCGCCGGACATGTGCCGCAGCGTCGCCGCGGTATTGATCAGCGGGTCGAGGGCCAGCAGCGCGAAGTTCACCGTCATGACCTCGACGATCGGCCGCATGCCGCCCAGCGCGGCACCGATGCCGGCACCGACGAACGCCAGCTCGGACAGCGGCGTGTCGCGGATGCGCGCCTCGCCAAATTCCGCGAGCAAGCCCTTGGAAACCGCATAGGTGCCGCCGTAGCGACCGACATCCTCGCCCATCAGGAAGGCCCTTTCGTCGCGTTGCAGGGCCTCGCGCAGCGCTTCGCGCAGGGCTTCGCGGTAGCTGATCCGGTTGCTCATGGCTGCACCTGCGGCGTGTAGACATCGTTGCAAAGCTGTTCGACGGGCTCCAGCGTGCCGGCTTCGGCGTAGGCCACGGCGTCCTCCACCTCCTCGCGCACCGCGGCCTCGATGGCCAGCAGGCCCGGCTCGTCCAGCAGGCCCTGGGCCTGGAGCCGCGCGCTGTAGCTGTGGATCGGATCCCGCTGTTTCCACTGCTCCACTTCCGCCTTGTCGCGATACAGCTCCGGATCGAACATCGAATGGGCGCGGAAGCGGTAGGTCTGCAGTTCCAGGAAGTACGGCCCCTGGCCCCTGCGCACATGCTCCACCGCCGCACAGGTAGCGTCGTGCACGGCGGCCACGTCCATGCCGTCGACCGCACGCGCTGCCACCCGGTAGGCCGCAGCCTTGGCGCACAGGTCGGTTTGCGATTGCGAACGGGCCAGCGCGGTGCCCATCGCATAGAGGTTGTTCTCGCAGCAGAACAGCACTGGCAGCTGCCAGAGCGCCGCCAGGTTCATCGACTCGTGAAAGGCACCCTCGGCCATCGCCCCCTCGCCGAAGAAGCAAGCGCTGACCCGCGTGCCCTGCCGCATCTGCTCGGCCAGTGCCAGGCCGACCGCCAGTGGCAGCCCACCGCCGACGATGGCATTGCCACCAAAGAAGCGTGTGCCGGCATCGAACAGGTGCATGGAGCCGCCCCGCCCGCCCGAACAGCCCTGCTGACGCCCGTACATCTCGGCCATGATCGCCCGCATCGACACGCCCTGGATCAGCGCGTGGCCATGCTCGCGATAGGTGGCGACGATCGCATCATCGGCGGCCAGCGCATGCAGCGCCCCTACCGCCACCGCCTCTTCGCCGATGTAGAGGTGCAGGAAACCGCGGATCTTGCCCTCGCCGTACAGCTCGGCGGCGCGTTCTTCCATGATGCGCACGCGCAGCATGTCGCGCAGCAGATTCAGCGCCAGCTCCGGCGGGTAGCTCAGGGTGGCCTGCGTGTTCATCAGGGATTCTCCAGGGTGGAAGTATCGCCTTCCGGCAGCCCCAGTTCGCGAGCCTTGAGCAGCCGACGCATCAGCTTGCCGCTGCGGGTGCGCGGCAGGCTGGCGAGAAATTCCAGCTCCTTCGGCGCGACGGCGGCACCCAGGCGCTTGCGCGCATGGCCGATCAGCTCGTCATGCAGCGCCTCGCTGGCCTCGCGGCCGCGCTTGAGCGAGACGAACGCCTTGACCGTCTCGCCGAGCAGCGGGTCGGGTTTGCCGATCACCGCGGCTTCGGCCACGGCGGAATGCTCCATCAACGCGCTTTCCACCTCGAACGGGCCGATCAGGTGGCCGGCCGATTTGATCACGTCGTCGCTGCGCCCGATGAACCAGTAGTAGCCATCGGCATCGCGCCGTGCGAGGTCGCCGCTCAGGTACCAGTCACCGGCGAAGCAGCGCCGGTAGCGCTCCTCCTGTCCCAGATAGGTGCGGAACATGCCCGGCCATGGCTGTTTCAGGGCCAGTTCGCCGATCTCGTCGTCGCCGAGGAAGGTCAGGTTGCCGTCTTCGCCGTGTCGGACGATGGCCGCCTCCACGCCGGGCAGCGGCTTGCCCATGGAGCCTGGCTTGATCGGCATGGCCGGGATGTTGGCGATCATGATGCCGCCGGTCTCGGTCTGCCACCAGTTGTCGTGGATCGGCAAGCCGAGCACTTCCTTGCCCCACCAGACCGCCTCGGGGTTGAGCGGCTCGCCGACGCTGGCGACGAAGCGCAGCTGCGGGTGGAAATGCCGGCGTGCCAGTTCCGGCCCGGCCTTCATCAGCATGCGGATCGCGGTGGGCGCGGTGTACCAGACGCTGATGCGCTCCTTCTCGAGGATGCCGTACCAGCGCTCGGCATCGAACTCGCCGCAATCGACCACACTGGTCACGCCCAGCAGCAGCGGCGCGAGGATGCCGTAGGAGGTGCCGGTGACCCAGCCCGGATCGGCGCTGCACCAGTAGATGTCGTCCGGGTGCAGGTCCAGGGCATAGCGGCCGGTGACATAGTGGGTCAGCGCGGCGCCATGCACGTGCAGTGCGCCCTTCGGCGTGCCGGTGGTGCCGCTGGTGAAATGCAGCAGCGAAGGGCTGTCCGCCGTGGTGGGCGCGATCTTGAATTCCTCGCCCGCGGCGGCCAGCAGGTCGTGCAGGTCCAGCGTGCCGTCGATGCTGGTGTGGCCGCCGCTCTCGTCGTAGAGCAGCACGTGCTTGAGCAGCGGCAGCCGGTCGCGCAGCCCGGCGACCTTCTTGCGATAGAGCGTCTCGCTGGTCAGCAACACGCTGCAGTCGCCGAGGCGCAGGCGGGTTTCCAGTGGCTCGGGGCCGAACGCAGCGAACAGCGGGGACACTACGCAGCCGTTCTTCAGGCCGCCAAGCACGCCGAGATACAGCTCCACACCGCGATTGCAGAGCACGAACAGCCGCTCGCCCCTGGCGATGCCGAGCTGCGCCAGCACGTTGGCAAAGCGATTGGTCTGGCGCTTGAGTTGTAGGTAACTGAGCTCGCGACGGCTGCCATTGCGCTCGAGAAAGCGCAGCGCGCAATACCCGGCGCGCGGCCCGGCGGCATGCCGGTCGACCGCCTCATGGGCCAGGTTCAGCCCGCCGCCGGGCAGCCCGTTCAAAGCATCGGCTGCCATCGACCAGGAGAACTCCCCCTCGCTGAACCGGGCATCGGGCCAATTGGGCGGTACCGTCAGATCCTTTGGTTGTTTTTCGATGATCGCTGTACGCATAGCCATTCCCCGGAACCAAGAGAGGAAGCTGCCGTGCGCAGACAACTCAATGAAGCGCGACCGCAACTGTTCAGAAGGCTAGAACCGAATCGAGAAATTGGCTTGATCGCGATCAATGCTGCGAGATGCGACGGCGATGCGGCGAGCAGTCGGACAGAGCGCAGCTAGACTGGCAGACAGCAATTCCTTCGACGCGTCGATTTCGCCTCGAAAGGTTACCTTGGCGAACAACCGTGAGGGGACGGATGAGCGCTCAGCAGGAGGTCATCGAATTCCTTTCTCGCGCCGAAAGTTACGGCTGCCCGGGCGGTATGGTCGAGCGTGTCGAGACACATGGCTCGCTAATTTTTCTGTGCTGCCAGCGCGTCTACAAGCTCAAACGCCAGATTGCCTATGCATCGCTAGATTTCCTGACGCTGGAAAAACGCGAGCGGGCCTGCCATGCAGAGCTGCGGCTGAATCGACGCACTGCACCTGAGCTCTATCTCGAGGTGCGCTCGATCACCCGGGATCGCAACGGCGTGTTGGCCTTCGACGCGGACGGCGATGTACTGGATTGGGTCGTGGTGATGCGGCGGTTTCCGCAGTCCGCGCTGTTCGAACGCATGGCCCTGGCCGGCAGGCTGACGCCAGCGCTGATGCAAACCTTGGGTGTCGAGGTCGCTCGTTTCCATGCCGGTGCCGAGAGCACGCCGGACTTTGGTGGCAGCGCCAGCATACGCCGATCCATCGAGACCAATCATCAGGAGCTGTGCCGCCAGCGTGCATTGCTCGATGACGATGCGGTGCAGGCACTCTACCGGGAGCAGTTGGCCTTGCTCGATCAGCTCTCGGCGGAGCTGGACCGGCGGCGCCGCGATGGGTGCGTGCGGCGCTGTCACGGCGATATGCGCCTGGCGAATATCTGCCTGCTCGAAGGGCGGCCTACCCTGTTCGACGGCATCGAGTTCAGCAACGAGATCGCCTGTATCGACGTTCTGCACGATCTCGCCTTCGTGTTGATGGACCTGCAGCATCATCAGCTGGGCCACCTGGCGTCAATCGTGCTGCGCGCCTATCTGGACGAGAGCGGCGAGGCGGAAGATTGCCTTCCCCTGCCGTTGTTCCTGTCGGTTCGCGCAGCGACTCGCTGCTTCACTCTGGCCAGCAGCTCGCAGCGCCAGAGCACGCCCGAAGCCGCTCAGGCCAAGGCCGCGCAAGCCCGCAGCCTGCTGCAGCAGGCGCACATCTATCTGCTCGATCACCAGGCGCTGGGGCTGGGCTACCCGCAGCTTGCGCCCGTCCCTCTACGCCCGACCAGGAGCCACCCATGAGCAACCACCCTCCCCTGTTGTTCGCGCTACAAGGCACACAGGAGTACGCCGCCCGCGTCGCTCGGCACATGGGGCTCGAGCTCGCTGAAATCGAAGAACGTGCGTTCGAGGACGGCGAGCACAAAAGCCGCGCTCTGACTCCGGTGGAGGGCCGCAAGGTGGCCGTCTTCCATGCGCTGTACGGTGATGACGAGCGCAGCGTGAACGACAAACTTTGCCGCCTGCTGTTCTTCTGCGGCGCGCTCAAGGATGCGGGCGCCCGCCACGTCCAGGTGGTCGCGCCCTACCTTTGCTACGCGCGCAAGGAGCGTCGCACCCAGTTTCAGGACCCGATCATCACCCGCTATGTCGCGGCACTGTTCGAAGCCTGCCGGGTGGACCGACTGACTACGCTCGAAGTGCACAACCTCGCTGCGTTCGACAACGCGTTTCGCATCCCGACCCGACATATCGAAAGCGCTGAGCTGTTCGCCGCGCATTTCGCGCAGCTGTCCGCCGATGCCGAGCTGGTGGCAGTGTCGCCTGACGCCGGCGGCGCGAAGCGCGCGGAATCCTTTCGTCGGGCTCTGCAGCAGCATACCGGGCGCTCGGTTGGCAGTGCGTACATGGAAAAGTACCGCAGCAACGACATCGTGACCGGGACGATGCTGGTGGGAGACGTACGCGATCGGATCGCGATCATCGTCGATGACCTGATCAGCACCGGCGGCACGTTGCTGCGGGCCGGTGAGGCCTGCCGCACGGCCGGCGCCCGCCAGGTGCATGCGGCCGCGGCACACGGCCTGTTCACCGGCGGCCCGGAGTTGCTGGAAAGTCCGGTGTTCGACCAGTTGGTTATCACCGATACGGTGCCGCCATTCCGGCTCGACCCTGATCTGGCTGGCCGACGTCTGACGGTTCTCGACTCGAGCGCCACGCTTGCGGCTGCTCTCGCTGCCGAGTACCGCTAGGGCTTCGTCGCCGGCACGGTCGCGCCGGCTCGCGTTTTCTTGGCTACAGTCATGCCAAAGACCTAGAAAAAAGCCAGCACGATCAGGAGCCTCTCATGGACGCACGCAAGGACGTCGATCAGGCCGCTTCGCTGAAATGCCGTGAATGTGCACTGCGTGGCGTCTGCCTGCCGGCGTCACTGCTCGACCCGGACTTACGCCAGCTGGAAGACATCATCCGGCACAATCGCCGGGTGGCCCGGCATAAACACCTTACGCGCGCCAGCGATCCGGCCAATCAGGTCTATGCGCTGCGCAGCGGCACTCTGAAAACCTATCTCACCGGCAGCGACGGCCGCGAACTGGTAACCGGCTTCGTCTTTCCTGGCGAGCTAGTCGGCCTGGACGCGTTCGCCGGTGGCCAATCCGCCAGTCATGTCATGGCACTGGAGCCCTCGCTGGTGTGTGCGATTCCGGTTGGGGAGCTGGAGGATCTGCTGACGGCGAACGCCAAGCTGCGTACCCGGCTGTTCAAGTTCATCAGCCACGAACTGCAGGTCGAACAGGACCATCTGCGCCATAGCCGCGAAGGTGCCGGGCAGCGCTTCATGGCCTTCTTCCTCGATCTTTCGGCACGTCATGCCCGACGCGGTCTGTCACCGACCCGCTTCAGTCTGCCAATGACCCGGGCGGAGATCGGCAGTTACCTGGGGCTGACCACCGAGACCGTCAGCCGTCTGTTCACCCGCTCTCGCCAAGCCGGTCTGATCGAAACCCGCGGACGGGAGGTGCAGCTGCTGGATGTCAGCTCGCTGGCGGTTGCCCATGCCGCACCGGCGTCGCGGATATCTTGCATGGCTGGATGAGCGTCTCGAACGGTTGACGGCTCTCAAGGCCGGGGCAATGGGGAAATGGGGAAATGGGGAAATGCGGAAATAATCGACGAAAACCGCTGCGCTCGCTGGATCAAGGAGAGGCTGCGTGAATGTAGTAACGAAACGGGAGATTGGATTTGCAACCCTATGAACTACGTGCAGAACAGCTCCATCACGTCTGCGACGATAGCCTGCTCGACTTCGAGACGACATACGAGCTGCCCGATCAGGCCGACATTCTCGGGCAGGAACGCGCGTTGGGTGCCCTGCATCTTGGCGTCGGCTTGCGCCACGAGGGTTTACAACGTCTACGTTATGGGTTTGCCCGGGCTGAGCAAGCACGCCATCGTCCGCAACCTGCTGCAACAGCGTGCGGCGAGGCCGCGCTTGATATCGCTCGCACTGGCGCCGGCGACGACATTGCAGCTGATTTGCTATCGTCGGCTATCGGACTGCCTGGGCTGCGGGCTTGATCCGAATTGGCTCGCCTGCCATTGGAGCCTTGCAGCTGTTTATACTGCTGCCCACTCCGTCAGGAAGACCAATATGAGCAGCATCGAAGACCTCAACGCGCAATCACTCAAAGGGCATCAAGGTCTGAAACGGATCCTCAGAGCGCTTGGCTATTCCATTGCCGGTATTCGCGCTGCCGTCGCCGGTGAAGCTGCCTTCCGTCAGCTGCTGCTGCTGAACGCCGTGCTGATTCCTTTGGCGTTCACGTTCGAGGTAAGCCGGATAGAACGTGTGTTGCTGGTTATCGTGCCGCTGCTGACGCTGGTCATCGAGCTGGTGAATTCCGCGATCGAAGCAACCATCGACCGAATCTCCTATGAACTCCACCCCTTGTCCAAGAATGCAAAAGACATGGGTAGCGCCGCCCAGCTGCTGTCTCTTGTCATCGTGGCGGTAACCTGGGTGATGATCCTCTATTGAGTCGCGGCGGGAGCTTGCTCATTGGCATTCCCACCGCGCGCCATCAGCCCGACTTCAGTCTTTCCTGACGTTCTGATAGAGCATCAGCCGCGACGTCTCGTGAAGTCCTCGTGTCAGCTTGACCAGCCGCTGGAACTCTTCAGGGTATTGCTCGGCGACGTCCACCAGTGGCTCCGGTGAGGCGATGTCATGCAGGCTCGGCTGGCTGCCGTCGTGCTGCATCTGCAACAGGAAGTCCTTGGTAACGCCGCCGATAAGCGGAAACGTGCCCTCTCGCAATACAAGCGGAACAACCCGCTCGCCTTCCGGCGCCGACTGCTGGATATCGCGACCCATTGCCCCGTTGCGGTATTCCATCCCCGCCATGCCCAGCACGGTCGGCAGCAAGTCGGCCAGCCCCACGGCCTCTTCGATCACGCGTGGCTCCAGAAGCTTCGGGGCGTGGATCAACAGTGGGACATGATTGCTCTCCAGGCCCAGCTTTTCGAACGCCGGCGGCATGTGCGGTATCTGGCTGATGCGAGTGTTGTGGTCGCCAAACATCACGAAGATGGTGTTGTCATACCAGCCGCCTTCCTGCGCGATCTCCATCAGGCGTCCGATGTTGAAGTCCAGAAGACGGACCGCGTTGTACTGCGCCAGGCTACGGGAGCCGGCGCCTTGCACCGTCTCTAGTGGCAGGTCGCGCACTTCGAAACCGTCGTTCTGCTTGGGAATGGTGAACGGCCGGTGGTTGCCCGCCGTCTGGATGTAGGCGAAAAACGGCTTACCCTCCCCCTGTTCACGCAGTATCCGGTCGCTTTCCTTGAACAGATCCAGATCCGACACGCCCCAGACGTCGACCATCGGTGATTTCCAGTGGCGCTCTTCATACAACTGAATGTCGTCGATGCTTTGGCGGATCAGCGCATTCATGTTCGCCCAACCGGAGTTGCCGCCGATCATGTAGTACTTGTCGTATCCCTGCAGTGCGTTGATCAGGCTGTGCTGGCGGGTAATCAGCGGGTTGCGCGTTGCGGTTTCCTGGCGTGATACGTCGGGCACGCCAGAGATGCTGGCCCAGACCGTTTTCGCCGTGCCAGTAACGGGCACGTAGAAGTTCTTGAAGAACCAGCTCTGCTGGGCCAACCGATCGATGTTCGGAGTTGGGTTCAGCGGGTTGCCGTATGCGCCCACTGCACTCGTTCCCAGCGATTCGAGCATGACGAAGACAACGTTTGGTCGCTTGCCAAGTGCATAGGGCTGGGCGCCCTGCTCCCGGCTGAAATTCAGCGATTTGGCATCAGGCTGATCGACGCTCAGATAGCGGCTGACGACATCGTAGTGGGCCTCGACCTGCTCACGATCGTACGGCTGATTGGGCACCTTCAGGGTGTCGTAGAGGAAGATCACCGGGTTCAGGCCGAGCGCGGCAATCTGGTTGTCGCCGGAGAAGAACGCGTCACTCCACCGCAACGGCACCGGATTTTCCAGGTTGATGTTATCAACGCGCCCCAGAATTGCGACGAAAACGGCCACCACCATCAAAGCGCTGCCCCAGATCAGCGAAAGGCGGCTGATGGGTCTTGCCGGGCGATCCAGCGTTACGCGCTCGATGCGCAGCAGCAGCCACCAGACCAGAGCAGTGGCGGTAGCCCAGCCGAGGGTGATCCAGACTACCGGGTAGGTTTGCCAGACCATGTCGGTCGAAATCTGCGCGTCTTCGAGAAAACGCAACACCGTGGCGTTGATGCGCACGCCCAGATAGGCGTAATGGCCAAAATCGATGATGTAGACCAGCAGCACTGCTCCGAGCGCCAGCGCGAGATAAAGACGCGCCAGCCAACGAAGGGTTCGCGAGCGGGTCAGGTTCCACTTCGGCAGCCACGCCAGCAAGGCAATCGGGAGCATCAGCAAGATGGCCAGGCGAAGGTCGAAGCGCAGGCCGATGCCCAGCGTTTCCGGCACGGCGTCGATGTCACCTAGCGCGCTGGCCTCGAAGCCTGAAAAACCAACGAAGAAAATCCCGCGCAACACGGCCAGCGTGAGAAACAGAATCCCGACTGCACCAAACCAGTAGTGCAAACGTCGCGAGCGAACCCAATCCATCATTCCATTCCTCTAATCGTCAAGTAGCGCAGCCCAGCCATCACAGGCTCGTCGGCTGATTCAGTTCTTGCGATGCCTTCGCTGGCCTGCGCGCGACTACCCTAACTGCGTAGCCGATCAACGCTCCGCAGCTGAACAAGGCGATGAACGGGTCGAGCAGATAGTCCCAATAGTTAGGCGAAGGCTTGAGCCCGAGGCTGAACGCCAGGGTAGCGAGACCGAGCATGCTCACCCCCAGCCAATTCCTCAGCAGCAACAACCCGAAGGCCAACACGCCCACAGTCACGATCAACGGGCGCGGGTCGTAGCCCAATTGATAGGGATCCAGGTAGGAAAGCCCCATCGTCGCCGGATACAGAAACAACGTCAGTGCTGCCATCACGATCAGCAGCTGTACGCGAACACTCTGCTTCGGCGCATCCAGCAGGCCCAGGCGCACCGCAGCGATGAAAGCCAGCGCCACCAGCGTCGTGATCGCGACATCGTCGGTGAAGCTGCGCATGTACGCAGCAAGGGAAAGCCCATCCACGCTAACGAAGCTGACCGCCAGAAGAAGTAGCAAACGAAGCCCCTGGGCAAGCCGGCCGAAGCCAAAACCAGGAAGAACAACGAATGCAAATAGCGCAAAGGTCAGATGCGCTTGCCAGAGTCCAAGCATCAGAGCTGCTCCATTAGCCAGGCATCATTGAAGCTGACGTGTTTGATGAAGGTGTTGTTCCAGGAATAAACCAGGTGGTAGAGGCCGTCGGCACTTCGGATGAAATAGGGATACTCGTACTCGAAGTCGCAGCCGTGGGTATTGCAAACACGTTGGTCAAGGTTTGTCAGAAACTCATCTACCAACGACAGACGCCGCGGCCCGCTGGAGAGGCGAAACTTGTCGCCGATGATTTCCCGATAGGCCTGGGGGCTGAACGGATTGCCTTCCGGATCGGGGGACTCGTCCAGGTCGATTACCGGCTTCCAGAGTTCGAGGCTGGAGTTGGTTTCCATCAGGCGAAGGCGGAAACGGCCATCCTCAAGATCGTTCAAGGCGACCAGCAGCCCGTGATTCGGTGTAGCCACCGCCGCGAGTGCCGAGTTGGGATTGGCTGGATCGATCGGGAAAGGCTTGCTCCAGGTTCTGCCCGCATCCTCGGTGCGGCTGGCTAGCACACGGTGGTGCGTCACGCCTGCGTAACGCAGCATGGCGATGGCGTTCTGCTCGTCCATCGGCACTACCGTGGGCTGCAGCGAATCGGTGCCCATGCTGATTCGGCTTTTACCGACCACATCACCGGTCGGGCTGATGTACAGGTACTCGGCGAACTTACCGAGGAACTCGTGATAGACGGGTAGGCCAATGGTGCCGTCACGGTGAAATACCGGGGCGTTGCGAACCAGCGTACTGATATTCAGGAACGGCGTGGTGATCAGCTGCTTGGGCGTCGACCAGCTTTGGCCAAAGTCGTCCGAATACATGGTGTTGATGGCACTGCCAGCCCAGCCGCCAATGGATACGGACACATAGAAAAGCCACAGCCTGTTATCGGGAGCCAGGGCGATGACCGAATTGCCCAGTTTGCGTATGTACTTGCGGGTGGCTTGTTGGGTTGATTCACGGGTTGCCAGGACCAGCTCTTCGCCCCACTCGGCCGTCAGAGCGTCATAGCGTGCTCCGCGGATCTGAACGTCCGCCGCGCCCTCGCGCGAACCTGCGAACCAGACGGCCATCAACCCGCCATCTGGAAGCGATGTCACTGATGATGCATGCACGAACTCGTCGAGATCGGAAGATGCAAAGCGGGTGCTGTAGAACGGTGTCGGCGCGCCCGCCAACTCAGCGGAACCAGCCGTTACGGCAAAGCCAGAGACTGCACGGTCCGGATGTAGCCACCAGCTGACGGTGAAAATGGAAGCGAGACCAGCTGCACAGAGACCAGATACAAAGAATCGCGATTTTCCAGAGCCCATAGAAACCATATCCATATAAACACTTGTCGCCGTCTCGCGGGATCGCGAATAACAACCGAGGGCCCCATCAGGACCGAGGTGAAAGAGGTTTGCTGACTGGTTTCTACAAGGGGCTTGCTCGACTTGCAGAATGGGAGCGCCGAACCGAGCGCCGCCGGATCATGGGCAAGCGGGACACCCAGCGCAACCATGCAACGCTTCGGGCAGCCGAGGCGTGGATAGACCGCGGCGTCGCAATATAGTGTGACTGGTGCGCCTGTGGCAAATCGACGCACCACACTCGCCGCGGTTGGCTGCTGACTCACTCCCGGCAAGCAGCCGTCAGAGCGTTTGCGGGTACCGCTGCGGCTCGAGCAGCGTAATATGGCGCAATCTCAATGGAACTGGAGTTTTGTCATGCTGCTTCGCTTACTGGCTGCCGGCACTGTTGCGGCGCTCTGCCTGCCTGCCGTTGCGCAGGAACATAACCACGACCACCAAGCCCCGGCACAAGCGGCGCCTGAGCTCGCCATCAGCCAGGCCTGGTCGCGCGCGATGCCGCCGAGCGCGCCCACCGGGGCGGTGTATTTCGTTCTGGAAAATCGCGGGCAGCAGCCTCAACGCCTGATTGGCGCGCAGACGTCGCGAGCGGAGAAGACCGAACTGCACACCCATGTGCATCAGGGCGACATGATGAAAATGCAGCAGATCGATTCGGTGGAGGTACCGGCGGCCGGCAAGGTGGAATTCAAGCCGGGCGGGAACCACGTAATGCTGTTCGGGCTGAAGCAGCCCCTGGTTGCCGGCGAGAGTTTCCCGGTGACCCTGCAGTTCGATAACGGTGCGGAAGTCACTACCGAGGTGAGCATCGAGGTCGATGCCCCCGCCGCGGGCGGCACCACACAGGGCCACCATCACTGACAGTCCGGCGTGCCGCTACATCCGGCACGCCCCTCCCCCCGTTTAAATCTCAGCTGGCGTGCGCATAGTGACGAACTCTTCGGCCGCCGTCGGGTGAATGCCCATGGTTTCGTCAAACACCTGCTTGGTAGCACCTGCCTTCAGCGCCACGGCCAGTCCCTGTATGATCTCGCCGGCCTCCGGCCCGGCCATATGGCAGCCGAGTACACGGTCGGTTTCGGCGTCCACCACCAGCTTCATCAGACTGCGCTCCAGGCTATCGGTCATGGTCAGCTTCATTGGCCGGAAGCGACTTTCGAAGATGGTGACCTTGTAGCCCTTCTCGCGCGCTTCCTCTTCGGTCAAGCCGACTGTGGCCATGTTCGGCAGGCTGAATACCGCGGTAGGGATGGTTGCGTAGTCGACCTTGCGGTATTGCTCGGGTTTGAACAGCCGGCGCGCAACCGCCATACCTTCGGCCAATGCCACTGGCGTCAGCTGGATACGACCGATCACATCGCCGATTGCCAGAATCGAAGACACCGAGGTGCGATATTCATCGTCGACGGCAATGAAGCCGCGAGCGTCCAGCGCCACGCCGGCCTGTTCCAGGCCCAGGTTGTCGAGCATTGGGCGGCGGCCCGTCGCGTAGAAGATGCAGTCAGCCTCCAGGGTGCGACCGTCCTCCAGCGTGGCGAGCAGGCTGCCATCGGGCTGCTTGTCGATATGAACGATGTCGGCGTTGAACTGCAGATCCACGCCCTTCTTGATCATCTCGTCCTTCAGGTGATCGCGAAGCGAACCATCGAAACCGCGCAAGAACAGCTCGCCGCGATACAGCAACGTGGTATCCGCGCCGCAGCCATGAAAGATCGAGGCGAATTCGACGGCGATGTAGCCGCCGCCGACAACCAGCACGCGGCGCGGCTGGGATTCGAGATAGAACGCTTCGTTGGAAGTAATGGCATGTTCGCGACCAGCGATTTCCGGGACATGCGGCCAGCCGCCAGTGGCGATCAGGATATGTTCGGCGCTATACCGTTTGCCTTCGACCTCGACGGTATGCGCGTCGACCAGCCGGGCGTGCGCCTGCAGAAGAGTTACGCCACTGTCCACCAGGATGCTGCGATAGATGCCATTGAGACGCTGAATCTCACGGTCCTTGTTGGCGATCAGGGTATTCCAGTCGAAGGTGGCGCCATCGATGGTCCATCCGTAACCCTGCGCCTGGCCGATGTCTTCAGCGTAGTGGGCACCGTAGACCAGGAGCTTCTTCGGTACGCAACCGACATTGACGCAGGTGCCGCCCAGATAGCGACTCTCGGCAACGGCCACCCTGGCACCAAAACCCGCAGCGAAGCGCGCCGCACGCACACCACCAGAACCCGCGCCGATGACGAATAGATCGAAGTCGTAAGCCATGTAATGTTGTCTCCTTCTGTAGCGACAGCATAACCCACGCAATCGCTCTGGTTCACCGAAGGAGTGCCCCATGCGCCCCACCCTAACCCACCTTGCCCTGCATGTGCCTGATCTGGACGTCTGTATCGCCTTCTATGAGCGGTTCTGCGGCATGCACGTGTTCCATGAGCGTCCCGGAAAGGGCTCACGAATCGTCTGGATGGCGGAGCCTGGAAAGGAACGCGAGATCATTTTTGTGATGATGCCTGGCGGCATGGATCGAGCGCTGGCAGCAAACGACTACAGTCATTTCGGTTTTGCGCTAGCCAGTCGTGAAGAGGTCGATGAGATTGCGGACCGCGCGCGCGACGACGGCTGTCTCATATGGGAGCCACGCGACGAACCCTATCCGGTGGGCTATTACTGCGGGTTGCGCGACCCGGCGGGTAACTATGTCGAGTTCAGCTACGGACAGCCGCTAGGCCCGGGCGCAGAAGACATGCCACTGCCCTGAAACGAATTGGGCCACCCGAAGGTGGCCCAATTTGTTCAGAACGCCTTACCGGTCAGGTAGAAGTGTTCGTAGCAGAAGTTGGTCGCCGCGATGTAGCCCTCGGCGCTACCGCAGTCGAAGCGCTGGCCCTTGAACTTGTACGCCAGCACGCAGCCATCCTGGGCCTGGCGCATCAGCGCGTCGGTGATCTGGATTTCGCCACCTTTGCCGGGCTCAGTCTGCTCGATCAGGTCGAAGATGTCCGGTGTCAGGATGTAGCGGCCGATGATCGCCATGTTGGACGGCGCATCTTCGGGCTTGGGTTTCTCGACCATGTGACTCACGCGATAGATGTCATCGCGGATCATCTCGCCGGCGATTACGCCGTACTTGCTGGTCTCTTCCGGCGGCACTTCCTGAATCGCCACGATCGAGCAACGGAACTGGTTGTACAGCTTGACCATCTGCGCCAGCACGGGATCGCCATCCAGGTTGATACACAGGTCGTCCGCCAGCACCACGGCGAACGGCTCGTCGCCAATCAAAGGACGACCGCTGAGGATCGCGTGACCCAGGCCTTTCATTTCAACCTGGCGAGTGTAGGAAAAACTGCACTCGTCGATCAGGCGGCGAATACCGACCAGGTACTTTTCCTTGTCGGTGTTGCGGATCTGGTGTTCCAGCTCGTAGCTGATGTCGAAATGGTCTTCCAGCGAGCGCTTGCCACGCCCGGTAACGATCGCGATCTGGTTAAGCCCAGCCGCTAGTGCCTCTTCAACCCCGTACTGAATCAGCGGCTTGTTCACCACCGGCAGCATTTCCTTGGGCATGGCCTTGGTTGCGGGAAGAAAACGTGTGCCATATCCGGCAGCGGGGAAAAGGCATTTTTTGATCATGTGAGTCCTTGAAATGAAGGTTCCAGTCGATGCACTGCTTGTCGATTCAGCAGCTGCCTTGCGGTGTTGCCCGGTCTTTCTGGCGTAGAGCCTACGACCATCGTTTTCCATAGGGGTTCGCAGCGAGCGCAATGGGTAGATGCAGAAAATATGCCCGCCACCCGGAGCGGTTCTACGCTCGCGATCCAGACGGGTCGGCAACGCTAATATCGCTTTGCCATTCTGTAAAGCAGGTCACTGCTCTCTTTTCATTTGCACCCATATGGAGCATTGCATTAACCGCATCTTCATCTGCCTGTCGTTACAGGCGCATGACCAGATTGCCCCCATACGAACGGGCCACCCCACTGATCTGGGTCATTGAAAGCTGTATTTGCACATTCCGTTGATCTCTCGATGCGCTCCATATAGAGCGGAACGCAATACCATAGCGCGCTCAGTAATGGCGCATGGCTAGCATTCGCGGCGATCTTCAAGAAATCCGGCAAGTCGCCGATAGGGGATTCAGATTGCTAACCCATCGCTGCGTCGTGGGAAAACAGAACAATAGTGCGCAATGGCAGCTACTCCGGTGGCAGTAGTCCTAAGGAAAAACATGAACAGCTCCGCCTCTCGACAAATGTCCGTGCAGACCAAAATCAATCTGGCCCTGGTACTGGTGCTGGTGGCGATCATGTCCGCCTCGCTGTTCATTGCCGCCAGTACGGAAAAGCGCTTGGTATTGCAGGTAGTGGAGCAACAGACCAAGGATGCCGCCGACTCCTACTTCGATAGCATCAACACCATGATGCTCACCGGCACCATGGCGCAACGTGAGGTCTTGCGTAAAAAGATTCTCGCCCGCCCTGGTGTAATCGACGCCCGCATCATCCGCAGCGACGAGGTCACCAAGGTGTTCGGTCCGGGCTTCGACCATCAGTCCCCTGTCGACGCCTTGGACCGCCGGGCACTGAGCGGCGAAGGCATCATCGAAGTCAACAAGCAGAGCGGCGGCCGCGTGCTGACCGTCATCAATCCGATCCTTGCCCACGCGGACTACCGTGGTACCAACTGCCTGACCTGTCACCAGGTCGCGGAGAACGCGGTGATGGGTGCGGTGCGCATCAGCTATGACCTCAAGGCGCTGGATCAGGAGGTCGACCGCAACATCATGATCAGTGGCGCCATCCAGTTGCTGCTGCTGGTCATTGGCGTGGTGGTTATGTGCATGACGGTGCGCCACGTGATCATCCGTCGCATCAACGCCATGCGGCATACCATGAATGCGATGGCCGAAGATGAAGATCTGAGCCGCAGCGTGGCAATCGGCGCCAAGGACGAGATCGGTGCCATGGGCGATGCGTTCAACCGGATGATCGGCAAGTTCCGTCACAGCCTGGAAGCCGTCGCCGGCGTCACCCATCAGTTGACCGATGTCTCCGAGCGCGTATCCCATGTGGCGGAGAAGACCCTGGCGGCAGTCAACGAGCAGCGCAGCGAGACAGATATGGTTGCCTCAGCGATGAACGAGATGAGTGCAACGGTGCAGGAAGTGGCACGCAACGCCAACCAGACCGCTACCGCATCCGCCGGAGCGGATACCGAGTCCAAGGCCGGTGTGAAGGTGGCGACCGAAGCGCTCGATGGCATTGAGGTGCTGATCGCCGAAATCGAGAAAGCAGCGCAAGTCATTCAGCGTGTCGAAAGCGACAGTGCCAGCATCGACATGGTGCTCGGTGTGATCAACGGCATTGCCGAACAGACCAACCTGCTCGCCCTTAACGCCGCCATCGAAGCGGCACGCGCCGGCGAGCAAGGCCGTGGCTTTGCCGTGGTGGCCGATGAGGTGCGCACCCTCGCCTCGCGTACGCAGAAATCCACCGAAGAAATTCAGGCGATGATCGAACAGCTACAAAGCGGCGTACGCAATGCGGTGCAAGCGATGAAAGAAGCGCAACTGCGTGCGCGCTCAGGGTCGCAGTGCGTCGAAAAGGCCGCACAGAGCCTTGGCGTGATAGCCACCGAAGTCGGCACCATCAATGAGATGAACACGCAGATCGCCACGGCCGCCGAACAGCAAAGCGCGGTTGCCGAAGAGATCAATCGCAACATTTCGACCATCAGCCGCATTGCTGACACCACCTCGACTGACGCGACTCAGACTTCCGAGATCAGCGATGAGCTGGTGCGCCTGGCCACCGAACTGAACCGCCTGGTCGGACAGTTCAAGCTCTGATCGCAGTGGCGAGGCCGCTGTTCGCCCAGCTTCCGCGGTGCCCGATCCACACCCCGAAGCGCCCAACGGTGCGGCTCGGGGTGCCAGCGGGGCGCTATTCTTGATCTGAGACAGTCGGCGCGCCGGACCGAATCGTCCATAATCCGCGCCCATGACCTGCCTGAGCCGGACACACCCGAGGGTGACACCGCGTTCCGCGCCTGACTCCGAATTCAACCCTTAGGTGAAAACGAACATGGACCAACTGCCGAGCTTCAACCGGGCCCTGGTCGAGAAATACGACCGTCCCGGTCCGCGCTACACCTCCTACCCGACTGCTCCGCAGTTTCATCAGGCCTTCGCCCAGGACGACTATCGCGCCGCGGCTGCACGCAGCAATCAGGCGCAACCGCCCAAGCCGCTGTCGGTATACATCCATATCCCCTTCTGCAAGAGCCTTTGTTACTACTGCGCATGCAACAAGATCATCACCCACAAGACCGATCGCGCGGTCGAGTATCTCGAGTACCTCAAGCGTGAAATCGCCATGCAGGGCGAGCTGTTCGATCGCTCACGCAAACTGACGCAGCTGCACCTGGGGGGTGGCACGCCGACCTACTTCACCAGCGAGCAGCTGGCTGACCTGATGGCCAGTCTGCATCAGGCGTTCAACATGGATGACAGCGACAACCACGAGTTCTCTCTGGAAGTCGATCCGCGCACCGTCACGCCCGAGCAGATCCACGGCCTGCGCAAGCTGGGCTTCAATCGCCTGAGCTTCGGTGTGCAGGACTTCGACGAGCAGGTGCAGATCGCCGTCAATCGCATCCAGACCGAAGAGCAGACTCGCGAGCTGGTCCAGGCTGCCCGGGATGCGCAGTTCAAGTCGATCAGCGTCGACCTGATCTATGGCCTGCCGCTGCAGACGGTGGCGAGCTTCGACACGACCCTGGACAAGATCATCGATATCCGCCCGGATCGCATCGCGGCCTACAGCTACGCCCACCTGCCGGAGCTGGTACGGGCGCAGAAGCTGATTCGTCCCGAGGACATGCCACCGCCCGAGCGCAAACTGGAGCTGCTGGAGCTGACCATCAAGCGCCTTACCGCCGCCGGCTACATCTATATCGGCATGGATCACTTCTCCCTGCCGGAAGATGAACTGGCCCTGGCGCGCGCCAACGGCACGCTGCAACGCAACTTCCAAGGCTATTCAACGCACGCCGATTGCGACCTGATCGGCCTGGGCATTTCCTCCATCGGCAAGGTCGCCGACAGCTACAGCCAGAACGTCAAGGAGCTCTCGCAGTACTACGCGCGCCTCAACGAGGGCATGCTGCCGGTGCACCGCGGCTACAAGCTGAGCGACGACGACCGCCTGCGCCGCGACGTGATCGTCTCGCTGATGTGCCATGGGCGCATCGATTACCGGCAGATCGAGCAGAAGCACGGCATCGACTTCCGCAGCTATTTCGCCGATTCGCTGGCGAAAGTGGCTGAGCCGGTTGCCGATGGCTTGGTGGAGCTGCGCGACGACGCGCTGATTCTCCTGCCGCAGGGGCAGCTGATGATGCGTAACGTCGCCATGGCCTTCGATGCCTATCTCGGCGGCGAACAGCGCGGACGCTTCTCGCGCACGGTCTGATCGATCCATCGCTGCAGGGGCGGCATCCAGCCGCCCCGCCGCTTCCGCTGATCACCGGCCATTGCCAAACATCGCTCGAACTGTATAAATAGCCAGCTTTCGAGCGGGCCGCCCGCGCCCCCAGCTTTATCGGATGTGCGATGCGCCAGGCCCTGGAAAACCCCTTCTACTATCTCGACAACTTCCAGCAGGTTCTGGCCTGGGTAGGCCGGCATCATGGCGACCTGCTGGTCGAAACAGAGCGCGTCTTCATCGAGCGTTTCGCCGTACTACCACAGCCGTCCCAGGCGCTGCTGGTGCGTATGGTGATGCGCAAGGGCGCGCTGTTTCGGGCCAGCAAGCTGCGCTATGGGGAGATCGGCTGTCCGCGTCAGGCGGCCGCGCCATTGATCGAGCAAGGCTGGATCGATGCCGGGCGTGAGCTGACGCTGGAACAGCTGTTCAGCCTGCTGACCAAGAGCGAGCTGCTGCAGCTGTTCGGCGCGGCGAACGCGGCCGGACTGCGCAAGGCCGAGCTGCTCGAACGGCTGCATGCCGTCCATGACTTGGCCAAGCCCTTCGGGACATGGTGGGCGGGTTCCGAGGACGCAGTGTTTGCCCTGTGCATCGACGAACTCTGCGAGCGGCTGCGCCTGCTGTTCTTCGGCAATATCCATCAGGACTGGTCGGAGTTCGTCCTGGCCGATCTGGGCGTCTATCGCTATGAGCAGGTGCCCTTTTCCCCCGCCTCGCGGGCGTTCAACTCGCGTGCCGAGCTGGATGCCTATCTGCATCTGCATCGCTGTCGCGAGCGCTTCGATGCCGGTGAGCCGCTGGCGGAAATCCTGGCAGCAGTACCGGCCGCGCCGTTCGGCAATGCCTGGCTGGAAAGTCGCCGCGGCAAGCTGCTGCTGCGTATCGGCCAGCAGTTCGAGCGACTCGGCGAGTTGGACGAGGCCTTGCGCGTGCACGCGTCCAATCACTATCCCGGTGCGCGTGAGCGGGCGATTCGGGTACTGGAGCGCAGCGGCCAGCCAGCGGCAGCTCTGGATCTGTTGCTTCAGGCCCGGGCTGTGCCGGAAAGCGAACATGAAGCGCAGCAGCTGCAGCGCATCCTGCCCCGACTGCAACGCAACCTGGGCATCCCGACCGAGCGAACACGCAGCCGCAAGCCGGAACAGCTCGATCTGGTCCTGCCAAGGCCCACCGGCAGCGTCGAACAGGCGGTGCGCGAGCATCTGACGACGCCGGACGCTCCGGTGTATTACGTGGAAAACGCCCTGGTCGGCTCGCTGTTCGGCCTGCTCTGCTGGGACGCGATCTTCGCGCCGTTGCCCGGTGCGTTCTTTCACCCGTTCCACTGGGCGCCGGCTGACCTGAACCGCGCGGACTTCCACCAGCGCCGCGCCGGTCTGTTCGCCGCCTGCCTGGCCTGCCTCGACAGCGATGACTACCGTGACTGCATCTGGCGCACCTTCCAGGCGAAGCTCGGCATCCATAACGCGTTCGTCGCCTGGGGCCTGCTCGACGAACAGCTGTTGGCGCAGGCGCTGGACTGCATTCCCGCCGCGCACCTGAAGCTGCTGTTCCAGCGCATCCTGGCGGACGTCACTGGCAATCGCACTGGCCTCCCGGACCTGATCCAGCTGTGGCCGGAAGCGCGCCGCTATCGCATGATCGAAGTGAAGGGCCCAGGCGATCGCCTGCAGGACAACCAGAAGCGCTGGATCGACTATGCCCATCAGCACGGTTTGCCCATTGCCGTCTGCCATGTGCAGTGGGCCGAGGTCATGGCGTGAGCTATCGGGTCGCGGTGCGCGCGCTCTGCGAATTCACCGCCAAGGTCGGCGATCTGGATCTGCGCTTCACGCCCTCGCCCAGCGCGCTGGAAGGCATCGCCGGGCACGCCCAGGTCACCGCCAGGCGCGGCGACGGCTACGCGCGCGAGATCGCCCTGGCGGGGCAATACGGGCAGCTGAGCGTGCGCGGCCGCGCCGATGGCTACGACCCGGCGCGCAATCGCCTGGAAGAGATCAAGACCTTTCGCGGCGACCTGGAACGCCAGCCGGCCAACCACCGCCAGCTGCACTGGGCGCAAGCAAAGCTCTACGGCTGGCTGCTGTGCCAGACGCGTGGGCTCGATGAACTCGAACTGGCACTGGTCTATTTCGACGTCACCAGCCACAAGGAAACGCTGTTCGTCGAACGCCACGCTGCAGCGGCGCTGCGTGCGTTCTTCGAGACCCAGTGCCAGGCGTTCATCGCCTGGGCCGAACAGGAAATGGCCCACCGCGCCGCGCGCGACCAGGCACTTTCCAATCTGCGCTTTCCCCACGACGATTTTCGTGCCGGCCAGCGGCAGCTGGCCGAGGCGGTCTACAAGGCGGCCTGCACAGGCACCACGCTGATGGCGCAGGCGCCGACCGGTATCGGCAAGACCCTTGCCACGCTGTTTCCGCAACTCAAGGCGTTTCCCGGCCAGCAGCTCGACAAGCTGTTCTTTCTCGCGGCGAAAACCTCCGGCCGCCAGCTGGCACTGGATGCACTGCACACGCTACGGCGCAGTGGCGCGGGCGAATTGCGTGTGCTCGAACTGATCGCCCGGGACAAGGCCTGCGAGCATCCGGACAAGGCCTGTCACGGCGAATCCTGCCCATTGGCCAGAGGTTTCTATGATCGGCTGCCTGCCGCTCGCGCCGCAGCGCTGCAACATTGCATGCTCGATCAGGCGACGCTGCGAGGCGTTGCGCTCGAGCATGAGGTCTGCCCGTATTACCTGAGCCAGGAACTGGCGCGCTGGGCAGATGTTGTGGTGGGTGACTACAACTACTACTTCGACATCAGCGCCCTGCTCTACGGCCTGACCCAGAGCAACGACTGGCGAGCATGCGTGCTGGTGGACGAGGCACACAACCTGCTCGAACGAGCGCGCGGCATGTACAGCGCGGAACTCGACCAGCGCACCTTCGTCGGTCTCAGCAGCAAGGCACCCGCGCCGCTGAAGCGCCCGCTGAGCCGCGTTCAGCGCTGCTGGAACGAGCTGCATCGCGAGCAGGTGGCGACCTACCAAGTGCAGGCCGAGCTGCCGCTCAAGCTGCTGGGTGCATTGCAGCAGGCCGTCAGCGCCATCACCGACTATCTAGGCGAGCAGCCTGCAGGGCTGGATGCGGATCTGCAGCGGGCCTATTTCGACGCCATGCATTTCTGTCGGGTCGCCGAGCTGTTCGGCGCGCATTCGCTGTTCGATGTCAGCCTGCTGCCGGCGACTGCTCGCAGCAAGGCCCGTCGTTCGATCCTTTGTCTGCGCAACGTGGTGCCCGCCCCTTTTCTCGCCCCCCGCCTGGCGCAGGCGCGCTCCAGTGTGCTGTTCTCCGCCACGCTGAGCCCGCGCAGGTTCCATGCCGACATGCTGGGCCTGCCTGCCGCCAGCGCCTGGATCGACGTCGAATCGCCGTTCCAGAGCCGGCAGCTGCGGGTCTGCCTGGCCGAGCATGTCTCGACCCGCTACCAGGATCGACAGGCCTCGCTGGGCGCTGTGGTCGAACTGGTTGCCCGCCAGTACCTCGAGCGCCCCGGCAACTATCTGGCGTTCTTCAGCAGCTTCGATTACCTGCAGCAGGTCACCGCGCTGCTACGCGAACACTACCCTGATGTCCCCTTCTGGGAACAGACTCGCGGCATGCAGGAAGCGGCGCGCAATGCCTTTCTCGATCGTTTTACCGAACACAGCGAGGGGATCGGCTTCGCCGTACTTGGCGGCGCTTTCGCCGAAGGCATCGACCTGCCCGGCCAGCGTTTGATTGGCGCATTTGTCGCAACGCTTGGCCTGCCGCAGGTCAATCCCGTCAACGAGCAGTTCAAGACACGGCTCGACGAGCTATTCGGACGCGGTCACGGCTATGACTACACCTATCTCTACCCCGGCCTGCAGAAAGTCGTGCAGGCCGCCGGACGAGTGATCCGCACACAGCAGGACGAGGGCGTCGTGCATCTGATCGATGACCGCTTCAGCCGTCCGCAGGTCCGTCGCCTGTTGCCCAGCTGGTGGGCCTTATCTGGGAATTCCAGTGGCTGAACGCAGGTCGTTCTGGTTGCGTGGGCTTCGGAGGCTCGCTATAGTCCTGCGCCGCCGATTCCCCATCGGCGCACTGCAATGCAGTCTCCGCCCGGATGGCGAAATTGGTATACGCAAGGGACTTAAAATCCCTCATCCGAAAGGGTATGCGGGTTCGACCCCCGCTCCGGGCACCACTTCTCGCTGGCTATCCTTGCTAGCTGCCATTCGGCATTCCGTAAAACTCCAGTTTCCGCAACTAACGCCAAAGCTTCAGACACGTTCAGTGCTAAGACACCTGTTTGGCTCCGGGTTACCGACACGAAATTTCGCTTCGTCTTACTTACCTCAAAGGCTACCGGAGCTCGTTGATGAGAGTTCTTTTACTCACTCTTTTATCTGCAGATACAAATAGTGCTATTGTGTATCCATAGATTTAAAAGAGGCGATTATTTATGAGCTCGACTCTTCAGGAAGCTGTCACCTTTACCAAGGATCAGTGCGCTACCGGCCTACGCGCCGCAGTGAACATTCTTGATAAATGGCAGGCAACTACCGAGCAGGCTTGTCGGATTCTGCGCATTTCTCGCAGCACCCATGCGCGGGCCAAGCTGCGCAATCCGGATTGGTCGGTCAGCCTGGATCCGGATCAGATGCAGCGGGTCAGCTTCATTCTGAATATTCATGCAGCCCTGCGGCTGATCTTCGATAACCCGGACAATACCTACGGCTTTCCCGGCATGCCCAACCACAACGAGTTCTTCAATGGGCGCTCGCCGCTGGAGGTCATGGCGCAGGGCGACATGATTTCGCTGTACGAGTCGTTCCGGCGGATCGACAGCATGCGGGGCGCGCAGTGGTAGTGCCGCAACGGCTGCCAGTCCGGCCAGAAGGCCGACTCCAGGCGTACCGGCTGGTCAATTCGAAGTTTCCGCCCATTGATCTGTTCGATGACGTGGCCGACGCCGATGAATTCGAAATGCTCTACCAGCTGCAGGCTTTGACCAACCCGCGCCTGCACAACGAGACGGGCCGCCTTGAACTGATCCCCCGCTCGGAAATTCCGTTCGGCGTACCCGGCTGTTCCTACGCCACCGCTCCCTTCACCCATGTGAATCCCGCCGGCTCACGCTTCAGCGATGGCAGTTACGGCGTGCTCTATCTGGCTGACAGCATGGAAACGGCGCTGGCCGAGGTACGCCATCATCAGGAGCTGTATTGGTCCAACGTCGAGGGGCTGAACTTCGAGCGCTTCGTTTTCCGCGGACTCTCATGCCAGTTCAATGAAGCAGGACTGCTGGACGCCACGACCATCACACCGACTGACCCGATCTACGCTGCGAATGACTATTCCGCAGCGCGGCAGTTCGGCCGCCGGTTGCGGGAGGATGGCTTTCCGGGTTTGCGCTATCACTCCGTGCGCAAACCGGGCCAGCATTGCTGGGCGCTGATGACGCCGCGGTGCGTCCTCTCCATCGTCCAGACCGCCCATTACGAGATGATCTGGAACGCCGGCATCACCAGCGTCAGCGCGATCGGCGAGGTCTGAGGCGCAGCCTGCGCCGCCGTTCATCCGCCTGCCCGGCACTGCCAAACCGCTGTAACAAACCGCGCGCATTCTCTGCTCATGGACTCCCCCATGGCGCACGGACGCTCCACCGAACTCACGACGTGAGGACGCGAACATGAGCAAGCGATCACTCGAAGAACTGGTCACCCGATCGGATATCAGCGCACTGCAGCCTATGACGCATTGGCGTCGCGGCCGGCGCAACGCCCAGGACAAGTCAGGGCCGAATGCCGCTGCGCTGATTCAGCGCGCTACCCACGATATCGGCATGCTGAGGGCCGTCCTGCCCCACTAGATATTCAGTGCGGAAAGGCTACCGGGATGCGTCGATAGGCCGTCCCAGAGCCTTTGCCGCCCTTGATTGCTGTCAATGGCAAAAATAGCAAGCAGCCTATCGTTCGCTCCGATATCCACAACGGAGCGGCACATGAAGAACCTGCACTCACATCACCTGACTCCCTACCTGCTGAGCGCTGGACTGTTATGCAGCCCAGCCGTTTTCGCCCAGGAAACCTTCAGCAGTCTGTTCACCGACGCGAAGCCGATTCTGGACCTGCGCTATCGCTATGAGCACGTCGACCAGGACAACGCGCTGAAGCACGCCAACGCTCAGACGCTGCGCACCCGTGTCGGCGTTCAGACTGGCAAGTGGTACGGCTTGTCGGCGCTGGTCGAAGCAGACAACGTAAGCCGATTGGGTGACGCCGCCTACAACAGCACTCGCAACGGGCAGACCGACTACTCGGCAGTACCCGATCCCGACGGCAGCGAAATCAACCAGGCGCTGTTGCGCTACGACCATGCGTTCGGCAGCGCCATCGGCGGCCGTCAGCGGATAAATCTCGACAATCAGCGCTTCGTCGGTGGGGTTGGTTGGCGGCAGAACGAGCAGACCTACGACGGTGTGCTGGGCCAACTGCAACCGCTCGACAAGCTGACGCTGACCTACGCCTACATCGACAACATCAACACGATCTTTGGCCCGGGCGACAACCGTTTCGACAATCGCACCAACCCGGCCAACATCGAAGGCCACAGTCATCTGTTCAACGCCCGCTACGCGTATTCACCGGAGCTGACGGCCACCGCTTACAGCTATCTGCTGGGGCTGGACAACATTGCCACTGCACCCGCCGCCGCGCTCGGCACCCTGTCCAGCAAGACCACAGGCCTGCGTCTGAACGGCGCCATCCAGAACCTAAGCTACGCGCTTGAATATGCACGCCAGCAGGACTACTCAGGCAATCCACAGGAACTGAGCAGCGAGTACTACCTGGCCGAGCTGGGCTATGCCCTCAAGGGTGCGACTCTGAAAGCGGGCGTGGAAGTACTGGGCGGCGACTCGGGGCCGGGCAATCGCGCATTCCAGACGCCGCTGGCCACCAAGCACGCCTTTCAGGGCTGGGCCGATACCTTCCTGCTGACGCCGGCAGACGGCGTTCAGGATGTCTATCTTGGCGGCACCCTGCCGCTGTTCGGCGGCACGCTGCAGGCCTGGTACCACGACTTCCGCGCCGAGCGTGGCAGCGAGCAGTACGGGGAAGAGATCAACATCGGTTACAGCCGCGCCATCCCGCTGGTCAAAGGGCTGGTCGCAACGGTCAAGTACGCCGCCTATGACGCGGACGACTATTCGGTGGACACCGATAAACTCTGGGCACAGCTGCAGTACAGCTACTAAGCGATACGGGTCGGGCGTTCACGCCCGACCTTCCTACTCAGCTATTGCGTGTGACGAGGCAGGCGCAGCGAGATAATCGCGGCGAGCAGCACGAAGAGTGACGATACCCACAGGCAAGCCTGCAACCCATAGGCCTGGAACACCCAGCCGGAGAGCAAGGTTCCGATCAGCCGACCCATCGCATTGGACATGTAATAGAAACCCACATCCAGCGAGACACCATCTTCCTTGGCGTAGCTGACGATCAGGTAGCTATGCAGCGAGGAGTTCACCGCGAACAGCCCACCAAATAGCAGCAGCCCGCCGATCAGCACCCATTGCGGCGATGCACCGGTTGCCAGGCCCACAGCGATCGCCGCCGGTAGCGCCGCCAGCAACGCCGCCCAGATGAAGGCCGCGCGCCCATCCGGAACCTGCCCGCTGCGCTTGCCGGTAATGGCCGGCGCCATCGACTGAACGATGCCATAGCCGATGATCCAGCACGCCAGAAAGCCGCCGACCTTCCAGAAACTCCATCCAAAGACAGTGCTCAGGTACACCGGTAGCGCGATGACGAACCACACGTCCCGCGCACCGAACAGGAACAGCCGCGCCGCGGACAGCACGTTGATCGCCGGACTCTTGGAGAAGATGTCCTTGAACTTCGGCTTGGCCTTCGCCTTTCCAAGATCCTTTTTCAAAAGCACCAGACTGCTGATCCAGATCACGGCCAGTACCGCAGCCATCGTCAGGACCGCACCGGCGAATCCCAGCAGCGTCAGTAGTGCGCCGCCGAGGAAGAAACCCACGCCCTTGAGCGCATTCTTCGAGCCGGTGAGGATGGCGATCCACTTGTACAGCGTGCCCTGCTGGCTGTCGGATACAAGGAGCTTGATCGAGCTCTTGGCCGACATCTTGTTCAGGTCCTTGGCGATACCGGACAGTGCCTGCGCACCCATCACCCAAGGCACGGTCAACCACGCCGCCGGCACGGTGAGCATCAGCAGCGCCACCACCTGCATGGCCAGCCCAAGGTTCATCGTCCGATTCAGACCGAGGCGCGCACCGAGATAACCACCCACCAGGTTGGTGATGACCCCGAACACCTCGTAGAACAGAAACAGCGCGGCGATCTGCAGCGGCGAGTAACCCAGCGCATGAAAGTGCAGCACCACCAGCATGCGCAACGCGCCATCGGTGAGCGTGAAGGCCCAGTAATTACCGGTGACAATCAGGTACTGGCGCACCTCGGGAGACAGTCGGGCTAGGGCTTGCATGCGGGGTTCCGGTTTGATTGGTCTGCGGGGATTCGTGGTCAGGTTGAGCTGACGACGGCAAAGGGCTTGGGCATGGTCGAAAAGAACGCCTAACCCCAATGCACGCGGCGCTCAGTGGCGGGAAACTCTGATCAGGACCGCCTCACCCCGCCAGCCCGACCTTGCGCGCCAGTTCTACAGTGCGGTTGGCGTAGCCCCATTCGTTGTCGTACCAGGCGTAGATCTTCACCTGGGTGCCGTTGACCACCATGGTCGACAGCGCATCGATGATCGACGAGCGCGGGTCGGTGCGGTAATCGATGGAAACCAGGGGTCGTTCCTCGTAACCGAGAATCCCCTTCAGCTCGCCCTCGGCGGCGACGTTTAGCAGCTGGTTCACCTCGACAGCATCGGTTGGGCGCTCCACTTCGAACACGCAATCGGTCAGCGAGGCATTAGCCAGCGGCACCCGCACGGCATGGCCGTTCAGCTTGCCGCGCAGCTCAGGGAAGATTTCGGCGATCGCCGTGGCCGAGCCGGTCGTGGTGGGGATCAGGCTCATGCCCGAAGCCCGCGCGCGACGCAGATCCTTGTGCGGCTGATCGAGGATGCTCTGCGTGTTGGTCAGGTCATGGATGGTGGTGATCGAGCCATGGCGAATGCCGAGCTGCTCATGGATCACCTTGACCACCGGCGCCAGGCAGTTGGTGGTGCAGGATGCCGCGGTGACGATGCGATGCTGCGCAGGATCGAACAGCCCATCATTGACGCCCATGACGATGTTCAGCGCGCCCGGCTCCTTAACCGGCGCACTGACGACGACGCGTTTCACGCCCTGCTCCAGATACTGCTGCAGCAGCGCAACGGTCTTCATCTTGCCGCTGGCCTCGATGACCAGATCGCAGCCTGACCAGTCGGTTTCGCTGATCGTCTTGTTGGCGCTGACCTTGACTCGCTCCCCGTCGATCAACAGGCAGTCGCCATCGGCGCTTGCTTCGTGCTGCCAGCGTCCGTGGATGGAATCGAAGTTCAGCAGGTGCGCATGAGTCGCCGCGTCGCCGGCAGGATCGTTTATCTGCACGAAGTCCAGCTCCGCCCAGTCCCACGCCGCGCGCAGTGCCAGACGTCCGATACGGCCGAAGCCGTTGATGCCAACTTTGATGCTCATTGCATGACTCGCTCGTGAAGTGATGAATCAGGGAGTTCGTGGCGCAAACATGATGATCGCCATGCCCAGCATCGCCACGGCGCAGCCGAGCAGGTCCCACCAGGTCGGGCGCACGCCATCGACCAGCCACAACCAGACCAGCGCCACGCCGACATACACGCCGCCGTAGGCGGCATACACGCGCCCGGCGGCGGTGGGATGCAGCGACAACAGCCAGGCGAACAGTGCCAGGGAAAGCGCAGCCGGCAGCAGCAACCAGATACTCTTGCCCTGTTTCAGCCAGAGGTACGGCAGATAACAGCCGACGATCTCGGCTATCGCAGTAATGACGAACAGACCAAGGGTATTCAGCATGAGCGGTCCGTCATGCGCCGAAGCGTTCTATCCAGCCGACATGCGCCGGATGCTGGATAGCCTTGGGACGCAGTGCCTGCACGCTGGCAATAGCCGTCGCGCGCGGCACTTCGCGGTCGACCAGAATGCGCGCTGCGATCAGCCCGGTACGACCAGAGCCACCCTTGCAGTGAATGGCGACGCGCTTGCCGGCATCCAGCAGTTCATTGATCCGGTCCGCCGACTGTTCCCAGGCCTGATCGAAATCCGCCTGTGGCACCTGTTCGTCGGCCACCGGCAGGTGAAACCACTCAAGGTCGCGCTCGGCACAGCGTTGCGGCAGCTGGCTCGCCTCGTTGCGGGCCAGCTCTTCGGCAGGCATCAAAGTGATCACTGCTTCGGCACCTGCCGCTTGTAGCGTGGCGAGCGCCTCATCAACAGTGGTCTCCTTGCTGCCGGGGCACGGCGTGAAGATCAGCTGACCGGCGCTGCCGGGCACATCGAGGATGTCATAGGGATGGTTGGACACGCGGGCGATTCCTTGGAAGTCAGATGGAGCGTTGATTGACGCGACGGGACAGCGCTTCGGCCGACTCCTTGCGTTCCGAATAGCGATCGACCAGATAGTCGGCCCGACCGCGCACCAGCAGGGTGAACTTGATCAGCTCCTCCATGACGTCGACCACGCGATCGTAGTAGGCCGAGGGCTTCATCCGCCCGGCGTCGTCGAATTCGAGAAAGGCCTTGGCCACCGAGGACTGGTTGGGGATGGTGACCATGCGCATCCAGCGGCCGAGCACGCGCATCTGGTTCAGTGCGTTGAACGATTGCGAACCGCCGCTGACCTGCATGATCGCCAGCGTCTTGCCCTGGGTCGGGCGCACCGCACCTATGGCCAGCGGCACCCAATCGATCTGCGCCTTGAACACCGCGCTCATTGAGCCGTGACGCTCTGGCGAACACCACACCTGCCCTTCCGACCACTGCATCAACTCGCGCAGCTCCTGCACCTTCGGGTGGCTGTCCGGCGCATCGTCTGGCAGCGGCAATCCTGAGGGATCGAAGATGCGCGTCTCGGCACCGAAACGCTCGAGCAGACGCGCAGCTTCCTGCACCAGCAAGCGGCTGTAGGAGCGCTCCCGGTTGGAGCCATAGAGCAGCAGGATGCGTGGTTTGTGCTCCGGCCCCGCTGGCAAGCCAAGCTTGGCGAGGTCGGGCACATCCAGTAGTTCGGGGTCGATATTGGGCAGATCGTCGTTCATTAGCATGTCCTGCAGAATTTATAGAGTGCCGATGCGCGCCAGCTCGGCTTTCAGCGTAGCGGCATCCAGATCAACAAGCGGCAGCGCCAGAAACGCGGCGATACGCAGTTCGAGCCTGGCCAGCGTGGCGTCGAATGCAGCCTTGACGTCCGCAGGGCTGCCAACGACCTCGGATGGATCGGTAAGCCCCCAGTGCGCCTTGATGGCCGGCCCGAAATGCACCGGGCACGCTTCGCCAGCGGCCTTGTCGCAGACGGTAATGACGAAGTCGGGATTCAGCGCCTGATGCGCATCGCTGCTCTTGCTATACAAGCCATCAGCCGCAATGCCGGCCCGCGCCAGCGCCTCAAGCGTCAGCGGATTGATTTCGCCTCTTGGTTCGCTACCAGCGCTGAATGCGCGCATGCCGACCGGAGCAAGGTGATTGAACAGCGCCTCGGCCAGAATGCTGCGACAACTGTTGGCGGTGCAGAGAAAGAGAATCCTCATGGTCGTCCCTTGATTCAGGCACATGAGCTGGCCCGTTCGGGGCGGTTGCGCATGCTTTCGAGGCGATGCACGTTGTCGCTCAGCCAGTTCTTGTTGGCAGCCAGGATCGGCTGCAGCATATCCGTCACCCAGTCGGGCAGATGCGGATGGAGCCGGTAATAGACCCATTGACCCTGACGGCGGTCTTCCAGTATTCCGCAGCTGCGCAGCAGCGCCAGATGCCGTGAGATTTTCGGCTGGCTTTCATCCAGCGCACAGGTCAGCTCGCATACACACAGCTCGCCCTCACGGGCGATGAGCAATGCAATCCGCACGCGAGTCTCGTCAGCCAGGCATTTGAAGACGGTGGTAGGTGTCAGATGCTCGACCATTGATATGCCTTCTCAGCGCTTGTTCTTGACCAGCACGAACATCTTGATCCGCTCGTGTATCTCGTGAAGTGTGTGCCGGTAGGCATCCGGCTGGTCGCTGCTGGCAGGGTCTTCGAAGTTCCAGGCGATGTACTCGCCGGCACCGGGCAGCGCGTGGCATTCCAGTGATGACTTGTCACAGAGTGTGATCACGAAATCGAACTGCTGCCCTTCCAGTTCCGTCAGCGATTTGCTACGCAAACCCGCGGTCGGCACACCGAGCTGCTCGAGCGCCGCCAGCGCACGCGGATCGACATCCGTCGGCGCGGTGCCTGCACTGAAGGCTTCGAAGTGCTCCGAATCGGTATGCCGCAGCAGCGCCTCGGCGAGTTGCGAGCGTGCCGAATTGGCAACGCAGACGAACAGGACACGCGATTTGTAGGCCATGAAGCCGATCCCCATAAGATATGCCTGGGCGAATATATTGCTTAGCGCATAAGCAAGTAAAGCACCCCTCGAACTCAGCCATCTATCTATCGCGCGCTGTGATAGGCAAGTTTGTTGCGCCGGAACAAGAAGCGTATATTCCGTATCGCATATATTTATTCGAACGAATATCAGCCTACGGGAGCGGCTTGATGACAGCACCCAATGTTCTCGATGTCATCATCATTGGCGCGGGACAGTCCGCCCTGACCACCGCGTACTTTCTGCGGCGCACGTCGTTGTCCTATCTGCTGCTGGATGAACAGCCCGGCCCCGGCGGCGCATGGCTCCATACCTGGGAGTCGCTGAGATTGTTCTCCCCCGCCGCCTGGAGCTCGATTGCCGGCTGGCCAATGCCCACTCCAACCGAGCCGGGCAATCCAACGCGCAACGAAGTTATCGATTATTTGCGACGTTACGAAGACCGCTACCGGTTTCCGATCCAGCGGCCGGTACGGGTCGACGCAATCAGTCGCCTAGACGACCTCTGGCTGGTGCAGGCCGGTGATCAGCAATGGCTGACTCGCGCGGTCATCAGCGCAACGGGCACCTGGAGCAAGCCATTCATTCCAGCCTATCCAGGCCTGGAGCATTTTCAGGGCCAACAGATTCATTCAGCTCGCTACCGAAACCCGGCCCCCTTCGAGGGTAAACGGGTCATGGTGGTAGGTGGCGGCAACTCCGGCGCGCAGATCCTCGCCGAAGTATCCAAAGTCAGCGAAACCCTCTGGATCACTCAGGAGCCACCGGCCTTTCTGCCCGATGACGTCGACGGCCGTGTGCTGTTCGAGCGCGCCACCGCCCGCTGGAAAGCGCAGCAGGAGGGACGCAACATCGACGAGCCCGCCGGCGGCTTCGGCGACATCGTCATGGTGCCCCCGGTCCGTGAAGCGCGGGAACGCGGCGTATTGGTGGCCGAGCGTCCCTTTGCGCGCTTCACGGAAACTGGCGTCGAATGGGAAGACAACCATAGCGAAGACCTCGACGCGGTGATCTGGTGTACCGGCTTTCGTCCGGCGCTGGATCATCTGCGCGGGCTCGGCATCATCGAGGCTGATGGCAAGGTTCTGGTGGAGGATACCCGCGCCGTGAAACAGCCCAATCTTTGGCTGGTGGGCTACGGCGACTGGACCGGCATGGCTTCGGCCACGCTGATCGGCGTTACCCGCACAGCACGAAGCACTGTCGACCAGGTCGTGCAGACCCTTGCCGCGATACCGCCGCAAGCCCTGCAGTAATCAATCAAAGCAATCCGACAAGGTGTAACTAGCGATGTCCAGTCAATGTGAAGTAGCCGGCAAGAAAGCCGCCGGCGCCCCGCTCGGATTCTTCGAGCGTTACCTGACGCTCTGGGTTTTCCTCTGCATCTTCGCCGGCACCCTCATCGGCCTCAGCCTGCCTGACGCTGCACAAACCATCGGCGCAATGGAAGTTGCCCATGTGAACATACCGGTCGGCCTGCTGATCTGGGTGATGATCATCCCGATGCTGATGAAGATCGATTTCTCGGCGCTGCGCGAGGTTTATGCGCAGCGGGCAAGCATGGGCATCACGCTGTTCGTCAACTGGGCGGTCAAGCCATTCACCATGGCGCTGCTTGGCTGGCTGTTCATCAAGCACGTATTCGCACCCTGGCTACCGGCGGCCGAACTCGATAGCTACATGGCCGGCCTGATCCTGCTTGGCGCCGCGCCCTGCACCGCGATGGTCTTCGTGTGGAGCAATCTCTGCAACGGCAACGCCAATTTCACCCTGACCCAGGTTGCGCTGAACGACGTGGTGATGGTGTTCGCCTTTGCGCCAATCGTCGCGCTGCTGCTGGGCGTTTCTTCCATTCCGGTGCCCTGGGATACCTTGCTGCTGTCGGTGGTGATGTACATCGTCATTCCGTTGGCCATCGCCCAGTTTATCCGCGGCCGGTTGATGAAACGCGGCGAGCCGGCCTTCCAGGCAGCGCTGGCGAAGGTGCAGCCGTTCTCCATCGTCGCGCTGCTGGCGACTCTGGTGCTTCTGTTCTCCTTTCAGGGCGAGGCGATCGTCGCTCAGCCACTGATCATCGCCATGCTCGCCGTACCCATCCTGCTGCAGACCCTGTTCATTGCCGGGCTCGGCTACTGGCTCAATCGCCGCTTCCGGGTTCGTCACGATGTAGCCGGTCCGTCAGCGATGATCGGCGCCTCGAATTTCTTCGAACTGGCGGTCGCCGTCGCCATCGTGCTCTACGGCTTCAACTCGGGTGCCGCGTTGGCCACGGTGGTCGGCGTGCTGATCGAAGTGCCAGTCATGCTCTGGCTGGTGCGCAGCATCAACCGCAGTCGTGACTGGTATAACCGAGCGCTGCCTGCTCACTGATCCACCGGGAAACAATCGTCAGCACTTGACCTTGATCAGCAGGGCCCGGCGCAAGCTGACTAACATCCGTATGAGATGTCTGACAGGAACTTAGAAATGGACAGCCCCGCGCACGAGCCACCTGTGCCAGCCAGTCATACGCCGCCTTCGCTAAGGACGCATCTGGGCAACTTCTGGCGGGGTCACCCGACAGAGGCGAAGGTGCTGCTTGGCATGTGCGCCGCGTTCCTGCTGATCTTCTTCCTGCCAATGGGCCAGCCGCGCTTCGAAAATGCGGTACTGGAAGGCTTGCGCCTGACCCAGTGGTATGCCCGCGAGCACGTGATCCTCTGCCTGTTGCCGGCATTCGTCATCGCTGGTGCGATGGCCGTCTACATCAGCCAGGGCGCCGTGATGAAGCACCTTGGCCCAGCATCGCCGAAGCCGGTGGCGTTCGGCGTCGCCTCCGTCGCCGGCACGCTGCTGGCGGTGTGCTCCTGCACGGTGCTGCCGCTGTTCGGCGGCATCTACAAGCGTGGTGCGGGGCTGGGCGCAGCGATTGCATTCCTCTATTCGGGGCCGGCGATCAACGTGATGGCCATCGTGGTGACCGCCAAGGTGCTCGGAGCCGAGCTTGGGATTGCCCGAGCCGTCGGCGCTATCGTCTTTGCCCTGGTGATCGGCGCCATCATGCATCTGCTCTACCGTCATGAGGAGGCAGCACGCGCAGCCAAGGGCGCGCGCGGATTCGCCGATGATGACGATGGCCACCCGATAGGTGACATCGTGGCGCTGTTCGGCTTGATGATTGGCATCCTGGTTTTCGCTAACTGGGCACGGGCTGAAAGCGCCGCCTGGATGGCAGTGTTCAGCTGGAAATGGCCGATCACCGCGGTGCTCGCCATATTGCTCGCAACCCTGCTGGTACGCCGCTGGCAGTGGTCGGTGCGACCGTTGCTGGTTATAGGGGCACTGGTAGCGGCAAGCGCCTTGCTCAAACCGCAATGGCCGGAACTCGCCATGGTCATCGGCATTGCCGGCCTGATGCTGCAGGCCAGTCGCGAGAACGCCGCCGGCCAGGAATGGGTTGGCCAGAGCTGGGATTTCACCAAACAGATCATGCCGCTGCTGCTGGGTGGCGTATTGATCGCCGGGATGCTGCTCGGTCGCCCTGGCCATGAAGGGCTGATCCCTAGCGAGTGGGTAGTATGGGCTGTGGGCGACAACAGCTTCACCTCCACCCTGCTCGCCTCGGTCCTCGGCGCGTTCATGTACTTTTCCACGCTGACCGAAGTGCCGATTGTGGAGGGTCTTTTGGGCGCCGGGATGGGCAAGGGGCCGGCGCTGGCGATTCTTCTGGCAGGTCCCGCCCTGTCATTGCCGAACATGCTGGTCATCCGCACCGTGCTCGGCGCGCAGAAAACGATCGTGTACTGCTCGCTGGTCGTGGTGATGGCCACGCTCAGCGGTTATCTCTATGGCCAACTGATGTGAGAACGACGATGAAACTGACTGTCTATGGATCCGGCTGCGCCAAGTGCCAGCAACTCACTGCCAACGCCGAAGCAGCAGCGCGGCGTCTTGGGCTCGATTTCGAGGTCGAAAAGGTCACCGATGTAAACGCCATCATCGACGCGGGCGTCATGCGCACCCCGGCGCTGGCAATAGACGAAGAAATCGTTGTGGAAGGCAAGGTGCCTAGCAGCGATGAACTCCAGCAACTGCTTGGCTGAGTGATGCGGAGCCTTGATCGTGCCGCACCAGCGGCACGGCGGGGCTTGCCGAACGGAACCGCACTGCGTAGTTCACGGCCTCATAAAAGGTGAACTACCAGGAGAATGAGAAGTGTCCGATTCGATGACGTATCTGGCCATCGCTGCCGCGGTAGCCCTGATAGCCCTGAATCTGCTCGCGATCATCAGCGTATTCAAAAGTGACCGAACCGTAGGCGCAAAAGCGCTCTGGGCGATCGGCATCGCTGTCTTTCCGGTCCTGGGACTGCTGTTCTGGCTGCTGGCCGGCTTGCGCCGCGCCCGCTGATCAGGGCTTCAGGCCAAGCAGATACAGAGCCCTGCCGAGCACTCTCACCGAATCGGCGTGCTTACCAGCCTGATGCAACTGTTCGCCCTCGGCGCGCAACTCACGAACCTGCTGCAGCGTAGCGGCATCCTTGGGCGGATTGGTCTTGAGCTGCTCGTCGATCTTGGCCATATCCATGGGGCAGTGCATCGCCAGCAGCGGCGAGCTGAAGAGGATGGCAAAAGCAAAAGCTGTGAGGCGGCGCATGGCTATTCTCCCGCGCAAAAGGCGCTGACGAAGTATAGATAGCCTTTGGGGAACCGCCCGCCGTCGAACTCACTGCTGAGTGCGAAGCACCCGAAATTCTGTCGCGCAAAAGAAAAAGCCCCAAGCAACGAATTGCTTGGGGCTTTTCAATATGGAGGCCGATGTCGGAATCGAACCGGCGTACACGGATTTGCAATCCGCTGCATAACCACTCTGCCAACCGGCCTCAAAACGAAGGCGCCGCATTACTACTGCGGCGCGATCTTAAAAACTGGAGCGGGAAACGAGACTCGAACTCGCGACCCCGACCTTGGCAAGGTCGTGCTCTACCAACTGAGCTATTCCCGCGTTGTCTTGGTGACGGGCGCCATTCTATACGATCGAAGGCTGCCGTCAACCCTTTGATTAAAAAAGTTTTTATTTCTTTTCGGTGGTGCTTAGGTGCGGCCAGGCAGCCATCAGGTAATTGATCATCGACCACAGCGTCAGCCCAGCCGCTACGATCAACAGCGCGTAGCCCAGGCCCACCCAGATTGTCGGCTGCGGCGGATTGGCCAGCAGGATAACCAAGGCCGCCATCTGCGCGGCGGTCTTCCATTTGCCCAGGTTTGACACTGCGACCTGAGCGCGGGCGCCCAGTTCGGCCATCCACTCACGTAATGCCGAGACAACGATCTCCCGACCGATGATGATCGCGGCAGGCAACGTCAACCAGAGGTTGGCGTGCTCTTCGACCAGCAGCACCAGGGCCACCGCCACCATGAGCTTGTCCGCGACCGGATCGAGAAAGGCGCCGAACGGCGTGCTCTGCTCAAGCCGACGCGCCAGGTAGCCGTCGAGCCAGTCTGTCAGCGCCGCTACGGTGAACACGGCACTTGCAGCTAGGTAGCTCCAGTAGAACGGGAGATAGAACAGCAAAATAAAGATGGGTATCAGCAGCACGCGCAGAACGGTGAGCAGGTTCGGGATATTCATCGGTACCACTGATCGGCGGAATTCGGGGGACAGTTTACTCACTGTGCAGAGCTGCATAAATCGACTCGGCGAGCTTTTTGCTGATACCGGGCGCTTTGGCGATCTCGTCGAGGCTCGCTCTACACAGTTCCTGAAGACCGCCAAAATGCGTAAGCAGTTCGCGACGGCGCTTCGGGCCGATGCCGGGAACCTCCTCCAGGGTCGAGGTCCGCCGCGCTTTTCCACGTCTGGCACGGTGACCGGTTATGGCGAAACGGTGGGCCTCGTCGCGCACCTGCTGGATCAGGTGCAGTGCCGGTGAGTCGGCCGGGAGGGTGAATTCGTGGGCCGCGTCGTTGAGGTAGAGCGTTTCCAGGCCGGGCTTGCGGGTCACGCCCTTGGCCACGCCGAGCAGGATCAACTCAGGCACTGCCAACTCTTCGAGCACCTCGCGCGCCATATTGAGCTGGCCCTTGCCACCGTCGACCAGCAGGATATCCGGCAACTTGCCCTCGCCTTCCGCTGCCTTGCGAAAACGCCGGGACAGCGCCTGATGCATCGCTGCATAGTCATCGCCGGCGGTAACGCCTTCGATGTTGTAGCGGCGGTAGTCGGACTTGAGTGGACCTTCCGGACCGAACACCACGCAGGAGGCTACCGTCGCCTCACCGCTGGAATGGCTGATATCGAAGCACTCCAGGCGTTGTGGCGGCTCGTCGAGTTCCAGCGCCTCGGCCAATGCTTCGAAGCGAGCCGACAGGTGCTGACGGTTGGCCAGGCGCGCGCCCATCGCCTGCTCGGCATTGGTCAACGCCAGCTGCTGCCAGCGGGCTCGCGTGCCACGGACGCGGTGGGTGATGGTCAGCTCTACGCCGCGCAGCTCGGAAATGGCGTCGATGAGCGTCGCAAAGTCTTCGTGTACCGCATTGACGATCAGTTCTGCCGGCAGATCGCGTTCGGCAGCGCCCAGGTAGTACTGCTCCAGGAACGCCTGTAGCACTTCGCTGACGCTTTCCTCGATGGCTACCTGCGGGAAGAAGTTCTTGCTGCCCAGCACGCGACCGCCGCGCACGGTGATCAGATGCACACAGGCGCCGCCCGGGCTCACCACGGCGGCGACGATATCCACGTCGCCAGTGCCGCCTTCCATGCTTTGCTGATCCTGCACCCGGCGCAGAATGCCGATCTGATCGCGAATTTCCGCGGCACGCTCGAAGTCCAGGCTCATCGCCGCCTTTTCCATGTTACGCGACAGTTCTTCGGCCAGCGCATTGCTGCGCCCTTCGAGAAACATCACCGAATGGCGTACGTCTTCGGCGTATTCCGCTGGCTCGACCAGGTTCACACACGGCGCCTTGCAGCGCTTAATCTGGTACTGCAGGCAAGGCCGTGTGCGGTTTCGGTAGTAACTGTCTTCGCATTGGCGCACAAAAAAGGCTTTTTGCAGCAGGCTCAGGCTTTCGCGGATCGCTCCCGCGCTGGGATAAGGTCCGAAGTAACGCCCGGGCTCTTTCTTCGCGCCACGGTGAATGCTCAGTCGCGGGAATTCGCCGGCTGAGAGGAATACGTAGGGATAGGACTTATCGTCACGCAGCAGGATGTTATAAGGCGGCCGCCATTGCTTGATCAGCGTCTGCTCGAGCAGCAGCGCCTCGGTTTCGTTGGCGGTGATGGTGGTCTCGACCTGTGCGATCTTCGCCACCAAGGCTGCGGTCTTTGGCGCCTGCCCCGTCTTGCGGAAGTAGCTGGCCAGGCGCTTCTTGAGGTTCTTGGCCTTGCCGACATATAGCAGCTTGGCCTGCGCATCGAACATGCGATAAACGCCCGGACGGCCGCTGCAAGCCGCCAGGAACGCCGATGAGTCGAAGGTTTCTGTCATCAGTTGACGGTGTCGACCATCCCGTGACGAACCGCCAGCAAGGCAAGCTCGACATCACTGGTAATCGACAGCTTTTCGAAGATGCGATAACGGTAGGTATTGACCGTTTTCGGCGAGAGACAGAGCTTGTCGGAGATGCTCTGCACTTTCTGGCAGTTGGCGATCATCAACGCGATCTGGATTTCCCGCTCGGAAAGCAGATCGAACGGCGACTCGCTGAGCTGCGGCTGGAACGATTTGAGCGCCAGCTGCTGGGCGATCTGCGGACTGATGTAACGCTGACCGCCAAACACCATGCGAATGGCCTGGACCATCTCTTCAAGGCCTGCACCCTTGGTCAGGTATCCCGCCGCACCGGCCTGCAGGAGGCGCGTCGGGAACGGGTCTTCTTCACAGATCGTCACGGCAATGACCTTGAGATCCGGATAGCTGCGCAACAGCTTGCGGGTCGCCTCCAGGCCACCGATACCCGGCATCTTGACGTCCATCAGAACGACGTCGGGCTTGAGCTCCCGAGCCTTGCGGATCGCGTCCTCGCCGGAGTCAGCCTGACCTATCACCTGTAGTCCGGAGATGTCCGCCAGCATACGACTGATGCCCGTGCGAACCAGATCGTGGTCATCGACCACCAGCACCCTAATCAAGCAGACACCTCATTGACCGTATTAAAAGCTGGCTGGCTGCTCGCTTTTTCAGGAGCGAACTCTATCAAAAAAATCATCGGCCTGGCCGATCAAGACGCAGTGAACTGATCGAGATCATTAGTCCACATCGACCGGCCGACGAACTGCACACTGAACACCGATGGACAGCCAAAGTCACAAGCGGGTGACCGCTGCTAGGGTTTTCCATGCTCACGTTTATCGCCGCATTGGCGCTGACGGCTACGCACGTGCTGGCCGGAAGGCTAAGCGAGCTGCACCAGTTGCCACGTAGCCGCTGGCTTTCCGCCGCCGGTGGCGTCGCCGTCGCCTATGTGTTCGTTCACCTGCTCCCTGAACTGGCTCAAGGACAGCAGGTGATGGAGGATAGCGGGTTCCATCCGCTGCGCTATCTGGAACACCACGCTTATCTGCTGGCCCTGCTTGGTCTGGCCTGTTTCTACGGCCTGGAACGGCTTATAAAACAGCACCGTAGCGTGCGCGCGGACGACGAACCATCGCACGCCAGCGTGTTCTGGCTGCATGTTGGCGCATTCGCCGGCTACAACGCGCTGATCGGCTATATCCTGGCCAACCGCGACGCGGGCCAGACGCTTGAACTGGTCTGGTATACCGTGGCCATGGCGCTGCATTTCATGGTCAATGACGTAGCACTGCAACACGACCATCAAGGGCTGTTTGCCCATCGCGGGCGTTGGATTCTGGCAAGCGCGACGCTGGTCGGTTGGGCCTTCGGTGCGACCATCGAGCTGTCAGAACTGGCAGTCTCGGCCGTCACTGCGTTCATCGCCGGTGCGATCATCCTCAACGTGCTCAAAGAAGAGCTACCCACCGAGCGCAACAGTCGATTCGGCGCGTTCCTGCTCGGCTCGCTTGGCTACTCACTTCTGCTATTGATGCTGTGATGAATCACCTACGCGCGCAGCGCCAGAATACGTCTCGCACCGAGCAGGACAATCAAGCCGATCAGACCACCAATGAGCAGGTCCGGGTAGTTCGACCCGCTCCATGCGACCAGGGCGCCAGCTACGATCACGCCGACATTGATGAGTACGTCATTGGCGGAAAAGATATAGCTGGCCTGCATGTGAACACCGCCGTCGCGGTGCTTGGTAATGAGCAGGAGACAGGCGACATTGGCGATCAGCGCTACGAATGCCACAACCATGATCGTCAGCGACTGCGGCTCGCTGCCGAAGAAAAAGCGCCGGCCGACCTCAACCAGCAGGCCAAGCGCCAACAGCCCCTGCAGCCAGCCGGCCAGCTGTGCCGCACGCAACTGGAAGCGTGCAGCCCGGCCGACTGCATAGAGCGCGACCCCGTAAACGGCGGCGTCGGCAAACATGTCCAGCGAATCGCCGATCAACCCGGTCGACTGAGCGACCAGCCCGGCCACCAGTTCGAAGATGAACATGATGGCGTTGATCGCCAGAAGGATTTTCAGCGTGGCTGCTTCCTGCTCCTGGGTGTCGCCGGCCAGTACGTCAGGCGCGCCTTCGGCTGCATGGGTCCGTGTCAGCCCGGCACCCAGGCCCAGGGCCTCCAGCCGTTCACTGAGCGGATCGACACTGCAATCATGGGCTACGGTCAACGTCCTGTTGGGTAGATCGAAAGCCAGATGACGGATGCCCTCGCAGCTGGCGAGCGCCATGCGAATCATCCGCTCTTCAGCGGGGCAATCCATTTTCGGCATGCGATACACGCTGATCCAGCGTGCAGCACCGGATTCCAGCTCGCCTGCTGGGTTGCTCGCAGCGGCCGACCCGCAGCCGCAATCCTGATCAGCACAACTCATCTACCCTCCCCCTGCTGCCGCCATGCCGAGCCTGCTCGACCAAGGCACTGTAACAATTCGCCTCATCATAGCGGCGAGCAGGACTCACAACACAGCGCAGCGTTGCCTGCAGTTCAGCCCCTCGGTTTGCGCATCAGCCGATAGACAGCCGGGATCACGAAGAGCGAGAGCAGTGGCGCACTCAGCATTCCGCCGACCATGGGCGCAGCAATACGACTCATCACCTCGCTACCGGTACCGGCACCCAGCAGGATCGGCAACAACCCGGCGACGATCACCGCGACAGTCATGGCCTTGGGACGCACACGCTGCACCGCACCTTCTCGGATGGCATCGCACAGTGCTGCCTCATCGTGCAGCCCGTCGCGCTGCCGTTCGGCCCAGGCATTCTTCAGATACAACAGCATGATTACGCCAAACTCCGCGGCGACGCCGGCCAGCGCAATAAAGCCAACGCCAGTGGCCACCGACAGGTTGTAGCCCATCAGGTAAAGGAACCAGACGCCACCCGTCAGCGCGAAAGGCAGGGTGAGCATGATCAGCACGGCCTCGTCGAGGCGACTGAAGGTCAGGTAGAGCAGTACGAAGATGATCAGCAAGGTGGCCGGCACGACCAGCTTGAGCCGCTCGTTGGCACGTTCGAGAAATTCGAATTGCCCCGAATAGCTCAGGCTCATGCCGGGTGGCAAGGCGACATCGGCGCTGATCGCCCCCCGCAGGTCGGCGACGACCGAAGCGATGTCGCGACCGCGGACGTCCACGTATACCCACCCGGCCAACCGAGCGTTTTCGCTACGCAGCATTGGCGGGCCGTCGCTGACCCGTACCCGTGCCACACTGCCCAGGGTGATCTGGCTGCCTTGCGGCGTCAGAATGGGCAACTCCTCCAGCGCCTGGGGCGTGTCCCGCCATTCTCGCGGATAGCGCACACTGATGGGGTAGCGCGCCAGCCCCTCGACGGTTTCACCGACGGTTTCGCCGCCGATGGCGCTGGAGACGATGGATTGCACATCGGCGATATTGAGGCCATAGCGCGCCGCATCTCGGCGGTCGATATCGATATCGATGTAGCGCCCGCCGACCAGGCGCTCGGCCAGCGCCGAGCTGACACCCGGAACGCGCTTGGCAACCGCTTCCACCTGCTGACTGACACGGTCGATCTCTTCCAGGTTGGCGCCGGCAACCTTCACCCCGATCGGGCTCTTGATGCCGGTGGCAAGCATGTCGATACGGTTGCGAATCGGCGGTATCCAGATATTGGTCAGGCCCGGGACCTGCACAGCCCTGTCCAGCTCATCGACCAGCTTCTCCGGCGTCATGCCGGCGCGCCATTGCTCGCGCGGCTTGAAACGGATGGTGGTCTCGAACATTTCCAGCGGCGCCGGGTCAGTGGCCGACTCGGCACGCCCCGCCTTGCCGAACACCGTTTCGACTTCCGGTACCGTGCGGATCATCCGGTCGGTCTGCTGCAGCAGCTGGGCTGCCTTCTGTGCCGACAGGCCCGGCAGCGCCGAAGGCATGTAGAGCAGATCGCCCTCGTCCATGGGCGGAAGAAACTCACCTCCGAGGCGCGACATCGGCCACAGCGTGGTAGCCAGGACCAGCACGGCTACCGCAATGGTGGTCTTCGGGTGGTCGAGAACGGTGTTCAATGCGGGGCGATAGACCCGGATCAGCCCGCGATTGAGTGGATTACGCGCCTCGTCCGGCAACTTGCCGCGAATCCAGTAGCCCATCAATACCGGCACCAGCGTCACCGAAAGCCCGGCCGCGGCCGCCATTGCGTAAGTCTTGGTAAACGCCAGCGGTCCGAACAGACGCCCTTCTTGTGCCTCGAGGGTGAATACCGGGATGAACGACAGCGTGATGATCAGCAGGCAGAAGAACAGCGCAGGACCGACCTCCTCTGCTGCGCTGGTCATCACTCGCCAGTGCTCATCGCCTGCCAGCGCCCTGCCGGGATTGGCGTGGCGCCAGGCCTCAGCCTTCTTGTGCGCGTTCTCGATCATCACCACCGCGGCATCAACCATCGCGCCAATGGCGATGGCGATCCCGCCGAGCGACATGATGTTGGCGTTGATGCCCTGGTAACGCATCACGGCGAAGGCGATCAGAATCCCGATGGGCAGCGAGACGATGGCCACCAGCGATGAACGCAGGTGCCAGAGGAAGATGCCGCACACCAGCGCGACGACGATAAATTCCTCCAGCAGCTTGAAGCTGAGGTTCTCCACCGCGCGATCGATCAGCTGGCTGCGGTCGTAGGTGGTGACGATCTCGACCCCCTTCGGCAGGCTGCGCTTCAGCTCCTCGAGCTTGCCGTGCACGGCGGCAAGCGTTTCCCGTGCATTCTTGCCGCTTCGCAGGATGACCACGCCGCCAACGGTTTCCCCCTCCCCATCGAGTTCGGCGATACCCCGACGCATTTCCGGACCAAGCTGCACATGCGCGACATCACCAAGCGTGATCGGCACGCCCTTGGCGCTGAGCTGCAGAGGAATCTGCCGGAAATCATCAAGGGTCTGCAGGTAACCCGAGGCGCGCACCATGTATTCAGTCTCAGCCAGCTCCAGCACGGCACCGCCGGTTTCCTGGTTGGCCATGCCGATGGCCTCGATCACCTGAGCCTGGGTTACTGCAAGGCTGGCCATCTTCAATGGATCGAGCACGACCTGGTACTGCTTGACCATGCCACCGATGGTCGCCACTTCAGCCACGTTTGGCAGCGTGATCAGTTCGTACTTGAGAAACCAGTCCTGCAGGCTGCGCAGTTGCGCCAGATCGTGCCGGCCGCTGCGGTCGACCAGCGCGTACTGAAAGATCCAGCCGACCCCGGTGGCATCGGGCCCGAGTGATGGCTTGGCGCTGGCCGGCAGGCGACTCTGGACCTGGCTCAGATACTCCAGCACCCGCGAGCGCGCCCAGTAGAGGTCGGTGCCGTCCTCGAAAAGCACATAGACGAAGCTGTCGCCGAAGAACGAATAGCCTCGCACGGTCTTCGCGCCGGGCACCGAGAGCATCGTCGTGGTCAGCGGGTAGGTCACCTGGTTCTCGACGATCTGCGGTGCCTGCCCCGGATAGGGCGTGCGAATGATGACCTGCACATCGGAGAGGTCTGGCAGCGCATCGATTGGCGTGGTTCGTATCGCCCAGACCCCAACGGCGGTCATCAGCAGGGTCGCCAGCAGCACGAGAAAGCGGTTCAGCACGGACCAGCGGATCAACGCGGCAATCATGGCTGCTTCTCCATGAGCTGGACGCGCTCGATCAACAAGCCCTGATCGGTTTCCCGCACGGCAAAACGAATCCGGTCTTGCGCCTGAACACCGCGCAGCAACGCCGTGTCGGCCACCGCGAAGCTCATCGTCATGCCCGGCATCCCCAGCGTATGGAATGGCCCATGGGCGATCTTCAGCCGGTTTTCGCTCAGCGCAAGAACGCGGCCTTCGGATTCATGCAGCGCCGGTGCTACCTGCGCATGATCGTGCGCATGCCCCGTATCGCCGGTAGCCGGTGACGCCACGATTCCACGCAGGCTGGCTTCCGAATCCAGCAGGAACTGCCCGGAGGCCACTACCTGCTGCCCCTCTTCGAGGCCTGCGACGATGGCGGCCTGATTTCCGCTGTCGCGGCCCGTCTCGACCTCTACCGGCCGGTAACGCCCGCCCGCCTCGGCGAGCATTACCAGGCTGCGCCGGCCGGTTCGGATCACGGCCTCGCTGGGAATCAGCAGAACCGAAGTGTCGTCTGCGCCCTTCAAGGTGGCCTGCGCCGTCAGCCCGGGTCTCAGCAGGCCTTGCGGATTGGGCAGCTGCACGCGCACGCGCAGGGTACGGCTGGCGGCATTGGCCTCCGGCAGCACGGCAGTGATGGTGCCTTCGATGCGCTCCCCAGGCATGGCCGGCAGGCGCGCTGTAGCTCGTTGCCCTACGCGTATCCCTGTGCTCTGCGCCTCCGGCACGGCGACTTCCAGCCAGACGCTGTCCAAGCCATTGATCCGCGCCAGCGGCGCACCGGCCGCAAGGCTCATGCCCTCACGCACGTCCAGCTCCTGCAGCACGCCAGCAATGGGGGTGGAGATGGTGATCGAAGCACTGACCTTTCCACTGCGTTCAAGCTGGCTGATGGTCGCGGCTGGCATTCCGGCCAGGCGCAGCCGCTGGCGGGCGGCCTCCAGCAGTGCCGGTTCGCCAATACGGCGCAGCGCCAGATATTCCTCCTGCGCGGCCGACCACTCGGGAATCAGCAGATCGGCCAGCGGGGTGCCCTTGTCGAGCAGATCACCCGGCGCATGATGGTAGACGCGCTCGACGAAGCCACCCGCCCGGGCCTGAACCACTGCCACGTCGCGCGCGTTGTATTCGAGTACGCCAACCGCTTCGACCTGGCTGGCCAATTGCCCGCGCGTGACTGATGCCAGGCGCACGCCAAGGTTCTGCGTGATGCCTGCATCGATGCTGATGGCTGCCGCGTCGCCATCCTCGCCGGCGTAACGTGGCACCAGATCCATATCCATGAATGGCGATTTGCCCGGTTTATCGAAGCGATGCTGCGGCACCATCGGGTCGTACCAGTACAACACCTGAGCCTGGCTTGCGACGGCTGGCTCCAGATGCTCTGCGCCGTGCTCATTCTGACTGGCAAGCCAGTAGCCGGCAGCGCCACCGAGCAGCGCTGTCAGGGCGGCCAAGCTGAGGTTTGCGAACGTATTCCGGCTCATTTGGCTTCTCCGTAGGCGAGGTGCAGCCGAGATGCGGCGATGGCCACCAATCCCTGCAGGTCGATCTGCTTCAGGCGGGTTTCAATCAGCTCATTGCGTGCGCCGAGTACCGCCTCCAGGTCATTGCTGCCGGCCCGGTAGCCAGCCATGGCCAGTTCGGTCTTTTCTCGCGCAAGAGGCAGCAGCACTTCTTCGTTTCGCTGCTGGGCGCGCTGCAGGCGATCCAGTTCAGCCAGCTCCACGTCGAGCTGCTCGGCGAATTCACGCACCATGGCTTCTCGCTCGGCCTCCAGCTGGTCGAGCTCCGCATAGCGCGCCGCGATCCGCGGGTTCTGCCGCGACCGCTGGAACACTGGCAGATCGAAGCTGAATTGAAGATTGACCATATCGCCGTACTCGCGACCGCGCTTGAGGTAGCTAACCTCCCAGCTCCAGTCGATCTGCTTCTCGGCGGTCGCCTCGCGAATGCGTGCGCGGGCCTCTTCGGTCATCGGTGCATAGGCGCTCAGCTGAGGATGGCTGACGACGCGGCGGTTCAATTGATCGTGCTCGATCGTCCACCGTGGCGGCTCACCGCGCAGCGGCTGGTTACCATCCTCGCCAACCCAGCGCACCAGCGCCGCGCGGGCCTGACGATATTGCTGGTGCAGTTCGTCCTGGCGCTCCGCCAGAAGCGCTGCTTGCTGCCTTGCGGTGACACTGTCGGTCAGTTGCCCTCTCCCGCCGGCGATACGTGCCCGAATCGCTTCGCCGAGCAGGCGGTTTTCCTCGAACAGCTCGTCGAAGAGCTGAATCTTGCGCTCCACGGAGTGGGTAGCGATCCACGCCTGGGCCGCCGCCAGATGCACCCTGAGCGTTTCGACTTCGCGCGCCGCATCGGCGCGTCCGATAGCGGCGTGGGCTACATCGGTACGCGCCTTGCGCTTGTCGCGATTCGGTACTTCTTGCATCAGGCCAACCATGCGCATGGTCATGCCATCGTCGGTGAGGCTCCAGCGCTCAGCACCCTCGATGGGCAGGTTCTGCACGCCGAGCAGCAGCTTCGGGTCCGGTAGCTCACCTGCCGCAACGGCTTCGCTGCGCGCTGCGCTCAACCTGGATGCCTCGGCACGCAAAGATGGTGCTTGCTGTTGTGCAAGGTTGAGGGCGTCGTCGAAGGTCAGGCCCGTAGCGGCGACTGGCCAGGCGAATGCGCAAATGCACGCCAAGGCAGCGACGGGCCGATACTTCCCTATGAGTTGGAAGTTCATGGATTGGATTCCTCGATATTCCTGCATGCCGCAACGGCATGCTTACAGCGCCTCACGCACGGATGCGGGGCGAGTCAGGTCAGCGAAGGAATCAGTGACGCGGTGGGCGCCAGACATCGGCGCCGGAACGGGTAGGAAAAAACTCGGAATGGCTCACGACGAGCAATGGCACCGAAGCGCCAAGACCTGGCTTGAGTACGGTGGACTGCAGCATGCTGCCGGACTTGCACTGATGGCCGCTTTCACACGAGGGGTTTCCATCGTGCGCATGTTCGTCGTCATCCTGCGTCACGAGCAAATGCCCAGCGTGCTCGGACACCTGCGAATCATCCTGCATCTGGCACGGCTCCGCGCTCAGCTCCAGTGCCGCCATCCCGGTAACGGGAAGCGCAACGCTGATCAGCAGGACGAGAAACAGACGCAGATAGGCTTTCATGGAGAACAGTCTAACCGCCTGGTGTCTTCGGGAAACTTGATCCAGATCGTCTCAGACCTCATTCGACCCATCCGTTCCGTCGCCGCTCAGCAGATGACTGAGCACAGAACGCATCTTTCCAGGTTTGACCGGCTTGTTCAGCACCGGCACGCCAACGCCTTGCAATTGGCGACGGCATTGATCGCTGCGATCGGCGGTGATCATCACCACCGGCAGTCGCGTGGAAAAACGTGCTCGCAGTGCCAGCACGACGTCCCAGCCAGTGCTGCCATGGTCAAGGTGATAGTCCGCAAGAATCGCATCCGGAGCGACGCCCCCCAGCGCCGCAATCGCGGTTTGCTCGTCGGTCGCAGTCACCACCGTACAGCCCCACTGTTCGAGCAGTGCCGCCATGCTGTGCAGAATGCTGGTTTCGTTATCAATCACCAAAAGGCGCCGGCCGGGCAAAGGGTCACCGAGCTGAGGGGCGATCACCGGTGTGACGGCGCTGCGTGGCGGTACTGTCGCGGCCATGGGTACATCGATACTGAACACCGAGCCGCGCCCAGGGCGGGAGCGCACCAGCACGCGGTAGTCCAGCATGTTGGCGATACGATCGACGATTGCCAGTCCTAAACCGACGCCGCTGCGTTCTGCCGCGCGGCTGACACCAAGCTGGTTGAATTCGAGGAAGATCGAATGCAGGTCCTCTTCCGGAATGCCACGGCCAGTGTCCCACACCTCGATACGCAACATGTCGCCACGCTTGCGCGCGCCCAGCAGCACGCCACCGGCATCGGTATAGCGGCAGGCATTGCTCAGCAGGTTACGCAGAATCCGCGTCAGCAAGCGGAAATCGCAGCTGATGGCGCAACGCGGCAGGTAATGCGACAGCTGCAGGCCCTTCGCCGCAGCGACCGGCTGGAACTCGGAGATCAGCGGCAGCAGGATGTCGTCAAGCGAATAGGCATCGATGTCGGGTTTGATGGCAGCCTGATCGAGCTTGGAAATATCGAGCAGATCGGTAAGCAGATCCTCGGCGCCCTCCAGCGCCAGATGCGCCCGCTCCACCAGATGCAGCTCACTCTGCGGCAGCTGGCGTTCACGCAAGGTCGAGATCAACAGGCGTGCCGCGTTGAGCGGCTGCAGCAGGTCGTGGCTGGCCGCAGCGAGGTATTTGTCCTTGCTCAGATTGGCCGCTTCCGCCGCATCACGAGCCTCGCGCAATTCGCAGGTGCGCTCGGCGACGCGCTGCTCCAGCTCTTCGTTGAGCTGCAACAGGCGCAATTGCGCCAGCTTGCGCTCGGTTACATCGGCGACGAAGCCCTCCACCAGGCCGTCTTCGTCGGGCTTGAGCAGCAGGTTCATGATCACGTAGATGGCACTGCCATCCTTGCGGCGTAGGCGCGTCTCGTAGCCGAACAGCCCGTTCTGCTGACTCAACGTATGGCGAATCTGGCGCAATTCCTCCTCACCGCCGATGAACAGGTGATGGGACAGATCGGTCAGGGTCCACAGTGCGTCTTCCGCGGTTTCGTAGCCAAGCATGCGCGCAAGCGCCGGGTTGGCGGCTCGGATGCCTTCCTGCAGGCTGGCCTGGAAGATGCCGTGCACGGCGTGCTCGAACAGCCATTTGTAGCGATTGCGCTCGGCTTCGAGCTCCTCCAGCCGTGCCACCAGCTCCGGATAGTGGCTCTTGCGCGCGGAGTGACTACCGAAACCGAGTAGCTGCGTCAGCGCCTGATGCTGGTCATCAGAGGGCTTCGGCATAGACGACCTCGACGTCCCGCTGCGTCGACGAGCGTGGATTGGTGAGAATGCAGGGATCCTGCATGGCGTGCTGGGAGAGGAACGGGATATCTGAAAGATTCACGCCGTGCAGGCCAAGGGTCTCTCTGAAGCCGATCTGCTGTTTGAGATCGATCAGGTGCTGCACCAGGCGTTCACGCACCTGCCGGTGGCTCAGCCCGCGGGAGTCGATACCCAGAGTTTCGGCAACCATGCGGTAGCGATCCGGCGCGGCATCGTAATTGAACGCAACCACGTGCTCGACGAGGACGGCATTGCACACTCCGTGTGGCAGGTCGAGATAGCCGCCAAGGCTGTGGGACATGGCGTGTACCGCGCCAAGAATCGCATTGGAGAAGGCCAGCCCGGCCTGCATGCTGCCGAGCATGATCTGCTCGCGCAGGGCGATATCGGCCGGATTGGCGATCATCTGCACCAGATTGCCATTGATCAGCCGCATGGCTTCCAGGGCGTGGGGGTCGGTCAGCGGGCCGTGGCCAGTCGAAACGAAGGCCTCGATGGCATGCACCAGCGCATCGATGCCGGTACAGGCCGAAAGAAACGGGTCCATGCTCAGGGTGGTTTCCGGATCGATCAGCGATACATCCGGCACGGCAGCCTTGCTGACGATGGAGAACTTCATCCGCTCCTGTTGATTGGAAATGATCACGAACTGCGAGACATCCGTCGACGTCCCGGCCGTGGTCGGAATCAGGATCAATGGCGGGCTGGGCACGCGCAGCGTGTCCACGCCTTCGAACTCGTAAATGTGACGGCCATGGGCTGCGACGATACCGATGCCCTTGGCGCAATCCATTGGACTGCCGCCGCCAACTGCAACGATGACGTTGCAGCCTTCGCTACGGTAAAGCTCGGCGCCGAGCATCACCTCTTCACATCGCGGGTTGGGGGATACGCCGGTGAACAGGCAATGCCCGATGTTCTGGCGTTCAAGGCTGGCCTGCACGTCGGCTACCCACCCGGCATGAACCACGCCGGGGTCAGACACCAGCAATACCTTGCGTGCGCCGAAATTGGCGGCGCAATTGCCGACGCTATGCCGACAACCCGCACCGAAGATGATTTCAGGGGAGACAAACTTGCGCTGAAGGCTGATATTCGGGCTCATCACTGCGGCCTTTTTATTTTTTGTAACAACTGGCGCAAGCCTACTGCATTACTCGGGCAATGCAATGCGCCGAATGGAGGGCGATTGCCCCCGTCTGGCGGAAAGGCCTACAGCAGGCACTGATAGAAGCGCAATTCCCGCTCCAGCGCATCCGCAAGATTGGCAGCCTGGCGGAAGCCGTGGCGCTCGTCGGGATACAGCCGGTAGTCGACCGTGACTCCTCGGCTGCGCAGAGCCGCCACCATCGACTCGGTCTGCTCGGGCAGCACGACGGCGTCCTGTCCGCCCTGCAGGAAGATCACAGGGGCGTTTATGCGCTCGGCGTTATACAAAGGCGCACGCTCACGAAAACGCTCTGACACCAGCCGAGGATCGCCGATCAGCCAGTCAAGATAGTCACCCTCGAACTTGTGCGTTGCCCGACGCAAGGCCAGCGGATCGCTGACGCCATACAGGCTGGCTCCACCACGGAACAGATCAGTGGCGGCCAGCGCGCTCAGCGCGGTATAGCCGCCAGCGCTGGAACCGCGGATGAACACTCGCTGCGAGTCAATCTCCCCCTGCCCCACGAGTGCTCGAACCGCCTGGCAGGCATCTTCCACATCCACCACGCCCCATTGCTCGCGCAGACGTTGCCGATAGGCGCGACCGAAGCCGCTGCTACCGCGGTAATTCACGTCGACCACGGCGAAACCGCGCTGGGTCCAGAACTGGATGCGCGGATCGAATACCGGATAGCTCGCCGACGTCGGGCCGCCGTGGGCGAACACCACCAGCGGCGGCAATGTAGCGGTCGGACCATGGCAATGCGCATTGCGCGGCGGATAGAAGAAGGCATGGGCGACTTCATCACCTCCGGTCGCAAAACGCAGCGGTTGCGGACATGACAACTGATCGGTCACCAGTGGCATCGCCCCACCAGCCAGAATCTGCAGCGCACCGCTGGCACGCTCGATAGCCAGGACAGCCGGAGTTCGCTCCGGCGAGCCGGCGATGCAGAACACATGGCTTTCGTTCGCGGAAAGCTGGCGGCAACGGGTGAACTCCGTGGCCAACTGGCGCTGGTCGCCGTTGTTAGCGTGTTCGAATAACCAGCCATAGCCGTCGACCATATGGGTCAACAGCAGAGCGCCGTCGTGCAGCGGCAGATAGCTGCTGGTGCCCAGTTGCCAGGGCGCCGGGGCGCAATCGTAATCCCCGCACGCTTGCGCAAGGCTCGAAGGCCTCACCAGTTTTCCGTCCGCCTCGACCCACGGCTGCCAGAAGCCGGAACGGTCGCTTAGACAATGCAATCGACCATCGGCGGCAAAGCGCGGCTGCTGCAGGGATTCGCCGCCCGCGGCGCCAGCCAGGACCTGCCTGCCACCCCAACGCCCATCCGGCATGCGCGTGGCGACGCACAGACGCGTCGCTGTCCAGGGCTGCTCTGGCCTATCCCATTCGATCCAGGCCAGTCGCGTTCCGTCCGGACTGAGCACTGGAGACGAGTAGAAATCAGCACCTTCGACGAGAACCTCACGCCCGCCATCGGCAATGGTCAGGGAAACCAGACGATGCTCGACGCCCTCGGCGCCGTGGGATTCTTCCAGCGCGATAATCGCCTCAGCGTGCTGGTCATGCTGCAGATCGCCGTATCGACAGCCGGATCGATCAGTCAGCGCCACAGGATGTGCTGCCCCGCCGGTGGACTCGGTTGCCTGCAGATGGATCTGCTGATCCTCCTCGTTGACGAAGGCGAGCCCCTCCGAGGTCAGACAGAACGCACCGCCGCCGTATTCGTAAACGCGGCTGCGGACCGAGAATCGCTCGGGTGTCAGGCAATGCGCATTGCCGCCCCGCCACAACCACAGCGTGCAACGCCCATGGGACGGGTCATATTCGATCCAGTACAGCCCACCGTGTCCGGCACGCAGCTCGGCAAAGTCCCGGCTGGCCACCGCCGCGGCTTCGGCGCTCCAATCGCTGGGCCAGAAACCGTAGGGAATGCTGTCTGGAGTCGGACGGGTATTGGTGCAACTCATACCTTGAGGATCAGCTTGGAAGCCTTTTCGTTGCGGTGCTGCAGCTGCTCGAGGCTCAAGGCGCCATGCTCTGCCTGCGCCCGCGCGGCAAGGATCTTGTCGTGATGCAGCGACTTGCTGCACACCGGGTCGGCGTTGGCGGCATCACCGGTGAGCATGAAAGCCTGGCAGCGGCAGCCGCCGAAGTCGCGTTCCTTCTCGTCGCAACTGCGGCAGGGTTCGGGCATCCAGTCGTAGCCGCGGAACTTGTTGAAGCCGAAAGAGTGTCGCCAGATGTGCTCGATGCTGTGCTCGCGTACGTTGGGGAACTCCACCGGCAGCTGTCGCGCGCTGTGGCAAGGCAGCGCCGTGCCGTCCGGGGTGATGTCGAGGAACAGGTTGCCCCAGCCGTTCATGCAGGCCTTCGGCCGTTCTTCGTAGTAATCGGGCGTCACGAAGATCAGCTTGCACGGATGGTTTTCCGCGGCGAGCTTGTCGCGCCACTCGTTGGTGATGCGCTCGGCACGTACCAGCTGCTCCTTGCTCGGCAATAATCCGGCCCGGTTCAACTCGGCCCAGCCGTAGAACTGGCAGGTAGCGAGTTCGACGAAGTCGGCTTCGAGCTCGATGCACAGGCGGATGATCTGCTCGATGTTGTCGATGTTGTGCCGATGCGTGACGAAGTTGAGCACCATCGGATAGCCGTGCTTCTTCACCGCACGGGCCATTTCCAGCTTGTGAGCGAAGGCCTTCTTCGAACCGGCAAGCAGGTTGTTCACCTCCTCGTCGGCCGCCTGAAAGCTGATCTGAATATGGTCCAGCCCGGCCTCGGCGAAACTGGCGATCTTCTCTTCAGTGAGGCCGATGCCAGAAGTGATCAGGTTGGTGTAATAGCCGAGTCCGCGTGCCGCTTCGATCAGCTCTACCAGGTCCTGGCGCACCAGCGGCTCACCGCCTGAGAAGCCAAGCTGGGCCGCGCCCATCTCGCGTGCCTGGCGGAATACTTCGATCCACTCGGCGGTGCTCAGCTCGTCGTGGCTGAGGGCGAAGTCCAACGGATTGGAGCAGTACGGGCACTGCAGAGGGCAACGATAGGTCAGCTCCGCCAGCAGCCAGAGCGGCGGGCCAGGCTCGTAGCCAGGTTTAGCGAAGCTCGATCCAGAACCGTTCAACGGCGACCTCCAGAAACGCGACGATATCTTCTTGAATCCCTTCGGCCTCGGGATAGCGGACCTGCAGGTCGGCGACGATTGCTCCGACGCTGCGGGTTCCATCCACCTCGGTCAGCACTGCCGCGGCGCTCTCGTTGAGTTTGATCATGCCTTCCGGGTAGAGCAGTACGTGGCAGTTCTGCGCCGGCTCCCACTGGAAGCGGTAGCCTCGGCGAAAGGCTGGAAGCTGGGTCAGTTGGATATCGCTCATGGTCGTTGTCTCGCCAGTAGGCAGGCGGGCAGCCCGGCCAAATCAATTGTGTTCGCTGGCGGTGGGCTCAAGCCCACCTTTAGACGCACGTTCCTAGACGCTGATGCCCTTGTGCCAGATCCGTTCACGCGTCACGGTGTGGTACGGCGGGCGATCCAGCTCGTAGGCCATGCTCATGGCGTCGAGCATGCTCCACAGCACGTCGAGTTTGAACTGCAGGATCTCCAGCATACGCTCCTGCGCATCACGGGTGCGGTAGTGATCCAAGGTGATGCGCAGGCCGTGCTCGACGTCGCGGCGCGCCTCCTTCAGCCGCTTGCGGAAGTAGTCGTAACCGGAGGCATCGATCCACGGATAGTGCTGCGGCCAACTATCCAGACGGGATTGATGGATGGTCGGGGCAAAGAGTTCGGTCAGCGAGCTGCTGGCAGCCTCCTGCCAGCTGGCGCGGCGAGCGAAGTTGACGTAGGCATCCACCGCGAAACGCACACCGGGCAGCACCAGCTCCTGCGACAGCACCTGCTCGCGATCCAGCCCGACGGCTTCGGCCAGCCGCAGCCACGCCTCGATACCGCCCTCTTCGCCTGGCGCACCATCATGGTCGATGATGCGCTGAATCCACTCCCGGCGGGTATCACGGTCCGGACAGTTGGCCATGATCGCCGCGTCCTTCACCGGGATACAGACCTGGTAGTAAAAGCGATTGGCGACCCAGCCCTGAATCTGCTCGCGCGTCGCCTGGCCGGCATACATGGCCCGGTGAAACGGGTGATGAATGTGGTAGTACTCGCCCTTGGCGCGCAACGCCTGTTCGAATTCGGCGGGACTCATGGCTGGCAGGTTCATGACGGTGTCGTTCCTTTTTCTTCTCGTTCCGTTGTTCTTTACTCGAGCTGCCTCACGGTCTGTAGCCGCGTCTTGGCAGCGCGTCGCTACAGCTCGATGTTCATGCCGTCGAAGGCGACTTCGATTCCGTGCTCGCCGAGGATTTCCCGCTCGACGGAGTCCTCGTCGAGGATCGGATTGGTGTTGTTGATGTGGATGAGGATCTTGCGAACCGCAGGCATGCCATCGAGCACCTCGATCATGCCGCCCGGGCCGCTCTGCTGCAGGTGTCCCATTTCGCTGCCGAGCTTGGTGCCGACTTCGCGCACGAGCATTTCATCGTCACGCCAAAGGGTGCCGTCGACCAGTAGGCAATCGGCCTGGCGCATGGTTTCGAGCAACTCATTGCTGACCTTGCCCAGGCCCGGCGCATAGAACAGCGTGCCACCGCTTTTACGATCCTCGATCAGCAGGCCGATGTTGTCGCCGGGATGCGGATCGTTGCGATGCGGTGAATAAGGCGGCGCCGAGCTGCGCAAGGGAATCGGCGTGATATGCAGGTTCGGGCAGCACGGGATGCTGAAGCTATCCGTCAGGCCGATGCGGTTCCACTTCAGCCCGCCGTTCCAGTGCTCGAGCATGTTGAACAGGGGGAAGCCGGTGGTCAGGTCCTGGTGGACCATCTCGGTGCACCAGACTTCGTGCGGGCAGCCTTCGCGCAAGGTCAGCAGGCCGGTGGTGTGATCTATCTGGCTGTCCAGCAGAACGATCGCGCCAATGGCGGTATCCCTTGGCGCCCGGGCCGGCTGCAGCGCCGGGAAGGATTCCAGCTGCGCGCGGATATCGGGCGAAGCGTTGCACAAGACCCAGTCGACGCCGTTGTCGCTTATGGCAATCGATGACTGGGTACGCGCCTTGGCGTTGAGCGTGCCGGCACGCAGCCCCGCGCAGTTGGCGCAGTTGCAGTTCCACTGCGGAAAACCTCCGCCCGCAGCGGAACCGAGAATTCGGATGAACATGGACAGCCCCCAAAGCAAAGCCCCGGCCGGAGCCGGGGCTGATCGATCAACGGTTTGCGAAGTACATGGTGACTTCGAAACCAATACGCATGTCGGTGAAGGCGGGTTTAGTCCACATAGGTCGGTCCTCTTTTTATGGTGCCGGAAGATTCCGACAGCCCAATTAAGCCCCCTGTTCTGCCTAAAGCAGAATGGTACTTTGGAAGGAGACAGCGCCGTGCCTTGGTAGTGCCCGACAGACGGCCGTCCGTTGTTACACCGTTACTCATTTAGCTAACGCCTGCGGCGAGAGGCTGTCAACTTGAACCCAACGCCGGCCGATCATTGGCGTTTCGCCAGGCCAGTTCGTTGGTAATGGTCGCCATGGGAACGAACATCGTGCCGTCGAACTTGCTGAGCTCCAATCCCTGCTGAATACGCTGCGGCCAGTCGTTATTGGCCAGCGCAGCCTTGCCTATCGCGACCAGATCCATATCACCATCGACGAGTAAGCCTTCAGCCTGCTCGCCCGTGACGATGCCGCCGTTCCCAATCACCGGGATCGTGACGCAGCTCTTGGCGATCGCAGCAAAGCTCGGCCCGCTGCTGAAAGCCGGCGCAGCGGCATCCGGTTCGGTGACGTGCAGATAATCGAGACCGGCATCGACCAGCGCGCGAAAACGCTCCCCGGCTTCGTTCACTCCACCTTCCCATTTCAGCTTGCTATCGCAAACCATGCTTTGGGACAGACGCATACCAACCACGAAGTCATCACCCACCTCGGCGCGTACGGCGCGGATCACCGCCAGAGGCATATTCAGGCGCTGCAGGTAGTCGCCGCCCCACTGATCAAGTCGCTGATTGAATTCGGCACTGATGAATTCGTGCAACAGGTAACCATTGGCACCATGCAGCTCGACGCCGTCGAAACCGGCCTCGCGCGCGTGACGCGCGGCCTGGGCGAATCCCTGGATGGCCTCCTGAATCTCCTGCTCGTTCATTTCGGCCGGAGTCGCGTAGGGACCCTCGCCGCCGTAGAACGTTAGCTGAGACCCGCTGGGCTGCACCGCCGAAGGTGCAATGTGGCGGGCATGGTGGATATTGCCCTGCGTCTGGCCGCCTCCGTGCATGAGCTGAGCGACGAAAGCGGCTCCAGCGTCGTGCACGGCATCGACGACTATCCTCCAGCTGTCCCGGTGCGCCTCGGTCGCGAGCCCCGGCTGGTTGAAGTAACCCTGACTGAAGGCCGTATCGGTATAGATGCCTTCGCTGATGATCAGAGCAAAACCACCCTTGGCGAATGATGCGTAGTAGTCACGCATCAACTCGTTGGCGTCACCCTCCGCTTCGGCGCTGACCCGGGTCATGGGTGCAACGACTGTACGATTGCGCAGACTCATATGCTTCAGTGTGTAGGGTTCGAACAGTTGCGACATGGTGCTCTCCTTATCCAGCCGATATTGGGGGCATGCTGATGGGAGGCGTGTCGGTGACCGGTAGTTCGATAAGCGCGATGGCTGGTTTGCTGCCGGCCATAAAAAAACGCGGCCGAAGCCGCGTTGCGATAGGAACCTTGCGCTCGGTTCGAGGGGGATTACAGCAGAAGCGGCGCAGATTCCTGCACATGACGTGCATAGCAAAATAAGCCGGCGCGCTGGAGCTAACGCGCCGGGGCCCTCATCAGAAGAATCCGAGTGGATTGATGTCGTAGCTGATCAGCAGGTTCTTGGTCTGCTGGTAGTGGTCGAGCATCATCTTGTGGGTTTCGCGACCGACGCCGGATTTCTTGTAGCCACCGAACGCAGCATGCGCCGGGTACAGGTGATAGCAGTTGGTCCAGACGCGGCCGGCCTTGATGCCACGACCCATGCGGTAGGCGCGGTTGATGTCGCGCGTCCAGACGCCGGCACCCAGGCCGAACTCGGTGTCGTTGGCGATCGCCAGGGCTTCGGCTTCGTCCTTGAAGGTCGCCACACCGACCACGGGTCCGAAGATCTCTTCCTGGAACACGCGCATCTTGTTGTGGCCTTTGATCAGCGTTGGCTGCACGTAGTAGCCGGTCGACAAGCTGCCTTCGAGCTTCTCGGCGGCACCGCCGGTGAGAATCTGGGCGCCTTCCTGCTGAGCGATCTCCATGTAGGAGAGAATCTTGTCGAACTGCTGCTCGGACGCCTGGGCGCCGACCATGGTGTCGGTATCCAGCGGGTTGCCACGCTTGATCGCCTTGATCTTCTTCATCACCACTTCCATGAAGGGCTCGAAGATCGATTCCTGGATCAGCGCACGCGACGGGCAGGTGCAGACCTCACCCTGGTTGAAGAAGGCCAGTACCAGACCTTCAGCGGCTTTCTCGATGAATGCAGGTTCGGCATTCATGATGTCTTCGAAGAAGATGTTCGGGCTCTTGCCACCCAGTTCCACGGTGCTCGGAATGATGTTCTCGGCGGCGCAACGCATGATGTGCGAGCCGACTGGAGTCGAGCCGGTGAAAGCAATCTTGGCGATGCGGGTGCTGGTGGCCAGCGCCTGACCGGCTTCGCGACCGAAGCCCTGGACGATGTTCAGCACGCCCGGCGGCAGCAGATCACCGACCACTTCGATGAACACCATGATCGACAGCGGGGTTTGCTCGGCCGGCTTGAGCACGATGCAGTTACCAGCAGCCAGGGCCGGAGCCAGTTTCCAGGCGGCCATCAGCAGCGGGAAGTTCCAAGGGATGATCTGCCCGACAACGCCCAGCGGCTCATGGAAGTGATAGGCCGCGGTATGCTCGTTGATCTCGGCAGCGCTGCCTTCCTGGGCGCGGATGCAGCCGGCGAAGTAGCGGAAGTGATCCGCAGCCAGCGGTACGTCGGCGTTCAGGGTTTCACGAACGGCCTTGCCGTTGTCCCAGGTTTCAGCGACCGCGAGCTTTTCCAGGTTGGCTTCGATGCGATCGGCGATCTTCAGCAGAATCAGTGCACGGTCCTGCACCGAGGTCTTGCCCCAGGCATCGGCAGCAGCGTGAGCTGCGTCCAGCGCTTTCTCGATATCTTCGGCGCCCGAACGCGGGAACTCGGCAATGACTTCACCATTTACCGGCGAGGTGTTGACGAAGTACTCGCCTTTGACCGGCGGGACGAATTCACCACCAATGTAGTTGCCGTAGCGCGGCTTGAAGGATACGACGGCGCCTGGGGTACCGGGCTGAGCGTAGATCATGATGGGCCTCTCTTCTTCTGCTTGTCGGAGCCTGTGCCGGGAAGTGCACAGGACATGGACCGATCTTAGGCAGCGGGGTCTTCGCTCCGGTATGCACCCATGGCAGCGGAGGACTCCTCATTTGGTAGTAGATGGCAAGGCGCAGAGGCAGAGCTGATGGCGGTTTGCGATTGATACGACCAGCCTGGAACGGGAGAAAAAGCCGAGCAGGATAGATCCTGAATCGCACCCTAAAAATGACGCTGAACAAGGGCGTCTGCCCAGAGCGCAAATTCTCCTGTAACGCAAGAAAAGCGCGACCAAAAGGCGGCAAAACCAACCCCAAAGTCTTATTAGCCCACCTGCCAAAGCGCCTTAGCTTCGGGGTGCGACATCGCTTTTCCCGACAAACAACCAATGAGGAGATACGCCATGCAGTGGATCGATCCGGACTTCTGCGACCTGCGTCTGGGCTTCGAAGTCACCGCGTACGTCTACGTACGCTGAGCCCCTGACCGGCGTGATCGAACATCGCTTCACGCCGGTCGAGCGAGGATATGGACATGACGACAACAACAATGATTTCACCAGCCTGCCGCTACGAGATCCGCCCGCCCTTCCTCTTTCGCTGGGAAGACTCGCAGCAAGCCCACGTGCTGCTCTACCCAGAGGGCATCGTCAAGCTCAACGTCACCGGCGGCGAGATTCTGCGGCGCTGCGACGGCAAGACCAGCGTCGCCGAGCTGATCGATCAGCTCGCTCTTAGCTACAACGCATCCGACGTCGACGCGATTCGCAACGGCGTCCTGAATTTCCTGGAGGTATCCCATGGCAAGGGCTGGATCCGAGCTAAGGCTTGATGGCAGCGGCAACCCGGTCTGGCTGCTGCTGGAGCTGACCTACCAGTGCCCGCTGCAGTGCGTGTTCTGCAGCAACCCGCGCAACTTCGCCGATTACCGCCAGGACGAACTGAGCACTGCCGAGTGGATCGATGTAATGGCCCAGGCCCGTGCCATGGGCGCGATGCAGATCGGCTTCTCGGGCGGCGAGCCCACGCTGCGCAAGGATCTCGAAACGCTGGTCGCCGAGGCTGACCGCATGGGCTACTACACCAACCTGATCACCTCCGGTATCGGCCTGACCGAAGCGCGCCTGCGCGCCCTGAAGGATGCTGGGCTGCGCCACATCCAGCTCGGTTTTCAATCAACCGACCGTGAAGTGGCTCGTCAGCTGGCCGGCGTCGATGCCCTGGAGCGCAAACTGCGCATGGCGTGGCTGATCAAGTCCATGGACTTTCCCATGGTGCTCAACGTACCGATCACTCGGCAGAACATCGCTCAGGTGCCGGAGATCATCGCGTTCGCCGTCGAGTTGGGAGTCGAGTATCTCGAACTGGCGAACGTGCAGTACTACAACTGGGCACTGCTCAACCGCGATGCGCTGATGCCGACCCATGCCGAACTGCAGAGAGCCGAAGACGAGGTACATAAGGCACGCGAGCGTTTCGGTGATCGACTGACCATCTTCTTCGTCATCCCAGACTATTACGAAGGCCGTCCAAAGGCCTGCATGAACGGCTGGGGCGCGATTCACGTCACCATCGCGCCAAACGGCAACGTGCTGCCCTGCTCCCAGGCCAGCAACTTCAAGAACCTGACCTTCCCCAACGTGCGTCAGCAACGGCTGGAGCAGATCTGGCACGACTCGCCGGTATTCAACCTCTACCGTGGCGACGCCTGGATGCCCGAACCCTGCCGCAGCTGTGACGAAAAGGAAAAGGATTTCGGCGGCTGCCGCTGCCAGGCCTTGCTGCTGACCGGCAATGGTGCCAACACCGACCCGGCCTGCAGTAAATCTCCACATCATCAGCTGATTCGCCAGGCCGTGGCGCTGGCGCAGGAAGCTACGCGCCCGCAGGGCACGCTGATCGCCCGACAGGCCAGTCAGGGGGTGGAACTTGAAACTGCCCCATGACTCGTTCGGCGGCACCGTTAGCACGGGCCTCGCGCTAACGCTTGGTTGTTACCTGCTACTGCGTTACTGGTTGGTGGGTTGAGCCATGCAGCTACCCGTTCTCGATCTGCTGGCCCGCTATGCGCATCTGCTGTTCGCGTTGGTCTGGGTTGGTCACAACTACGCCAACTTCATCCAGAACCCGCGCTTCGTGCCACTGCAGAACGGTATCGATACCGCCACGTTGAACCGCGATCTGGAAGTGCGGATGAAACGTGAGCACGGCATCTTCCGCTACGCCTCCGTGGTGGTCTGGGTATCCGGCATGTTCATGCTCTGGCAACGCGGCTGGCTGGCTGATGCATTGCTGCTACAAGGCCCGCTGGCAGTGATCGGCCTGGGCGCCTGGATTGGCACGCTGATGCTGCTCAACCTCTGGCTGGTGCTGTGGCCGCATCAGAAAAAGCTGCTCGGTTTCGTGCCGGCGACTTTGGAAGAGCGGGTGCGCTGCTCGCGGATTACCTTCCTCTCCTCGCGCAGCAACACCATTCTGTCCTTTCCCCTGCTGTTCCTGATGGCGAGTGGCGGTCATGGCCTGCACTTCTTCTGAGCGCGCCGAACGCTACAACTTCGCCTCGGGCCCGGCCATGCTGCCAGCAGAGGTCCTCGAACAGATCCGCGATGAGCTGCCGAACTGGCGCAATACCGGCTCGTCAGTGCTTGAGCAGCCCTTCACCAGCACAGCCTTCAAGCAGCTGATGGCCGAGACCGAAGCCGACTTGCGTGCATTACTGACGATCCCCGACAACTATCGCGTGCTCTTCATGCAAGGCGGCGCCTCGGCGCAGTTCGGCCTGTTGCCGCTCAATCTGCTGCAGCCAGGACAGAGTGCGGACTATCTGGAAAGCGGCCATTGGGCACGCAAGGCAATCACCGAGGCCCGCCGTCATTCGCCAGTCAATGTCGTCGCCAGTGGTGCAGATCAGGCGTTCACCGCCCTGCCCCCACTGGATCATTGGCAGCGCGATCCGGCTGCCGGCTATTGCCATGTGACCAGCAACGAAACCGGTAATGGGCTGCAGCTGCAGACGTTTCCGGAACTGTCAGTACCACTGGTCGCAGACATGACCTCAGACTTTCTCACCCGGCAGCTTCCGCTCGAACGCTTCGGCCTGATCTATGCCAGCGCGCAAAAGAATCTAGGCGTCGCCGGGCTGTGCATAGTGATAATCCGCAACGATCTTCTGCGAGCGCCCCCTCCCGGTCTGCCGACCGCGTTCAGTTATGCAACGCAGGCCGAACAGCAGAGCCGCTTCAACACGCCGCCCACCTTCGCCGTCTACGTGGTCGGGCTGATGCTGCGCTGGATGGGACGTAACGGCGGCGTTCCAGCCATGGCTGCCGCAGCGCAGCAAAAAAGTTGCCTTTTGTACCGTTGCGTTGACGACAGCGACCTCTACCTGTGTCCGCAACGCCCCGCAGACCGTTCACCGATCAATGTCTGCTTCCAACTGACCAAGCCCGGACTGACCGAAACCTTTCTGACCGAGGCCGAGCGTAACGGCCTAACCAATCTGCGCGGCCACGCAGCGATCGGCGGCATACGAGCCAGCCTGTACAACCCGATGCCACTGAGCGGAGTGGCGCGCCTGGTGGAATTCATGACTGATTTCGAGCGTAAGCATGGATAGAAGGCACGGCTTGCATGCTTTACGCCGCTCACTGGCACAGCAGCTGTCACTGACTCTGGTCGACGTCGCCTGTCGTCTGCCGCACGCCGTACCGGGCCGGCCTCTTACCGTGATGGGCCTAAGCTTTCCGTCGCCGCTAGGTATCGCCGCCGGCTTTGATCGCAACGGGCGTCTTGCCCGGCGGGTGGCGGCGCTGGGATTCGGTTTCAACGAGATCGGTAGCCTGACCGCGGATGGACTGGCGCAACTTGAGCCGATGTCACGTGGCGAGGCGCGCCTTGGAATAAACCTGACCCTGGATGCGGGAAGCTCGGTGGCGGAGAGCTGCGCGCTGCTGCGCAACGCATGGCCCCAGGCCGACTACCTGGTACTGAACCTGATCGGCCCGGCCAGCGCACCTCTGCTCTCAAATGCCGTGCGCCTGCGCAACCTCCTGACCGCTCTCCGCGAGGAGCATCAGCAGCTGAACCTGGAGGGTAAGCGCCAGGTACCGCTGGTAGCGAAGCTACGCTGCCTGCCAAAGCAGGTTCCCTTCTTGCTAGCCAGCATGCTGCTCGACCTCAAGTTCGACGGGCTATTAGCCGCCCACGACCCAGGACCGCCAGCGACGCGCGAGCGCTACCGTGCCTGGCAGGACCCACAACAACAGGCACTGGCTTGTGAACAAATCGAGGGCTTGCGGCGCTTTTGCGGCCAGGGCATGGCATTGATCTCGGTGGGTGGCATCCAGACAGCGAGCCACTTGCAAGCGCGTATGGATGCCGGCGCCGAGCTGGTGCAGGTTCACACAGCACTGCTGCATCAGGGGCCGTGGCTGGCACGCCACCTGCTCCGCTGAGCAACAATTCTGCAGCAAAAACGACAACGCCCCGGACCAGCCGGGGCGTTGTCAAAATGACCGACCGAGACAACCGGCCGATCATTGCTCATCAAGTCGCGATCAGAACTTTTCGATTTTCGCCTCGGCCTGCAGCTTCTGGCGAAACGCTGCAAAGTCCTGCTGGCCAACACGCGAGGCCAGGAAGCGACGGAAATTCAGCTTCTCCTCATCGGATAGCGCAGCCTCGGGCTCGTTGACGCCGTTCAGGCGCACCACGACGTAGTCCCCATTGCTCAAGGCAACACCGGAATAGTTCGGCTTGTCCTGTTGCTCCGGACGTGGCATGCGGAACACGGCCTGCAGCAGCGCCGGCGCAACACCTTCCTGACTCCGCGTGGCGGCTTCCACCGACTGCCATTGGCCATCCGGCTGCTGCCCCTGACGCAGATCCGCCAGCAGTTGCTCGCCTTGAGTACGAGCCGTTTCGGCTGCCAGACTGCGCTGAAGCTGCTGAACGATATCGTCACGTACATCCGCCAGCGGGATGGGGGCCGGCTTCAGGTGCTCCTTGACGCGTAGTGCGATGGAAGTATCAGGATCGAGCTCGATGACGCTGCTATTGGCACCGTCAACCAGCACCTCTTCGCTGAAAGCAGCCTGGATAACCTGGCGATTGGCAGTGATGCCTTCGCCGCCGTCACGGCCGAACGCTTCGGTGGTCTGTACCATCAGACCAAGATCCTGCGCCGGCTGCGTCAGGTCGGACGCCTCGAATGCAGCATCTTCCAGTTGCTTGCTGGTTTCCACGAACCGCTGCTCGACCTGCTGCGCCTTGAGTTCGCGAACCAGCTCGGGCTTCATGCTTTCGAAAGACGGCACCTCAGGTGACTGGACGCCCAGCAGCTTGATGATGTGCCAGCCGAACTCGGACTGCACCGGCGCAGACACCTCGCCCTCGTTCAACGCATAAAGTGCATCTTCGAACGCAGGGTCATAGACGCCGGGGCCAGCGAAGCCCAGGTCACCGCCCTCGTTGGCGGAGCCTGGATCCTGCGAGACCTCCTTGGCGACGACGGCAAAGTCTTCACCGCTCTTCACTCGTTCAGCTATTTCATCGATCTTGGCCTTGGCCTCAGCATCGCTCAGCTCACCACCAGTTTCGATAAGGATATGCGCGGCGCGGCGCTGCTCGGCCAGGCTGGCGATCTGCTTCTGATACAGCTCCTGCAGCTCCTCATCGGACGCTTCGACCTGATCGAAGAATGACTCCTTCTTCAGTTCGACATACTCGACGATCACCTGCTCAGGTGTGCGAAAACGGTCAGCGTTGTCATCGTAGTATTTCTGGATCTGCTCATCGCTTACATCAATCGTCTCGTGCTGCGCCGGCACGGTGAGCATCGCGAAATCACGCGTTTGCATTTCCAGACGTGCGAAATTTTCGACCTGCTGATCGGTGACGAAACCGGTACCGGAAATGCCTGCACGCAGCTGACCAATCAGCATCTCCTGCTCAAGCAACTGGCGGAACTGCAGGCGGGAGTAGCCCATCTGTTGAATGACTTGATCGAAACGCGCAGAACTGAAAGCGCCTTCCACCTGGAATTCGGGGGTCTGCAGAATCAATTGATCAAGCGCTTCGCGGGAGAAAGCGAAGTCAGCGCTCTTGGCACCCTGCAAAAGCAGCATGCGATCGATCAGCGAACCGAGCGCAGCGTCACGCAGCAAACGATCATCGATCAACGAGGCGTCGAAGTCCTGACCCAGCTGTTGAGCCAGCTGGCGTCGTTGCATGTTCATCGCCTGATCCAGGTCGTAGCGGGAGATTTCCTCACCATTGACCGCAGCGGCGTTCTGGCTGTTGCTGGAGGCGTTGAAGATGGCTTCGAAGCCAGTCAAAGCCAGCAGCACCACGATGATGCCGATGATGGTTTTGGCTATCCAGCCTTGTGAATTGTCCCTGATGTTCTGAAGCATGCGACCCCCAGGAGTCTGCGGCGCGGTGGGCTGCGCAACGCGGTTGGAACCGGATAAAAGAAAGGCGCATCCAGGGATGCGCCTTCTCGGAGCTTTTGGAGCGGTTGGGCTTATTCCCCCAAGCCTGAATGCAGCAGGCCAGGCCTGCTCTACAACCGCTCCGAGCCAGCGCAGCTAACTGCTGACTGGCCGCATTGAAAAACGCTTAGTTAACGGCGTCTTTCAGAGCCTTGCCAGCTTTGAAGCCCGGGATCTTGGCGGCGGCGATGTTGATCGGCTTGCCAGTCTGCGGGTTGCGACCGGTGCGCGCAGCGCGCTCCTTGACAGCGAAAGTACCGAAACCAACCAGTACAACGGAGTCACCAGCCTTCAGGGCACCGGTGACGGATTCGATCACTGCATCCAGCGCGCGGCCAGCAACAGCTTTTGGGATATCAGCAGATGCAGCGATAGCATCGATCAGTTCCGACTTGTTCACTCTAAGTCCCCTTATTTCTGTTGAGTCGTATCTTTAATTTTCGGGTGTAAGCAAAGCGGTGCTAGATGGCTATGACACAAGAGGCCGATTAAACAAGGGCACCTGAAGTGTGTCAACGTGGCCATCCAGACTAATGCGTGCTGATTCGCTCCTTGGAATCAGGCTCGCGCTTGTCGTCCTTTGCAACAATCTCGGGAGCCGCATCGGGCAAGGGCTCCGGCGCGTATTGCAGCGCAATTTGCAGGACCTCGTCAATCCACTTCACCGGTTTAATCTGCAGGTCCTGCTTAATATTTTCAGGAATCTCTTTCAGATCACGCTGATTCTCTTCCGGAATGATCACAGTTTTGATCCCGCCGCGATGAGCAGCGAGGAGCTTTTCCTTCAATCCACCAATTGCAAGCACTTGGCCGCGCAATGTGATTTCACCCGTCATTGCGACATCGGCGCGCACCGGAATCTGAGTCAAGGCGGAAACCAATGCAGTGCACATGCCGATACCGGCGCTTGGGCCGTCTTTCGGCGTCGCACCTTCAGGCACGTGAATATGGATGTCCTGTTTCTCATGGAAGTCCGCGGCTATGCCGAGGCTGGTAGCTCGACTACGAACCACCGTAAGCGCCGCCGTAATCGATTCACCCATGACCTCACCAAGTGAGCCGGTTTTGGTCAATCGCCCCTTGCCGGGCACGACAGCCGCCTCAATGGTGAGCAATTCCCCGCCAACCTGGGTCCAGGCCAAGCCAGTCACCTGCCCGACCTGATCCTGTTGCTCAGCAAGCCCGTAGCGGAACTTGCGTACACCAAGGAAGTGCTCCAGCGAATCAGCGTCCACGACGACGTGGAAACGCTTCTCTGCCGCGTGTTCCTTGACGACCTTCCGGCACACCTTGGCCAGCTGACGCTCCAGGCTGCGCACGCCCGCTTCGCGAGTGTAGTAGCGGATGATGTCGCGAATCGCCGCTTCCTGAAACTCCAGCTCGGTTTTCTTCAGGCCATTGGCCTCGATCTGCTTGGGCGCCAGGTAACGGGTGGCAATATTGATCTTCTCGTCTTCGGTGTAACCCGGCAACCGAATGACTTCCATGCGATCGAGCAACGGCGCTGGGATGTTCATCGAGTTGGCGGTGCAGAGGAACATCACATCCGAGAGGTCATAGTCGACTTCAAGGTAGTGGTCGTTGAAGTTGTGATTCTGCTCCGGGTCCAGCACCTCGAGCAGCGCCGAAGCCGGATCGCCGCGCATGTCGCTGCCCATCTTGTCGATTTCGTCGAGCAGGAACAGCGGGTTACGCACTCCGACCTTGGTCATCTTCTGGATCAGGCGACCGGGCATGGAGCCGATATAGGTACGGCGATGACCGCGGATCTCCGCCTCATCGCGCACACCACCGAGCGCCATGCGGACGAACTTACGGTTGGTCGAGCGCGCAATGGACTCGGCCAGCGAAGTCTTGCCGACACCCGGCGGCCCGACCAGGCAGAGCACCGGCCCCTTGAGCTTCTTCACACGCTTCTGAACGGCGAGATACTCGAGAATGCGGTCCTTGACCTCTTCGAGGCCATAGTGATCAGCGTCGAGCACCTCTTCAGCCTTGGCCAGATCCAGGCGCACCTTGCTGGCGGCCTTCCACGGCACGTTCACCAGCCAGTCGATATAGGTGCGAACAACCGTGGCCTCAGCTGACATCGGAGACATCTGCTTCAGCTTGTTGAGTTCAGCCTGAGCCTTGGCGTAGGCATCCTTGCTGAGACCGGCGTTCTCGATGCGCTTCTTCAGCTCATCGACCTCATTGTGACCTTCATCGATATCGCCGAGCTCCTTCTGAATGGCCTTCATCTGCTCATTCAGGTAGTACTCGCGCTGGCTGCGCTCCATCTGCTTTTTCACGCGGCCGCGAATGCGTTTCTCCACCTGCAGCAGGTCGATCTCTGCGTCCAGCAACGCCAGGACGTGCTCGACACGAGCTGCCAGGTCGGTGATTTCGAGAATCTGCTGTTTCTGCTCGATCTTCAGCGCCATGTGCGCAGCCATGGTATCGACCAGACGCGCCGGCTCATCGATGCTGCTCAGCGAGGACAGGACCTCAGCGGGAACCTTCTTGCCCAGTTGCACGTACTGCTCGAACTGGCTTAGCAGACTACGGGTGAAGACTTCGGATTCACGCGCCTCGACTTCCGCTTCCTCGATCAGCGAAACCTCAGCCCTGCAGTGGTCATCCACCTCGACGAAGCGCTCGATCACGCCGCGCTGCTCACCCTCGACCAGCACCTTGACCGTACCGTCTGGCAACTTGAGAAGCTGCAGCACGGTAGCCACTGTGCCCACACGATACAACGCGTCTTCGGCCGGATCGTCGTCAGCAGGGTTTTTCTGCGCCAGCAGGAGAATCTGCTTGTCTCCGGCCATGGCGGACTCGAGCGCTTCGATGGATTTTTCACGGCCAACGAAAAGCGGGATCACCATGTGCGGGTAAACCACCACATCGCGCAGCGGCAAAAGGGGCAATTCGATGGTTGTCTTCATAATTCAGCTCTACGACGGCCATTCGGCGGTAAACGGATGGGCTATACCCTTGCAACAAAGATGAGGGCGCGCTCCATAAAAAACAAGGCGGCGAAGCAAAATGCAAAGGGGCCCGCAGGCCCCTTTTGTTCGATCACGCCTCAGGCGCAGCCTTGGCTGGCGGTTCGGTGTTTTCGTATATCAGCAAAGGCTGAGATGTGCCTTCGATCACGCTTTCATCGATGACCACCTTGCTGACGTCCTTCTGCGAAGGAATCTCATACATGGTGTCGAGCAGCACGCCCTCGAGAATCGAGCGCAAACCGCGCGCACCAGTCTTGCGTTCCAGAGCACGGCTGGCGATTGCCTTGAGCGCATCCGGACGGAACTCGAGATCGACACCTTCCAGTTCGAACAGCTTGGCGTACTGCTTGGTCAGCGCATTCTTCGGCTCGGTGAGGATCTGAATCAGCGCCGCTTCGTCGAGTTCGTCGAGCGTGGCGATCACAGGGAGACGACCAACGAATTCCGGAATCAAACCAAACTTGACCAGATCGTCCGGCTCTACCGCGCGCAGCGCTTCACCGATCTTCTTACCAGGATCCTTGCTGCGGACTTCAGCGTTGAAGCCGATGCCACCTTGGGTCGAACGCCCCTGGATGACCTTCTCCAATCCGGCAAACGCACCACCACAAATAAACAGGATGTTGCGCGTATCTACCTGCAGGAATTCCTGCTGCGGATGTTTGCGACCGCCCTGCGGTGGGACGGAGGCGACTGTGCCCTCGATCAGCTTGAGCAGCGCCTGCTGCACACCTTCCCCGGACACGTCACGAGTGATCGACGGGTTATCAGACTTGCGAGAAATCTTGTCGATTTCATCGATGTAGACGATGCCCATCTGCGCCTTTTCTACATCGTAATCACACTTCTGCAGCAGCTTCTGGATGATGTTCTCGACATCCTCACCAACATAGCCCGCCTCGGTGAGCGTGGTCGCATCGGCGATGGTGAATGGGACATTGAGCAGGCGCGCCAGGGTTTCAGCCAGCAGCGTCTTGCCGGAGCCGGTCGGGCCGATCAGCAGAATGTTGCTCTTGCCCAGCTCGACTTCTTCTTTCTTGTCGCGCTGGTTCAGGCGTTTGTAGTGGTTGTAAACAGCCACTGCCAGGATTTTCTTCGCACGTTCCTGACCAATGACGTACTGGTCGAGAATGCCGCTGATCTCCTTGGGCGCAGGCAGTTTGTGCGCGTTGCTCTCGGCCTGCGCTTCCTGCACCTCCTCACGGATGATGTCATTGCACAGGTCGACGCACTCGTCGCAGATGAAAACGGAGGGCCCGGCGATCAACTTGCGTACTTCATGCTGGCTTTTGCCGCAAAAAGAGCAATAGAGCAGTTTGCCGGAGTCCTCGCCGTTGCGGGTGTCAGTCATTCGATCGATCCAATCGGGAAGGCTTGAAACACAAGATGAAGGCAATCGTGGGCTTTTTCAAGCCCACGGCACAGCCGCATATCGCAGGCTGCAGGGATCAGACGGCGAGCTGACGCTGGGTCAGAACCTGGTCGATCAAGCCGTACTTGACGGCATCCTCACCGCTCATGAAGTTGTCGCGGTCGGTGTCGCGGGCAATCACATCCATCGGCTGGCCGGTATGGTGGGCCAGAACCTTGTTCAGGCGCTCACGGATGGTCAGGATTTCACGTGCGTGAATCTCGATATCCGAAGCCTGGCCCTGGAAGCCACCCAATGGCTGATGGATCATCATGCGCGAATGCGGCAGGCAGTAACGCTTACCGGCAGTACCGCCTGTCAGCAGAAGGGCTCCCATGGAACAGGCCTGACCGATACAGATGGTCGACACGTCCGGCTTGATGAACTGCATGGTGTCATAAATCGACATCCCGGCAGTCACCGAGCCACCCGGGGAATTAATGTAGAGGTGAATGTCCTTCTCGGGGTTTTCAGCCTCGAGGAACAGCATCTGCGCGACGATCAGGTTGGCCATGTAGTCTTCGACCTGGCCGACCATGAAGATCACCCGCTCTTTTAGGAGGCGCGAATAGATGTCATAGGCGCGCTCACCGCGTGCGGATTGCTCGATCACCATCGGGACCAGGCCGCCGGCGGCCTGAATGTCCGGAACTTGCATAAAAGGATTGCGGGACATGTTCCAACGATACTCCCTATGTCATGCCGTAAAAGACATAAGCCAGCACGAGGCTGGCTTATGTTTGTGCACTCGAATGTGTGAAGAAATCAGGCAGCTTGCGGGGCTTCCGCAGGCTTGACAGCTTCTTCGTAGGAGACCGACTTGTCGGTCACCTTGGCCTGCTGCAGAACAGTATCTACAACTTGTTCTTCGAGCACAACCGAACGGACTTCGTTCAACTGTTCGGCGTTCTTGTAGTACCAAGCAACAACCTGCTCGGGCTCCTGATAAGCCGAGGCCATTTCCTCGATCAGCTCGCGCACACGAGCTTCATCCGGCTTCAGTTCTTTCTGCTTGACCACTTCCGCAACGATCAGACCGAGAACGACGCGGCGCTTGGCCTGCTCCTGGAAGAGTTCGGCCGGCAATTGATCAGGCTTGATGTTGCCACCGAACTGCTGAACAGCCTGGACACGCAGACGGTTCACTTCATTGTCGATCAGCGCCTTGGGCACTTCGATCGGGTTGCCGGCTACCAGCCCTTCCATGACCTGGTTCTTCACCTTGGTCTTGATGGCCTGGCGCAGCTCGCGCTCCATGTTTTTCTTCACTTCAGCGCGGAAGCCTTCAACGCCACCTTCCTGCACGCCGAACTGGGCGAAGAACTCGTCGTTCAGCTCGGGCAGTTGCGGAGCGGCAACGGCGTTCACGGTGACGGTGAACTCGGCGGTTTTGCCGGCCAGGTCGAGATTCTGGTAATCCTCGGGGAAAGTCGGATTGATCACGCGCTCTTCACCGGCCTTGGCGCCAACCAGGGCGTCTTCGAAGCCAGGGATCATGCGACCCGAGCCCAGCACCAGCTGAGTGCCCTTGGCCGAACCACCGGCGAAGGCTTCGCCGTCGATCTTGCCAACAAAGTCGATGGTCAGCTGGTCGCCGTTCTCGGCGGCACGCTCGACGTTCTCGAAACGGGTGTTCTGCTTGCGCAGGATTTCCAGCATGTTATCGACGTCGCTTTCGGCCACTTCAGCCTGCAGACGCTTGATCTCGATAGCCTCGAAACCGGCCACTTCAAACTCAGGGAACACTTCGAAGGTGGCGACGTACTCGAGGTCCTTGCCCTTTTCGAACACTTTCGGCTCGACGGACGGCGCACCGGCCGGGTTCAGCTTCTCGGCGACGACGGCCTCGTAGAAGGTCGACTGGATCAGGTCGCCCAGGGCTTCCTGGCGAGCGGCCTCTTCATAACGCTGGCGGATAACGCTCATCGGTACTTTGCCGGGGCGGAAACCAGGGATCTTGGCACGGCTGGCGGTCTGTTGCAGACGCTTGTTGACTTCGGTCTCGATGCGCTCGACCGGCACGCCGATGGTCATGCGGCGCTCAAGAGCGGAGGTGCTTTCAACAGAAACTTGCATGGATTTTCCTCGTTGCACAGACATAAGCCGGGCGTTCCGGCCCCAGAATGGGCAAGCATTCTAGTGGCTCGGTTGACATAAGTCACCCTGCCTGTCACACCGGGCAACAGCCGCACCGCGCGCGGATAATCATTGCTTGCGGCAGCCCGGTCGCAAACCAGGGACATGCGCTGCGAACTAACCCTGCACCAATCGCTTCATCCAATCGAGCAGAACGGTAGGCAGCAGGTCCGGGCGCGGCAGCAGCGCATAGCGGGTAGCACCGAATATCCGCGGCAGGTAGGCGCTGGCTTGCCGGTCGATGGTCAGGCAGAACGGCGATATGCCTTGCAGCACGCCTTCCAGAACGGCCTGGCGAGTGTCCTCGATTCCATATCGGCCTTCGTAGTCATCGTTGTCGCTAGGCTTTCCATCGGACAACACCAGCAGCAGCCGACGAGCCGCTGGCTGGCGCATCAGATTGGCGCTCGCGTGACGGATAGCCGCGCCGCAGCGGGTGTAATGCTCCGGTTCCAGAGCGGCGATGCGTAGCGCCACCTCTTGGCCATAAGGCTCTTCGAAAGTCTTGATATCGCGGACCACCACCGCTTCCCTGCCCTGCCCTGAAAATGCCTGGATCGCGTAGGGTGCACCCAGGCTCTGCAGCGCGATGCTCACCAGCAACAGGGCTTCGCGCTCGACATCTATCACGCGTCGCCCCTGGGAAATCCAGCTGTCCGTCGACCCGCTGACATCGATGAGCAGCAGGATGGCCAGGTTCCGCTCTGCGCAACGCTGCGTACGGTACAGACGATCGGTCAGTCCGCTGCCCGCTCGAAGATTCGCCAGCGCATCGACATAGGCATCCAGGTCCAGCTCGTCTCCATCGACCTGACCGCGCAACCAGGCCCGGTGGGTGCGCAGCAATTCGAAGCGGCGGCGAATCCCCTCGAGCAATCCTCGATGGGACTCGAGCGTTTCTGCTAGCCAGACTGGATTACCTGGGGGAGCCGTGCGTACCTGCACGAGGGCGTTCTGCTCGCGGTAATGCTGCGTGCGGTAATCCCATTCGGGATAGCTAATCCCTCGCTGCGCAGCCAAAACGCCGGGTGCAAGCGCGGTAACAGAGGCATCTGGTGGGTCATCAGCCAGCAGCACCTCCTTGGGCTGTCCGGGTGAAGCGACCAGACGCGCCTGAGGAAGATCGCCGAGCATTTCCCCGAACAGCTCTGCATCCGCGTCGTCCCGATCGATGGGCCGCTGCAGGCCCATCGGGTCCTCCGCGTGGGGATGAGGTTCGTCCAGCTGGATCATCAGCGGTCCGCTTTCCTCCGATTCATCCTCATCGGGGCGCGCCTGACGAATATCGGGTCGCCGTTCGAGCCGCACGCTCTGCGGCGCCGGCTGAGTGGGGTCGAGTGAAGCCTGGGCAGCGACCGCATGCTGCTGATGGCGCATCACAGGAGCCAGCAACGTTCCGGTCCACCAGTCCGCGAGCAGTGGCTCCTGGCCGATGCGTCCTCCAGAAGCAGGTTCCAATGCCCATTCGGCCACCAATCGAGTCGCCCAGTCGCACGACGCTTCCGGCGTAGGCGACTGCGGAAAACCATCCGCCTCGTCCACCAGCAGCGCACGCACGCGGGCCTCCAGAGGGCGTCGTGCCGCACCGAACGCACTCAGCGCTGGACGACGCGCGAGTGCGCAGGCCCGCAATACCTGTACCGAGTCAGCCAGCCCTGGCATTTCCTCTAGCAGCTCGCGCTCGGCCGCATGGGCTTCCAGCAGGTGGTACAGCGCACCGGCAAGTGGCGGGAGACTGCGCCAATCGCTCAGTGCGCTGCGGCGGCGAATGCGCATAGCCTGCTGCAAGGCCATCACTTTATAGAGGGTCGCCGCAAGTGTGCGATCGGGAAGATCCAGCGTGCGCGGCAACCATATACTCGCGCCATCGGTTGCCGGTACCGCAGCCAGTCGCTGCGGCCTGGGACTACGGCCGAACCAGTCGGCGAGCAAGGTCGGTCGTGCCGGCGGTTGGGCGATACGCAACCGATAGCTGTTGCCGAACACTGCCGCGAGCAGTAACTCCAGGCGCTCAGCCACCTCGCTAAGGGGCAGGCTTGCCGGTGCGTCCGGCGCAGGGCTGTAGCGACGCCAGAGGCGCTGGGCGAAGACCGTCGCATGCCGCGCCGCGTCGGTAAGAACTTCTTCGGCTTCGGCCATGGTCTAGATGAATGTTCCGTCGACCAGATCGCGCATCGCTCCGACCAGCGCTTCGTCGTCCGAAAGTGGCGAGACGATTGCCGCCAGGCAAGCTTCACGCACGGCTATGCCATCGGCGCAGAGGGCGCCCGCTGCTATCAGCAGACGGGTACTGGGCACCTCGGCCAGGCCGCGATCGCGCAGCACTCGCAGCCTGCGCGCCAGTGTGACCAGGGCGCGCGCGGTCGGCGCATCGACACCACTCTCGCGCTGGACGATCTTCGCCTCTTCCTCTTCGCTCGGAAAATCCAGATCCATGGCAACGAAGCGCTGACGCGTGCTCGGCTTGAGATCCTTGAGCATGCGCTGATAGCCCGGGTTGTAGGAGATCACCAGCTGAAAGCCTGGTGATGCCATCAGTAACTCACCGGTCTTGTCGATCGGTAACAGGCGCCTGTGATCGGTCAATGCGTGCAGGACGACCACGGTGTCCTGCCTCGCTTCGACGACTTCATCCAGATAGCAGATGGCACCTTCCCGTACGGCGCGGGTGAGAGGGCCGTCCTGCCAGACGGTGCCGTCATGGCGGATGAGGAAGCGCCCGATCAGATCGCTGGCCGACAGATCATCGTGGCAGGCCACCGTGATCAGCGGCCTGTTCAGCCGCCAGGCCATATGCTCGACGAAGCGGGTCTTGCCGCAGCCGGTCGGCCCTTTGAGCATGACCGCCAGGCCACGCGCATGGCAGCGCTCGAACATCGCGACTTCATTGCCGCTCGCTACGTAGAACGGCTCCCCCTGCCTTGCCTGCGCCGATGGCGGGTGTTCGGGCAACGTCACGTCGGGCGCACCTCCGTCTCTGCCAGCACAGGCTCCGTATCGTTCAAGACGAAGCGTGGCGTGTAGCGGAAAAAGTCGTAGATGAACAGCGCAACTCCCACCGTGAACAGCGAGGCGGTGGCGATGAGCATCACGAAATGGATCTGGATCTTGAGCTGTGCATCCAGATAGCCCATCCCCATGATCCGTTCCAGGTAGACCTGCGCGATACCGGCCGTGGCGAACGACAGCGTCATGCCGAACATGCCGGTGATCTGCAGCCAGAACGCCCAGTAGCCCAGCGCAGTCCCCTGCTCCCGGCGCCCGGCAGTCAACGATGGCAAGGCATAGCTGATCATCGCCATGACGATCATCGCGTAGGCACCGTAGAACGCCGCATGGCCGTGCATCGCGGTGATCAAGGTGCCGTGGGTCCATTTGTTGACGCTCGGCCAGGTATGCGCGAGGCCCAGCAGCCCGGCGCCGAACAGGGAGAACAGCGCGCTGCCGATCGTCCAGTGCAGCGCCAATGTATTCGGGTGCGCCAGCCCCGAGCGACGCATGGCGCCGTAGGCGTAAGCGGCCATGCCGACGAGTGCGAGCGGCTCCAGTGCGCTGAAGAACCCGCCGATGGGCAGCCAGTAGGTCGGCACACCGACCCAGTAATAGTGGTGCGCCGTGCCGAGGATGCCGGCGATAAACACCAGGCCGACGATCACGTACAGCCATTTCTCCATGACTTCCCGATCCGCACCGGACAAGCGGATCAGCAGGTAGGCCAGGAAGCCGCCCATGATCATCATCCAGACGCCCTCGACCCACAGATGAATCGTCCACCAGCGATAGAAGATCGAAACCGTGTAGTTCTCGTAGTGCAGCAATGCCGGCAGATACAGAAGCGCAGCACTGACGAAGCCGATCATCAGCACCGCTTCGGTCGTGGTGAAACGCCCCGATTTCCGGATCGTCATGCCGATGTTGTAGAGAAAAATCAGCATGCAGATGACGATGACGATCTTGTGCGGCAGCGGCTGCTCGAGCAGCTTGTTGCCGGTGCCGTAGCGGAACAGATAGCCGATGATCGCCGTGACGCCCATCAGCGTCCAAAGCACCAGCTGCACATAGGCCAGCTTGGTGCTGTGCAGCTCGGCGCGGGACTCTTCCGGAATCATCCAGTACGTCGCGCCCATGAAGCCGGTCAGCACCCAGACGATCAGCAGGTTGGTGTGAATCACTTTGGTCACGTCGAACGGCAGGATGTACAGCAGCGGGTCCGGCCCGATGTATTTGGTCGCCGAGAGCAGGCCGAACACCAGCTGCAGGCCGAACAACACCATCGCGACGGCGAAGTACCAGTAGGCGACCGATTGGGACTGATAGCGCATCGTAGTTTCCCCTTGAAGCGAACGTGGGTCGGCTTGGCCGTTCGTGTCACTTGAGCGTTTCGAGATAAGCCGTCAGCTGGTCGATCTGTTCGTCCGTCAGGCTCTTGTCGTAACCGGTCGGCATGAACGAGGTGCCGTCGGCGGAGTACATCGCGCCAGAAATGATGTGCGCGCTAGGGGAAACGATGGACTCGCGGATATACCCGCGAGCATCGCTGGCCTGCCCCTGGTAGTCAGGAGATGCGACGACCTCCGCCGCGCGGGTGGCGAGCCCGGCCAGAGTCGGCCCGGCCATGTTCGCCCCAGGCGCAATGGAGTGGCAGGCGTTGCACGCAGGCACTGCAGAGCGAAACACCTGTTCACCCAAGGCTCGCTCATCATCGTCTGCATCCACCGGCCGCGCGCCTGGCGGCGTGTCGTCGCGCTGTCCGCCGCCAGTGTCGGCACCCGGAACGAAGCTGCCGGTGACCAGGATCGGCCGCGGCGGCCAGCCCTGGTTGTCAACTTTGCTCACCCAGTCTAGGAACGCGATCAGATCACTGATCTCGTCCTCGGCCAGATTCTGCTGTGGCATCAGCCGGCGGTGGATCTTCTCGTCGTAGAACTTGGACGGATCACGCATATAGGCCTTGAGGTAAGGCTCACCGCGGTGCTGGGTGATCTTGGTCAGATCCGGCGCGTAATAGGCGCCTTCACCGAACAGCGTGTGGCAGTTGATGCAGTTGTACTTATGCCAGACATCCATCCCGTGCTTGACCTCAGCCGTGATGTTTTCGGCGTTGGTGAGCTTGGGAAACTGCCGATGACTGTCCACTGTCAGCCCGATGAACACGAGCGTGGCGACACCGGTTGCGGCAATCGCGAAGAGCCTCGCTTGGCGGTTGTTCATGGCGTGCCCTCAGACGTTGATGCCTGTCCAGTGAATGAGCGTCATCGTGAACGCGTAGAGCATTGCGCCAAACATCAGCGCCAGCACGACAACACTCAGGATCTTCAATGGGCCGTAGAGCTTTCGAGCCTGCATGCCATCTCCTTCGCAGCATCAGCTGCAGTCTGGGAAACCGCTCTCAATGTCCGGAATGTGGATCAACCGGTTCGGGGCTGGAAAAGATCGAAGCGTCCGCTTCGCCCTTCACTGACAAAACGCCCATCAGGCCTTTCTCTGCGCACGACAGGGCGTGGTCCACCAGGATGTACTTGCCTGGATAGTCCGCGACGAACTCGACCATGGTCGCGCCGCCGGCCGGTACCAGAGTTGTCTGCACATCCGTCAAGGGTGGGCTGGTGAGCGATCCCTGATCGAAAACCTTGTCGAAGATTTCGCCAATCACATGGAAGCTGGAAATCAGGTTCGGGCCGCCAACACCGAAGAAGATGCGCACGCTGTCGCCAGTGTTGACTTCCATCTTATGGATACTGGTCAGAGCATCCTTAGAGCCATTGAACATTAGATGTTGCGGCGTCTCGCGCAGCAGCATGTCGAGCGAGAACTCATGCAGCCCGCGTGCGCCTCTGGGGCTTGCCGTGTACAGCTCGCCTTGCATCACGTAGAACTCATGGTCGACCTTCGGCAACCCGCCCTCGGGCTCGACCAGGATCAACCCATACATGCCGTTGCTGATGTGCTGGGCAACCATCGGTGTGGCGCAGTGATAGACGTATAGGCCTGGCTGCAGCGCCCTGAAGGTGAACGAACGGGTCTGTCCAGGCGCGACCTGGGTGACCGCGGCGCCGCCGCCGGGTCCGGTAACCGCGTGCAGATCGATGGAATGAATATGCGCGCTGTCAGGCTCATTACTGAGATTCAACGTGACGGTATCGCCCTCGCGGATGCGCACCATCGGACCGGGAACAGTACCGTCGAAAGTCCAGAACTTGTAGGTGCTGCCATCGCTCAGCCGTCCCTCCTCCTCGGTGGTCCGCAGGTCGAGGGTGATGCTCTTCGGTTCGCGATTGCCAACTGGCTCACCCACCTGTGTCGGATCCTTGGAAAGGTCTTTGCCCTGCTCGACGACCGTCTCCGGGCCATCGCCCACAACCAGCTTGCCGACCATCCCGGCTGCCTTGTGGCCCGGTAGCGTGCAGTAGTACTCGAAGGTTCCATTTCTGGTTGCCCGAAAGACGATGGAGGTCGCTGCACCCTTGCCCGAAATCTCACTGGAGGTCGCTTCGAACTCAGGGACCGCGATGTCGTGAACCGCCCCGTCACCATTGATGAGGTTGATCTGTACAACGGCGCCTTCAGGAACCCGCAAGTCAGGATTTACCTGCCCCCGGGTCAATCCCGACTCACTGACATAGACCAATTTTCCATCGGCAATGTCGGTACGTAGGGTAATGGTGACGTCCGGGCGATAACTGACATCGCTACTTGATTTTGTCTGTGCCCAAAGAGCGTTTGGCAAAACAAGTAATGCAAGCAGCAGAACTCTAGATAGATAGCGCATGCCTGGCCCTCTAGACACCGAGTTAATCTCGTTCACCAGTCTAGTCACGAGAAAAACAGTTGTCGGAACCAAGAATCTCCAGGCTCGCAAACAAATCAAAATAAGCTTATTGAAAAATCAGAATAATTGATCAGGCATTAATTCCAGTTCGTAACAGACTTACGCAGAGTCAAGCCTGGCGCGGCCAGCGCGCCAGACCGGCAAACATGGCATTAATCCCAAAACCGGAGCGCGACGAGTTTAAGCAGAGAACTTGCCGACAGACGGTAAGGTTTGACGTTCTACCGGCAATAAGCAGGCGGCTAAATTCCGGATTGTTTTAATGAAGAGCGCTAGTTTTAATTTCACCGAACGAACTTCGACGCATCATTAATTCTTCCGTTGGCGTTCAGTTATGTGAAAAGCAAATTTCACGCGCGCCGCCCGTCTGGCCCTAATCTTGTCCCTGCAGTATCAAGTGCCCCGCACTCCCGCATATCAATTAAGTGCGCGACCATTTCGGGCTTCGCTGGAAAGCACCCGGTACGTCGCGGGCCCTTACGAAAGATGAAGATGAGAACGCCCGAGCCGAGGGCATCATCTGCTTCAACTGCGGAAAAAGAGCACTGTCATAACTGACCCGGTGACGATCACAACGGCGCGAACGAGGCTCGAAGGAAGCCGTCGACCGACACGTGCCATGACATAACCGCCGACGGTTGCCGCCAGCATCATCACCAACGCCTCGCGCCACAGAATGGCACCGCCGAATGCATATACCGACACCGCGATCGCGGTCAGCACTGACGACACCAGATTCTTGAGCCCCTGCATCGAGTTGATATCCCGGTGACCGAGCAAGCTGAACGCAGCGAGCAGCACGATGCCAAGACCTCCATTGAAGTAGCCGCCGTATACGCTGACAACCGCCAGGGTGAAACCCTGCACCATTGCATTCGCTTCACTCTCGGTCGAATCGCGCTTGAACCTGCGCAGCAACCATGGCCCGAAGGCGAACAGCAACGTCGCGACAAGCAGTAGCCAGGGAACGATCGCACGGAACACATCATCGGGGGTGGTCAGCAGCAACGCCGCCCCTGCGGCACCGCCGCCCAGGCTGATGGCAACGAGTGCACCCATAGATAGCGTCGCAGGCGGCCGCAGGTCCTCTCGATAGCCCCAGGTGCTTGCAAAATAGCCAGGTAAAAGCGCGAGCGTCCCTGAAGCATTCGCCGCCACAGCAGGCACGCCGGCATAAACCAATGCCGGGAACGTGAAAAAACTGCCGCCACCGGCAATCGCGTTCAGCCCGCCACCAAGAAAAGCGGCAACCAGCAGAATTGCCCACGTCGTGATCGAATGATCCATGAAAGTGCTACTCCGTTGCGTCCGGGTTACGAGAATCAATTGCCAGAGTGCTGGCTAGCGCCTCAAGCGCCGGGCTCAATAGCTCGCTGGCCGCGATGGCCGCCTGCTCCGGGTAACCGCGGGCTATGGCGTCATAGACGGCCGCGTGTGCTGCATAGGTAGGTTCCGGGAGCTGTTGTTCACCCTCCGTCTTGGCGATGGTGTTCTGCAGGCCCGCCCAGAAGAACTGATACATCTCAAGCAGCGTGGCGTTATGGCTGGCGCGAACGATGCTCAGATGAAAATCGGCATCTCTTTCTACGAACGCCTCGAGTGAGGCCTCATCGCTCCAAGTCCCCCGCGCCCCGAGAGCATCATGTATCGCTCGCAGGTCCTCATCCGTGCGTCGCGATGCTGCCAGGCGCGCGGCTTCGACCTCCAGCGCACGTCGAACTTCGAGCTGGTCATGCAGCGCGGCGTGATCAAGGCTCTGGAGCAACCCAGACGGGTCTCGACTGGAGAGCACGAACGTCCCCGCACCCTGGCGGACTTCCAGCACCCCGGTATGGACCAGCGCCCGCACCGCCTCTCTGACGGTGTTTCTGCCAACGCCTAAGGAGTCGCTGAGCTGGCTTTCGGTAGGAATTCGCATACCCGGCAACCATTCGCCGGCATTGATCTGCGATCGCATTTGCTCGATTACCTGCTCAACAAGCGAAGAGCGCGAGGTGTACTGCAGCGACATTATTGTTAATCCCTCAAATTCATCCCATGTTTCAATCATAGGATGAATTTAATACGTTATACAACTCGACGCTCAAACCGGGCCTTTCGCTATTAGCAGTACGTAAATCAATGGCTGCGGTGAACCGCAGGACAACCGCGCGCTTATCGGAGGTGCAATGGCCGCCGCCAGCTGGCGGCGGCCTGACAACCATTCACGAATGCGGCGAGCAATTGCTTCAACCTCTGCATGTAGATCGCCGCGAGGTAGCTCGTGCTAAAAGCCTTCCTCGACAAAGCCATCAGCCCAGAAGCCCGTCAGCTAAGCGTACCTGCTAGCGAAGCTTGGTAAGCTGGCCGCGTTCTACTCTCATTGGGGGTTCCGTGTTCTCTCTCAAGCGCAAAGGTGATTTCCGCCTGCAGCTGACCCGTACGCTGAAGCAGCCTGGACGGCACAAGATTGAGCTGTATCTGTTCACCCCGCACGAGAGCAACCTGTCGGCCTGGACCCTGTCGGAAGAACAGTTTTTCTTTACCACCCTGACGCACAGTTTCGGGCTGCTTGGCATGCCGTCGAAGGACCGCATCAGCAAGGCTGACCAATCCTTCGTGCTGCTCTCACCGCACTACGAAATCATGTATGGCTCCTGGTTCTTCCAGTACCAGGCCTCGATGGAGCGGCTGCGCCAGCAGATGCTCACGTCCGGGGCTGTGGCAGAGCCCGTAGCGCGTGCCCTGCGACTCAGCCAGAACTTTGCGCAACGCCTGCGCAAATCCAGCCCGAAGCAGAGCAATCAGCAGCGCTACTTCCGTCAGATGGACATCTATTTCTCGTGGCATGCCGAGCAATTCCTCTTGGAAAGCATGAGCCTCGAGAGCTACGCGACCCTCGACGAAGAGCTCAAGCAATCGGTGGCGGAGTTCCTGCGCCAGGAACGCAGATATCGCAAGGAGCGTGAGTACCTGAGCGACTTCCACGGAACCCCGACACGCATATGGAATCGCATGGCGCTGTACCACCGGCTGCTGGAGTATCCGGTAATGTTGCGCGCAAAGATCACGGAGCTGGGGGCCGGCACACACAAGCTGGTCAAGGCGATGTCGACGATGCTGATCATGTCGATTTTCACCTACTTCCTGTTCAATGCGCGCGACGCCAGCGAGAAACTCTCGCTCACTCTTCTGCTGGTAATCGCGCTGGTCTATGCCGTCCGTGATCTGCTGCGCGACGACATGATCACCGCCATCACCCGCAGGCTGCGCAAAGGCAAGCCGCGCTGGAAGGTTCGTCTGTTGATGCCCTACACCGGTAAGTTGCTTGCGCTGCAACGGGTCTGGCTCGACTACCGCAAGCTGCCCGATCTGCCGCCGTTGGTTCGGGAACACTCAGGCAAGTGGGCCACCAACGAGGAACGGCAGATCATCTGCTATCGCGTGCTGCTGACTCTGGACAAGGCAGCACTGGAGCACGACCAGATTCGAGAGCGACTCACGCTGGATTGCGAACAGCTTTGCGCGATGATCCAGGCGAGCCACAACAAGCTGTTTGTCCAGGCCGAAGGCGATGATTCCGCTGGTGACGACAGCAAAGGTTTAGTCCAGGCCCACCCCATCGAGAAGCAACACGACTACAACCTGCTGCTGCTGCACACCAATCCTGGCGAGCACTTCCCAGCAGCCCAGCGCTGGCGCCTGAGGCTTGGCACCAACGGCATTGTGCAATGCGAAAGCAAGAAGGCCCACTGGCCTGAACCACCAGAGCTGCAACGCTCCGCATGGTATCGACTGAGCCGCCTATGGCGACGAGGGTGAACCCATGCCGCCCTACTGACTCTGCCATTGAGCACGCAGACGACGGCGGGATAGGTAGTCTCACGCATCAAAACAGCAGACACAAAAAAGCCCCTATCACGGGGCTTTCAGCGATTTTCGATTCTTCTTACAGAGTCTCGAAATCATGTGATGGTGCGGACGGAGAGACTCGAACTCTCACACCTTACGGCGCCAGAACCTAAATCTGGTGTGTCTACCAATTTCACCACGTCCGCCAAGCAGGCTTAAACGAAAACGCCAGGCAGTGCCTGGCGTTTTCGGGAATATGGGGTGGACGAAGGGGATCGAACCCTCGACACCAGGAGCCACAATCCTGTGCTCTACCAACTGAGCTACGCCCACCATATTGCATTTGCTTGTGCCAGAGCCCGTAATGGCGCACCCGGCAGGACTCGAACCTGCGACCATCCGCTTAGAAGGCGGATGCTCTATCCAGCTGAGCTACGGGCGCTTTATCTGCATTCTGTTCGGAGCGCAGACTTGAAGCTCCGGCCATTGAAGAAGTTACCCTCTTCGAAAGCCATCTTACCCAGCAGCAGGCTGTGCTCGACAAGCGGGGCGAATGTTATAGAGGCTCAAAACAGTCGTCAACAGCAAATTTAAAAAAATTTCAGTTAGATAAAGGAGTTACAGGTGCTGGTAGCTGCTTCGCCTTTGCCACATCGCCGCGACATGCGAGAATACGCGCCCTTTCCAAGTCCTCTCCTATGGTTAACCAAGCGTCATGACCGCAAAACTGATCGACGGTAAAACGATTGCTGCCAACATTCGCCAACAGATCTCCGGTCGTGTTGCCGAACGCCGCGCCCAAGGGCTCCGCGCACCTGGCCTCGCCGTGATCCTGGTAGGCAGCGACCCCGCCTCCCAGGTCTACGTGGCACACAAGCGCAAGGATTGCGAGGAGGTGGGTTTCAACTCGGTTGCCCATGACCTGCCGAGCGATACTCGCCAAGAGGACCTGCTCGCCCTGATCGATCAGCTCAATGGCGATGCCTCCATCGATGGCATTCTTGTGCAGCTACCGCTGCCCAAGCACCTCGACGCGTCTCAGTTGCTCGAGCGGATCCGCCCCGACAAGGACGTGGATGGATTCCACCCCTACAACGTCGGCCGCCTGGCCCAACGCATGCCGCTGCTGCGTCCTTGCACCCCGAAGGGGATCATGACGCTGCTGGAAAGCACGGGGGTCGACCTGCACGGCCTGGACGCAGTAGTCGTGGGCGCCTCCAACATCGTCGGCCGACCGATGGCGCTGGAGCTCCTGCTAGCCGGTTGCACCACCACCGTGACTCATCGCTTTACCCATAACCTGGCCGAGCATGTCCAGCGTGCCGACCTGGTCGTGGTCGCCACCGGCATCACCGGGCTGGTCAAGGGCGAATGGATCAAGCCCGGCGCGATCGTCATCGATGTGGGCATCAACCGCCAGGCCGACGGGCGCCTGCTGGGTGATGTGGAGTTCGGGCCAGCCAGCGAACGCGCTGCCTGGATCACCCCTGTCCCGGGTGGCGTCGGCCCGATGACCCGCGCCTGCCTACTCGAAAATACGTTGCATGCAGCCGAACACCTGCACGGCTGATACCCAGAGCTGAAGCAAGAACGGCGCCTTTCGGTGCCGTTTTTGATTACGTCGTTCCTTATTCAGCCAGACGCCAGGTCGTACCGCCTTTTCCATCCTCCAGCACCACACCCATCGCGGTGAGCTGGTCGCGGATGCGATCGGATTCGGCCCAGTTCTTTTCAGCTCGAGCTGTGAGGCGCGCAGCGATCAGTGCCTCGACTTCAGCTGCATCGACCTTTCCCGCCGCGCCAGCTTGCAGGAAGGCTTCAGGCTCGAGCTGCAACACGCCCAATACGCTAGCCAATTCCTTGAGGCGCGCGGCCAGCTGCGCAGCCGCGGTCGGATCAGACTCACGCAGGCGATTGACCTCACGGATCATATCGAACAGCACTGCGCAGGCTTCAGGCGAGTTGAAGTCATCATCCATCGCCGTAGCGAAGCGAGCGACGAACTCGTCACCACCTGCAGGCGCTACATTCGGCAGACCCTTGAGGCCGTTGTAGAAGCGTTCCAGCGCGCTCTTCGCTTCGCGCAGACTGTCTTCCGAGTAGTTGATCGGACTGCGGTAGTGACTGGACACCAGCAGATAGCGCACCACCTCCGGGTGATATTTTTCCAGCACCTCGCGGATGGTGAAGAAGTTGCCCAGGCTCTTGGACATCTTCTCGCCATCGACACGCACCGCGCCGGCGTGCATCCAAGCGTTGGCGTACTGCTTGCCGGTGGCCGCTTCGCTCTGCGCGATCTCATTTTCGTGGTGCGGGAACACCAGATCCGGACCGCCACCATGAATGTCGAACGTCTCACCCAGGCAGCAGGTCGACATCACCGAGCACTCGATATGCCAGCCCGGGCGCCCGGCACCCCACGGCGAACTCCAGCTCGGCTCGCCCGGTTTGGCGCCCTTCCACAGCACGAAATCCAGCGGATCTTGCTTGGCCTCATCGATCTCGATGCGCGCGCCGATTTTCAGGTCCTCGATCTTGCGCCGCGACAGCTTGCCGTAACCGACGAACTTGCCGACACGGTAATAGACATCGCCGTTGCCCGGCGCGTAGGCGAAGCCCTTGTCGATCAGTGTCTGGATCATCTGGTGCATGCCAGCGATGTGATCAGTAGCGCGCGGCTCGATATCAGGACGCAACACGTTGAGGCGCGTCTCGTCCTCGTGCATGGCGGCGATCATGCGCTCGACCAGGGCCTGGAACGGCTCGCCGTTCTCGCCGGCACGGCGAATGATCTTGTCGTCGATGTCGGTGATATTGCGCACGTAGGTCACGTCATAACCTCGGTGGCGCAACCAGCGAGTCACTACATCGAACGCGACCATCACCCGCGCATGCCCGATATGGCAGAAGTCATAGACCGTCATGCCGCAGACATACATGCGCACCTTGTTGCCTTCCAATGGGCGGAAGGCTTCCTTGGTCTTGGTCAGGGTATTGTAGATCGACAGCGCCATCATTGACCCCAGGAGTCACGCAGCGTGACGGTGCGGTTGAACACTGGTGCGCCCGGCTTGCTGTCCTTCAGGTCGGCACAGAAATAGCCTTCACGCTCGAACTGGAAGCGCTCTTCCGGTTCGGCGTTAGCAAGTGAAGGCTCGGCACGGCAACCCTTGAGCACTACCAGCGACTCGGGGTTGATATTGTCGAGGAAGCTACCGCCCTCCTCGTCCTTCTCCGGATTAGCCGAGCGGAACAGGCGGTCGTACAGGCGCACCTCGCACTCCACGCTCTCGGCAGCCGGTACCCAGTGGATCACGCCTTTGACCTTGCGGCCCTCGGGGTTCTTACCCAGGGTGTTGTCGTCATACGAGCAGCGCAGCTCGACGATATTGCCCGCCTCGTCTTTCACGGCCTCGTCGGCGCGGATTACGTAACTGCCGCGCAGGCGGACTTCACCGCCCGGGATGAGGCGCTTGAATCCGGCCGGTGGGACTTCTTCGAAGTCACTTGCGTCAATATAGATCTCGCGACTGAACGGCAGCACCCGCACGCCCATGTCCTGCTTCGGATGACGCGGCAGCTCGAGGTTCTCGACCTGACCTTCCGGGTAGTTGGTGATCACCACCTTGAGCGGCTTGAGCACGCACATCGCACGCGCTGCGTTGGCGTCCAGGTCCTCACGAATCGCGAACTCCAGCATACCGATGTCGACCACACCACCAGCACGGTTAACGCCGATCATGTCGCAGAAGTTACGGATCGACGCCGGGGTGTAGCCGCGGCGCCGGAAGCCGGAGAGCGTCGACATCCGCGGATCGTCCCAACCACTCACATGCTTCTCATCGACCAGCTGCTTGAGCTTGCGCTTGCTGGTGATGGTGTAATTCAGATTGAGGCGAGCGAATTCGTACTGACGCGGCTGCGCTGGCACCGGCAGGTTGGCCAGGAACCATTCGTACAGCGGGCGATGATCCTCGAATTCCAGCGTGCAGATTGAATGCGTAATGCCTTCGATGGCATCCGACTGACCATGGGTGAAATCGTAGCTGGGATAGATGCACCACTTGTCGCCGGTCTGGTGGTGGTGCGCATGACGGATGCGATAAAGGATCGGATCACGCAGGTTCATGTTCGGTGAAGCCATGTCGATCTTCGCCCGCAGCGCGCGCGCGCCGTCCGGAAATTCGCCCGCCTTCATGCGCGCAAACAAATCGAGGTTTTCTTCGACGGAGCGCTCGCGGAACGGGCTGTTCCTACCTGGCTCGGTCAGGCTGCCGCGGTACTCGCGCGCCTGCTCGGGGGTCAGATCGCAAACGTAAGCCTTGCCAGCCTTGATCAGGTGGATTGCCCACTCGTGCAGCTGATCGAAATAATTGGAGGCATAGCGCTCCTCGCCAGCCCACTGGAACCCCAGCCACTCGACGTCACTCTTGATCGCGTCGATGTATTCCTGATCTTCCTTGGCCGGATTGGTGTCATCGAAGCGCAGATTGCACTCGCCGCCGAACTCTTTCGCCAGGCCGAAGTTCAGGCAGATCGACTTCGCATGGCCAATATGCAGGTAGCCGTTGGGCTCTGGCGGGAAACGAGTGACGATCTTGGCGTGCTTGCCGGAGTCCAGGTCGGACTGGACGATCGGGCGGAGAAAGTTGCTAGCGGCGGGAGTCTCGGGCTTGCTCATGATGTCCTTAACGATCAGCGAGTGCGGCTCAGGGTAGGCCGACCAAATCAAAGCGCTTATCATAGCGGACCCGTCAACCCCCTGACAGAGCAATGCGCCCAGGCGGCACTGCCATCAGCCATTGGCGGCACTCGGTATCGACGACCCCTTGCAGCGGCCTGCCCTGCACTTGGCCAGCCCAACGAAAACGGAACCTCTCCCCGATGATCAAACTGCACACCAACTACGGCGTCATCACCGTCAACCTGTTCGAAGACAAAGCTCCGGAAACCACCGCCAACTTCAAGGAATACGTGAAGAGCGGCCACTACGACGGCACCATTTTCCACCGCGTGATCAGCAACTTCATGATCCAGGGTGGCGGCTTCGAGCCTGGCATGAAACAAAAAACCACTCGCGCGCCAATCAAGAACGAGGCCAACAACGGCCTGTCGAACAAGACCGGCACCCTGGCCATGGCTCGCACCATGGAGCCGCACTCCGCTTCCGCACAGTTCTTCATCAACGTGAAGGACAACGACTTCCTCGACCATAGCGCGCCGACCGTTCAAGGCTGGGGTTATGCGGTGTTCGGTGAAGTGACCGAAGGCATGGACGTGGTCGAGAAGATCAAGGCCGTGGCGACCACCATGAAGTCCGGCCATCAGGACGTTCCAGTGGAAGATGTGGTAATCGAGAAAGCCGAAATCGTCGAGTAACAGCGAGTGATCCTGCTGATTTCGGATCTGCATCTGGAAGAGGAACGCCCGGATATTTCCCGGGCGTTTCTGCATTTTCTCGAAACACGCGCCTGCCAGGCCGAAGCGCTGTACATCCTCGGCGACTTTTTCGAGGTCTGGATCGGCGACGATGCAATGACACCCTTTCAGCGCTCAATCGCGCAGGCCATGCGTAGCTTGAGCGGGGGCGGCACGCGCATCTATCTGATGCACGGCAATCGAGACTTCATGCTGGGCAAGAGCTTCTGCCGCGCAGCGGGCTGCACGCTGCTGGCCGACCCGAGCGTGGTCGAGCTTAACGGTGAGCGCGTCCTGCTGATGCACGGCGACAGCCTGTGCAGCCGCGACGAGGGTTACATGCGCCTGCGGCGCTTGCTGCGCAACCCGTTCAGTTTGTTCGTTCTGCGCAATCTACCGCTGTCCACACGCCGAAAACTGGCGCGCAAGCTGCGCAATGAAAGCCGCACCCAGACCCGCATGAAGGCCAGCGACATCATCGATGTCACCCCGGAGCTGATCCCGCGTGTGCTGGCAGAATATCGCGTGCGAATATTGATCCATGGTCACACCCATCGTCCGGCGACGCATGACCTGGTAGTAAACGGCCAGACCGCCCAACGTATCGTGTTAGGCGACTGGGACCGACAGGGATGGGCGCTCCAGGTGGACGAAAGCGGCTTCCATCAGGCGCCGTTCGAGCTGAGCTAAGCGCTCAGCGGCACGCCGCTGTGAAAACGGAACTCATCATCCGGGCTTTCGATGAGCTCGCGCTCACGCTCACGCACCCGGATGATCGTGGCGTCCACATCCGCTGGTTCACCGTACTGGTAGGCCAACTTCAAGTAATCCTGGAAATGGCGCGCCTCCGATTTGAGCAGGCCGTGATAGAACTTGCCTAGCTCCTCGTCAAGATGCGGAACCAACATGGCGAAACGCTCGCAGGAACGCGCCTCTATGAAAGCGCCAATCACCAGAGTATCGGTCAACCGATACGGCTCGTGGTTGCGCACCAGCTCGCGCAGGCCAGCCGCATAGCGAGACGAGCCCACATTGCGCAGCGGGATTTCGCGTCGACGAACGATTGCCAGCACCTGCTCGAAATGACGCAGCTCCTCCCGTGCCAGGCGCGACATCTTGTTCTGCAGGTCGGGCTTGTCTACGTAGCGGAACATCAACTGGAACGCTGCCCCCGCAGCCTTCTTTTCGCAGTTGCCATGGTCGATCAGCATTACATCCTGATTCCGCAACGCCGCGCCCACCCATGCCGCGGGTGTAGCGCAACCGAGAAAATCATTCAGATCAGGAAGCATGTCGAACCCTGCATATTCAGGAACAAAATAAGCGGGCAGGCGCATGGCACCGCTCCGCGTCGGGCGGGCATTATACGAATGCCGCGCGGAGCATCCAGCCTTGCTTGACGTACATCACGGCTGACATCCCAGGCTTGTCTATAGTTGACCAACCCGCATCTGGAAATGGAGCCGATCATGCAAGCCATTCGCTGCATCCTCGTGGTAATTGACCCGAACCAGCCACAAGAGCTGGCACTGAAACGCGCCCGCTTGATCTCGAGCGTCAGTCAGTCCCGCCTGCATCTGCTGACATGCGATGCAAAGCATGATCACAGCGCTCATCTGGCCGCACTGCGCGAACAGCTCGAGAGCGACGGACACCAAGTCAGTACACAACAAGCGTGGCACGACAGCATTCACCAAACGATCATCACCGTGCAGCAGGCTGAAGGCTGTGGATTGGTCGTCAAGCAGCACGTGCCGGACAACCCGCTCAAGCGGGCTCTGCTCACTCCGGAAGACTGGAAGCTGCTGCGCTACTGCCCCTGCCCGGTGCTCATGGTTAAAACCGCGAATCCGTGGACCGGGGGTAGCATCCTCGCCGCGGTAGACGTCGGCAATTCCGATCTGGAACACCGCACCCTGCATGCGACGATCGTCAATCATGGCTTCGAAATCGCCAGCCTCGCTGATGGCAAGCTGCACGTAATCAGCGCTCATCCCTCGGCGATGCTCTCGGCTGCCGACCCAGCGTTCCAGCTAAAGGAAACCATCGAAGCGCGGTACCGTGAGGCCTGCAAGCAATTCCAGGAAGAGTTCGATATTCCGGACGCTCAGCTACATATCGAGGAAGGCCCGGCAGATGCGCTGATTCCCCGCGTCTGCCACCAGCTCAAGGCAGTCGTCACGGTCATAGGCACTGTCGCCCGCACCGGTTTCTCGGGCGCCCTGATGGGCAATACTGCCGAAGTGGTGCTCGATACGCTGGAAAGCGACGTGCTGGTGCTGAAGCCCGACGACATCATCGACCATCTCGAAGATCTGGTCCGCCACTGAGCCCACGAGCGAAGCCCCTGACGGGGCCTCGCTTCAAACCCTGAGATCCATGCCTTCCAGAAGAAAGCGTGGCGCGATGTACCGCTCGTAATGGGCCTCGGAGAGCAAAAAGAACTCCTGATCGATGGCGTCTCGCAACTCCGGAAGCGGCCAGTCACGGAACTCCGGCAATAGCGCAACGCCATATGCCTCGAGTTGCTGAATGACGCGGGCACCGCGAGCGATCAGCTGGTAGGCCCAACAATACGGCGACTGCTCCGCGACGAAGCGAACCCGCCTGCTCTCAAGTTGCTGGCGCAACAGCGAGGCATCGAAGACCTCGAGTTTGGCAGCCATGACCTGCGCCAGCAGGATTTCCAGCCGCCGCCAGACCGCGCGCTTTTCCTCCTCGTCATACGCATTCCAGTTCACGACCTCGTGATGAAAGCGCTTGCACCCGCGGCAGACGATATCGCCGTAAACCGTTGAGCACAGACCGATGCAGGGAGTTTTGATGCGCTGTGTGGACATAAGCGAAACAGGTCGTGGCGGGCCGAGCATCTTAGACTTTTGTCCTAGCACGGTCATCCATGTAAATGATCAGAACGTCTTCACATCACCTCGAGCCCGCGTCGGACGGGGCTGCAGCCTTACGCATAGGCGATCCCGTCACTCCCCGCCCGAGCGGCGCGACCGGCAGGCGACTTAACTTTTTGGCCTGTTTCCAGTAGTATCGGCCCGCCGTTTTTGGCGCCACATTCCATACGAAGCTGTTTTCAAAGCGTCACGAGCACAGTTGAACCGGCTGCGTGCCGGATGCGCAGATTTGCCTTTCCCCCTGCCCATCCGGCCTCGCCCGCCCGGCGTAAAACTTTGAAAACAGCTTCCGGATGCGCGTCCCGAAACACCCAAGGGACCAATGATGAGGGTAAAAACTGTGCTTGAAGCCTATCGCAAACACGTAGAAGAGCGTGCCGCCCAGGGCGTCGTGCCCCAGCCGCTGAACGCCGAGCAAACCGCAGGTCTGGTCGAGCTGCTGAAGAACCCACCGGCCGGCGAAGAAGAATTCCTCGTTGATCTGATCACCAACCGCGTCCCTGCTGGCGTCGACGAAGCCGCCTACGTCAAGGCCGGTTTCCTGTCCGCCCTGGCCAAAGGTGAAACCTCCTCGCCGCTGCTGAGCAAGCAGCGCGCCGTCGAGCTGCTGGGCACCATGCAGGGCGGCTACAACATTTCCACCCTGGTCGAACTGCTGGACAGCGCCGAGCTGGGCGCAGTTGCCGCCGAGCAGCTGAAGCACACCCTGCTGATGTTCGATGCCTTCCACGACGTAGCCGAGAAAGCAAAAGCTGGCAACGAGCACGCCAAGGCCGTAATGCAGTCCTGGGCCGAGGGTGAGTGGTTCACCAATCGTCCAGCTGTTGCCGAAAAAGTTTCCCTGTCGGTATTCAAGGTCACTGGCGAAACCAACACCGACGACCTGTCGCCTGCGCCGGATGCCTGGTCGCGCCCTGACATTCCGCTGCACGCCCTGGCCATGCTGAAAATGGCTCGCGACGGCATCAACCCGGACGTACCCGGCTCCGTCGGCCCGATCAAGCAGATGGAAGAACTGAAAGCCAAGGGCTTCCCGGTTGCTTACGTCGGCGACGTGGTCGGCACCGGTTCCTCGCGCAAGTCGGCCACCAACTCCGTACTGTGGTTCTTCGGTGACGACATCCCGAACGTCCCGAACAAGCGCGCCGGTGGCTTCTGCTTCGGAACCAAGATCGCTCCGATCTTCTACAACACCATGGAAGACGCCGGCGCCCTGCCGATCGAATTTGATTGCAGCAACCTGGCCATGGGCGACGTGATCGACGTTTATCCCTACGCTGGCAAGGTTTGCAAGCACGGCACCGATGAAGTCATCACCACCTTCGAACTGAAAACCGACGTACTGCTGGACGAAGTCCGTGCAGGCGGTCGTATCCCGCTGATCATTGGCCGCGGCCTGACCGAAAAGGCTCGCGCCGAGATGGGTCTGGCTCCGTCCACTCTGTTCAAGAAGCCGGAAGCGCCGGCAGACAGCGGCAAGGGTTTCACCCTCGCACAGAAGATGGTCGGTCGCGCCTGCGGTCTGCCGGAAGGCAAAGGCGTCCGTCCGGGCACCTATTGCGAGCCGAAGATGACCACCGTGGGCTCCCAGGACACCACTGGCCCGATGACCCGCGACGAGCTGAAGGACCTGGCTTGCCTGGGCTTCTCCGCCGACCTGGTCATGCAGTCGTTCTGCCACACCGCTGCCTATCCGAAGCCGATCGACGTCAACACCCACCACACCCTGCCGGACTTCATCATGAACCGCAGCGGCGTGTCCCTGCGTCCCGGCGACGGCATCATCCACAGCTGGCTGAACCGCATGCTGCTGCCGGATACCGTTGGTACCGGTGGTGACTCGCACACCCGCTTCCCGATCGGCATCTCCTTCCCGGCTGGTTCCGGCCTGGTCGCCTTCGCTGCCGCCACTGGCGTCATGCCGCTGGACATGCCGGAATCCGTACTGGTGCGCTTCAAGGGTCAGATGCAACCTGGCATCACCCTGCGTGACCTGGTTCACGCCATCCCCTACTACGCCATTCAGCAGGGCCTGCTGACCGTCGAGAAGAAAGGCAAGAAGAACATCTTCTCTGGTCGCATTCTCGAGATCGAAGGCCTGAATCAGCTGACCGTCGAGCAGGCTTTCGAGCTGTCCGATGCGTCCGCCGAGCGTTCGGCTGCTGGCTGCACCATCAAGCTGCCGGAAGATTCGATCGCCGAGTACCTGAAGTCGAACATCACCATGCTGCGCTGGATGATCAGCGAAGGTTATGGCGATGCCCGCACCCTGGAGCGCCGCGCTCAGGCGATGGAAGCCTGGCTGGCCGATCCGAAGCTGCTGGAAGCAGACAAGGACGCCGAATACGCTGCAGTAATCGAAATCGACCTGGCCGAAGTGAAAGAGCCCGTGCTCTGCGCACCGAACGACCCGGACGATGCCCGCCTGCTGTCCACCGTTGCTGGCGAGAAGATCGACGAAGTCTTCATCGGTTCCTGCATGACCAACATCGGTCACTTCCGTGCTGCCGGCAAGCTGCTGGACAAGGTCAAGGGCGGCATCCCGACCCGTCTGTGGCTGGCCCCGCCGACCAAGATGGACGCTCACCAGCTGACCGAGGAAGGCTACTACGGCATCTACGGCAAGGCCGGTGCACGCATGGAAATGCCAGGCTGCTCGCTGTGCATGGGTAACCAGGCTCGCGTTCAGACCGGTTCTACCGTGGTTTCCACCTCGACCCGTAACTTCCCGAACCGCCTCGGGGACGCCACCAACGTCTACCTGGCATCGGCTGAGCTGGCTGCAGTTGCCTCGATCATTGGCAAGCTGCCGACCGTCGCGGAGTACATGGAATACGCGAAGAACATCGACAGCATGGCTGCCGATATCTATCGCTACCTGTCCTTCGACCAGATCGCCGAATTCCGTGACGCCGCGGAGAAGGCCAAGATCAAGGTCGTCGAAGTCTGATGACGCGTTAAAGCAATGAAAAAACCCCGCTTCGGCGGGGTTTTTTATGCATGCTTTTCGCTTATGCCTGACTACGCCAGATCACCAAACAAGCCAGAGCTGCCCATGTGATCAACAGCATGCCGGCCGACACATTCGTCAGCGAAGCATTCGGTCGTTTACTGCAACACCTTCAACCCGAACCCCGCAAGAACATTACGCTCAGCAAGGGAACCGCTTTTCTCCGGACAAAGAAAAGCCCGGACTAGCCGGGCTCTTCCAGGAGTAGCTGACTCGGATTACTGAACCTGAGCTTCTACTTCAGCCTCAACGCGACGGTTGATCTGACGACCTTCCTCGGTAGAGTTGTCAGCAACTGGACGGGACTCACCGTAACCTACGGAGTTCACGCGGCCACCCTCAACGCCGTACTCATTGACCAGAACGTTACGCACGGCTTCGGCGCGACGCTCGGACAGACGCTGGTTGTACTGATCGGTACCAACCGAGTCGGTGTGACCTTCAACGGTAGTGCTGGTCTGCGGGTACTGCTGCATGAAGTCAGCGAGGTTTTTGATATCGCTGTAGCTTTCTTCACGAACGCGCGACTTGTCGAAGTCGAACTTGACGTCCAGTTCAACACGTACCAGTTCCGGAGCCGGCTCTGGCTCAGTGTCGACGATCGGAGCCGGTGCCGGCTCTGGAGTCGGCTCAACCGCTGCCACCTGACGCGCGCCGCCACCAAAGTTCAGGCCGACACCAACGCCAGCCATCCACTCGGCTTCATCCGCATCGATGTTGTACATGCCGTCGACGCTCGCCTTGGCGAAGAAGTTCTCGGTGAAGTAGTACTTCAGGCCGGTACCAACGTTAGCGAAGGTGCTGCGATCGCGACCACCACGGTCAGCCTGACCGATGCTCTGGTGTGCAACGCCAGCGGAGACGTAAGGACGCAGGCCAACACCTGGCGCGCCGAAATGGTAAGCGGCATCGAGGGAGGTCAGACTGCCCTTGATGTTCTTGTGGCCGCCATCAACGCCGACCGGATCCTTGGAGGTCAGGTCGTGGTATTCGCCATAGGAAAGACCCAGCGAAACATCGTCGGTCAGGAAGTAGCTCACGCCAGCGCCGTAGAGCTCGCCGTCACGCTGAACGTCACGCGAGCTATCGGTGAAGTAGTGCTTACCGAACGCTTCCACCTCTACGGCACCCTGTCCTTGGGCCAGCGCGCTGAGAGAAGTGGCGGCAACCATCGAACCGATAACGACGCCTAAGGTGTTTTTAAGTTTCATCCGTAAATCCCCATCTGGTGGTTAGAATCAGAACAATCTAAGGAAACCGGCTGTCTGTATGCCCAAGCTGTTCGCAAGGTATAAGACAAGTTTCCGGAATTAAGTTTCAGCTGTATCGGAAAATTTTTCGCGAAGCTTATCGAGCGCACGCTTGTAGCGCATCTTCGTTGCGCTTAGACCCATGTGCATGATATCGGCTATTTCCTGAAACTCGAGCTCAGCAACAAAACGCAACACCAATATTTCCCGATCAATCGGATTCACATGTATCAGCCAACGGTCAAGCCCGGTCTTTTCTTCGATTTTCGGGGCTTTTTCATCTGAAGCCTCTTCAAGCGGATCCAGACTAAGCGCATCAAGCAGACGTCTCTTTCGACGCTCCTTGCGATATTGAGTAATACATTCGTTATAAGTGATGCTGTATAGCCATGTTTTAAACTTCGACTTGCCTTCAAAGTTTTTCAAGCCATAAAGAACCTTGAGCATCACCTCCTGACAAACATCGTCGGCGTCCCGCTCGTTTCCCAAATAACGCGCGCACACATTAAACAAAGTGCGCTGATAACGACGCATCAGCTCTTCATAAGCGCGCGTTATATGAAACAGCTCGACATGCGCGTGCTGCACCAGCTCTTCGTCGGTGAGCTGGCGAGGGTCGTAGCGCGATATGGACGATGGGGTTTTAGTCAAGACGCTTCGAGCCGGCAGTCAAAGTCACGGCCGCCATACATGGAAACCGGAAAAAAGGCGACGTACTTTACCAGAATCACATGGCTACCGGCTGCCCACTCGCTGCTCTAGGAGAACTTTATTGGCGACCGAAGCCAGCTCTCCATCGTCGGTCAGTAACAACGTTTTGACCGTACCAATCTCTTCAATCTGGCCTTCCAGATCACCAAGACTGACACGCTGCCCCACCTCGTATAGTTCGCGAACATAGATACCCGCCAGTATCTGCGCGACAAGCTCTCGACTGCCGAGACCAAAAGCCAGCGCCACGGCCAGGCCGACCGTAATCAACACGATGGCGATAACGTAGTTGAGAAGCTCTGTCTTGACCTCTAGCTGTCCGATCGCGACGGAAATGCTGATGATGATCACCAGCCCCTGCGCCATTCGTGCCAGGCCGTTTGCGTAGTCCAGCCCGACGCTTTCTGCGGCGCCACGAACCAGGCCGCTGAGCAACTGCGCCAACAGCACACCAGCCAGCAGAATCAAAGCTGCGCCGAATACCTTGGGTACGTAGAGCGCAAGCATATCCAGCGTTGCTGACACACGCTCCAGGCCCAGGGACTCGGCCGCCGAAACCAGGAAAATGAGCAGCACAAACCAGTACACCACCTTGCCGATCAGGGCCGAGACTGGAATACGTATTCCTGCTCGACCGAGCAGCTTGGTAAGACCAGTGCCCGCCATCAACCGATCCAACCCTACCTTGGCGAGCACCTTAGAGAGCAGCGTATCGAGCAGTTTGGCCACCACAAAGCCCAGCAATACCACGACCAGGGCGCCGAAAAGCCGGGGGATGAAGCCTGCGACAGAAGCCCACAGCGAACTCATCGCTGCCAGAAGACTTTGGGTCCAGGGATCGAATTCCATGATCAGTCAGCCTTATCGAATGAACGGTTGGAGGTTTCTCGACGAGAGACGGGAGCGAGATGCCCCTTGCCGCTATTGACGGCCATCATCAACGCTTGCAGCCAATGCCCGATCAGCGCGAAAAGGTCACCTGCGCCGACTTGGCGGTTGGCCGTTTTGAGAACGCGACCCAGGCAAGCATCGTCGTCATGGACAGAAGGCTTGTTAAGCAGGTCGCGCAAGGATTCTTCGAAGGGATCGCGCATGCAAACCTCGCTAAAGTATGTCGGCTAGACGGCTTGTGACCGGGCAGGAGTCACATTCAAACCCAACGCAGCCGACGCAGGATCCACCACTGAAGGAGCGCAACACCGCCGATCAGCACGCAGGCCACGACGAATCCATACGGGAAATCGGCGCCGGGGATGCCCCCGACATTGATCCCGAGCAACCCGGTCAGAAAGCTCAGCGGCAGGAAAAAGCCGGTAATGATAGCAAGCAGGTACATGGTGCGGTTCATTCGCTCGCTGAGCCTGCGGTGCTCCGACTCGAGCACAAGGTTTATCCGCTCACGAACCATATCGAGCTCTTCCAGATAGCGGGTTAGCCGGTTGCTCAGCTCATTCCAGTACTCGGTATCGTCCTCGGCGAACCAGCTCAGCCGATGGCGCGTCAGCTGTCCGTAAAGCTCTCGCTGGGGCAGCAGGAAGCGACGCAGCCCTGCCGCCTGCCGGCGCAGGGAGAGCATCGAATCGTGCTCCGGCGTATAGCGCTCGTTACTTTCAAGCGCCTCCTCTTCGTCGTCGATTCGCTCACCCAGCTGCATGACCAGATCGTCTACGCGGTCCGTCATCGCCTCAGCCAGATAAAGAAGAAGCTCGGACGCCGACTTCGGCCCCCTACCCTCCGTCAGTAACCGAATGACCACTTCAGTTGAGCGCAGCGGTCTCAGCCGAAGGGAGATGACCCGCTGCCGATCGGCGAAGACGCGCACGGAAACCATGTCCTCCGGCTCCGCGTCGGGATTCAGGTTCACCCCGCGCAAAAACAGCAGCAGCTCTTCATGTGGAAGCGTCAGCATGCGCGGCCGCGTGTTTTCCTCGAGCAGAACGTCACAGGCGAAAGGACTGAGCCCGCTGTGCCTACGTAGCCACTCATGCGCCTGCGGTTGCCCACGATCCCAGTGCAACCAGATGCTCTCGCAAGCGGCAAGCTGCAGCTCGGCCAGATCGCTGTAACCGACCTGCCGCGCACCACCGCTGCCATCTAAAACGAAGGCATGGATCAACCCGCACTGGTCGTTTTCGGTTTCCCGCATTTATCCGTTCCGTCGTTGCTCATGAAAAGCCCGGCATCGCCGGGCTCAAGGGTAATGACTGACGCAGCCGTTTACGCGGCCTTCTACTCCGGCATCGACAGCGGCTCAGGCGATACGATGATGCCGTTGTTATCGGCATACACGTACTCGCCCGGGCGAAACGTCACGCCACAGAAGGTCACCGGAACATTGAGATCACCGATGCCGCGCTTGTCGGTTTTCATCGGATGACTGGCCAGCGCCTGAACGCCAAGCTCGGTCTGCGCGAGGACATCGACATCCCGCACACAGCCATAAATGACCAGACCTTCCCAGCCGTTGCGTGCCGCTTTCTCTGCAAGCATGTCGCCCAGCAAGGCGCGACGGAGCGAGCCGCCACCATCGACCACCAGCACCTTGCCGGTGCCGTCGACATCAACCTGATCCTTGACCAGGGAATTGTCCTCGAAGCATTTGATGGTCACGATCTCACCACCAAAGGAATCGCGGCCACCGAAGTTGCTGAACAGCGGTTCGACGACTTGCACGAGTTCCGGATAGGCGTCGCACAGATCAGGCGTGACGTATTGCATGGGAAGCTCCTTCTGCTTGGAAATTACGGCGACATCCAGCGTACAGCCATATAGGCGCGCATATTAGCCGCTGAACGCCCTAGGCGGAACGAAATCGCTGGAATGACGATTATCAGCACCAACAAAAACGGGGCTGACGCCCCGTTTTTGTTACCAACTCAACCGTTAGATCTCACGGTCGGCGAGGAAGAACCAGGTGTCGAGAACCGAATCCGGGTTGAGGGATACGCTCTCGATGCCCTGCTCCATCAGCCACTTGGCCAAGTCAGGGTGATCCGATGGTCCCTGACCACAGATACCGATGTACTTGCCGGCCTTGTTGCAGGCCTGGATGGCGTTGGCGAGCAGCTTCTTCACCGCCGGGTTACGTTCGTCGAACAGGTGGGCGATGATGCCGGAGTCGCGGTCCAGACCCAGGGTCAGCTGAGTCATGTCGTTCGAGCCGATGGAGAAACCATCGAAGAACTCCAGGAACTCATCCGCCAGCAGAGCGTTGGACGGCAGCTCGCACATCATGATGACGCGCAGGCCATTCTCGCCACGCTTGAGGCCGTACTTCGCCAACAGATCGATGACCTGCGAGGCTTCGCCCAGGGTGCGCACGAAGGGAACCATCAGCTCGACGTTGGTCAGACCCATGACGTCGCGGACCTTCTTCATCGCGCGGCATTCGAGCTCGAAGCAGTCGCGGAACGAGTCACTGATGTAACGCGAGGCACCGCGGAAGCCCAGCATCGGGTTTTCTTCTTCCGGCTCGTACAGCTTGCCGCCGATCAGGTTGGCGTATTCGTTGGACTTGAAGTCCGACAGGCGCACGATGACCTTCTTCGGCCAGAAGGCGGCTGCCAGGGTACTTACGCCCTCGACCAGCTTCTCGACGTAGAAATTGACGGGATCGTCGTAGCCTGCAATGCGCTTCTCGACGCTGCTCTTCACATCGGCTGGCAGGCCTTCGAAGTTCAGCAGCGCCTTGGGGTGCACGCCGATCATGCGGTTGATGATGAACTCGAGACGCGCCAGGCCGACGCCTTCGTTCGGCAGATGCGCGAAGTCGAAGGCACGGTCAGGATTGCCGACGTTCATCATGATCTTGAACGGCAGTTCCGGCATGGCGTCGATGGAGTTCTGGCGAATGTCGAAGCCCAGCTCACCATCGAAGATCAGGCCGGTGTCGCCTTCGGCGCAGGAAACGGTCACGCGCTGGCCGTCTTTCAGCAGCTCGGTAGCATTACCGCAACCCACCACAGCGGGAATGCCCAGTTCGCGGGCGATGATCGCCGCATGGCAAGTACGCCCGCCACGGTTGGTGACGATGGCGCTGGCGCGCTTCATCACCGGCTCCCAATCCGGGTCGGTCATGTCGGAAACCAGCACGTCGCCCGGCTGGACCTTGTCCATTTCGCTGACGTCGTGGATGACCTTGACCGGGCCAGCGCCGATGCGTTGACCGATGGCACGGCCTTCGACCAGCACGGTGCCTTTTTCCTTCAGCAGGTAGCGCTCCATGACATTGGCGCTGCTGCGGCTCTTAACGGTTTCCGGACGCGCCTGGACGATATACAGCTGGTTGTCATCGCCATCTTTGGCCCATTCGATGTCCATCGGACGACCGTAGTGCTTCTCGATGGTCATCGCCTGCTTGGCGAGGTTGGTCACTTCTTCGTCCGTCAGGCAGAAGCGCATGCGATCGGCCTGGTCGACATCGACAGTCTTGACCGACTTGCCGGCACTGGCTTCAGCGCCGTAGACCATCTTGATCGCCTTGCTGCCCAGGTTGCGGCGCAGGATGGCGGGACGGCCGGCTTCCAGAGTGTGCTTGTGCACGTAGAATTCGTCCGGATTGACCGCGCCCTGAACGACGGTCTCACCCAGGCCGTAGGCACCGGTGATGAACACCACGTCACGGAAGCCGGATTCGGTATCCAGCGTGAACATGACACCAGCGGTGCCGGTTTCCGAACGCACCATGCGCTGCACACCGGCAGACAGGGCGACCAGCTTGTGATCGAAGCCCTGGTGCACGCGGTAAGCAATGGCACGGTCATTGAACAGCGAGGCGAACACTTCCTTGGTCGCGCGGATCACGTTGTCCACGCCGCGGATGTTGAGGAAGGTTTCCTGCTGACCGGCGAACGAAGCATCCGGCAGGTCTTCTGCGGTAGCCGAGGAACGCACCGCGACTGCCATGTTGTCATTGCCGCCGGACATTTCCGCGAAGGCGGTGCGGATATCGGCATCCAGTTGCGGCGGGAACTGTGCTTCCATCACCCAACCGCGAATCTGCGCGCCGGCTTTGGCAAGGGCGTTGACGTCATCCACGTCCAGCGCATCGAGAAGCGCATGGATCTGCTCATTGAGACCGCTGAGCTCCATGAAATCACGATAGGCCTGGGCCGTAGTGGCGAAACCGCCAGGCACCGAAACACCCGCGCCCGCGAGGTTGCTGATCATCTCGCCGAGGGAGGCGTTCTTGCCCCCTACACGCTCAACGTCATGATTGCCGAGCTTATCGAGGGAAACTACGTACTCTACCAAGGTGATCTCTCCACATTAGTGTTGGAAACTCAACCGGGGCCTGGCCGCACGACTGTGGCCCGACCCTGCAAAATAAGTAACAATGCCCGTCAACCGGGCTCGGCGAAGGGCCTACTATAGCTGGGAACCGTTCTCGACTTAAGGCCCAAGGCACATGAAACGAACTGCTTTCTTCATTTCGGACGGCACAGGCATCACCGCAGAAACCCTGGGCCAGAGTCTTCTGGCACAGTTCGAGAACATAACCTTCACGAAACTGACCCGCCCGTACATAGACACCGCGGAAAAAGCGCGGGCCATGGTACAGCAAATCAATAATGCCGCGGAAAAGGACGGTGGCCGGCCGATCATCTTCGACACGCTGGTTAACCAGGAAATCCGTGACATTCTGGCCGAATCCAATGGCTTCATGATCGACATCTTCTCTTCGTTCCTTGCTCCGCTGGAACATGAGCTGATGTCACGTTCCTCGTATTCCGTTGGTAAATCCCACTCCATCAGCCACAACGCCAACTACATGGAGCGTATCGACGCGGTCAACTTCGCGCTCGATAACGACGATGGCGCCCGCACCCGCTATTACGACAAGGCCGACCTGATCCTCGTCGGCGTTTCCCGCTGCGGCAAGACGCCTACTTGTCTGTACATGGCGATGCAGTACGGCATCCGCGCCGCCAACTACCCGCTGACCGAGGACGACATGGAGCGCCTGCAGCTGCCCAGCGTGCTCAAGGAGTACAAGGACAAGCTGTTCGGCCTGACCATTGATCCCGACCGCCTGGCTGCCATTCGCCACGAGCGTAAACCCAACAGTCGTTACGCCAGTTTCGCCCAGTGCGAGTTCGAAGTTCGCGAAGTGGAAAATCTCTTCCGCCGCGAGAACATCAACTACATCAACTCGACCCATTTCTCTGTCGAGGAAATCTCCGCAAAGATCCTCGTGGAGAAAGGCGTCGAGCGTCGACTCAAATAACCGCCGCTTCGCTAGACAACAAAAAGTCCGCTTGGTGCGGACTTTTTGCGTTTTTCAGCTAGAAGAATTCAGTTGTCGGCGCTCGGAAGTCCATCAGAACGCGTCGCCTGGCACGCGAACCCAGCCCTCCATCAATACCCGCGCGCTGCGACTCATGATCGCTTTGGTAACGGTCCACTGGCCGTCGACCTGTTTCGCCTCGGCCCCAACCCGCAGCGTGCCGGACGGATGCCCGAAGCGCACGGCCTGGCGTTCACCGCCGCCTGCAGCAAGATTGACCAGCGTACCGGGAACGGCCGCCGCTGTGCCGATGGCCACCGCGCAGGTACCCATCATCGCGTGGTGCAGCTTGCCCATCGACAACGCCCGCACGAGCAGATCGACCTCAGCTGCATCGATGGTCTTTCCGCTGGAGGCCCGATAGCTTTTCGGCCGGGAAACAAAGGCGACCTTTGGCGTGTGTTGCCGGGTCAGTGCCTCTTCAGCGGTCTTGATCAAACCCATGCGCAAGGCACCGGCCACACGAATCGCCTCCAGCCGCGCCAGCGCCTCGGGGTTGCCGTTGATGTCCTCGCGCAGCTCGGTGCCCTGGTAGCCGATATCCTCGGCATTGACGAACACCGTCGGGATGCCGGCGCTGATCATGGTCGCCTTGAGCGTACCGACCCCAGGCACCTCCAGCTCATCCACGAGATTGCCGGTAGGGAACATCGAGCCGCCCTCCTCGCCATCATCCGACGGATCGAGGAATTCGAGCACGATCTCGGCAGCCGGGAAGGTCACGCCGTCCAGCTCGAAATCGCCAGTTTCCTGCGCCTGGCCATCAGTGACCGGCACATGGGCAATGATGGTTTTGCCGATGTTGGCCTGCCAGATCCGCACCACACAGGTACCGTTCTGCGGAATACGCTCGGCATCCACCAGCCCTGCATGCAGCGCAAACGCACCAGCACCGGTCGAAAGGTTGCCGCAGTTGCCACTCCAGTCGACGAACGGCTTGTCGATCGACACCTGACCATAGAGGTACTCGACATCGTGATCAGGCCGAGTGCTTTTTGACAGGATCACGCACTTGCTGGTGCTGGACGTGGCGCCACCCATGCCGTCGATATGCGCCGAGTACGGATCGGGGCTGCCGATCACGCGCATGAACAGCTTGTCGCGCGCCGCGCCGGGCACCTGACAGCTTTCCGGAAGGTCTTGCAGCCGGAAGAACACGCCCTTGCTGGTGCCACCACGCATATAGGTCGCGGGAATTCTGACCTGGGATACATGAGCCATGGAAATCTCGTCCTCATGAAACCGCTGCCACCGGCTGGCCGCAGCGCAGATGAAAGATGCAATCGCCGCCCCGCTTCAGTACATGAGGTTGCACCGAAGCAGAGCGGCCGATTGGTAGTCACGCCTGACCGAGGAAGTCCTTGGCGAAACGCTGCAGCACGCCGCCAGCCTGATACACGCTGACTTCGGCCGCGGTGTCGAGACGGCAGGTGACCGGGACGCGGGTTTCTTCACCGCTCATGTGGTGAATGACCAGGGTCAGATCGCAGCGCGGCGACAGCTCGCCTTCGATATCGAAGGTTTCGGTGCCATCGAGGCCAAGCGTCAGGCGCGTGGTGCCTGGCTTGAACTCGACCGGCAGCACGCCCATGCCGACCAGATTGGTGCGGTGGATACGCTCAAAGCCTTCGGCGACGATCACCTCGACACCGGCCAGGCGTACGCCTTTGGCCGCCCAGTCGCGCGAGCTGCCCTGACCGTAGTCGGCACCGGCGACGATGATCAGGTTCTGCTTGCGGTTCATGTAGGTTTCGATGGCTTCCCACATGCGCATCACCTTGCCCTCCGGCTCGACGCGGGCCAGCGAACCCTTCTGCGCCTTGCCGTCGACCACCGCCATCTCGTTGACCAACTGCGGGTTGGCGAACGTCGCGCGCTGCGCAGTCAGGTGGTCGCCGCGATGGGTGGCATAGGAGTTGAAGTCTTCCTCGGGCAGGCCCATCTTCGCCAGGTACTCACCGGCGGCCGAATCCAGCAGGATTGCGTTGGATGGCGACAGGTGATCGGTGGTGATGTTGTCTGGCAGGATCGCCAGCGGACGCATACCCTTGAGCGTACGCTCGCCAGCCAGCGCGCCTTCCCAGTACGGCGGACGACGGATGTAGGTGGACATCGGACGCCAGTCGTACAGCGGGCTCTTGGCTTCCTCGATGGTGCCCAGATCGAACATCGGGATGTAGATCTGCTTGAACTGCTCAGGCTTTACCGAGGACGCGACGATGGCGTCGATCTCTTCGTCGGACGGCCAGAGGTCCTTCAGGGTGATCGGGTTGCCGTTCTTGTCGGTGCCCAGCACATCCTGCTCGATGTCAAAGCGCACGGTCCCGGCGATGGCGTAGGCAACCACCAGTGGCGGCGAGGCAAGGAATGCCTGCTTGGCGTAAGGGTGGATACGGCCATCGAAGTTGCGGTTGCCAGAGAGGACCGCGGTGGCATACAGGTCGCGCTCGATGATCTCCTGCTGGATCACCGGATCCAGCGCACCGGACATGCCGTTGCAGGTGGTGCAGGCGTAGGCGACGATGCCGAAACCAAGCTTTTCCAGCTCGCTCAGCAGACCGGCCTCTTCCAGATACAGTTTGGCGACCTTGGAGCCCGGCGCGAAGGAGGTCTTCACCCAAGGCTTGCGCACCAGACCCAGCTCGTTGGCCTTCTTCGCAAGCAGACCGGCGGCCACCACGTTACGCGGGTTGGAGGTGTTGGTGCAGCTGGTGATGGCGGCAATGATCACGGCACCATCGGGCAGCAGACCTTCGGCCTCTTCGGCGCGCGCTGCAGCCAGCTTGTCTTCATCGGCAATGCCGCGCTCGTGCAGCGCCGAAGTCGGCAGGCGCTTGTGCGGGTTGGAAGGGCCAGCCATGTTGCGCACGACGCTGGACAGATCGAACTCGAGCACGCGCTCGTACTCGGCACCTTCGAGAGCGGTTGCCCACAGGCCAGTTTCCTTAGCGTACTGCTCGACCAGGGCGACCTGCTCCGGCTCACGGCCGGTCAGCTTGAGGTAGTCGATGGTCTGCTGATCGATGTAGAACATCGAAGCAGTTGCGCCGTATTCCGGGCACATGTTGGAAATGGTCGCGCGATCACCGATGGTCAGGCTGTCGGCGCCTTCACCAAAGAACTCGACCCAGGCTCCGACCACACGTTCCTTGCGCAGGAACTCGGTCAGCGCGAGGACGATATCGGTCGCGGTAATACCTGGCTGACGCTTGCCAGTCAGACGCACACCGACGATGTCGGGCAGGCGCATCATCGACGGCAGGCCAAGCATCACGGTTTCGGCTTCCAGGCCGCCGACACCGATGGCGATGACGCCCAGCGCATCGACGTGCGGGGTGTGCGAGTCGGTGCCGACACAGGTATCCGGGAAGGCCACGCCACCGCGCGCCTGGATCACCGGCGACATCTTCTCCAGGTTGATCTGGTGCATGATGCCGTTGCCGGCGGGGATCACGTCGACGTTTTTAAACGCCGTTTTGGTCCACTCGATAAAGTGGAAGCGGTCCTCGTTGCGACGCTCCTCGACGGCGCGATTCTTCTCGAACGCATCCGGATCGAAACCGGCAAATTCCACCGCCAGCGAGTGGTCGACGATCAGCTGCGTCGGCACCACCGGATTGACCTTCGCCGGGTCGCCACCCTGCTCTGCGATCGCATCACGCAGGCCGGCGAGATCGACCAGCGCAGTCTGGCCGAGGATGTCGTGACAAACCACGCGCGCCGGGTACCAGGGGAAATCGAGGTCGCGCTTGCGCTCGATGATCTGCTTCAGCGAATCGGTCAGCGCTTCGGGCTCACAGCGACGCACCAGCTGTTCGGCAAGTACGCGGGAGGTATAGGGCAGCTTGTCGTAGGAACCGGGCTGGATGGCTTCGATCGCCTCACGGGTGTCGAAGTAGTCAAGCCCAGTACCTGGCAAAGGTTTGCGGTGTTCTGTATTCATGCCGGAAGAACTCAATCCAGTAATGATTCGAGGGGCAAGGCCTGGGAGCCCGTGTTGCGAGCCCCCAGCTCCGATCAGCGCTGGGCGATCGGGACAACCTTGCGCTGTTCCGGACCGATGTACTCGGCGCTCGGCCGAATGATCCGGTTGTTGCTGCGTTGTTCGAACACATGGGACGCCCAGCCGGTGACGCGCGAGCAGACGAAGATCGGCGTGAACAGCTTGGTCGGGATGCCCATGAAGTGATAGGCGGAGGCATGGTAGAAGTCGGCGTTCGGGAACAGCTTCTTCTGCTCCCACATGGTTTCGTCGACGGCGACCGAGACCGGATAGAGCACGGTATCGCCCACTTCGTCAGCGAGCTTCTTGGCCCAGACCTTGATGACCTCGTTGCGCGGATCGGAAACGCTGTAGATCGCGTGGCCAAAGCCCATGATCTTGTCCTTGCGCTCGAGCATGCCGAGAATCGCTTCACGCGCTTCTTCCGGGCTCGTCCACTGCTCGATCATGTCCATCGCCGCTTCGTTGGCGCCGCCATGCAGCGGGCCGCGCAGCGAACCGATGGCACCGGTCACACAGGAATAGAGGTCGGACAGCGTCGAAGCACAAACACGGGCGGTAAAGGTCGAGGCGTTGAACTCGTGCTCGGCGTAGAGGATCAGCGAGACGTTCATGACCTTGACGTGCAGGTCGCTCGGCTTCTTGTCATGCAGCAGCGCGAGGAAATGACCACCCAGAGTGTCTTCATCGCTGGTGCAGTTGATACGCACACCGTCGTGGGTGAAGCGATACCAGTAGCACATGATCGCCGGGAAGGCGGCCATCAGGCGCTCTGCCACATCACGCTGCTGCTCGAAGCTGACTTCCGGCTCCAGAGTACCGAGCACGGAAGAACCGGTACGCATGACATCCATCGGATGGGCATTTGCCGGAATACGCTCGAGCACTTCCTTGAGAGCCTGAGGCAGGTCACGCATGGTTTTCAGGCGATTCTTGTAGTCCGCCAGTTGCTGGGCAGTTGGCAGCTCACCGTAGAACAGCAGATAGGCAACTTCCTCGAAATCGCACTCGGCGGCCAGATCACGCACGTCGTAACCGCGGTAGGTCAAGCCAGCGCCGGTCTTGCCGACGGTGCACAGGGCAGTCTGTCCGGCGATCTGTCCACGCAGACCAGCACCACTCAGTACTTTTGCTTCAGCCATTGCTATCTCCTTCTTGGATTTGTTCTGGATACTGCAAAATCACGTTGGAAAAATGGGTCGCTAAAGCCCCACCAACAACTGGCGGGGCCTGCTTACTCAGCTTTTTTTCTGCGCAAACAACGAATCGAGGTGCTGCTCGAAGGCGTGGTAGTTGATGCGATCGTAGAGCTCCATGCGGGTCTGCATGGTGTCGATCACATTCTTCTGCGTACCGTCACGGCGCAGCGCGGTGTAGACGTTCTCGGCCGCCTTGTTCATGGCGCGGAAGGCCGACAGCGGATAGAGCACCAGAGAAACGTCGACGCTAGCCAGCTCTTCGGTGGTGTACAGCGGCGTGGCACCGAATTCGGTGATGTTGGCCAGGATCGGCGCCTTCACGCGATCGGCGAAGGTCTTGTACATCGCCAGCTCGGTGATGGCCTCCGGGAAGATCATGTCAGCACCGGCCTCGATGCAGGCGGCGGCACGATCCAGTGCGGAATTGAGACCTTCCACGGCCAGCGCATCGGTACGCGCCATGATCACGAAGCTGTCATCGGTACGCGCATCGACGGCGGCCTTGATGCGGTCGACCATCTCCTGCTGGGAAACGATCTCCTTGTTCGGACGATGACCGCAGCGCTTGGCGCCGACCTGGTCTTCGATGTGGATCGCCGCCGCGCCGAACTTGATCATCGACTTGACGGTGCGCGCCACGTTGAAGGCCGATGAACCGAAGCCGGTGTCGACATCCACCAGCAGCGGCAGATCGCAGACGTCGGTAATACGACGTACGTCGGTCAGCACATCATCAAGACCGGTGATGCCGAGATCCGGTAGCCCTAGGGAACCCGCCGCGACACCACCACCGGACAGGTAGATGGCCTTGAAGCCGGCACGCTTGGCCAGCAGCGCGTGGTTGGCATTGATCGCGCCGACGACCTGCAGCGGATGCTCACTGGCCACGGCGTCACGGAAACGCTGACCGGCAGAAGGAAGAGTCATGCATTACCCCTTTTGTGTGGTGTTTGTTCAAGAGCGCCCTTGAAATGGCGCTCGACATTGCGCTTGGAAGCAGCGATATGCCGCCGCATCAACAGCTCCGCCAGCTCACCGTCGCGCTCGGCGATGGCGTCGAGAATTCGATGGTGTTCGGCGAAGGCCTGGTGCGGCCGGTTCGGTGTGGTGGAGAACTGGATGCGATACATGCGCACAAGCTGGTAAAGCTCGTCGCAGAGCAGCTTGGCCAGCGTGCGATTGCCGCTGCCCTGAATGATCCGGTAATGAAAGTCGAAATCGCCTTCCTGCTGGTAGTAACCGACGCCGGCCTGGAACGCTTCGTCGCGCTCATGGGTGCTCAGCACCCGGCGCAGATCATCGATCTCTGCCTCGCTCATGCGCTCGGCCGCAAGACGACAGGCCATGCCTTCGAGGGATTCACGAATCTCATAGAGCTCGATCAGCTCGGCATGGCTCAGCGAAACCACCCGCGCACCGACATGCGGCACGCGAACCAGCAGCTTCTGCCCTTCCAGCCGATGAATCGCCTCACGCAGCGGCCCGCGACTGATGCCATAGGTACGCGCCAGCTCCGGCTCGGATATCTTGCTTCCCGGCGCAATCTCGCCTTTGACGATAGCGGCCTGAATCAGGCGAAACACGTGCTCCGACAGTGTTCCACTATCAAGCTGCTGCACGGATGGGGGAAGTTCAACGGTATCCAGCATGATTGTCGACAATTCAGGTTTCGATGGCGCGAAACTACGCCCGATAAGCCAACTCGTCAACAGTCTGCAACCCTGGATTGTCGACACCTTTACTAAAGTCGTACGAGGGCGACTACAACGCACGCGGACATGCCAGGCCGCGGCCGCCGTTGCCTAGCGCGGAAAGGCGCATGCTAGAATGCCAGCCTTTCGCGCCGTGGACGCCCGCCTGCCGCATCAGCGTCGTACCCAGTCGTTTCTTCCCTTCCCTCACGACAACAGGTTCCATGAGAGTTAAAGCCTTCTTCCTGCTGTTCTGCGTATTGACCCTGCCCACCGCCAGCCTGGCTGGAAACAAGACGATCTATGGCCTGACCGAAAACGTCGGCTTGCCGGATTTCGGCCTGGAAGTCGAAGGCAAACTCGACACCGGCGCGCAGACCGCGTCACTTAGTGCCCGTGACATCACGCGATTCAAACGCAAGGGCGAATCCTGGGTACGCTTCTATCTGGCCGTCGACAGCGCCCACGCGCACCCCATCGAACGCCCGCTGGCGCGTATCAGCAGGATCAAGCGCCGCGCCGGCGACTACGACCCGGAAGAGGAAAAAACCTATACGGCACGGCCGGTGATCGAGCTCGATCTGTGCATGGGGAAAGCTAAACGCACCATCGAAGTGAACCTCACCGACCGAACCGCTTTCCAATACCCACTTTTGATCGGTTCCGACGCTCTCACCCGCTTCGGCGCCCTGGTGGACCCAAGTCGTACCTTTATTGCCGGCAAACCCGGCTGCCTCAACGAATCTGACGCTGACGAGTAATACCCATGCGCGCTCTCACACTGCATCTGAAAGTCCTGATTTTCCTGCTCGTCGCCCTGGGAATTTCGATTACCGCCTACCAGATCTTCGTACTGGGCATCCCGGTTACCGAAGACGAAACCGATGACTTGTGGAACATCGACGCCAAGGTCGAATTCCAGGCCAGCCCGCGCGAGCCCGTGAAGCTGCAGATGTACGTGCCGCCGCTGAATCAGGAATTCGTCAGCCTCAACGAGAGCTTCATCTCCAACAACTATGGTGTCAGCGTCAATCGCGTCGACGGCAACCGCCGTGTGACCTGGTCCGCCCGTCGCGCCAGCGGCAACCAGACACTTTATTACCGCCTGGTTTTGACCAAGCGCTACAGCGGCGAACAGACCAAGGCTACCGGGCCGATCTTCCGCGACAGCATTCCGGTCGAAGGCGCAGAAAAGATCGCTGCCGAAGCCCTGCTCTCGCCGATCCGTCAGCATTCGGCCGACGTCGAGACGTTCATCAGCGAGGCCATCAAGCGGGTCAACAACCCCAACGATGACAACGTCAAGCTGCTACTGGGCGGCGACACCTCGATCCCGAACAAGGCCCGCGTCATCGAGCTGCTGCTGTCCATCGCCCATGTGCCGATGGAGCGCGTACACACCATCCGCCTGAACGCCGACCAGCCGCAGACACCGGAGCTCTGGCTGCGCAGCTTCAATGGCGACAAGTGGCTGTTCTTCAACCCAGGCACCGGCGAGCAGGGCCTGCCGAATGATCGCCTGGTCTGGTGGACCGGCGACGAGCCGCTGATCAGCCTGGAGGGCGGGCGCAACCCGCAGGTGACCTTCACCCTGAACAACAGCGAGATGAACGCCATTCGCCTGGCCAAGCTGACCGATGAGAACACCGAAGCCGGTTTCCTCGAGTATTCGCTCTACGGCCTGCCGCTGCAGACCCAGCAGACCTACCAGATCATGATCATGATCCCGATCGGCGTGCTGGTAATCCTGATCCTGCGCAACCTCGGCGGCCTGCAGACCCTCGGCACCTTTACCCCCGTGCTGATCGCCCTGGCTTTCCGCGAAACCCAGATCGGTTTCGGCATCATCCTGTTCACCCTGATCACCGCGCTCGGCCTGTCGCTGCGCTCATATCTGGAGCACCTGAAGCTGCAGATGCTGCCGCGCCTGTCGGTGGTGCTGACCTTCGTCGTGGTGCTGATCGCGGTGATCAGCCTGCTCAGCCATAAGCTCGGCCTCGAGCGCGGCCTGTCGGTGTCACTGTTCCCGATGGTGATCCTGACCATGACCATCGAACGCCTGTCCATCACCTGGGAAGAGCGCGGCGGTGGTCATGCCTTCAAGGTGGCGGTCGGCACGCTGATCGCTGCGAGCCTGGCCTTCATGCTGATGAACATCCGGGAGCTGACCTACTTCATCTTCACCTTCCCGGCCGTGCTGCTGATCATGGTGGGCTTCATGCTGGCGATGGGTCGCTATCGCGGCTACCGCCTGACCGAGCTGTTCCGCTTCAAAGCCTTTCTGAAGGATTGAGCCATGTTCGGTCTGATCAAGACGTGGAAGGCCCTGGAAGCCAAGGGCATCATGGGCATCAACCGCCGCAACGCGGACTACGTGCTCAAGTACAACAAGCGCAATCTGTATCCGATTGTCGATGACAAGATCATCACCAAGCAGCGCGCGATCGAGGCCGGCATTCACGTGCCGGAGATGTACGGGATCATCGAGACCGAAAAGGACATCGACAAGCTCAAGGACATCGTCAAGGACCACACCGATTTCGTCGTCAAGCCGGCCCAAGGCGCTGGCGGCGACGGCATCCTGGTGATCGCCGACCGTTTCGAAGGTCGCTACAAGACGGTGTCCGGCAAGATCATGTCGCACGACGAGATCGAGCATCAGATTTCCAACATCCTTACCGGCCTCTACTCTCTGGGCGGCCATCGCGACCGTGCACTGATCGAGTACCGTGTCACACCCGACCCGATCTTCAAGAGCATCAGCTATGAAGGCGTGCCGGACATTCGCATCATCGTGCTGATGGGTTACCCGATCATGGCCATGCTGCGCCTGCCGACCCGCCAGTCGGGTGGCAAGGCCAACCTGCACCAGGGCGCCATCGGGGTCGGCGTGGATCTGGCTACCGGCATCACCCTGCGTGGCACCTGGCTGAACAACAAGATCACCAAGCACCCGGACACCACCAATGCGGTGGATGGCGTGCAACTACCCAACTGGGACGGCTTCATGAAGCTTGCCGCTGGCTGCTACGAGCTCTGCGGACTTGGCTACATCGGTGTCGACATGGTGCTCGATCAGGACAAGGGCCCGCTGATCCTTGAACTGAATGCTCGCCCGGGCTTGAACATCCAGATTGCCAACGATTGCGGCCTGACGCACCGCGCGCACGCCGTCGAGAACCGCATCGCGGAACTCAAGGAAAAAGGCATTCAGGAAACGCCCGAAGAGCGCGTGAAGTTCTCCCAGGAATTGTTCGGGCACGTGCCACCACATGCCTGAATGACGCAAACCGGGCAGCCGCGTATCCTCACGGGCTGCCCTTGCACCGATTCGACCCATGCCCATCTGCACGCTGCACGCCCTGCCCTATCAGGCTGATCCCGCTTACTGGTTCGAACGCATCCGTCACGCCCCGGGCGCCGTCCTGCTCGACTCAGGCAGGCCGAAGGCCACGCGAGGACGCTTCGACATTCTCAGTGCCTGGCCATTGAGCGTGCTTGAGCCTGACGAAAAGGAGTCGGGGCGTACATTCTTCCAGCGACTGCGCCAGAAGCTGCGCGAACTCGGTGATGCCGAACTGCCTGACGACAGTGAACTGCCGTTCACTGGAGGCCTGATCGGTCTTCTGAGCTATGACTTCGGTTCGCGCCTGGAGACTCTTCCACAGCAAGCCGAAGACGACAGCGGCCTGCCTCTGGCACGCTTCGGCCTCTATGACTGGGCACTGATCACTGACCATCAGCGGCAAACCAGTCAGCTGATGTTCCACCCGGCCTTGGCCGAACCCGAGCGTGAGCGACTGATACACCTGTTCGATTCAGCGGGCGTTGGCGAAAGCGCGACCTTCCGGCTGTTGGATCGCTTCCGTGCAGACCTGAGCATCGACGCTTACCGCCACGGCATCGAGCGCATTCAGGCATACATCCAGGCCGGCGACTGCTATCAGGTCAACTTCACGCAGCGCTTCCGCGCCGGATACTCAGGTGACGCCTGGGCAGCCTACTGCGCGCTCCGCGAGGCTTGCCCTACACCCTACGCTGGCTTCGTTGCCCTGGATGATGGCGCTATCGCCAGCCTCTCGCCCGAGCGTTTCCTGCGCCTGCATCAGGGCCACGTGGAAACCCGCCCGATCAAGGGCACTCGACCACGCGGTGGGGACGAGCATAGCGATGCCGAGCAAGCGCAAGCCTTGCTCGCCAGCGAAAAGGACCGCGCCGAGAATCTGATGATCGTCGATCTGTTGCGCAACGACCTGGGCCGGAGCTGCCGGATCGGCAGCGTGCGCGTGCCGGAGCTTTTCGCCCTGGAAAGCTACCCCAACGTGCATCATCTGGTGAGCTGCGTGACTGGAGAGCTGGCCGATCATCACGATGCGTTCGATCTGCTCGCTGGCAGCTTTCCGGGTGGTTCGATCACCGGTGCACCAAAGATCCGCGCCATGCAGATCATCGACGAACTTGAGCCGACGCGGCGCGCCATCTATTGCGGCTCGCTGCTCTACATTGACGTGAGGGGCGAAATGGACAGCTCCATCGCCATTCGCACCCTGCTCATCCGTGACGGACAGGTCAGTTGCTGGGGCGGCGGAGGCATCGTCGCCGATTCCGACTGGCAGGCGGAATACCAGGAATCGATCGACAAGGTGAAGGTGCTGCTGCAAACCCTGGAGCAGCTGCCAGGCTAGAGCGACCAGCGTAGCCAGTCGCTCAACCCCGCGGGGCTCAGAACGCCAGCTTGCGATTCGACGCCTTGAGGAATTCCTGTTTCAGCTCGTCGAAGGTGTGCACTGCCGGGAACTGCGGAAATTCGGCAATCACATTGTCCGGCGCATGGAACAGGATGCCGGCATGGGCTTCGCTGAGCATGGTGGTGTCGTTGTAGGAGTCACCCGCAGCGATCACGCGGTAATACAGGCTCTTCAGCGCGATGACCGATTGACGCTTGGGGTCCTTCTGACGCAGCTGATAATCCACGACGCGATCGGTCTCGTCGGTGATCAGACGGTGGCAGAGCAGCGTCGGGAAACCCAGCTGGCGCATCAACGGCTGGGAGAACTCGTAGAACGTGTCGGACAAAATCACCACCTGGAAGCGCTCGCGCAGCCAGTCGACGAATTCCGGCGCACCTTCCAGCGGCTTCAGGGTCGCGATGACCTTCTGGATGTCGGCAAGCTTCAGGCCATGCTCATCGAGAATGCGCAGACGCTGCTTCATCAGCACGTCGTAATCGGGGATGTCCCGCGTGGTGGCCCGGAGCGATTCGATTCCGGTGGCCTCGGCAAAGGCGATCCAGATTTCCGGAACCAGAACACCTTCCAGGTCGAGACAGGCTATTTCCACGGGCCACTCCTCAATGCAGAAAATTGAAGGCGGCACTCTAGCGGCAGCGCGCGACCGAAGCAACGCAAGGCTTATACCCGAAACAGCTGAATGCGGCACTTAAAGGTTATTTAGCAGCATAAATACCTTTTGCTACCATCCGCCGCCTCAGAGCGCCAAAGCGCCGATGCAACCATAAGGAAGCCGCCTGATGAGCCAATCCATCGATGTCGCCGCGCTGGCTGCCGCCTACGCCGATAAGTCTCCGCAAGACATACTCAAGCTCGCCTTCGATCTATTCGGTGATGACCTGTGGATCTCGTTCAGTGGCGCCGAGGACGTTGTCCTGCTGGATATGGCCTGGAAGCTGAACAAGAACGTCAAGGTGTTTACCCTCGACACCGGCCGCCTGCACAGCGAAACCTACCGCTTCATCGAACAGGTACGCGAGCACTACGGCATCACCATCGAGATCATGACGCCGGACCCGGCACTGCTGCAGCCGCTGGTCAGCGAGAAGGGCTTGTTCAGCTTCTACCGCGACGGTCACGGCGAGTGCTGCGGCATCCGCAAGATCGAGCCGCTGCGGCGCAAGCTCGCTACCGTCCGCGCCTGGGCTACCGGTCAGCGCCGCGATCAGAGCCCTGGCACGCGCAGCCAGGTTTCCGTGCTGGAAGTGGACACTGCGTTCTCTACCCCGGAAAACACGTTGTACAAGTTCAACCCGCTCGCGCAGATGAGCAGTGAGGAAGTCTGGGGCTATATCCGCATGCTGGAAATCCCCTACAACAGCCTGCACGAGCGCGGCTTTGTCAGCATTGGCTGCGAGCCGTGCACCCGCCCGGTACTGCCCAACCAGCACGAACGCGAAGGCCGCTGGTGGTGGGAGGAAGCGACTCACAAGGAATGCGGCCTGCACGCCGGCAATCTGATCGCCAAGAGTTGACCCGCTCGACTGCATCGATCACGAGGACGAGACATTGAACCGCTGCAGGTCGGGACTGTAGCCCAACCTGGACATCAGAAACTAATAGGTGGGGAGTTCCATTCCGTCGAACAGCTCATCCAGCTCCACCTTGTTGCGGCATTGAATGGCCTTCTCCAGCATGTCGCGATCCAGATGCGGGGCGAACTGCTGGATGAAGTCGCACATGAAGCCGCGCAGGAAAGTGCCGCGACGGAAGCCGATCTTGGTCACGCTGGATTCAAACAGCTCACTGGCATCGAGCACGACGAGATCCGCATCCAGCTTGGGGTCGACTGCCATACGCGCGACGATGCCCACACCGAGCCCGAGCCTCACGTAAGTCTTGATCACATCGGCATCGGCCGCCGTGAACACGACCTTCGGTACGAGACCGCGATGGCCGAATGCCTCGTCTAGCTTGGACCGCCCGGTAAAGCCGAACACGTAGGTGACGATCGGGTGTTCGGCCAATGCCTCCAGAGTGAGCTTGTCGAGCTTCGCCAACGGGTGGCCCTGGGGCACGATCACGCAGCGGTTCCAGCGGTAGCAGGGCATCATTACGAGATCGCCGAACAGCTCCAGCCCCTCGGTCGCAATCGCAAAATCAACCGTCCCGTCGGCAGCCATTTCGGCAATCTGCATCGGCGTCCCCTGATGCATGTGCAGGGAAACGTCAGAATACTGCTTGATGAAGCTGCTGATTACCTGCGGCAACGCATAGCGTGCCTGGGTGTGAGTGGTGGCGATGCTCAGAGTGCCCTTCTTTTCATTGGAGAACTCCTGGGCGATCTGCTTGATGCTTTCACATTTGCGCAGGATTTCACCTGCGGTAGTGATGATGCGCTCCCCCGCGGGCGTCACCCGGGTCAGATGCTTGCCGCTACGGGCAAAGACCTCGACGCCCAACTCGTCCTCGAGTAGACGAATCTGCTTGCTGATACCGGGCTGAGAGGTAAAAAGGCTCTGGGCGGTTGCCGAAACGTTGAGGTCATGGTGCGCCACTTCCCAGATGTAACGCAGTTGCTGAAGCTTCATAGAAATCCCTCAAGGCTAAAGGCACCGCTGCGCCTGCCGCACTTATAACCATATGAACGGTGTGCCTCTGATGATAGGCCTTCCGTCGGTTTTTTGCTGTGCGACCTTTGGTCTGGTTGGCTCAGCCAGCAAGCGACCTGCGCGACGGACGCCGCTTTTGCATTCCTCATCATCCGCAGGCGCGTGCGTCCAGAAAGCGGAGCGCGCGGTACAGCAGTTCCGTTTTGGGCATGGCCACATTTACGCGAGCGGCAGCATCAAGCGGGGCAGCATAGATCGCGTCGAGCTCCATCGGTCGACGCTGGAACCTGTCGTGGTACATGCTGGGAAGATAATCAGGCATCCGCGCGGTGCCCATCAGGAGCTTTTCGGTGAAATCCTCCGGCATCGTATGCCCCAGCGCCTGCGCCGCCGCGCAGACTTCCTGCATGATGGCCTTGATCTGCGAGCGCGAGTCTTCATTGCCAAGCAGGGCCTCTGTACCTGCATCAAGCAGCGCCGAGAGACCATTGAACGGTACGTTCCACACCAGCTTCATCCAGCGCGCCTGCGCCAGACTGGGCATGGCCGATGAATCCACGCCCGCCTGGCGGAACATCTCAACCATCTCGTTCAGCAGGGCGAGCTGTGCTTGCGCATCATCGCCTGCGGGTCCGGAGTGATAGCCGAGGTTCACCCCGCCCAGGGCCTGATGCTCAACCACACCAGGCGCCGAGCGATGTGCACAGATCGCGCACAGCCCACCCAGCAGATGCACGCTATCAGCTAAGTACGGCCTGATCGCATCCTCCACATCCAACCCGTTCTGCAGCACCACGACTTTGCAACCAGGCGCCGCCAGCTGCGCGATGATGGGGCCCAGCGCATCGTTGCTGGTGCTCTTGGCGCCGACCAGCAGCCAGTCGCAAGCAGGCATCTGCGCCGCATCACAGTAGGTTTGAGGCTGCGCAAGTGGCAGCGGGCCGTGCACAGCGCTGTTGACCTGCAGCCCTCGCTCACGAACGGCGGCGTACTCACTGCGCAGCAGAAAATGCACATCGAAACCGGCGCGGGCCAACATCACGCCATAGAACCCGCCGATGGCACCGGTACCAACGATGCCGATACGTGGACTTGCTGCAGACATACGCACTCCAGATCCATGGGCTGGCTGCACCCGGCGCCAACCAGTTGAAAACTCGAACGATAGCAGCCCGGCAGTGCCTGGCACAGCGCCTCCACCTACCACACCAGGCGCAGCATGCCGATCGCCTCAATAGGCCATCAATCTCGTTGTCGAGCCAGCCCTTTAGCGCTAAGGTTCCGTTTCCCCGCTGCGCCCTCAGGCTATGTTCCGCCGCACCGGGATCGCTGGCGGACGGCTCCCGTGATTCCTGACGAGTAACAAATGGCTGATTTACCGATCGACGACCTCAACGTTGCCTCCAACGTGACCCTGATCACGCCGGAGCAACTGAAGCGTGAAATTCCGCTGACCGCCTCCGCACTGCACACCGTTTCCCACGGTCGCCAGGTGGTCCGTGACATTCTCGATGGCAAGGATCACCGCCTGTTCGTGGTGATCGGCCCCTGCTCCATCCATGACCTGAAGGCCGCCCATGAATATGCCGAGCGCCTGAAGGTGCTGGCTGAGAAGGTATCGGACAGCCTGTTTCTGATCATGCGGGTCTACTTCGAGAAGCCACGCACCACCGTTGGGTGGAAAGGCCTGATCAACGATCCGTACATGGACGACTCGTTCAAGATCCAGGATGGCCTGCATATCGGCCGCAAGTTGCTGCTCGACCTGGCCGAAATGGGCCTGCCGACTGCGACCGAAGCACTCGACCCCATCTCGCCGCAGTACCTGCAGGATCTGATCAGCTGGTCGGCCATCGGCGCCCGCACCACGGAATCACAGACGCACCGCGAGATGGCTTCAGGCTTGTCCTCGGCAGTTGGCTTCAAGAATGGCACCGACGGCAGCCTGACCGTCGCGATCAACGCGTTGCAGTCGGTTTCCAGCCCGCATCGCTTCCTTGGCATCAACCAGTCCGGCGGCGTCTCCATCGTCACCACAAAGGGCAACAACTACGGCCACGTCGTGCTGCGCGGCGGCAATGGCAAGCCTAACTACGATTCGGTCAGCGTTGCACTGTGCGAGCAGGAGCTGACCAAGGCTGGTATCCGCCCGAACATCATGATCGATTGCAGCCATGCAAATTCGAACAAGGACCCCGCGCTGCAGCCGCTGGTGATGGACAACGTCGCCAACCAGATCCTGGAAGGCAACGACTCCATCGTTGGGCTCATGGTCGAGAGCCACCTTGGCTGGGGCAACCAGGCGATCCCGAAAGATCTGTGCGATCTGAAGTATGGCGTGTCCATCACCGACGCCTGTATAGACTGGGACACCACCGAGAAAGCGGTCATGAGCATGCACGACAAGCTCAAGGACGTTCTGCCCAAGCGGCAGCGCACCTGAAACGAAAAAACGCCGCTCTGCGGCGTTTTTTTATGCTTTCGAGCAGGTGTCTTCCGGCTTCAACCGGTTTCGCTCGATATAGCGCTCGACATAGGAGCACGACGGAATGACTTGGTATCCCTCGCGCTCGGCGTAATCGAGCGCATGTTGCGCCAGCACCGCGGCAATTCCGCGGCCACGCAGCGCGTCAGGTACGAAGGTACGGTAAATATCCAGCGTTTGTTTGCCCAGGTCCATGTACGCCAGGTAGGCGCAGTGGCCATCGATATCGGCCTCGAAGCGATGACCCGCCAGATCATGGCGGACGCGCACCGTGTCGCTCATTTCGACTCCTCAGCAGGATCGCCCTGTCTTCTTGTTCTCGGCGGGCTACGGCAGATCGCGCTATATCCGTAACCCAAACATACACAGGTGTCTTTTCTACCTGTTTCGCTCCGATTCGACCAGCCTCCTGTTGCGCATTATTTGTGCACGGCGCGGCCGGAACTTTTGACTGGCAGAGGGATCTGGCAACTAGGACGCTATGTAAACCAGGCTCGCTGGATGTTTTTTATCCAACTTGCGGAGATGAGAGCTAAAGCAAAGGCGGTTTGAAAAAAAACCTGTAGTACCGCAGCCAGCTCAGTTTACTTAAGCTAAGTTATAGGTAGTATGTGCGCGCAAACTTTCCATAACGGAAGTTGCTTTATGGATTTCCACCTTAAGGGGAACAAGATGAACAACGTTCTGAAATTCTCTGCTCTGGCTCTGGCCGCAGTACTGGCTACCGGTTGCAGCAACAGCATGACCAAAGAAAGCGAAGCTCGCCTGACCGCGACCGAAGACGCCGCTGCTCGCGCCCAGGCTCGCGCTGACGAAGCGTACAGCAAGGCCGACGAAGCTCTGGCCGCCGCTCAGAAGGCTCAGCAGACTGCTGACGAAGCCAACGAGCGTGCTCTGCGTATGCTGGAACGCGCCAGCCGCAAGTAAGCTTGTAGAAAATAAAAAAGCCGACCTGCAAGGTCGGCTTTTTTTATTCTCGCAGAAAAGCAGTTAGAACAACTGCTCCTCATGGACGGCCACTTCCGTCCGCTGCTCGGCGATCTGAATCGGCAAGCCATCCTCCCCAGCGATGATCTCGCGGACCATTTCCCAGTCCAGATGCAGCTTACCGGCAGCCTCGTCACGCTTGAGCAGCGTATTGATGACGACTGCATGCTTGTCCATCAGGGTGAGCGTCTTCTGTTCGCCATCTTCCAGCGGTGCATGGGCTTCCAGGTAGACCTTGCCCTCGCTCACGCCGAATTTATAGGGCTCGTCGATGATCCGCACCGGTGTCCCCACCTTGACCATCTTCGCCAGCTCCAGCACGTTGTGATTGAGCATGCGGAAACAACCGTGACTCACCCGCATACCGATACCGAACTTCTTGTTCGAGCCATGGATCAGGTAACCGGGAAGCGCGAGGCTCATCTTGTACGGGCCCAGCGGATTATCCGGCCCCGGCGGAACCACCGTCGGCAGCGGATCGCCATCGGCGGCGTGCTCGTCACGAATGGACTGCGGCGGGTACCAGGCAGGGTTGCTGGTCATCGCTGAGATACGCGTGTTACCGACCGGCGAGCCCCATCCTTCGCGCCCGATTCCAAGCGGGAAGGTATGCACGACATTCTCGCCTTGCGGGTAGTAGTACAGGCGGTACTCGGCAATATTGATCACGACGCCTTCACGCGGACCCGGCGGCAGGATGAAACGGGTCGGCAGGATGATGTCGGTGCCCTCGCCCGGCAACCACGGATCGACTCCCGGATTGGCCGCAACCAGCTCCAGATAACCGAGATCATGGGTTTCACCAATTGCTGCGAAGGTGTCTTCGTACTTGGCCTTGATGACCTGAATCTGACCAACGATGTCCTCACCCTCGGGCGGCAGTGGCAGCTCGAGGGCCGCACTGGTGCCTGCCGAAAGCAAAGCAGCGAATGACAAACAGGAGGCGACTGCAAACGCGCGCGAGGGCATTCAGAGATCCTTGAAACTTGAGCTATGGAAATGGTGCGATTGTACTTGAACTGGTGAAAAATTGAGCTACCAGGCCGCAACGGCAGACGGAAGGCCTTTGCGTCGAGCCTCCAGCAACTGCCGACAGTTCGGGCATAGTTGCCGGTCCTTCAATGTGGCGCGCTCGAGCTCCTTCCAGCGAGGTTGGGCTGGCAACAGACCACCACAGAGGGTCCGGTCTGCACTGCCGCTCAGCTCAAGCTGACGCAACGCCAGATGCAGTCGATTTTCGCGGCAGGCGAACATGTCGTACTGCTCGTCCGGCACGATGATTCGATAAGCGTAAAGGGTCCTGGCTGAGCGCGACATCTGAGGCTCCAATCGAGGGCGCGACAGTAGCTGCGCCCACGCCTCAAAGCAAGGGTTCGAGCGCTGGCCAGACGGTCTCCAGCAACTGGGTCTGCGCCTCTGCAGTCGGATGAATACCATCAGCCTGCATCATGCCCGCAACGCCACCGACACCCTCCAGCAGGAACGGCACATAAGCCACAGGTTTCTCCGCAGCGAGCGAGTCGAACGCGTCGGCGAAAGCGCGGGTGTAACGCTGCCCGAGGTTTGGCGGCATACGCATACCCAACAGCAGCACCTCGGCTCCAGCGTCTCGGCTGCGATCAATCATCTCGGCAAGATTCTGTTTCAATCGGAAGAAAGGACGTGAGACCCAGCAATTACAAGGGTTTCAGCCGATGGACACTCAAGCAGCGTCGCCAATTGTTAGAACCGTGTTAGAAGTCCCGCTCGCCAAGCCCTGGCACTACAGGCGCTCAGGCGTCTACTACCTCAGGGTCCGCCCCCTGCGCTCTACGGGCTCGTGTACGCTTTCCCTTCGCTCCAGTGATAGATCAACAGCCATGACCACCAGCAAGCAGCTCCTATCGACGCTCAGGGCCTTCCACCTTGAGAATCCCGACGCTACCTGGGGAGAACTCCGCGACCACCTCAGGTCCATCGCAGAGGACGCTCTGGCGACTCCTACCGACTGGGAGCTACTGGACACCCAGGGGCTCGTCTATTCGGATATCCGTGAAGAGCTGCACATGATCGCTTGCACGGCATCGCTCACGCCACCTCAAGCGAAGGCTGTCGAGTTGGGTCGTAAGATCATGGGAGCAGCAGAAAGACGCCTTCAAGGTCACCCTAAGGGCTTGGCCGATATCATAGATGAAATCGATCAGGACAAGGCATTCGATAGAGAAGCGAGCGTCTCTCCGTCTCTATCTGTAGGCGCACCTCAAGCCGCTATGAGTGCCCTCGTTGGAGAAGCCACGCCACTGTCCTGGGAGGACTTGGCGGATAGCTACATGGCGGAGCACTCGGTAAACGTGAAGGTTTCCACCGTGGGAGCCCTGCGGACTGCCCATACGGTCATCGGGCGGGCCTTCGAGGCTGTCGGGGTCTCCGACCTCAGCAAGCACAAGCGGGAGGACCTGATAGCTGTGAGGACGAACCTTCTTGAGTCCCGCGAGGCGTCCACCGTGAACACCTTGCTGGCTGCGCTGACCACGGTCCTCAAGTGGGCCGAGGCGAATGATCTGATCAAGAAGGCGTATACCGCCAAGCTCAAGCTCACCAAGAACACCACGAGCAAGCGAGAGGGCTTCACCGAGACCCAGGTAGCGAAGGCCATGAGCCACGCCAACGGACTCCCTGCGACCTCCTGGCAACGCTGGGGCCTGTCCCTTCTGGCGATCACTGGGGCTCGTGTGGGTGAAATCGCACAGCTCACCAAGGAAGACATCAAGCAGATAGACGGCTACTGGTGTATCGACATTAACGAAAATGGCCCAGGGAAAAGCCTAAAGAACCGTTACAGCAACCGTCTGGTCCCTCTGGTCGATGGGGCCTTCGGGTTTGACCTGACGGCCTTCCTTGGAGCAGTCCAAGCGGGTGCCCTGCCGTCTGACAACGGGATCAACGCAATGAACGCCAGCCGTGGTCTGGGAGCATTGCTCAAGGAGGCGCTTGGCGAGGACCGGGAGAAAAACCAGACGCTCCACTCCCTGCGTCACTCTATGGCCTCCAGACTCCAGTCCAAGGGAACGCCTCTCCCGTTCACACAGGCGATCCTTGGGCATGCCTCCGGGTCAATCTCGTATGACGCTTATGGAAGCAGTGTGCCAGTATCGAAGCTGATAGCCGTTCTCAGGGACTGCCTGACCACCACCAAGGAGTAAATGACATGGACGCCATCGTCGCCACGCTGGATTGGTTTAACACACTCAACTTTCGAGAGTGGTTCATCACGGGTGGAGTTGTCGCCCTTGTGGTGTTTCTGCTGATGATCGACTACCGAACGTAGCGGCATCGAGCTGGACATCCTCGTGGGTCACCCAGAGCATCCCTTGCTGTTCATCGCTACCCAGGTGGCACGAGCGGCTGGCCTAAAGGACCCTAAGTGGTCCACTCAGAACCATAAGAAAGCCGCTGGAACCCTGCGGGGGCGCGATGTTGAAGTCATGGCGGGGAATCTCCCTACTTTGGCTCCCCTTCGTAATGTTGGGACAAGGTGGCGAGACGCATGGCTGTTCCCTGAGTCTGTGGTCTACCAGATGCTCCTACGGGGCCACGCACCGGCCTCCGAGCCATTCCGCAAGTGGGTCACCGGGGTGGTCCTGCCATCCATCCGCAAGACCGGCAAGTTCGACGTAAATGAGGCCCAGGACCAGACCTCTCAGGACTTCGCTGGTCAGTTCGCAAAAACACTGGACTTAATCCGTAGTAGCCCTATGATGGCCCCGCTTTCGCCAGCTCCCTTGGTAAGAGCACCCAGGCCAAAGGCCACCGGGTCCCCAACGTAATGCAATGCAACGTAAGCACTCAATCCTAAGATTCCTCAGTAGGAGCTTCACGTATGCACACCGCTATTGCCGCACTCCCTCCGTTCCACCCTCGTGTCATCCAAGCCAGCTATAAGCCGCTCACTGCCGCATTTGTGCCTCGCTATGTCCAAGCCCTCAATCAAGACACAAGCCTTCCCAAGTCAAAGCTGACAGTCGAAGCCCTTGCCCGTAGCGTCCTAAAGCGGACCCTCCGCCTCCTCGTAGAGCATCAAGGGGTCGTCCCCGTGAGCGAGGCGCTGAGCTATCTAATGCTGGGCACCGCAAAGCAGCCGATCACAGACACCCAGGGAAAGACCGCCTGCCGCCTCCTTGAGCTGGTTATGGAGTGCTCAGAGTTGATCGTGACGAATTGCGAAGGGAACACGTTCAGCCTGCACCCTGAGTGGTCCCAGCGATTCTGTGAGCGGTACGAGAAGAAGGAGGCCAGCATTCTGGCGATGACTGCCCACTGGGATTCGCCAGCACCTCCTCTGTAGCCTTAGTGCCACGGGGCTCCCAAAAGCCCTCACTAATAGGAGAGGACACACGATGCCCCTCCTACCGCCAGTCCGCTGGCAACCCAATCGACTTCCCCAGAAGGACGCCAGCCAAAAGCTGAGCGCCAGGGGTGACCCTTTTGTTTCCACTGGCATGACCCGTTGCTGACTCAGCGTAGGGACCCAGAGCCGTGGACCCGGTAGTCGAGCCGGGGTGAGCTGCAAGTAAGCCGGGTGTGTCCCGGTCGTCCCTGGGAGGTGGTGGCCCCAGTGATGCTTGCAGACACACGGGTGGCATTAAGAACCTAAAGATTCTAAGGGATCATATTCTTATATCTTTTATCAATCTTTAACTCTAAGTGGTCTTTTGGTTATCCCTTGGACATTGAGTGTCCTTAGGTGGGGCCAGGTCTTGGCAGACCATGATCCCGACTACCTTCAGGGCAACCCAGAGTCACCCATTTAAAACCCTCACTGATAGGACACCCACCCAGGTTGTCCCCTCGCCCGTCGCTGGGCAGTCATCAATCCAGTCTTTCTGATAGCGCCTTTCATGCCACGCCGGTTCCCTTGTCTGGGGTCTGGATGACCGGCTGTGGGTGCGACCTGAAGGGCGCTACCAAAAGGAAAACAGACAAAATGAATATCGACATCAAGCACAAGCACGCTGGCCACCTGATCGTCATTGAGGGCCAAGCCTTCAAGGCGAACAATGCGGGCCAATGGGATTTGACGGACATCTGGCAGGCATTGAAGCTGCCCAAGGGCAAGGCTCCGGGACGCTGGCGCGGCAAGGACAAAGACCGCCTTTTGCAAAGCCAAAATTTGGACGTGCAAAACCTGGGTAAGACTGGCCATCGAATCTTAGCGACAAAACGGGCAACAATTGAGTATGCCGGCTGGGTCTCAGATGACTTCAAAGATATGGTTTTCGATGCCTTCGAGGCCGTCCTTGAGCGTCCCGAGGTCGCTGAGATAGTCGCTGAGGTGATGACCGATCTTGGCCGTAGCCATAGCGCCGCGATCCTCAAGCGCATGACCTTCAACGATAAGTGCGACTGGAAGGCCCTAAAGCGAGGCCCTCAGTCCCAGACCCCAGCCGCTAAGGCATACCGTCAGCGCAAGGCTCAGGAAGCCAAGCTGGCCGCACTGGGACGCCGTAACACCAACCGGGAGGGCTGCTAATGCGCTACCGCCTTGTTCCTGGCCCTGGGTGCCCCTCGGACCTCTGTGAGCGGCTCAATGCTGCCCTGAGTACACCCTGCGCCCGTCGTGTCTTCCATGCCGCCAAGAGCGCCTACCGAGCCGGGAAGGACCACTTCCAAGAGCGCTTCCTGGCGTACCTCACAGACAAGCAAAAGCTCCCCGCTGGTGAACTCGAAGCCATCCTTGAGCGTGCCTCCTTGGACTTCCGCCAAGCCATGCTTTTGCCTGTCATGTTCGATATGACTGCCCGCTGCGAACCAGTGAGCTGATCCACCTGCAACACCCTCAGCTCCCCACCTGAGGCCCAACTGCCCACCGCTGGGCATCTAACCGAAACCAAGAATCCATAGAGCAAACCCTCAGGGTCGGCGTGTTCACGTCTCCTTGTGTCTTGTCGCGCCTGCCGTGCGGACTGGGGGATTGCTCTATGGGATAGGAGACCTACCCAAAATGAACATCAACATCACAGCCGTAACTCCCGAGACCGCCAACGTGAACGGCCAAGAGCTGGCCCGTAGCTACGTTGAGTCGATCCTGCTGCCCCTGATGGTGGCCTCTAAAGGCCAGAACCATGCAGCGGTCATCAAGGTAGCTGAGGCGTTCGATAACGCTGGGCTGAGCCTTGAGGCGACCACTGAGGCATCCCGAATCTATCGGGGCCACTTGCTCGAACAGCAGCGGGAAAAGGAGCGCCTGCAAGCTGAGGCCCGCGCTAACGCTGAGCGATGCCGTGAGCCGTCCCGCCAAGAGCTTGCCGACTACCACGCAGAGAAGGAACGCAAGGCCCGCGAGATTCGTGAGCACTTCGCCCGTGTCCGCACCCAGCGCGCCTAAACATCAAAAGGAGTTACCCAGACAATGAAACCTTTCCAGTACAAGAAACCCGATAGCGTCTACACCCAGAGCATCACCACGGCGCACGGCCAGACTGCTACCCAGGCCACCTTCCACACCTCAGACATCCGAGCGGACCACATGGCGGCTACTGACCCGGCGGTCTATGCCCAGGCTATGTATGAGGCCGCAGACGAGCACCTTAATGGTGAGGAGTGGCGGGAGAACATGAACACCGCTTTTCCCTCCGAGGTTCGCCCCTTCGGTTCCCAGCCGACTGCGCCTCAGGTCGCCTTAATGGAGGACCGCTCCGTTACCTTCGATCCCCGCCAGACCTACGATGGTCGCACCGTGGGCAAGGGCTCCGCTTCGGCTGGCTCGCTGGTCTCCATGGAGGCCCCAGAGGTCGGCATCCTGGTATCGGGGCGTGTGTCGATCTTCGATCACACCGTCATGTTTGGCTTCACTGAGCGCAGCATGACCCAGACCGGAGAGAAGCTCCTGGGAGACCTTGAGCTAACCCTGGCCGGTAAGATCGCTGAGAGCCTCGAAGGGCAACCCTCGGTCACTACGGCTTATGCCGGTTCGCTGAGCGGCTCCCCCGCTGCCCAAGCTGAGGACCTGCTGGACATCCTGGCGACCCACCTCGACACCTACTGGGGTCGGGATGTCTCTGAGTTCGGAGTGTTGATCCCCGTGGGCCTTCGTCCAATGCTCAACCGTGCCGCCCAACGGGCTGGCCTTGAGGACATTGATGAGCTGGTGGGGACCCGTGTTCAGGTTTACAGCGGTGATGACCGTGGAATCTTCTTGGTTCCCAAGGCATTCGCCCTGCTGTCCTTCCGTGAGGACCAGAACGGTGATGTCTGGCGTATTGAGCTGAGCCGCAACGCTTCGACTCAGAGCTGGGACCTTGAGGTCTCCGCTGTGGTAGACGTGATGGCCACTGCGATGGTTGAGGTGAAGCTGGGTGGTGCCGAATGGGAGACCACTACGGTAGCCCTTCCGATCATCAAACAGCTATTGCTCAGCGATGCCCCAGCGGCTCCGTAAGGCACCGCTTACCGTCATTAAGGAATGAGCCCTGGGTGATCCCTGGGGCCGTCCTACCAACCAGACCACATGCCGACAACTGGCGGTCAATTGGTTCCTCTTTCTTTGAGGATCAGTTTTTAAGCTCCTTGGCCTTCGGGTCTTGGGGCTTCTTTTTGCAATACTTGAGTAAAGCAGTAGGACATACCTTGGGAAAGCTACAGGCTGTTTACTGGGTACTGGTCGTTTTTTCCTTGGTTGTCGCACCGGCCCTACGGGTGGCCTTTAAGAATCTGGGGGAAAAATCTGAGACCCCATCTAATAAAGAAAAACGTGGGTAAAACCCCCGTGCCCCCAGCGGATTTATGCCCTGGGGAATCTTTAGAAAAAGCCCGACTGGGAAAATAAATGTCACCTCAAAAAACAATTCTGTCCCGCTGGGAATCGAAGGCCCTTTTCCGAGTGAGGCACCTTGAGGGGGGGGGTGTTAGAACTCTGTTCAATCACTGTTAGACATTCGAGGCGTCGGGCCGCTACGCTTGGCACCTCTCACTGATACCTTACGGTTGAATCAGAGCAGCGGTTCGAGGGCTGGCCAGACGTTCTCAAGGAGGACTGGCTGGGCTTCAGCGGTTGGGTGGACGCCATCACCCTGCATCATGGAAGGCACGCCAGCAGCGCCCTCCAGCACGAAAGGCACCAAAGCAGCGCCGGTCTCTTGGGCAACTTTGGGGAACACTTCGGCGAATGCTGTCGTGTAGCGCTGACCGTAATTAGGCGGCAGGCGCATCCCCAAAATGAGCACCTTGGCCCCTGCCTCCTGGGACTTCCGAACCATACCCGCAAGATTCTGTTTCAATTGCATCGGCGACTGACCGCGCAGGCCATCGTTGCCCCCTAGCTCGAGAATCACCACCTCAGGCGCATGCTCATCGAGCAACGGGTCGAGCCGTGCGAGCCCGCCAGCCGTGGTGTCGCCGCTGATCGACGCGTTCACAACGCGTACCGATTTGCCCTCCTCAACCAGTCGTTGCTGCAGCAGATGCACCCAGCCCTGGCTGGTTTCCAGCCCGAAAGCGGCGCTGATACTATCGCCGACCACCAGCACGGTTCCGGCCAGCGCTCCCTGAGCCCAGCACAGCAGAACCAGAGCCCCGCACTTCAGCCAACTACGCATCGGATCCCCTCATGAGCGGCAACATTCTCGACGCCCGGAACCTTAACAAAGTGGTACCCAGCGCGGAAGGCGAGCTGAGCATCCTGGCCGACCTCTCGCTTCAGCTGGCCAAGGGCGACAGCCTTGCGATCGTCGGCACCTCCGGCTCTGGCAAATCCACTCTGCTGGGCCTGCTGGCAGGACTGGATCTGCCCAGTTCTGGTGAAGTGCACCTGGCCGGCCACGCGCTTGCGGCATTGGATGAAGACCAGCGGGCACGAGTACGCGCCGAACACGTCGGTTTCGTCTTCCAGTCTTTCCAGCTGCTGGACAGTCTGAACGCCCTGGAAAACGTCATGCTGCCACTGGAGCTGGACGGCCGCCGCGATGCGCGCGAGCGGGCAACCGAATTGCTGGCCCGGGTCGGGCTGGGCGAACGCCTGCATCACTATCCGCGCCAACTCTCGGGCGGCGAACAGCAACGTGTCGCGCTAGCCCGCGCGTTTGCCGCCGAGCCGGACGTACTGTTTGCCGACGAGCCGACCGGTAACCTCGATACCCATACCGGTGCGCACGTCACCGAGCTGCTGTTCGAGCTCAACCGTGAGCGTGGTACCACGCTGGTGCTGGTGACACACGATGAACGTCTGGCCAAGCGCTGCCATCGGATGATTCGCCTCGAAGGCGGACGGCAGATTGCTGCCGAGACAGCCGAATGATGCGCATGCCCAAAGCCCGCCTGCTCGCCCTGGCTTATCGCCAGCTGCTGCGTGACGCCCGAGCGGGCGAGCTGCGCGTGCTGTTCTTTGCCCTTGTGGTGGCGGTCGCTGCAAGCACCGCGATCGGTTATTTCGGCGCACGTCTGAACGATGCGATGCTGCTGCGTGCCAGCGAGTTCCTCGGCGCCGACATGGTACTGAGCGGAAGCGCGCCCGCCTCGCCGGAGCAGATCGAAGCCGGCAAGCAGCTGGACCTCGATCACGCACAGGTTGTCGAGTTCTCCAGCGTTATCGCGACCGAGCAGGATCTGCAGCTTGCCAGCGTCAAGGCAGCCAGCAGCAGCTATCCGCTGCGAGGCACGCTGCGTAGTGCAGCGCAACCTTACGAGGCCGAACAACCAGGCCCGGGCCCTGCGCCCGGCGAAGCCTGGGCCGAAGCGCGGCTGTTTGCGGCCTTGGACCTGCAGATCGGCGACAACATAGAGGTCGGCAGCAAACTGCTGCGCCTGACCCGTGTGTTGACCTACGAGCCGGATCGCGTCGGCGACTTCTATAGCCTGACACCGCGCGTGCTGATGCATCTGGACGATCTGGAAGCAACGGGCGTCGTGCAGCCCGGCAGCCGCGTCCGCTATCGTGAGCTGTGGCGCGGAGAGGCGACGGGCCTGGCGGCCTATCAGCAATCGATCCAGGCCGAATTGCAGGCACACCAGCGCATCGAAACGGCCAATGACAGCAATCGACAGATCGGTGGTGCGCTTGGCCGCGCGGAGCGTTACCTGAACCTGGCCAGCCTCGCCGCGATCCTCCTGGCTGGCGTCGCGGTCGCCCTCTCCGCTGCCCGCTTCGCCACGCGCCGCTTCGACGCCAGCGCACTGCTGCGCTGCCTGGGATTGTCACGCAATGACGCCCTGCTCTTATACACGCTGCAACTTGCCATGCTCGGCCTGTTGGCCAGCCTGGCAGGTGCCCTGCTTGGCTGGGCAGCGCAGCACGGACTGTTCTTTCTTCTGCGCGACCTGCTGGCGCAGGAGATTCCGCCCGGTGGCGTCTGGCCTGCTGCAGCGGGCATTGCCACTGGTCTGGTAGCGCTGACCGGCTTCGCCCTGCCGCCATTGGCTGCCCTGGGTCGTGTGCCGCCGCTCCGCGTGCTGCGCCGCGACATGCTGCCCGTACCGCCGAGTGCCTGGCTGGTGTACGGCACCGCGATCTTCGCCCTCGGCCTGATCATGTGGCGCCTGAGCCTCGATCTGAAGATCACGCTGGCACTGCTTGGCGGCGGCCTGCTCGCCACGCTGCTGCTGGGCGGCTTGCTACTGCTCGGCCTGAAGGGGATGCGACGCCTGTTGGCCGGAGCCTCGTTGAGCTGGCGTCTCGGGCTTGGGCAACTGTTGCGCCACCCATTGGCCGCAGCCGGACAAGCCCTTGCCTTCGGCCTGATCCTACTGGCTATGGCATTGATCGCCCTGCTACGTGGCGAGCTGCTCGACACCTGGCAGGACCAGCTCCCCGACAACGCACCCAATCACTTCGTGCTCAACGTGCTTCCCGCGGAGAAGAATGCCTTTGCCGAGCGTATCGAGGCGCTTTCCAGTCACGCCGCCCCCTTGTATCCGGTGGTGCCGGGCCGGCTTATTTCCATCAACGACGAGCCGGTCCGCCAGTTGGTCAGCAAGGAATCTCAGGGCGAACGCGCGATCCGCCGAGACCTGAGCCTGACCTGGGCGGCCGACCTGCCGAAGGACAACCACCTGGTTGCCGGGCAGTGGTGGGCCGAGCGGAAGGCGACGGACGTTCCCGGCGTATCCGTCGAGGCCGAACTCGCCGAAAGCCTGCAATTGAAACTTGGTGATCGCCTTTCGTTCACCATCGGCGGGCTGACCCGCGAAGCCAGCGTCACCAGCCTGCGCGAGGTCAACTGGGACAGTTTCCAGCCAAACTTCTACATGATTTTCGAGCCCGACACGCTCGAGGGAATGCCCGCGACCTACATGACCAGCTTTCACCTGCCGCCCGGCAAGGAGCGCGAACTGGTGGAGCTGGCTCGCGCGTTCCCCTCGGTCACGCTGTTGCAGGTCGAGGCGCTGCTGGCTCAGTTGCGCAGCATTCTTGCGCAGGTGTCGCTGGCGGTGGAGTACGTGCTGCTGTTCGTCCTCGCGGCCGGACTGGCGGTTCTGTTCGCCGGCCTGCAGGCAACGCTGGATGAACGCATTCGCCAGGGCGCGCTGCTGCGGGCCCTCGGTGCGGAACGTCGACTCCTGCTACGCGCGCGTCGCGCCGAGTTCGGCCTGCTGGGCGCCGCCAGTGGCCTGCTGGCCGCGCTCGGTTGCGAGCTGGTTAGCGCTCTGCTTTATCACTACGCATTCGACTTGCGCTGGCAGCCGCATCCCTGGTTGTTGGTATTGCCTCTGATCGGCGCCTTGCTGGTGGGTGGTGCCGGGCTGATCGGTACACGCCGGGCACTCAATGCCAGCCCGCTGACCGTACTGCGCGAGAGCTGAAGCGCTACAATCGGCGCTTTTCAAAAGGTCTCGAAGCCCATGAGCCGCTATCGCCCGCCCCGCCCAGCCGGCACGCCGCTGATCACACCCGAAGGCGAAGCCCGGCTGCGCGCCGAGCTGCACGAACTCTGGCACGTCAAACGTCCGCAGGTTACCCAGTCAGTCAGCGAAGCGGCGGCACAGGGCGATCGTTCGGAGAACGCCGAATACACCTATGGCAAGAAGATGCTGCGCGAAATCGACAGTCGTGTACGTTTTCTGACCAAGCGATTGGAAAAGCTAAAGGTCGTCAGCGAGCGCCCAAGCGATCCAAACAAGGTGTATTTCGGCGCCTGGGTGACGCTGGAGGATGAAGACGGTGAAGAGGCCCGCTATCGAATCGTCGGCCCCGATGAACTCGACCTGCGCCAAGGGTTGATCAGCATCGACTCTCCGCTCGCGCGTGCTTTGGTGGGTAAAACGCTTGATGCGGAGGTTCAGGTGCAGACGCCTACTGGCAACAAACTCTGGTACGTAGTGGCCATCGACTACCCATGACCACACAGTCAAACCTAGAATATAAAGTCACGATTTGCAGCGATCATGCCGCGTAAATCCAGCAATAATCGATAAAAAGCGCGACCATCACCTTCCAACCCACTTCAGCGTTTCGCTTGGTAACAGCCGCGCCGCGCTGCGTTGATCTCATCGCGACATCACTCTTTCCAGACTCCGCCAGCTAGAGCGCCACAGGCGCAACGCGGTGGTTCTGGCACGAATGCTGCGCTAGCCCATGCGCAGTACGCGCCCCGCGCGGTGAACGGCAACGGACTGCCCACAGCCCGATTCACATTCGAAGAGTGCGTCCATGAACAAGAACAAAACCTTGCTCGCCCTCTGTCTCGGTAGCGCCCTGGCGCTAACCGGTCAGGCTTATGCTGCTTCTGGCAGCGGCTACACCGCTACGAAGTATCCGATCGTGCTTGCCCACGGCATGCTCGGCTTCGACAGTCTGCTCGGCATCGACTACTGGTATGGCATTCCGAAAGCATTACGCCGGGACGGTGCCCAGGTCTATGTGACGGAAGTCAGCCAACTCAATACCTCCGAGCTGCGCGGCGAAGAGCTGCTGGCGCAGGTGGAGGAGATCGTCGCGATCAGCGGCAAACCGAAGGTCAACCTGATCGGCCACAGCCACGGCGGCCCTACGGTGCGCTATGTCGCCGGCGTTCGACCGGACCTGATTGCCTCGGTAACCAGTGTCGGCGCGCCGCATAAAGGCTCGGACGTGGCCGACCTGATCCGCAAGATTCCTGAGGGGTCTTCCGGCGAGGCGATTGTCGCCGGGCTGGTGAACGCCATGGGCACGTTCATCAACTTCCTTTCCGGCAGCTCCAGCAGCGCTCCGCAGGATGCGCTGGGCTCACTGGAATCGCTCAACAGTGAAGGTGCTGCCCGCTTCAATGCCAAGTTCCCCCAAGGCATTCCAACGACCGCCTGCGGCGAGGGGGCCTACAAGGTCAACGGTGTGCACTACTACTCGTGGAGCGGCACCAGCCCACTGACCAATGCGCTGGATATCAGTGACGCCATGATGGGTGCTGGCTCACTGGCCTTCAGCGGGCCCAACGATGGTCTGGTCGGACGCTGCAGCTCGCATCTGGGCATGGTGATCCGCGACAACTACCGCATGAATCACCTGGACGAGGTCAACCAGTTCATGGGCCTGACCAGCCTGTTCGAAACCGATCCGGTCAGCGTCTATCGCCAGCACGCGAATCGAATGAAGAACGCAGGTCTGTAGCCCTTCATCCACTCATGTACCAAGGCCGGGATCGATGACCCCGGCCTTCACCGCTGGGCACTTTCATGAGCCGATACATTCTTTTGTTGGTACTGGCCGCTGGGCTAAGCCTGACCATCATCCTGAGCCGATCCGCCACCGCACCGACTCCAGTCGCCCAGCAATCCCCTCCTGCTCTGTCAGCGCCCTCGGCAAGCGTCACGCCGGTCGGCCAAGCAGCGGTGAGCAAACCGCAGCCGCAGGTTTCGGCCAGGTTACCCACGTCATTCCAGGGCACCCAGGTCGATGGCCAATTGCGAGTGGACGCTGCGGGCAACCTCATCGTCGGTGCCGAGATCCGCCAGCTTTTCGATTACTTTCTAGCAGCGATCGGCGAGGAGCCGCTCAAGAACAGCATCGAGCGGTTGCGCCGCCACATCATCGAAGAACTGGCGGAGCCCGCCCGCGGCCAGGCACTGTCAGTTCTCAACCAATATCTGAGCTACAAGCGGCAACTACTTGAATTGGAAGCCTCTTATGCCCGCGCACCGGACCTGGCGGCATTGCGTCAACGGCTGCATGCAGTACAGGCGTTACGCGCACGCGTGCTCGATCCCGCCGTCCACCAAGCCTTCTTTGCACTCGATGAGGCCTATGATCGTTTCAGCCTGGAGCGTCTGGCGATTCGCTTCGATTCCGGATTGGACAGTGACGCCAAGGGCCGCGCCGTCGATCAGTTACGTGCCGGACTGCCGGCTGAGCTGCAGGAGTTGTTGATGCCACAGCTGCAGACCGAGCTGCGCGAGCAGACCAATGCACTCGTGCAAAGCGGCGCCGGGCCTGAGCAAGTCCGGCAGCTACGGCAACAGCTGGTAGGCAGCGCTGCAGCCGACAGGCTCGATGCACTGGACCGCCAGCGCCAGCAGTGGCAGCAGCGCGTCACGACCTACCAGCAGGCACGGGCGAACATCGAGGCCACTCGCGGCTTGGACGACGTCGAGCGGCAAGCCGCCATCGAACGACTGGAGGAGCAGCATTTCAACGCCAGCGAGCGCCTGCGCCTGCTCGCCGTCGCTCAGCAGAAACAAGTTGGTGACGCGGAACGCTAGTTGGCCGCGGTCTTGCGGTCAGCCTCCAGCAGATAGCGCTCGCGGTGGTAGGCCAGGTAGTACTTGTTGACGCTGTTGACGTAGCCCACCACACCCATGCCGACGGTTTCCATGGCGATACGCTCAACCTGAAAGAACCACTGGTCCGGATTGAGGCCGCGTCGACGGGCCTCGGCGCGCATGCTCTGCACCCGCTGCGGCCCGAGGTTGTATGCCGCGAGAATGAAGGCCATGCGCTCACGCTCGTTCAACCGCGGGCTGGCGAAATGGTTGCGACGGATATTCGCCAGGTACTTCGCGCTGGCCTGCACATTATTGTCCAGCTGTTGAATGTTGCTTACGCCCATCGCGCGGGCTGTGGCGGGCGTTACCTGCATCAGCCCGGTCGCGCCGCCGGCTCCCTTCGCAGCCGGATTCAGCGTGGACTCCTTGAATGCCAGCGCAGCAAGGTTCAGCCAATCCAGTTCGATCTGCTCGGCGTAGCGCTGCAGGGTTGGCCTAACCTTTTCCAGACGCTGCCGACCAAGCCGATCAAGGGGATATTGCACCTTGTAAAGACGCCGGTAGACGCGTTCGAAAGCCGCATCCTGGTTAGCCGGCAAGGCAAAATCCTTGAGAAAGCGGTCCGCGCTAGCCCGCAGCATGCTGGCGTCCTTGCGTACGAACCAGTGCATGCTGGCCTTGTCGCCCAGACTCAGGTTCTGCTCGATACGCAGTTTCGGCATCACCTTGGCCCAGCGCTGCGCAATGGTCTGCTCGACCACGGTCGCCGGGTAGACACCAGCCTGCACCATCTCCAGCACATCTTCGACCGCCAGCGTCGGATCGACCCATTCGACTACGATGGGCGCCAGCTTGCGCTCCATGAGCTGCTTGTTCAGCCGCGCCAATGCCGGCCCCGCGGCGCTACCCGGCGGCAAGGCAAGGCTGCGACCGGAGAGCTGTTCCAGACGCTGATAGCGCGGCCCACCTTGGCGGCCGACCAGCACCAGCGACACGTCGCGAACCACCGGCCTACTGCGACTGATGCCTTTCATGCCGGCGAGCGGCAGCAGTTCACCGGGTGCAACCAGATCGCCTTCGCCGCGCTGCAGCGCGCCGAGCAACTGATCCTTGGCTTTGGGAATGATCTTGAGGGTGATCGACTTTCCGGAGGCGGCATCGCGATTCAGGTGTTGCTCGAACGCGCGCAGCCGCGCGTACTCGACCCCGATCGCCTCGCCCTTGATCTCACCGGAGCTGTTACGGCTCTGGTTGACCAGCACCCGCAACACGCCACTGCGGCGAATTTCGGCCAGATCACGTACCTTGTCGGTCGATTGCCAGACCTCCGGCCCGGCCACACGCGCGCTCGCCAACCCCGGCAGGAAAGCCAGCAGCAGGCAGAACAGAAGTGGCAGCAATCGTGGCATCGAGAACGCACCGGTCTGAAGACGCAGAGAACGCTAACGCGGTGCTCCCTGCCCGCAAAGGTGGCAAAGCCTCTCACAGGTCGCGCATTTGCGCCAGTTTCGGCTCTAAAGGCGGTTTAGATATATCCTGTATCTTATTGATTTAAGTAGGCTTTATGTTTTCGAGGTCTTCATGCAACTGATCGACATCGGGGTCAACCTGACTCATCCAACGTTTGCCGCCAATCCGGCCGCGGTGGTCGAGCGTGCCAAGGCGGCAGGCGTGGTGCAGATGGTGCTTACCGGAACCAGCCTTGCTGAAAGCGAAGCGGCCCTCGGGCTCTGTCGGGAACTGGATGAATCCGGCCAACGGCTGTTCAGCACCGCTGGGGTGCATCCACACGATGCCAGCCAGTGGTCGACCGACAGCGCCGGCCAGTTGCGCGGTCTGCTGCGCGAACCGCCGGTGCGTGCGGTTGGCGAATGCGGCCTGGACTTCAATCGCGATTTCTCACCCCGGCCGCAGCAGGAGCGTGCACTGGAAGAACAGTTGCAGCTGGCCGTCGAGCTACAGCTTCCAGTCTTCCTCCACGAGCGCGATGCCAGCGAGCGCCTCGCGGCTATCCTGCGACCGTTCCGCGACCACCTTAAAGCCGCTGTGGTGCACTGCTTCACTGGCGAGAAGGCGGCGCTGTATGCCTATCTCGATCTTGACCTGCATATCGGCATTACTGGCTGGATCTGCGACGAGCGCCGCGGCACGCACCTGCACCCGCTGGTGAGAGACATTCCCGAGGGGCGGCTGATGCTGGAAAGCGACGCCCCCTACCTGCTGCCTCGCAGCCTGCGGCCGAAGCCCAAAAGCGGCCAGAACGAACCGGCCTATCTGCCGGAAGTCCTGCGCGAAGTCGCGCAGCATCGTGGCGAAAGCGCTGATCAACTGGCTGAACACACGACCCGCTGCGCCCGCTCGTTCTTCGGCCTGCCTGACCTCGACTGATTCGCAAAATCTGCTCAAGCTCTGCGAACCGCGGCCGTTAATTGTTAGTCGCGCCGCAGAGCGCTTTTGCCGCGCTCCGGCAACCTCCTAATAGAAGAAGAGCAGTCATGGCCGTCTGGATTCGCGATCTGTCGCTCAAGTACAAATTCTGGGCACTCAACATGGTGACCTTCGTCATCGCCTTGTTGCTGGTGCTCTATGCCGTGCAGTTGGAACAAACCGCCCGCAGGGCCGACGCCCAGCTGGCTGCGCAGGCGCGCGCTTCGCTGCTGGCCGCCTGGCCGGATTCCGCTGCGCTGCCGCAAGCGCCGGATCTGCTGCTGTTCCAGGCAAGCCAGCGCGCGTCGATCGAGGGCAAGCCAGTGGCCGACAGAGGTTGGACCGCCCTCACACACGACCGCCTGTTCGCCAATAATCCAGTGGTCGGAACGCAGGTTGTTCCGCGCGGCGATGGCTCCAGCCTTGCGGTACTGGCGCGCACGCCGAGCGTGATGCAAGTGCTGGGACAGCACTTTTTCAGCTACGCCACCGCAGTCGCCGTGCTGATGCTTGGTCTGCTCGCCGCCTCCCAGCTGCTGATCCGCTTTCTGCTAAGCCACCTCAACACGCTCAAGGACGTCATGCTGCATGTCGAGCGCAGCGGCGATCTGCAGGCACGGGTACCGCTGGACAGCCGCGACGAAGTCGGCCAGATGGCCAGCGCGTTCAATGCCATGCAGGGCGGCTATCAGCGCGTGGTCAGCACCGTTGCCCAGGCCGCAGCCCGTCTGGACGAAGGTGCCAGCCGCCTCGCCACGAGCATGAACGACGTGCACAAGGGCATGCGCGGGCAACAGGGCGAAACCGATCAGGCAGCGACCGCCATCAACGAGATGAGCGCCACGGTGCATCAGATCGCCGAGCATGCGCGCGAAACCCGCGATCAGTCGCAAAATGCCGACCGCCTGGCCGGCGACGGCCATCGGGTGGTCGGCCGGGTGGAGAAATCCATTTCCAGCCTGTCCCAGGGCGTGCAGCAGACCGGTGAGATGATCGAGCAGCTGGCTGCCGACAGCCAGAGGATCAACGGCGTGGTCAATGTGATCCATAGCATTGCCGAACAGACCAACCTGCTGGCGCTCAATGCCGCCATCGAAGCAGCCCGCGCTGGTGAACAGGGTCGCGGTTTCGCGGTGGTCGCCGATGAGGTGCGCAACCTGGCCAAGCGCGTGCAGGATTCCACCGACGAGATCACCCAGATGATCTCCGGCCTGCAGTCGATGACCCGCGACGCCGTGGAGTTCATGCAGGAAAGCTCGCTCAAGGCCGACGACTGCGTGCGTGAAGCCCATGACGCAGCGCAGGCGCTGGAGGCCATCGCCGATGCGGTCGCGCAGATGCGTGAAAGCAACACGCAGATCGCCGTGGCGGCCGAACAGCAAAGCCAGGTAGCCGAGGAGCTCAACCGCTCGGTTACCGGCATTCGCGACGTCACCGAGCGCACGGTGGAGCAGACCGTCAGCTCCGCCAGCACCAGCGCCGAGCTGGCAGCGCTTTCCGCTGACCTCAGTCGCGCCATTGGCCAGCTCAAGCTCTGAGCCGCTCCTCGCCGCCGCGTTGAATGCCACAACGCGGCGCGCGCTCGAAAAGCATGCATCACATCCCGGCAACGCCCCATGACGGGGCGGCCACCGTCCAACGCCCCTTCTCCAGCCCCTACCATGCGCGATTGTCGTGCGTTGGCATCGCTCTTGCTTTGCTGACAGGGCAGGCCAAGCTGCTGCAAAATTCGAAATAGCCGACTAGGGTTCCGACTCGCCTGCGAGTGACTGGTCCGAGAGTTGGCGACCTCCAGTGAGGTTACACGGCGGGATAAAAGCCCGGGAGAACAGCGTGATTGCACGCAGCTCCTGCGCTATCTCAAACACTGGAGGGTTTGCCATGTGCCCGTTCGAATCGGCTCTGCCGTTCACCGCCCTGCCCGTTCTCAAGGCCGTCGCAAACCGGGGCGCCTGCCCATGCGCCTGATCAATCGCTCACCCAGTCGCAGCGGCTGGCTCGCCCTGGCCATATTGCCCTTCGCGCTGCTGCTGGCGCTGTACCTGACCAGCTCCACCCAACGCCTGGAACTGAACCCCAACGACAAGCTGCTGCCCAGCTTCGGCCAGATGAGCGCCGCCGTCGAACGCCTCGCTTTCACCCCTGACAAACGCTCCGGCGACTATCTGTTCTGGCAGGACACCGCCTCCAGCCTCAAGCGCCTCGGTATCGGCCTGGCCATCGCGGCAGTCGCCGGCCTATGCCTGGGTATTGCCGCCGGCACTCTGCCGCTGTTTAGCGCGCCGCTTTCGCCGCTGCTCACGATGCTTTCGATGGTGCCGCCACTGGCCATCCTGCCGATTTTGTTCATCGTGTTCGGCCTGGGCGAGCTGTCCAAGGTGATGCTGATCGTCATCGGCATCACCCCAATCCTGGCGCGCGACCTCGAGCAGCGTGCTCGCGAAGTCCCCCGCGAGCTGCTGATCAAGGCGCAGACCCTCGGCGCCAACACCTGGACGCTGATCCTGCGCCTGGTCCTGCCGCAGCTGCTGCCGCGCCTGCTGATCAGCCTGCGCCTGGTGCTCGGCTCGGCCTGGCTGTTCCTCATCGCCGCCGAGGCCATCGCCTCCACGGACGGGCTCGGCTACCGCATCTTCCTCGTGCGCCGCTACATGGCGATGGACGTGATCCTGCCCTACGTCGCCTGGATCACCCTGCTGGCCTGGGCCATGGATTACCTGCTGCGGCGCCTGACCCAGCTGCTGTTCCCCTGGTACGAAGGAGCCAAGGCATGAGCGCCAAACAAAGCGGAGTCGTCACCAGCGAGGCCTTGGCAAATCTTGTGCACAACGCGCGTGAAAATCACACTGCGGACACTTCCACACCATTCATTCAGGTCAAGAATGTCTGGCAGGAATACGGCGACCAGGTGGTGCTGGAGCGACTGAACCTGAACATCGCCGAAGGCGAGTTCTGCACCCTGGTTGGTGCATCCGGTTGCGGCAAATCGACCTTCCTGCGCCTGCTGCTCGGCCAGGAAGCGCCCAGCCGTGGTGAGATCCTGCTCGATGGCCAGCCACTGGCCAACGAACCGGATGCCAGCCGCGGCGTGGTCTTCCAGCGCTACTCGGTCTTTCCGCACCTGACGGTGCTGGACAACGTCGCCCTCGGCCTGGAGCTGCCGCGCACCCCGCTGCTTGGCCGCCTGTTCGGGCGCCACAAACGCGAAGCACGCGAGCAGGCTGCGCAGATGCTGCACAAGGTCGGCCTCGGCCATGCGCTGGACAAGTACCCGGCGCAGCTGTCCGGCGGCATGCAACAGCGCCTCGCCATTGCCCAGGCGCTGATCATGAAGCCGCGCGTGCTGTTGCTGGACGAACCCTTCGGCGCCCTCGACCCCGGTATTCGCAAGGACATGCACGCGCTGCTGCTGGAGCTGTGGCGGGAAACCCGACTGACGGTGTTCATGGTCACCCATGACCTCTCGGAAGGCTTCACCCTCGGCAGCCGCATCCTGGTCTTCGACAAGCCGCGCATCGATCCCCATGCACCGGGCGCCTATGGCGCGCGAGTGACCTACGACATTCCGCTGCACGAGGGCCGCCACGCTCCCGGCGCGTCCGCAGGCCTGCCGGCCGCCCTCGCCGACACTTTTCGCACTGCCTACCAAGGAGCCTGACATGAGCGCTTCACTCGCGATCCGCCCCACGCTGTACGAGGAAACTGTTCCCGGCGGCGGCCACACCTCCTTCGTTCTCAAGCGCGGCCAACTGCTGCGCCTGACCGATCTCGAAGGCGGCGCCAACGTCAGCGTCATGCTGCTCAACGCCAATGAAAAGAGCGAACGCCTCAACCTGCCGGACACGCTCAAGGGCCAGCACACCGCCAAGCTCAGCGCCGGGCATTGCCTCTATTCGGACATGGGCCGCGTGCTCGCCGCCATCACCGCCGATACCTGCGGCTGGCACGACAGCTTCGGCGGCGTGCTCAACGCTGAAGAGGTGACCGAAAAGTACGGCGAAGGACGCTACCAGGAACTGCGCAACGGCTTCTTCCGCAATGGCACGGACAACCTGCTGGTAGAAATGGGCAAGTGGGACCTGAACCTGCAGGACCTCTTGATGGTGCTCAATCTGTTCAGCCGGGTGGACGTCGATGCCGACGGCGCTTTCGCCTTTCAGCCCGGCAACAGCCAGCCCGGCGACTACGTCGAGCTGTACGCACCAATGGACACCCTGGTGATCCTCACCGCGCTACAGCATCCGCTGGACCCGACTCCCGACTACGCGCCAAAACCGGTGCAGCTCAGCTGGCACAGCGTCGCCAGCGACGGCATCAGTGTGCTCTGCCGCACCTCGCGACCAGAGAATGGCCGCGCCTTCCATAACACCGAACGGCTGTACGTCTGAGGAGTGCCGAGATGACGATCATTGCAAGCAACCTGCACCCTGAAACCGCCGTGTTCCGCCACGAAATCCCTGCTGGCGAGCCGTATCTGTTCGAAGTGAAGGCCGGCCAGACCCTGCGCCTGCTCGATCTCGAAGGCAACCAGGCGGTGGATACGCTGTTCTTCAGCGCGAGGAATCCGCGCGAGCGCTACGACCCGCAACGCACCCTGCGCAAGCAGAACCGCGTCTACCTCACCACCGGCACGGTGCTCTATTCGAACCTTGGTAATCCGCTGCTGACCATCGTCGCCGACACCTGCGGTCGCCACGACACCCTCGGCGGCGCCTGCGCCCAGGAAAGCAACGTGGTGCGCTATGCGCTGGACAAGCGCTACATGCACAGCTGCCGCGATAACTTCCTGCGCGCCAGCCTGCACGACGGCCGCCTGAGCAAGCGTGACATCGGCGCCAACATCAACTTCTTCATGAACGTACCGGTGACGCCCGAGGGTGGGCTGACCTTTGCCGACGGCATTTCCGCGCCAGGCAAGTACGTGGAGCTTAAAGCGGAGCAGGACGTAATCGTGCTGATCTCCAACTGCCCGCAGCTGAACAACCCTTGCAATGGCTGGAACCCGACCCCGGCCGAGGTGCTGGTGTGGGACTGATGCCGCTGTTGCGACGCCACTTGCTGCCGCTGCTGCAGGCGCGCGCCGGGCAGCGGCCCAAGTTGCCGGCAGCGAAGAAACCCTCTCCAACCACGGACGGCCGTGGCGCAGATGAATAAAGGCGGGACGGCCCGCCAGCCCTTCGAGGGTTACTGAAGATGTTCGACAAACTCCTGATTGCCAACCGCGGCGCCATTGCCTGCCGCATCCTGCGTACGCTGCGCGGCCTGGATGTGAAAAGTGTGGCCGTCTACTCCGAGGCCGACGCCGCCAGCCTGCATATCCAGCAGGCCGACGAGGCCCACAGCCTGGGCGAAGGCCCGGCAGCCCAGACCTATCTGGTGGTGGAGAAGATTCTCCGCATCGCCCGGGAAACCGGCGCAAGCGCCATCCACCCCGGCTACGGTTTCCTTTCCGAAAACGCCGCCTTTGCCGAAGCCTGTGAAGCCGCCGGCATAGCCTTTGTCGGCCCGACGCCAGAACAGCTGCGGGTGTTTGGCCTGAAGCACACCGCCCGCGCCCTGGCCAAACAACGCGGCGTACCGATGCTGGAGGGCACTGAGCTGCTGGAGACTCTCGATGCGGCACTGGTCGCCGCCGAGCAGGTCGGCTACCCGGTGATGCTGAAAAGCACCGCCGGCGGTGGCGGTATCGGCATGCGCGTGTGCCGCTCGGCGGCTGAACTGGCCGAGGCCTTCGACGCGGTCAAGCGCCTGGGGCAGAACAACTTCAGCGACGCCGGCGTGTTCATCGAGAAGTACATCGAGCGCGCCCGCCATCTGGAAGTGCAGGTGTTCGGCGATGGTGCCGGCAACGTCATCGCCCTCGGCGTGCGCGACTGCTCGGTGCAGCGGCGCAACCAGAAGGTGCTGGAGGAAACTCCGGCACCGAACCTGCCGGCCGGCATGGCCGAGGCACTGTGCGAAGCGGCTATCACGCTGGCCAAGGCGGTCGACTACCGCAGCGCCGGCACGGTCGAGTTCGTCTACGACGCCGAGGCCGAGCAGTTCTATTTCCTCGAGGTGAACACCCGCCTGCAGGTCGAGCATGGCGTTACCGAGCAGGTCTGGGGCGTCGATCTGGTGCGCTGGATGATCGAGCTGGCGGCTGGCGATCTACCCCCACTGGCCGAGCTGGCGAGAACGCTGGAGCCGTCGGGCCATTCGATCCAGGCGCGCCTGTATGCCGAAGACCCGGGCCGGGATTTTCAGCCCAGCCCCGGCCTGCTCACCGTCGTGGATTTTCCCAAGGGCGACGGCAAAGCCCTGCGTATCGACACCTGGGTCGAGGCTGGTTGCGAGATCCCGCCCTATTTCGACCCGATGGTCGCCAAGCTGATCACTTGGGCGCCAGATCGCGAGAGCGCCCGGGCCGCGCTGGATACCGCGCTGGACGAAACCCTGCTCTACGGCGTGGAAAGCAATCGCGCCTACCTGCGCCAGATCCTCGGCTATGCGCCGTTCGCCGAAGGCAGACCCTGGACCCGCTGCCTGGAAGGCCTGACCTATAGAGCCACTACCTTCGAAGTGATCAGCGCCGGCACCCAGACCACCGTGCAGGACTTTCCTGGCCGCCTCGGTTACTGGGCTGTCGGCGTGCCTCCTTCCGGCCCGATGGACAACCGCGCGCTGCGCATGGGCAATGCACTGCTGGGTAATCCGGAGGATGCAGCCGGCCTGGAAATCACCATGAGCGGGCCGATCCTGCGCTTCAACACCGATGCGGTGGTGGCAATTACCGGCGCGGAGATCCCGGTGAAGCTGGATGATGCCCCGCAACCCATGTGCACGGCGATTCTGGTCAAGGCCGGCAGCACCCTCGCCATCGGCACCATCGTCGGGGCCGGTGCGCGCAGCTATCTCGCCGTGCGCGGCGGGTTGCAGGTGCCGGACTATCTCGGCAGCAAGAGCACCTTCACCCTCGGCCAGTTCGGCGGCCACGCCGGCCGCGCCTTGCGTGCCGGCGACGTGCTGCACCTCGCCCCGCTCACTGACAGCGACTGCGGCGCGAGCCTGCCGGCTGCGCTGTGCAGCGCCCTGCCGGCGGTCCGCGAGCTGCGGGTGATCTACGGCCCGCACGGCGCGCCGGAGTATTTCACCGAGGGCTATATCCAGACCTTCTTCGCCACCGACTGGGAAGTGCACTTCAACTCCAGCCGCACCGGCGTGCGCCTGATCGGACCCAAGCCCGAGTGGGTGCGCGAGAGCGGCGGCGAGGCCGGCCTGCACCCGTCGAACATCCACGACAACCCCTACGCCATCGGCGCGGTGGACTTCACCGGCGACATGCCGGTGATCCTCGGCCCGGATGGCCCGAGCCTGGGCGGCTTCGTCTGCCCGGTGACCATCATCGAGGCCGATCTCTGGCAGCTCGGCCAGCTCAAGGCCGGCGACAGAGTGCGTTTCGTACCGGTGGACGTGGCTAGCGCACGCGAGCTGGCCAAGGCAGCCAACATCGAGTGCGCCCGTCTTGCCGCCGCGCCGGTGCCGTGCGTGCCGGTGGCGCTGCAATCGCCCATCGTGCTGGATATCGGCGAGGCTGATACGCACCTGGTCGCGCGCCTCTCCGGCGACACCCACCTCCTGCTGGAAATCGGCCAACCGGAGTTGGACCTGGTGCTGCGCTTCCGTGGCCATGCGCTGATGCAGGCGCTGGAGGCCAAGCAGCTCGACGGCGTCGTTGATCTCACCCCCGGCATCCGCTCCCTGCAGGTGCACTACCAGCCGGAAACACTGGCGTTGCAGACGCTGCTCGACATCGTCGCCGGTGACTGGGACGCCGTGTGCGCCGCGCAGGATCTGAAGGTGCCATCGCGCATCGTCCATCTGCCGCTGTCCTGGGACGACCCGGCCTGCACGCTTGCCATCGAGAAGTACATGACCACGGTGCGCAAGGACGCGCCCTGGTGCCCGAGCAACCTGGAGTTCATCCGCCGCATCAACGACCTGCCGGACCTCGATGAGGTGTACCGCACGGTCTTCGAGGCCAGCTATCTGGTGATGGGCCTGGGCGACGTCTATCTCGGCGCGCCGGTTGCCACGCCGCTGGACCCACGCCATCGGCTGGTCACCACCAAGTACAACCCGGCGCGCACCTGGACCGCGGAAAACTCGGTCGGTATTGGTGGTGCCTACATGTGCGTCTACGGCATGGAAGGCCCAGGCGGCTACCAGTTCGTCGGCCGCACCCTGCAGATGTGGAACCGCTACCGCACGGTCGAGGCGTTCGGTGGCCAGCCGTGGTTGCTGCGTTTCTTCGACCAAATCCGCTTCTATCCGGTCTCGGCAGAGCAGCTGTTGAAGATCCGCCGCGACTTCCCGCTGGGGCGCTACCCGCTGAAGATCGAGCAGACCGTGCTTCGCCTGTCGGACTACCAGGACTTTCTCGCCGCCGAGGCCGAAGGCATCGACGCCTTCCGCCGCCAGCAGCGCGCCGCGTTCGATGCCGAGCGCCAGCGCTGGATCGCGTCCGGCCAGGCGCATTTCGAGAGCGAGGAAGTCGCTGCCGACCTCGGCGAAGATGCTCCGCTCGGCAGCGGACTGCACGGCATCGAAAGTCATATCGCCGGCAACCTCTGGCAGGTGTCGGTGGCCGAAGGCGCGCGGGTCGAGGCCGGCGACGTACTGGTGATCCTCGAGAGCATGAAGATGGAAATCCCGCTCACCGCACCGGTCGCCGGGGTGGTGAAAGAGGTCCGCGCCCAGCCCGGCTCGCCGGTGCGCGCCGGCCAGCGAGTGGTGGTGATCGAGGAGGCGTGAGCCCGAAGCAACCGTATCCACCAACCGGCCCACCGGGCCGGCAACAAACATCGCGGTGGAAAAGGCTTCGCCGTTTTCCACCCTACGAGGGACATGAGATGACCACGACATTCGACCTGCGCCTGGCCACACTGCGCGCCGCCTATACCGCCGGTGAAATGACCCCGCGCCAACTGATCCTTGCCCTGCGCGCCAAGGCTGCCAAGCTGAACGGCGAATTCAATGCCTTTATCCACCTGCTGAGTGCCGAGGAACTCGAGCCCTACCTGGCCGCGCTGGAAACCAAGACGCCCGCCGAGCTACCGCTCTACGGCATCCCCTTCGCCATCAAGGACAATATCGACCTGGCCGGCGTGCACACCACCGCCGCCTGTCCAGCGTTCGTCTACACGCCCGAAGTCAGCGCCACCATCGTCGAGCAGCTGATCGCACTCGGCGCGGTGCCGCTGGGCAAGACCAACCTCGATCAGTTCGCCACCGGCCTCAACGGCACCCGCTCGCCCTATGGCGAATGCCGCAACTCCGTGCACCCGGACTACCCCTCCGGCGGCTCCAGCGCCGGTTCATCGCTCGCCGTGGCGCTGGGGCTGGCAAGTTTCGCCCTGGGTACCGATACCGCTGGCTCTGGCCGGGTGCCGGCGGCGCTGAACAACCTTATTGGACTGAAGGCGAGCAAGGGGCTGATCTCCACCGCCGGGGTGGTGCCCGCCTGCCGCACGCTGGATTGCGTGACCTTCTTCACCGCCACAGCGGCCGAAGCCAGTCAGCTGCTGGCACTCACCGCCAGGCTCGATCCACGTGACGAATACAGCCGCGCCAATCCACTGTGGAATGACGGCTCGGCTTTTGGTCAGGTGAAATCCTTCCGCTTCGGCGTGCCATCGCAGCTGGAATTTCTCGGCTGCGCGGAAGGCCCGGCATTGTTCGCCGCCACCATCGAACAGCTGAAAGCCATTGGCGGCGAGCCGGTGGATGTGGACTTCGCACCCTTCCTCGAAGCCGCGCGATTGCTCTATGAAGGCCCCTGGGTTGCCGAACGCTACAGCGTCGCCGGCGAGCTGATCGAACACCAGCCCGACGCCGTGCTACCGGTGATAAAGGCGGTGCTGGAAAAGGCACCCGGCACCACCGCCGTGCAGCTGTTCCAGGCTCAGTACCGTCTACAACAGCTCAAGGCCATCTGCGACCGGATCATGGCCGAAGTCGATTGCGTGCTGACGCCCGCCTACCCGCGCCCGGTGACACTCGCCGAGCTTCACGCCGAGCCGGTCAAGCGCAACTCGGACCTGGGCTACTACACCAACTTCATGAACATGCTGGACTACGCCGCCGTGGCGGTGCCGGCGGGTGTGATGCGCAACGGCCTGCCCTGGGGCGTGACCCTGTTCGGCCGGGTGTTCACTGACCAGTACCTGTTGAGCCTGGCCGACGCGCTGCAGCGGCAACATGGCATCGCGCTAACCGGCGGCCAATCGATCACCTCGCCCGCTCCGCAAAACCCGGCGCGCAACGACCGTGCCCGTGTAGTGGTCTGCGGCGCGCATCTGGACGGGCTGCCGCTGAACTGGCAACTCAGGCAGCGCGGCGGACGGCTGCTGGAAACCACCCGCAGCTCGCCGGACTACAAGCTCTACGCCCTGGCCGGCGGGCCGCCGCTGCGCCCTGGCATGGTTCGCGTCGCCGAAGGCGGAGCGGCCGTCGAGGTTGAAGTCTGGGAGCTGCCGAGCCTGGAGCTCGGCTCCTTTCTCACCGGCATTCCGGCACCGCTCGGTCTGGGCAAGGTGCAGCTGGCCGATGGTCGCTGGGAGACGGGGTTCATCTGCGAGCCCTACGGCCTGCAGGGCGCCCAGGACATCACCGAGCTGGGCAGCTGGCGCACCTATCTGAAAAGCCGTGGCTAAACGGCGGCAGCACACGGGGCGCCACGGTGGCATGCAACCAGCAGTCCCGGCGCCTTACCCAACCCTGCAATAACCGCTATAGCCATTCCGTCGCATCGCCGGAACATCCCCGTTCCGGCCGACCTCCGATGCAGAGCCATGCCGATCTCGGTCGGCACCACCTGCATCCGAAGGAGGACTCCATGCGTATCACCCTGCCACGCATCGGCCTCGGCGGCGCGCCGCTAGGCAACATGTTCCATCCCCTCAGCGAGGAAACCGCCGACGCGACGCTCAACGCGGCCTGGGACGCCGGATTTCGCTATTACGACGTGTCGCCGCACTATGGCGCAGGGCTGGCCGAGCAGCGCTTCGGTCGCCTGCTCAGCGGCAAGCCACGCGATGATTACGTGCTGAGTACCAAGGTCGGTCGACTGCTGCAGCCGGCCGGCCAGCCGGAGAACGCCAAGCCTTTCGTCGACGAACTGCCGAACAAGCGCGTCCCGGACTATTCGGCCGACGGCGCACGCCGTTCCATCGAGGACAGCCTGGAGCGCATGGGCGTCGATCGCCTCGATGTGGTGTTCATTCACGACGTTTCCGAGGATCAATGGGGCCCGCAGTGGAAGGAGTACTTCCAGCAAGCGATGAACGGCGCGGCGAAAGCTCTGACGCAATTGCGCGATGAGGGTGTGATTCGCGGCTGGGGCTTAGGGGTCAATCTGGTCGAACCGTGCCGCATGGCGCTGGAGCAGAGCGATCCGAACTTGTTCCTGCTGGCCGGGCGCTATTCGCTGCTGGAGCACGACGAGGCGCTGGACACGCTGTTCCCGACCTGCCAGGCACGCGACGTTGGCGTTGTCGTTGGCGGGCCGTTCAACTCCGGGGTGCTGGCCGGCGGCGATCACTATGAATACGACCAGATCCCACCACAGATCGCCCAGCGCAGGGAGCAACTCAAGGCCGCTGCCGAGCGCTGCGGCGTCGATCTGCGCGCCGCCGCCCTGCATTTCTGCCTGGCCAACCCGGTGGTGGCCTCGGTCATCCCCGGCACGGCCAATCCAGAGCGTCCCCGGCAGTACATGGACTATTCCAATACTCAGGTGCCCCGCGAGTTCTGGCAGACGCTCAAGCGCGAGGGACTGCTCCGCGAGGATGCACCAGTACCGACCTGATTCATTCACCGCCGTTGGCCTCCCACCACACAGCCTTGCTCCGCACTATCTCAGAGCAAGCCTCCCCATTAGTGAGCAGCGCCGTGCTGGGCCTGCCATTCGCGGCGGCCCAGGTGCTAGCTCAACTCATTGAAACTTCACGAGTTCGCTGCCAGCCACCGCATCTGGCACGCAACCTGCTCTATCCACAGTGAACGGGATGAGTCGCCACCGGCACTCATGACGCTTGGCACAATCAGGAGCAACTTCAAGGAGAACTAGGGTTCCGGCTCACAGGGAGTGGGTGCTGGTCCGAGAGTTCTCCGGTCCCAGGGACGGGACTACACGGAGGGATAAAAGCCCGGGAGACGCGATGTCATCCCGTGCCTGTCATTCCAATGTGTAGGGAAATCACACCATGTCCACACTGCGCTCGCTGAACAAGACCCTCCTCGCCGCCGGCCTGGCCGTCGCGACATTGTTTTCACCGCTGGCCAGCCAGGCCGCCGAAAAGCTGAAGATCGGCACCGTGGTCTGGGCCGGATACGGCCCCTTCTACGTCGCCGACAAGAAAGACCTGTTCAAGCCCCATGGTCTAAACGTGGACCTGCAATTCTTCAACGACCCTGCGCTGATCCCCACCGCCATGCTCAGCCGCGCGCTGGACGGCGGCATGCTTACCTACGACCAGGTAGTGGCCTCGGTCGCCAAGGGCTTGAAGCATCGGGTGGTGATGCCCATCGACTTCTCCAACGGCGGTGACGCCATCGTCGCCGATGCCTCGATTCAGTCGGTCGCCGACTTCAAGGGTAAAAAGGTCGGCTTCAACCCGCTGTCGCCGTCGGACTTCCTGCTCGCTTATGCGCTGCAACAGAACGGCATGAGCGACAAGGACATCAATGCCGTCAACATGACCCCGGAAGGCATTCCCGGCGCCATGGCTTCGGGCAATCTGCCGATTGGCGTTACCTACGAGCCCAACGTTTCGCAGATCCTTTCCATGGGCGGCGGCGACAAATTCAAGGTGGTCTATTCGTCCAAGGACGCGCCAGGCCTGATCACCGACGTACTGGTCTTCGACGAGGCGGTGATCGCCAAGAAGCCTGCCGCCATCAAAGCAATGATCCAGGGCTATCTGGACGGCCTGGCCTACATGCAGGCGCACCCCGAGGAGTCGGCTGAGATCATCGGCGAGGTGCTCGGCGTCAGCGCCGAAGAAGCCGTCGAGCAGATGGCCGGCGCCTACAACATCCCGCTTGCGGAGATGGGCAAGAGCTTCACCCCAGGCGACGACACCCATTCCTTCCATGGCAGCGGCGCGATCATCGCCAAGCTGCTCAAGGACAACGGGCAGATCCCGACCATCCCGGATTTCAGCAAGACCTACGACGCCCAGTTCACCGAAGCGCTCGCCCAGTAAGCCGGACGCCGGGCGGGCCGTAGCCCGCCTGTGCTGGAGAAGACCATGAACGCAAAACCTCTGTACCGCTATGCCGATGGCCGTCTGCCCAACACGCTGGCGATCGTCTATACCGTGCTCGCCTACGGCGGTGGCCTGGCCCTGTTGTTCGCCCCGAATGGCTGGCTGAACGCGCTGGGCACGTTGCTGTTGGCCCACGGCATGATCATCGCGGCCTACCTGATCCACGAATTCGCCCACGGCGCCATTTTCAGCGTGCCCAAGCACAACGAATGGGCCGGCAACGTCTGCAGCTGGCTGTGCGGCAGCTGCTACGCCGAGTTCCAGGATCTGCGCAAGAAGCACATGCGCCACCACGTCGACCGCGCCGACGTGATCACCTTCGACAGCAAGGCTTTTCTCAAGGCACGCCCGCTGTGGTTCCAGAAGCTGGTGCTGGCGCTGGAATGGGCCTACGTGCCGGCGGTGGAGCTGATCATGCATTTCTATGTGATCGCCCTGCCCTTCATCACCGACAACGACAGGCACCGCGCCCGCCGTGGCAAGGTCGCCGCTGTGCTGGTCGTTCGCACGCTGCTTTTTGCCGGGCTCGCGGCGCTCTCGCTGAAGGCCGTGCTGCTCTACGCAGTGGCCTGGATGATCATGCTCAGCGTGCTGCGTTTCGCCGATGCCTATCAGCACACCTACGAGGCCTTCGCCGTGCTGGAAGATGGCGGCAAGCTACCGGAGGACAAGCGCCGCGACCGCAGCTACGAGCAGCAGAACACCTACAGCAACGTGGTTTCCGAGCGCTGGCCGGTGCTGAATCTGCTGCTGTTGAATTTCTCCTTCCACAACGCCCACCACGAGAAGCCGGTGGCGCCCTGGTATCGCCTGCCCAAGCTGCACGCCGAGCTGTACGGCAGCACCTACAACCAGGTCATCCCAATGCGCAAGCTGCTCGGCAGCTTCCACCGCTACCGCGTACGCCGCGTGCTGGACGATGACTACGGCGTGGTCAGCGAAGGGCCAGGCAAGGCCGACAACTTCTACGGCGCCGTGGGCGTCTCCTTCCTGACGGCGGTGTGATATGCACAAGGCACTGGATTATCGCGGCCGCTGCGTGGTCATCACCGGCGCCGCCGGGGGCATCGGCCGTGGCCTGGCAAAGAGCTTCGCCGCCGCTGGCGCAACGCTGGAATTGCTCGATCGCGACGCGGAAGCCCTCGCCCGACTTGCCGACGAAGTCGCTGGCGAGACGCCGCTGCACTGCACCGCACTGGACCTCGGCGATCGGCAGACGGTGCAGCAGTACGCCGATGACCTCGCCTGCCGCGGCCTCAATGCCGATGTGCTGGTCAACAACGCCGGTGTCGAATACGCCACGCCGCTGGATGAGTGCAGCTTCGAGGCCGACCAGCGCTGGTCGGCCCTGCTGGAGAACAACGTCGGCTCCATGCAGCGCCTGACCCGTGCGTTGCTGCCACGCCTGCGTGCCGGCGCCAGCGTGATCAATCAGGCCTCAATCTGGGGCCTCAAAGGCGTGCCGGGCTTTTCCGCCTATGTCGCCAGCAAACACGCGGTGGTCGGCCTGACCCGCTCGCTGGCCTGGGAACTGGGCCCGCGGCGCATCAGGGTGAACGCGGTGTGCCCCGGCTGGATCGGCACCGATGCGGCCATGCGCTCGCTGCAGGTGATGGCCGACGCCAACGGCCGTAGCGACAGCGCCGAGCTGGCGGCGATCCTCGCCAACCAGGCCATCCCGGAGCTGCTGACGCCCGCGGACCTGGGCGGCACCTTTCTGTTTCTCGGCTCGCCGCTGGCCTCCGCCCTCACCGGCCAGGCGCTGTCGGTCAGCCATGGCGAGGTGATGCACTGATGGCTGCCATCTTTGCGGGCCAGACCGCCCTGGTCACCGGCGCGGCGACCGGTATCGGCCGCGCCACCGCGCTCGCGCTGGCCACCGAAGGCGCACGGGTCTGGATCAACCATCGCGGCCAACACCAGCTGGCGGAACGAGTGGTCGAGCAGATCACCGCCAATGGTGGCGACGCCTGCGCCATCGAGGCGGATGTCAGCGACCCGGCCGCGGTCGCGGCGATGTTCGAGACCATCGAGGCGCACGGGCCGCTGGAGCTGTTGGTCAACAACGCCGGGGTGATCCTGGAAAAGCCCTTTCTCGAGACCAGCGAGGCGGACTGGACAATGGTGCTGGGCGTCGACCTCGCCGGCGTCTACCGCTGCTGTCGCCATGCGCTGGCACAGATGCAGCCGCGGCGCAGCGGCGCCATCGTCAATGTCTCCTCGGACCTCGGCTTTCTCGGCCGCGAACAGTACGTTGCCTACTGCACAGCCAAGGCCGGGGTGATCGGCCTGACCCGCTCGTTGGCCCGCGAATTTGCTGCAGACGGCATTCGCATCAACGGCGTCGCGCCCGGCCCCATCGCCACGACGATGGTCAGCGCGGAGCACATGAGCGACGAGTGGATGGCCAAGGAGCTGGCGATCCCCATGGCGCGCCTGGGCACGCCGGAGGAAGTCGCGGCGGCCATCGTCTTCCTGCTTTCGCCACAGGCGAGCTATTTCACCGGACAGCTGCTCGGGCCCAATGGCGGCTCCTGGATGGGCGCATGAACAGCCTGATGCCGCAGGGCATGCTGATCGGCGGCGCCATCATGTGGGGCCTGGGCTGGCTGCCGCTGCAGTTCTTCGCCGCCCGCGGCCTGGCCGGCATGCCGCTGGTGCTGCTGACCTATTCGCTGCTCAGCCTGCTGGCGCTACCGGTGCTCTGGCAGCAGCGCCGGCAGTGGGCGAGCCAATATCGCCAGGTGCTCACCATGGGCCTGTGCGGCGGCTGGGCCACCGCAGCACTGGTCACGGCGCTGGCTGACGGCAACGTGGTGCGGGTGATGCTGCTGTTCTACCTGGCACCGGTGTGGGCGATGGTCGGCGGCTGGCTGCTGCTAGGCGAACGCTTCAGCGGCACGCGGCTGTTCGCCCTCGGGCTGGCGATGCTCGGCATCGGCCTGACCCTCGGCATCACCGGCGAAGCCCTGGATGCGCCAGGCGCGAATGACTGGCTGGCGCTTTCCGCCGGCCTCGCCTTCAGCCTCAACAACCTCGCCACTCGCGCCGCTGACCAGGTGCCGCTGGCGAGCAAGGCGCTGGTCAGCTTCATCGGCAGTGCGCTGCTCGGCGGACTGTTCTGCCTACTGTTTCGTCAGTCGATACCACCGCTGGATCTGACCCTGACCTGGCAGATCGCCCTGCTGGCCCTCGGCTGGCTGGTCAGCATGGCCGCCGTGCAGTACGGCCTCACTCATCTTGAAGCCGGCCGTGCTGCGGTGCTGGTGGTTTTCGAACTGATTGCCGCGGTGTTGTCTTCGGCCTGGTTCGGCAGCCACGCCATCGGACCGAACGAATGGCTCGGAGCTGCCCTGATCACCACCGCCGCGCTGATCGCCGGCTGGCCGGAACGTCCCCTTCCCATTGCGACAAGGAGCAGCTGCGCATGAGCGTGCACATGGATCAACTGAGCTGGATCGATTACGAGCGTCGCATCGGTGAAGGCGCCGTGGTCTTCCTGCCCTGCGGCGCTACCGAGCAGCATGGCCCGCACCTGCCGCTGGGCACCGACGCGCTGCTGGCCAGCGCCATCAGCGCCGAAGTGGCGGCGCGGGTCGGCGGGCTGGTCGCGCCGGCACTCTCCTACGGCTACAAGTCGCAACCGAAATGCGGCGGCGGTCAGCATTTCTGCGGTACCACCAGCCTGGACGGCGCGACCCTGAGCGCGCTGGTGCGCGACGCCGTGCGGGAGTTCCACCGCCACGGCGTGCGCCGCCTGGTGCTGGTGCTCGGCCATTACGAGAATCAGTGGTTCGTCGCCGAGGGCATCCAGCTGGCGCTGCGCGACCTCGGGCCGAACGCCGGGCTGGAGGTGATGCGCCTGGAGCACTGGGACTTCTGCCGTGAGCAGACTCTCACTGACGTCTTCCCCGACGGCTTCCCCGGTTTCGCCCTGGAGCATGCCGCGGTGATCGAGACCTCGCTGATGCTGCACTTCCACCCACAACTGGTGGCGCTGGAGAAGATTCCCGACGACGCTCCGGCTGACTTTCCGCCCTACGACATGTACCCCACCCGTACCGAATGGGTGCCGCCCTCCGGGGTGCTGTCCTCGGCCAAAGGCTCCAGCGCGGCGAAAGGCCAGCGGCTGGCCGAAGACATCGTCGACGGCATCGCCGCCGCGGTGTGCAAGGAGTTTGCCCTGTGAGCCTGAAAGACCTGCACCCCGCGCGCACTGCGCTGCTGGTGATCGACATGCAGCGCGACTTCTGCGCGCTGGGCGGTTACGCCGATCAGGCCGGCATGGACGTCAGCCGCCTGCGCGCGCCGATCCCGGCGATCCAGGCACTACTGGATCGCGCACGCAGCCTGGGCATGCTGGTCGTGCACACCCGTGAAGGCCATCGTCCGGACCTTTCCGACCTGCCCGAGCCCAAACGCCGCCGTGCCGAAGCGACCGGCGCCCCCATCGGCAGCGCCGGCCCCCTCGGCCGCCTGCTGGTGCGCGGCGAATTCGGCCATGACCTGATCGACGAACTGCAACCACGCGCCGGCGAGCCGGTGATCGACAAGCCCGGCTACAGCGCCTTTGCCTACACCGATCTGGAGCTGATCCTGCGCCGCCGCGGTATCGAGCGGCTGATCCTGACCGGCGTGACTACCGAGGTCTGCGTGTCCTCGACGCTGCGCCAGGCTATCGATCTTGGCTTCGACTGCGTGAGCATCAGCGATGCCTGCGCCTCGTCCGATCCACAGCTGCATGCGGCTGCACTGGCGATGATCGAAGTCGAAGGCGGGCTGTTCGGCAGCGTGACCGACAGCACCGACCTGCTGCGGCGCCTGGAGCGTGCCGCATGACCGATGCGCTGAAGCTCTGGCCGCTGCTGACCGCTACGCATCGCTACGACAAATCGATTTCCACCCGCAATCGCGGCCAGGGCACGCTGATCGACGCGCCGATCCTCGCCTTCCTGATCGAAACCCGACAGGGTCGCGTGTTGTTCGACGTCGGCTGCGACTACGCCAAGCTCAGCGATCCGCTACTGCGGGCACGCTGGTTCGATCCGGTGGAGTTTCCCATGGGCCCGCCCGAGATGACCGAGGAGCAGCGGCTACCCGTCCACCTCGCCCGGCATGGGCTTACGCCAGCGGATATCGACCTGGTTTTCCTCAGCCATCTTCATTTCGATCACGCCGGCGGCCTTTGCGAGTTGTGCGGCTGCGACGTGCATGTACACGAAGCGGAACTCGCCGCCGCCCGCGCCCAGGCGGACGACGCCTACTTCGCCGATGACTTTGCCGGCGAACATCGCTGGAAGCTGCAGCGCGACGAATACGAGCTGCTGCCCGGACTGCGCGCGATCAATACCCCCGGGCACACGGCCGGCCACATGTCGCTGCTTATCGAACTGCCGCACGGCAAGCCGGTGATTCTCGCCGGGGACGCTGCGGACCTGAGCGAGAACCTGTTCGACGAAGTCGCGCCCGGCCTCTGCTGGCAGGACCGCGAAGACCTGGCGCTGGCCAGCATCCGCAAGCTCAAAGCCACCGCTGCCGAAACCGACGCCGCTATCTGGCCGAATCACGACATGGCCTTTTGGCGCACCCTCAAACGCTTTCCGGAGTACCACGCATGAAGACCGTTCCCGATGCCTATCTCGGCGTGTGGCGCCGGCGCCTGCTGGCCACCACCGCCGGCTTGCGTGACGAAACCAGCGAGGTGTACTGGCTGCAAACCGCCAGCCTGCACGCCGACCTGCGCCTGCCGCGGCCGCAAGCGCTGCCGCCAGCCGCCTCGCTGGAAACCTGCAGCCATGCCCAGCAGCTGGCGCTGAGCGAACAGGCCGGTTTCGCCGGCGTCACCGAGGTCAACGATGATATCTGCCAGTGGCATCGGCTGATCGACTTCCAGCCACCGGGCGGGCCGGCGGATATCGGCCTGATGCACTTCGAAACCCCGGAGCGGCTGCTGGAAGACGGGCTGGACGGCAGCTATCACGAGATCTGGCAGCGCCTGCCCGAATCCGCTGGCGTCAATTGGGGAGTCTGGTTGAGCGCTGCTGAGCAGCCTTCGCGCCAGGCCTGCCTGCTGGTGGCCGGCGACTACTTCCTGTTCGCCGCCGATCGTCCGCTGCCGCTTTCAGCGGGCGACAAGCACCTGCGCGAGCAACTAGCCGCCGTCGACCCTGCGCTGCGGCCGAAGCTGCTGGCATTCGAACTCTCCTTCGGCCGCCATCGCAACGGCGCCACACCGTGGCAGATCAGCCACTCGACGCTACCGGGTCGTGTCGGCGACGCGCTGCTGTCCAGCTACTGGAACTTCGCCGACCCCAACAGTCTGCCGGCCGCAGATCTCGCCGCGCTCGGTCGTTATCCGGCGGCCGGTGGCTGGCAACGCGTAGAACTCGATGTGCCCACCGTTTCACAGGAGGTTCCCGCATGACAGCGCAGCTCAGCATCCCCTCCGCTGCTAGCGCCGCGCAGCAGACGCAACCGCCAGCGCCCGCGGCACGGGCCGAACAGGTGGTGCGCAAAAGCAGTTTCTGGCGAATTCGCGGCGAGATATCCCGACGCAGCGCCTGGCTGCTCACTGGCGCCGGGCTGAGCTTGCCCTTCATCATCTGGTGGCTGTGGACCGCCCTCGGCTTGGCCGACCCGATGTTCATGCCCAGCCCCGGCGCAGTGCTCGAGCGCATCGGCCGCTGGTGGACCAGCGAGGGGCTGCTGGGAGACATCGGTATCAGCGTCTGGCGGGTCATGGCGGGCTTCGGTGCCTCGGCACTGATTGCCCTGCCGCTGGGGCTGTACATCGGCACCTACCGGCCGGTGCAGGCCTTTCTCGAACCGCTCACCGATTTCATCCGCTACATGCCGGCCGTGGCCTTCATTCCGCTGGTGATGCTCTGGGTCGGCATCGACGAGGGCTCCAAGGTGCTAATCATCTTCATCGGTACCTTCTTCCAGATGGTGCTGATGGTCGCCGAGGATGTGCGCCGTGTGCCCATGGCGCAGATCGAGGCGGCGCAAACCATGGGCGCCAATCGGGGCGAGATCGTCAAGCTGGTGATCCTGCCGTCGGCCAAGCCGGCGCTGCTCGACACCCTGCGTATCACCTGTGGCTGGGCCTGGACCTATCTGGTGGTGGCCGAACTGGTCGCGGCGAACTCCGGCCTGGGCTACGCCATCCTCAAGGCGCAGCGCTACATGCACACCGACAAGATCTTCGCCGGCATCCTGCTGATCGGCCTGATCGGCCTGCTCACCGACCAGGCCTTCCGCTGGTTGCACCGCCGCACCTTCCCCTGGATGAGGAAATGACCATGTCCGATGCCAAGATTCGTGTCCGCCAGGTCGGCAAGACCTTCGTCAGCGAGCGCCGCGAGGTGCAGGCGCTGCAGTCGATCGACCTGGACATCCAGCCCAACGAGTTCGTCACCTTCGTCGGGGCGTCGGGCTGCGGTAAATCCACGCTGCTGCGCATCATCGCCGGGCTGGAAACGCTGAGCCGCGGCGAAATCCTGCTCGACGGCAAGCCTATCGACGGCCCTGGCGTCGACCGCGCCATGGTCTTCCAGCATTACAGCCTCTACCCCTGGCTGACGGTGATGCAGAACATCAAGTTCTGCCGCCAACTCAAGGTGATCGGCGACACCGTGCGCAACGACGGTGACGTGGAGTCCGCCGCCGGCCGCGCCGACGCCCTGCTCAACCTGATGGGCCTGACGCGCTTCGCCGATGCCTATCCCAGCCAGCTCTCCGGTGGTATGCAGCAACGCGTCGCCATTGCCCGCGCCCTGCTCCCCAAGCCCGCGACGCTGCTGATGGATGAGCCGTTCGGCGCACTGGATGCGCAGACCCGCGAAGTCATGCACGACCTGATCCGTCACGTGCACCGGCTGGAGAAGAGCACCATCCTGTTCGTGACCCACGATGTCGAGGAAGCCATCTATCTGGGCAGCCGCATCGTGCTGATGGCGCCCCGCCCCGGGCGCATCGACTCGATCTACGAGGTGCCGCTGCCGGCCCAGCGCCACCAGGACATGAAGCTCGCGCCGGAATTCACCGAGCTCAAGCGCGAGATCCTTGTCCGCATCCGCGAAACCTCTGGCATGCAGACCGACCTCGAGCAGCTGGCCAAACTCAGCGCCGTGGCCGGCTGAGGTTAGCGGCCAAGCAGTTCGGCCATTGCCGCGAACACCTGACGCATGGCAGGCGCGCTGCGGCCCGGCCCACCGGCGCAGTGCCCCCAGTCCGATTCGAGCACCCGTAACTCGGCACCCGGAATCAGCGCGGCCTCGTGGCGGGCATCCTCGACGGTGAAATACAGATCGCTGCTGCCGGGCATCAGGATGGACCGCGCACGGATGCGACCCAGCGCTTCGGCCAGCGAGCCGGCAGCGAAACTGCGGGCCGGGTCGGCCGATTGCCAGGTGTGCAGCACGCAGAGCAGGTCGTTGGCGTCCTGCTCCAGATGATCCTGTTCCCAGTAATCGAGCAGCGCCTCGAGGCGCTCGAAGCCCAGCTCGCGCCACAGCTCATGACGATAGAACGCCTGCGAATAGGCCCAGCCGGCATAGACGCGGCCAAAGGCACGCAGGCCGCGTTCCGGCGGCGTGGCGTAGCGACCGCCCTGCCAGGCCGCGTCGGCACACAGCGCCGCCTTCACCCCTTCGAGAAACACCCGGTTGTGCGGCCAGCAGTGTGCCGTGCAGCAGAACGGCAGGATGGCGCGCATCCGCTCCGGATAGGCCATTGCCCAGAACAGCGTCTGCATGCCGCCCATGGACCAGCCGCTGACCAGGGCGAGCTGCCAGTCGTCACCATACAGCCGATCGAGCAACGCCTTCTGCGCCCTCACGTTGTCCAGCAGGCCGACCCGCGGGAAGTCCGCTGCGCCCTGACCGGGCGCCGCGTTGCTCGGCGAAGTCGACCAGCCTGCGCCGAACAGGTTGGTCAGCACCACGCAGTAATCGCCACCTGCCAGCGGGCCATCCGCACCAAGCAGGGGCAGGCTGCCCCAATGTGTGCCGCCGTAGTAGCTCGGAATCAGCACCAGGTTGTCCCGCGCGCGGTTCGGCGTGCCCACTACCTGATAGCAGAGCCGCGCATTGCGCAGGCGTTCGCCGTTTTCGAGGCGCATTTCGCCCAGCGCGTGAAGTTTCTTTTCCCTTTTTATTTCAAGCATCTGCATGACTCCCACATCTGCGAAACGGGCAAGCAGTGGCACCAGCCGTAGCCCATTTCTATACACGCTGGCATGTATATTGGATGAAGGAATCGTGCCAGCGGCCCCGGCCGCCATTCATGACTCCAAGGAGCGCAAGCCAATGACCAGCTTTCCCCTCTCCTCCGTCGAGGAGTTGAAACAGCAGTTGCAGGACAAGGGTGTGAAGTACGCGATGGCCAGCTACGTCGACATCCACGGCGTGATCAAGGGCAAGTTCGTCCCCATCGCCCATCTTGGCCAGATGCTCCGCGGCTCCGAGCTCTACACCGGCGCGGCGCTGGACGGCGTCCCGCAGGAGATCAGCGACAACGAGGTGGCCGCGATGCCAGACCCGGCGACCGCCACCCAGTGCAGCTGGAACCGCGATCTCGCCTGGTTCGCCAGCGACCTCTACCTGGACGGCAAGCCCTTCGACGCCTGCTCGCGCGGCATTCTCAAGCGCCAGACCGAAGCCGCTGCGGCGCTGGGCTACACCTTCAACCTCGGCATCGAGACCGAATTCTTCCTGTTCAAGGACACCCCGGATGGCGGCTTCGCGCCCATTTCCGAGCGCGACGACATGGCCAAGCCCTGCTACGACCCGCGCCTGCTGATGGACAACCTGCCCATCGTCGACGAACTGGTGCAGGCGATGAACGAGATGGGCTGGGGCGTGTACTCCTTCGACCACGAGGACGCCAACGGCCAGTTCGAAACCGACTTCAAGTACACCGACGCCCTCGGCATGGCCGACCGCTTCGTGCTCTTCCGCATGATGGCGGGCGAGATCGCCCGCAAGCACGGCGCCTTCGCCACCTTCATGCCCAAGCCCTCGGCCAACCGCACCGGAAGCGGCGCGCACTACAACATGTCGCTCGCCGATATCGAGACCGGCAAGAACCTGTTCGAAGTCGATGGCGAAGACCCCTACGGCTGCGGCGTGACCCCGCTGGCCTATCACTTCATCGCCGGGGTGCTGAAACACGCCAAGGCCATCTGCGCGGTCATCGCGCCTACGGTCAACAGCTACAAGCGGCTGATCCGCAAGGGCGCCATGTCCGGCTCGACCTGGGCGCCGGTGTTCTGCTGCTACGGCAACAACAACCGCACCAACATGCTGCGCATTCCGTCCCAGGGCGCGCGGGTCGAATGCCGCGCCGCCGACATCGGCTGCAACCCCTACCTCGGTGCCGCGATGATCCTCGCCGCAGGCCTCGAGGGCATCCGCGACAAGCTCGATCCCGGCCAGCCGCACCGCGAGAACATGTATCACTACAGCGAACAGGAAGTGGCGCAGATGGGCATCGAGACCCTGCCGCGCACCCTCAGCGAAGCCATCGACGCCTTCGAGGCCGACCCGCTGTCGCGCCAGGTGTTAGGCGATGCCATGTACCAGGCCTTTGTCGAGTTCAAGCGCGACGAATGGAATGCCTACCACACCCACGTTTCCGACTGGGAAATCCAGCGCTATCTGAAGTTCTTCTGAACCGGGAGTACCGCCATGCACGGCACCATGATGAAAAAGCTGCTCTGCGCCGGGGCCATTGCCTTCGCCGCCCTCGCCCCGCTGGCCCAGGCGGAGGAGAAAAAGACCTTCAACCTGGCCTGGACCATCTACGTCGGCTGGATGCCCTGGAAGTACGCCGACGAGTCCGGAATCATGAAGAAGTGGGCCGACAAGTACGGGATCGAGGTGAACATCAGCCAGATCAACGACTACGTCGAGTCCATCAACCAGTACAGCGCCGGCCAGTTCGACGGCGTGGTCGCCACCAGCATGGATGCGCTGTCAATCCCGGCGGCCGGCGGCGTCGACACCACCGCGCTGATCGTCGGCAGCTACTCCAACGGCAACGACGGCCTGGTGATGAAGGGCACCGATGATCTCAAGCAGATCAAGGGCCAGCAGGTGCACCTGGTCGAGCTGTCGGTGTCGCACTACATCCTGGCCAAGGCGCTGGACAGCGTGGGCCTGTCGGAGAAGGACGTGCAGGTGGTCAACACCTCGGACGCCGACATCGTCGCCGCCTTCAGCACCGCCGACGTGCGTAACGTGGCGACCTGGAGTCCGCTGCTGCAGGAAGTCGCCGCCGCCCCGGACGCGCATCAGGTGTTCGACTCCGCCAGCGTGCCAGGGCACGTCAAGGACCTGCTGATCGTCAATAGCGAGACGCTGGCCGACAACCCGGCCTTCGGTAAGGCGGTCACCGGCGCCTGGTACGAGGTGATGGCGATCATGGCCAGCGACACGCCGCAAGGCGCCGAGCTGCGCGCCCAGCTGGGCGCAGCCTCCGGCACCGACCAGGCGGGCTACGAGGCGCAACTCAAGGGCACCCACATGTTCTATCAGCCAGCCGAAGCGATCGCCTTCATCTCCGGCGAACCGGCCCACGCGGCGATGGATAGCGTGCGCACGTTCTCCTTCGACCACGGCCTGCTGGGCGACGGTGCCGATTCGGCGGACTTCGTCGGTATCGCCATGCCGGCCGGCGCGCTCGGTGATCAGGGCAATCTCAAGCTGCGCTTCGACACCACCTACATGCAGATGGCCGCCGACGGCGCCCTGTGAGGGATTGCCACGCAGCGGGCGTTGCCGGCACGCTGCGTGGCCGCCGCGCATTTCGAGGAGCCTCATGCGCCGTACCAAAGAAGACGCCGAACAGACCCGCCTCAAGGTCATCGCCGCGGCGCTGGAGCTGTTCAGCCGCAACGGCTATTCGAACACCACGCTGGCGATGATCGCCGAGGCCGCCGGCTTCAGCCGTGGCCCGATCTACTGGCACTTCAAGAGCAAGGACGAGCTGTACGAAGCGGTGCTGGCCTATTCCCAGGAGCCGCTGGAGCGGCTGATCGAACAAAGCCGAGAACGCGCTGCCGATCCGCGCGCGGCGCTGGAGCACTTCATCAGCGAATGGTTTCGCCTGCTGCTGGACGAGCGCTGGTATCGCCAATCCTTCGAGATCCTGCTGAACAAGACCGAGCTCACCGCGCAGATGGCGAGCATCCTGAAACGCGAACGCAAGCTGACACGCGCCATGGTGCAGTTGCTGGAAGAGTTGATCGCCAAGGTGCACGAGGACGAACGGCCGGCGCGCTCGCTGGCCCTGCTGCTCTATTCGAGCCTGATGGGCATCACCCACACCTGGCTGCTGTCGCCGAAGCTGTTTTCACTCAGGGAACAGGCGCCCTGCATGGCGCTCAGCCTGTTGGCGCTGGTCAAGCCAGGCCTTACATCAGATGGGCTATCCCAGTAGCCGCGGGCGCTTGAGCTTGCTCAGCAACGCCGGCCGGAGCGCCGCCGCATCCAGATCAATGGCATTGATCAGACCGGTGATGTCGGCTTGGGAAAGGGATATGCGACATGGCAGACCAGTCAGCAGCAGCGACTCACCGGCTGTCTCGTCTATCAGCATCACACGAATCGTCGAAGGTGAATCCATTCGCGCGCTGAACACCAACGGCGCGTAGTACTGCTGCACCATCGCGAAGGCTTCGGGTTGCCTGAAGCGTTTCATGAAGGACAACTCCATTTGTCAGGCGGCGGATTCTAGCAGCGGCTGACGCCTTGGCCTCTGTGGCAATTGCCAACTCCGCCACAGGCATAATCGATTTTTGTTAAGACACGATCGCCAAAGGCGCCGCTGCGATCAGGCGCACCAGAACAGTGCTTGATGCCAGCGTCAGCGAGGGAACAAACAGAGGTGATCACAGGCGCCAAATGCCACGGCGGTAGACAAGGGCTACTAGCGCTCAGCTGCCGGCGATAGGCCCATTATGGGAACCGTATAAGCCATTTTTCCAAGCCCAGAAACGCTGAAGGCCCCGGAATACGGGGCCTTCAGGATTGCAGATGGCGGAAGCGCAGAGATTCGAAATCAACGTCTGCCGACTATAGAGGCTCGTATTTACTGACCTGCAGCGTTGCGCGAGCGGCTGATGGGAACGAAATGGGAACATTTTGGGAACCGCCAGATAGCCGAAAGCCCCGAATCACGGGGCTTCCAGCGGTTTTCGGCGTGGGAATGAGCGTCGTTACAGCTTCAGCTGTCGCTCGATGAGGCTGGTCATGTCCGCGGCGTCCTCGTTGATCCAGGTGCCGTAGTGCTTGTGGATCATCGCCGTGGACGTGTGCCCCATCTGCTCGGCGATCCAATCGAGCGGCACCACGCCGCTGGTGAGCATCTGGCTGGCGAAGGTGTGCCGGCAGTTGTTCGGGCCACGATGGCGGACACCCGCCGCCCTCAGATGCGCGTTCCACCAGCCGTTTCGCATGTTGTCTGCCGTTGAATACGCCTGATCGGTGTGCGAGTTGTGGAAAACGAAGCGCACGCTCTGCTTGCGGATCGTCCGGTTGTCCCGGTCCGTCACCTCGATCTCCACAGCCGGCCGATCCTTCGTCCGCTCCGCCTGCTCGCGCAGCGCCTCGAGGGCGGGCTTCAGCAGCTTCAGCTTTCGCGTCGAGCGCTTGGTCTTCGTCACCTTGTAGGCGCTGCGCACCCGGGCGCGGCGGAAGATCACCTCACCCCGCTCCAGATCGACATCCTCCCAGGCCAGCGCGATCGCCTCGCTCACCCGCGGCCCTGTCCAGATCATGAACTTGATCAAAGCCAGCTCCTGCTCGCGGCCAGGCGATGGCGTGCCGAGGATCGCATCGATCTCCTTGCGCTCGAACGGGTCCGGGTCTTCATCGTCCGGCATCCGGATCACGATGCCCTCCGTTGGATCGAACGCCACCTGGTTCGTGGTGCGGTACAGCTGATAGATCTGCCGCACGATCGCCACGATCTCGCGCACCGTCTTGTTGTGCAGCTTGGGCATCAGCTTCTTCTGCACCCACTGCTGCATCTCCACGAACGTTATGTCCTCGGCCTGTCGATCGGCCCACTGCCGCCGGATGTGGCAACGAATCTTGCTTTCGTGGCTGCTGATCGCTGATAGCGCTAGTTCGTTGCGCTTGATATCCAGCCAGAGGTCAATCCAGTGGCCGAAGTTCGCCTCTTTCACCCGCGCCGAATCAGGAAACCAGCGCGCATAGTTGAACGTCCCGGCCTGGATCTCGTGCCGAATGATCGCCGCCTGCCGCTCCGCCCGTTCCAGGTTGCCGGGCGTTGGCTCGCCGGCGAACGGCTCCTTGCACAGCTTCCCCTCGTAGCGGAAGTAGACCCTGATCGAGCGGCCTCTTACCTCGACTCCATCTGCCATATGCGTCCCCACGCGAAACCCAGCGGGCAAGGTACCGGTGCCACACCCGCAGCAATAGAAAAAGGCCCGTTGCCGGGCCTCGAATTGGTTGGTGTGTTTTCTAGGTCAGTTGGTCACCCGGACTGGCTATCGGCCATGCGGTACTGCCAGTGGTATCCACCATCGCCGTGGCTGACGTGCTCAACCTGGATGCCGTGCTGCTCGCCCTGCCACTTGGCCAGCGTGGCGTGCACCCAGCGGCCGAGGATGTGCTTCCAGTCTGCCGGTAGCAGAGCCTTCACCTCGGCGTCAGTTATCACCGACGCCTGCTTGCGTTTGATCGTCAGGGCGATGACCTCGACGAACTGCGCGGATTGCGCGAGCGAAGAGCGCGCGCTGTCCTCACCGCTCAACCCGGGATATGGCCAGCGATAGGCGATGAGCGCCGGCGCCGACGGGAAGCGGGCAACCGAAGCCTTATTCTCGGGAGAGAAAAGATCGCACTGCGCACTGGTGTGGTCATCCATGGGCAACCTCCTTCGCCTTCGGCGTTTCCGGATGCACAAACAACTCCACCCCGCTGCGCCGCAGGTCGCGCTGGGTTTCGCGCAGCAGCGCCGGATCGAGGCCCAGTTTGCGGGCCATGGCTTCGGCGGCCTGCCGGGCGCCGATGGTGTTGCTGGCGGTACGCTTCTCGCCGCGTACGGTGGCCACATAGGTCATGCCGGCAAAGCGGGTACGGATTTCAACGGGCATAGCGGCGGCCTCCCTGGGCTTTCTTTGCGTAGACGTTGGCCATGTAGCTGGCCCACTCGTTCTGCTTGATCTGTTGGCGGATGCGGCTGCAGGACGCGTGCTTGCGGGTGGATCGGGCATTGCCGCAGATATCGCAGAGGCTGGGCAGGTCCAGCTTCTGGCTGGCCATGGTCGGGCGAATGCGGGCTTTAGTGGACATTGGCCACCTCCTCCGCTGGCACACGTGCCACATGTCGTGCGGTGCGCTGCAGCACTTCAATAGCCGTGCCGGCATCGTTGTACTTCTCGATCGCGCGGGCGGCTTTGCTGATCATCATTTCGCAGGCCTTGCGCACTTCGTCCGGTGTAGCGCAGCCGCACGCTCGGCAGTAGGCGGTCAACATGACCTCCGCGGCACCATCGGCTTCGTCACGCGTGAGCATGGCGCACCTCCTCCTGGAACAGCCGCTCCCAATCCGAGCTGATACGCCCGGCCCTGTCGCGGTTGCGGGCAACGACGCTGGGCGTTTCGGCGTAGCAGGCCTTGCAGACGCTGCCGAGGCCGTCCGACTTCGCGGCCTGGCGGTAGAAAAACTCGGTGTCGGCCGGCCAGGTGTCGCCGCACTTGCGGCAGAGCTTCTCCGGGACGTCGGCTATGGTCATCAGGTGCGGGTGGCAAGCTGGGTTATGCTGTGCCCCGCCTCCCTGGGTGTGATGTGCTTGCATGGTGCTTCTCCTTGGGTTGGTCAGGCCCTGGTGAGTTGCCGCTCACCGGGGCCTTCTTGTTTTCAGCGTGCGATCAGCAGGAACAGGTCCGGCAGGTGGTTGGCCGCGGTGAGCAGGCCGGCCAGGCCGGTACCGATCCAGCCGGTCATGGCCAGTCGGGCGCGCAGGCTGATGCTGGGTTCGTCATCGTCGTAGTGGTTCATGGTCATGCCGCCTTGTTCGCTGCGTTGTGCCGGTCGATCTCGGCCACCCAGGCGCGCTCGGTGATTTCCTCGAAGCCTTCGGGGATGACGGCCGGTGCCGCCTCTTTGTCGGTGCGGGTGTTGAACGGGAGGCTGCAGACCAACACGTCGCCGTCCAGCAGGTGGCACAAGGCAAAGCTGATCCGGTTGCCCTCCCACACACCGTTCGGAAGGCCCATGCGCTTGGTGAACACGGTGTCGACGTCACGGCGACCGAAGTTGTATTGCTCGGCCAGCAGCTCTGGCGGAAGTGGCGGTGCTTCTTTGAATTGCGTCCGCAGCTCGGCGGCGCGCTTGTTTCGCCCGTGAAGGGTGTACTGGAAGTAGCTCTTCCCTTCGTGGCCAATGACTTCCCCGCCCTTGAAACCTTCGATGACCGGCCCCTTTCGGTCCTGGTTATCACCGGCCAGCTTGCAGAAGAAGTGAGGCTCGCCGAACTGGTGCATGCCGATCTCATCGAACCCCCACTCACGGGCTAGGGCGATAAAGAACCGGAACCGACCGTCTGCCATGTCCTTGAGCGCCCGGAAAGTGGCGACGTGCAACGGGTCTTTAGATCTGAGGTAGTAACGCATCGTGCTTCTCCTTGGCCCAGGTCAGGCGGCGACAGCTGCGTGGATGTGGATGTTCGGAAGCGCCGCGCTCAGCCGCCGGAGCAGCTCGATCTGCTCCTCGGAGCACTCGTCGATGCACACGACTCTGGCGCCACGGGCGGCCAGGAAGTGGATTCGGCTCTTAAGTGCCGCGTGAGTGAATTCCTTCGCTAGGAGGATGTGCCCCTCGTCTTGCCCGTCTGCCTTTGCAATCCGGCGTAGCTGAGTGGTTTTGCCTGATGCGGCAGGGCCGCGGATTACTTCTAGTTGCATGGTGCTTCTCCTTGGGTTGGGGTGTTGCTCGACCGATCAGGCGTTGCCGCGCCCGGTCGGGTCGGGGTTCTGGAAAATCCAGCACTTCACCGTGGTGCCGCGCTGGCTGAGGTGGTTGCGGCGGTTGAAGGCCGCGCGCACGGCGCTGTCCACGCCCTTGTTGTGCATGAGGTATTTACGGGAGCGGCTGTTGGGTAGCAGGGTGCGCAGCGTGCCGATGTCGGCGATCTTCTGTTTGTGGTCGGCGGCGCGCTCGCAGAACTCGTTGAGGTTCACGGCGATCACGTCCGGCTTCTTCGAGTGGTCGACCACCGGGTCCTCGCTCAGGCCCTGCAGGTAGTCGAAGGCCTCCCAGAACTCGGCCACCTCGGCCGGGTCGGCGTTGACGGCGGTCTGGCGAGCCAGCGCCATGGCCACCAGCTCGCGCTGCGCACCGGCGTGCTGCCGATCGGTCAGCGGGATGATCAGCTTGAGGCAGTCCACCAGGGCGAGCAGCTGCGCGTGGTTCTTGATGATTCGCTCGATGCGGATCTCTTTCAGCTCGCGCAGCGCCTGCTCGTGCACCTTCACCTGGGCGCGGAAGGTTTCCAGCACCTTGCCCTCGGCCCGGGCGGCCATCAGCAGGAAGTGGCTGACGTCCATCGCGCTCAGGTGGTTGAGGTTGTCCGCTGCGGCGCGGCTGGCGGCCGTGACCTCGGGGCGCACGAAGTGCAGCTTGACGATACGGGTGAGGATCGCCTCGCTGGCCATCACCGTGGCGTTCTGGCTGATAACGATGGTGCCGCGAAACGGTGGCTCATAGGTCTCGTTGCCGGCGGTCTTCACGCCGGTCACGCCCAGGGTGCCGCCGTTGAACAGCGGTTTCAGCTCGTCCCAGTCGTAGGCCTTGGCGGCGCCGCGGTCGTTGTCGCTGCGGTCCGCCTCGAGCAGTACCAGTGGCATGCCGGATACCTGCCCCATCCACCGGCGCAGGCCAGCCTTGGACATTTTCGAAGGGTCCTTGCCCTCCTCGTCCGGGCGGCCGAACAGCTTCCAGAGGAACATCAGCAGCGTCGACTTGCCCGCGCCGGCCTCGCCCGTCACTTCCAGGAAGGGAAAGCTCTGGTACTCGTCGCGGATCTGCTCGGCGAACAGCGAGCCAAACCAGAACGCCAGCGCGACGATGCCCTGGGTGCCGAAACAGGTCCACAGCCATTCGAGCCACTCGGCGCGGTAGCCCTCGTCGGTACGGGCGATCTCCAGGCGGATCGACTTCTGCAGCGTCTTCAAACGCAGCTGCTTGAACTCGAAGTAGTCCTCCTTGTTGGCCTGCTCGAGCACTCCGCCGCGCACGGCCAGGTCGCCGAACACGTAGCAGCTGTGCTCCTTGCTGTAGCCGATGTAATCGATGGTCTTGACGGTTTTCAGGCCGTAGAGCTGGTCGCGCATGATGCGATCGAGCTGCGCGCCGGTACCGGTGAACACCGCGCCGGCGGCCATGCCGAGCAGGCGCTTCTTGAACTCGCTGGCCGCTGCCACCTGGCCGCCGGTGAAGGTGTTGCGCACCGTCGGCTCGTCATGGGGGAAGTCCACGCGGAAGTAGTACCAGGACTCGTCCGTCACCTCATTGCGTTGGAAGTACAGCGCCTGCGGGTAGCAGTTGGCGATCTCCACCACGGCGCCGCACTGGCGCAGGGCCTTGTCGCGGCGCTGGCGGTCGTTCAGCAGCTGATCTTCCTGGCGCTCGGATTCCTCCAGGTGCTGCATGGCCTTGTTGAACTTCTCCAGGTCCATCTTGAACCAGTAGAGGCGGTTCTCGAACGCGAAGTGGAATTCGTGGCGCTCGCGCCATTCGTACATCAGCGCGCCCTTCTCCGCCGCGCTTTCGGCCAGCAGCAGGCTGCCGTGATAACGCGCCTCGCGCAGGTCGCGCTCGATCTGCTCCTCGCGCTTGTCGTCACCCTCGATAAAGGCCCAGCGCTGGTGGAGGTCGTTCCAGTCCACCTTGCGGTCGCGCTGCGGGATCTGCGCGGCCTCGCAGGTAAAGCCCAGCTCGCGGGCCATCTTCGCCCAGCGACGGGTGTAGCGATGCGCGCCCGGCTCATTGTCCAGCGCCCAGACCAGCCGCGGCAGCTTGCGCCCGGCCTCGGCGCGGGCCTTTACCAGCGCCTTGAGCGACTCGGCCGGGAAGGCGTTGCTGCTCATGGCCGACACGGCGTCGAGTTCGTGATGCAGCAGCGCGATGGCGTCGAAGATGCCCTCGACGATCCACAGCTCGTCGACCTCGAACAGGTCCACGGTCGGCGGGCACCACCAGTAGCCTTTCATGCTCTGGCCGGGGGCGAAGCGTGCCTTCTGCTTGCCGAAGCGGTGCGGGCGGTCGATCAGCCGTTCCCAGTAGCCACCCTTCTCCAGGGTGAAGCGCACCGTGGCGCTGCCCTGGGCGAGTTCGCGGCTCCAGTAGTTCTCCTGGCTGTACCAGCCGCGGATCATGCCCAGGTCGAAGCCACGGGCGAACTGCAGGTAGGCATCAGCGCTGGCGGCCGGCGCCTGTTCGGTGCTCGGTGCGCGCTTGCTCCAGTCGTCGAACAGGTCGTCGAACAGCTCTTTCACGTGCCACTGCTCGCCGCACTTGCTCTCCCGGCCGCATTTGATGAACCACGGCTGGTCGTAGCGGGAATACAGCTCTTTCTTGCCGCAGCTCGGGCAGGTGCCGCCGCGCATGTAGTCGGTACCGGCGCGGCGCTTGAGGCCGAAGTCACCCTCGAAACGGCGCAGCACCTCTTCGCGGATATGGCGGTCCATGTCTTTCATGAGCGCGCCCCCCAAACGAAAGCATGAATCTCGTCATTCACGGCTTCGAGCTGCGCCTCGGTGATCAGCGCGCTTTCCTGCAGGGCGCTTAGATATCCGGCCATGCGGATGCCCTCGTGCAGCCGCAGCTCGTAGCTGGGCGACAGAACCAGGCGCTGCAGGTGCAGCTTGAAGATGTGCCGCGCCGGATCAGCCGCCAGCGCCTCGCAGGCGGGCATCGGTTGAGTGCTCATGCCTTGGCTCCTTGGCGTGCTTTCACCAGCTCGCGCATGGTGCGGTTGAGGCCGGCGATGTGCGGGTGGTCGGCCAGGATCTTCGGGCCGCGCAGCCCCTGCGGGGTGTAGCGGTAGCGGTCGTCGTACCAGCAGGCAGCCATCAGCTGCTCATACTGGCTGGTCAGCCAGCGCAGGTAGGCCTCGGCCTGGGCGGGCTTCAGCTGAATTTGGATGGAAACGTCTGTACTCATGGGGCCACCGTTCGGGCGCAACTTTCCCCTACCCGCGCAAAGGCGGGCATGGGCTTGGGTCAATTCAGGGGGTGATCAGTGAGTGGCTGCTGCAGCCAGGGCCGCGGGCGGCTGCAAGCGCGCCGGCAAGTGGCGCAGGGGGATTAATACCGCCTCACCCGAAAAAAAATTGATAAGGGCAACGCGGGTCACATCCGTGGTGCCGTAATCAATGCCGATCACCGGGCGCTTGAGGCATTCCAGCTCGCCCATGGCGAGGTGCACCAGGCGGTCAGCCATGAACGCAGGAACCTCCAGCGAGTTGACCAAGTAGCCGACGGCACGCTCGAACAGATGGCCGTCATCAGTCAGGTGCTCGCCCTGGTGGCGCTGCAGAAAGGTCAGCGCCGCGCGCTGCATGCTTGCCCGGTATTCCTGGGCGTCGTTGATGGTCGAGACGTTCATGCGGTTGCTACCTCCGGTTCCATTTGGTCGAGCATGTCGAGCTGATCGGTTTTCGGTTTGCTGTCGCGCAGGGCCTGCATGCGTGCGACTGACGGGGCGACCGGCAGCCGCACCCGCGGCCTGTCTAACCCGGACGGGCTGAGTTCGTGGTCCCAGGTCAGTGACCCAGCGTAGGTCGCGCCGCAAGCCATGTTCAGGCACTGCGCGTACATCGTCTTGAACGTCGGCGTCTGCGCCTCGCTGTTGCGGATGCGCATGCGCTGGCCACAGGCCGGGCATAGGCATTTGTATCCGCCGTTGTTGGCTACGCTCACTGGTTCCCCTCCCCTGTTGCCGTAAAGCCGGCCCGGCCAATGCCGGTAAAGATCGACGCCGAGGCGCCTACTACTGTTTGCCAGACTCCAGCCCACCGTCGGTGGGCATGGAGCTGTATTGCGTGTGCTTACAGTTTTCCGTCGAACAGGTCCGCTGCCGGCTGAACGCTACGGCCCACACAGTCCATTGCCGGGGCCGGAATGGCGAGCTGATGGCAGTGCTGGGTGAGCTGCGCATACAGCGTGGCGCGGATGGCTGGCACCGTTTCCGCCTTGAGCTGGGCGATCAGCTTCGGGATCTGCCGGTGCATGGCCAGCTGGTGGTTCATGCTGAGGTAAGAAGCCCCTCGGCTTTCCCGCGCTTGGCGCTCCATGGCGATGAAGTAGCGGCGCACCTGGCGGCCCTGGTCGTTGTTCTCGACCATGGCCAATTCCTTCGCCATATCGAGTGTGAGGTGGTACTCCAGGCCTGGTCGGCCACCGGTACTTTTCGCCAAAACGGGCGAAAAGTCCTCGCCTTCAACGAAGCCGTACTGCTCGATTCGGCCCTTGATCCAGTTGCTGAAATCGCGCCCGACCTGCATGAATTGATGAAGGTCGCGCGCATCGCACAGCTGCTGCGTTCGGCCTTCGATCTCGCCCTGTAACACCGGGATGAGGTTGGTAGTCACTGTTGCTCTCCTTGTTGCCGCTTGGTGTGAAGCAGAAGCACCGCCTGTACTTCCTCATGGCGCGCCGCGATGTGCTTGCGGTGCGCCGCCAGGATGGCCTCTACCTCCAGTGCATCGATCACGCCGTCTGCAAGCGCGTCGGCGATGAACTGGTCCACGGCGCCACGTTTGGTTGTGGTCACTAGGGCGCGGGCATACAGGTCGATGTTGTCGAGTTCGTCCGGGTTGGCGAGCGGTACGAACACGCCGCCGTACAGCGCAGCGATGTAATCAGGCAGATGGGTGGTGCACGCCTCTTGTTCGAGCTGATGAATCTGTTCATCGCTCAGCGGGCGGCTACCGGCGTTCTCGTAAACGTGGTTGTCCAGCTTCTTCGGCGGGAGGCCCAAGCGGGCCGCAGCACATTCGCGGCCACCGGGGTATGCAGCTAGCGTGGCGGTCATCACTTGGCGGCGGCTGGCTAGAACTTCGCGCTTCATCTTCTAGTTTTCCCTGTGGCTTAAGCCGGTTACGGTTTAACTGGCTTTGGCAAAGGGATGTGCGAGCAGGCCGGGGATCAGCTCCACGCCGATCTGCTGCGACAGGTCGCGCATGATGGAGAACGCAATCCGGCCATTCGGCATGGTCTGGGAACCTGCCCAGCGGGCCACGGTCTGGGTGACGGTGCGCGGGTCATACCCTTTGGTGAGGGCGAACTGGCGGAATGTGAGGCCCTGCTCGATGAGGCGAGCGTGGATTTGGCGCTTGTTCATGGTTCGGCGGTCCCCGGTTGGCTAATATGTTCCCGTTGTGAGCAATCGTAGTTTCCCACAAATGGTAAGTCAACGTGGAATTTCCAAAATTGGGAAATAAATCAGCGGCCGCCGTACTCGACCGATTGCAGGTCGTTTTTGGGGTTAAGAACGACAATCAGCTGGGTGAGAGGTTGGATGTAAACCGCTCAACTCTCGGAAACTGGCGGTCTCGGAACTCCGTTCCTTACACATATTGTGTAGACATAGCGGTTAGCCGAGGCATCTCTCTCGACTGGCTACTGACTGGCGAGGGTGAAATGCGGCGAAATGACGCGCCGCACCCTCAGCACGAAGATCGAGGCGGCTACGGCATGCCACCGCCTGAGCGCGCCATGCTTGAGCTGTACCGTGAGTTGGACGAAGACGGCCAAAGGGCTGTCGAGGCCGTTGCGCGCGATAAGAAGCGGCTTCGCGATATCGAAATGCAACTACAGGAGTTGGCGGCTGTCCTTCAACGCCTTAATCTTGCGCCCTGAAGTGTTCCAACATGGAACACTCAGCGCCTAGCAAATTGCTGCCTTGGCGCTATTCCCCCTCAACGTCAAGGACCGACCAGTGGCGCTTACTTCCTGCAAATCCTGCAAACAGCAAGTCGATACCTCCGCGAAAACCTGCCCACATTGCGGCATTGCCAACCCTGGCATAACGGCCAAGCAACAGTTCATGGGGCTGATCATTCTCGCGGTGATCGTAGTGTTTGCGTTCTCCATGTGCTCAAGCGACAGCGACGAGCCGAGCGCCCAGGCTGAGGCCAAAGTCGACGACGCCACTTGCATGAAAGATTTGCAGTGTTGGGGCGACCGTCAGTCCATCGCAGGCGGCATGCGCTGCAAGCCGTTCGTAGAGAAGCTGGCGAAATACTCCTTCAAGTGGACCGACGGCACTTTCGAAACCAAGTTCAGCCACTTCCGCTGGCTCAACCAGCAGCAGGGCACCCTGACCCTGATCGGCGACAAGATCGAGCTACAAAACGGCTTCGGCGCCTTCCAGCCGCACGTGTATGAGTGCGACTACAACCCGGTGACCGAGCAGATATTGGATGTCAGGGCGCGCCCTGGGCGGCTGTAATAGGCAGGAGCGCAGCACATGGATTACTTCGCCGCACTGATGGTAGTTGCCGCAGGTGTTGCATTATTCGTGCGCCTTGTTCGCAAAGCAAAGCGCGACGAGCAAGCCCAGCGGGACATGATTAGCCAATATACGAACCCTAGTACCGCCTCCCCCTCACCTATCCGCCGCACGCCGGACAGAACAGCCAAGCCGAGCCGCGCGATGCGCACTGGCTGGAGCCTTGGCACCGTTTCCTTCACCTATCAGGACTCGAACGGCGATGTCACCAGCCGCACCATAACCGTGCACTCGGTGACGCCTACCTACCTCAAGGGTGAGTGCCATGACCGCAATGCGGAGCGGACTTTCCGCATTGACCGAATGATCGGAGAGGTGGTCGACCTGGAGAGCGGCGAGCTTATCCGGCCGCGCAGCCTGGCGCGCCACTTCGCCTGAACAGCAGCGTTGCCTGGCGGTCTACGCCTGCGCTTCCGCCAATGACAAAAGGATTGTCCGATGCTTACCGACGAAACCCTCGACCACGCCTTCGGCGCCCGCCTGACCGAAGAACGCGAACGCCTCGGCTTGGCCATCCACGAACTGGCCCACCTCGCCGGCATCACCGACTACAAGCAGAAGCGCTTCGAGAATGGATCTTCTGTGATTCCGATCGACTATCTGCAGGCGCTGGCGGCGCGTACCGAGGCAGATGTGCTGTACGTCATCACGGGCCTGAAGGGCGGCGATTGACCTAAATCAGCGCTTGCTGAGAAGCAGCTCTTTCATCAGTGCATGCTCGATTTGCTGAGTGGTGGGCAGGTGGTTCGCCAACGCTTGCGCCACCACCTCCACGGGCAAGGAAGCCAGGTGGCCGGCCCAGTAGCGAGCGGCTTCGGCGCGAGAGACTGCACCACTCAGCTGCATATCAATGCCTTTGCGCACGATATCCATCTGGCTCTGTTTTTCTTCCCTTTGCTTGCGTAGTTCTGGAGTGATCATGGCGGTTTCCAATATCGAGCGGTTTGATGAGTTGACGGGCCAGGTGCTGGCCGCGCTTTACGCGGACTTCCCCATGCCTATCCGGTTAAGCCCGGACAAGTTCGTTGCTGAGTGGTGGGTGACGAATGAGCATATAGGCGCGCCTGTAGCCAGCCGCGATACAAAGTTCTTCACCGCAACGGTGTCGTGGCTGGCTGAAGCTGGCTATCTGCGCTACGAAGCGCTTGACCCAACGCAGCTGCATGGTTTCGCCAACACTGTCCTCACCGCCAAAGGGCTGGAGCTGTTGAAAGCAATACCCGACAGCCTGGGCGGTTCGTTCGGCGAGCGCCTGGGCGAAGTGGCTGCGACGGAAGGCCGGGAGGGACTGCGTGCGCTGGTATCGCAGGTGTTGAGCGCCGGTGTGAACTTGATGGTGAACTAGCCCAGGTTGGTCGTGCTTGTGGATTACCGCTGATCGGCTGTTTGCAGCCACTTTTCGTTTCATCGTTACCTCCCGTCTTTGCGCTTGCACGCCTTCACATGCACATCGGTGCCTCGCCCTGCTCGCCCCACTCCTCGTCGATCAGCTCCCAGGCCGAGCGCTGCGGCTCTGCCGGCGCAGGCTGTGGCTCGCTTACGCGTTCGCTTGCTGGATCCGCTTCCATTCCCGCTCCACTGCGCGCTGGGCGCTGCTCTTTCCTGCGTACAGGTGCAGCAGCCGCTTGGGGCTGGTCTGGTCACCTTCGGTGAGTTTCTTCTGCTCGCCAGCCTTCTCGTCCCGGTACCAGGCCAGCACGCCGGTGTAGTTGCCGGCCTCCGCCAGGTCGGCGACGTCGTCGGCGTCCGGCAGCTTGGATTCCAGCTCCAGGGCGGTGGTGTAGCTATCCGGCGTGAAGCTGTGGCGCACGTTGGCGCCGAGCCAGACCACGGCGTCGATATCGGCCTTCACACCGATCAGGCTGTAGGTGAGTTCGGGGATCAGCTCCGGGCGGCCCTTTGCCAGGGTGTAGCTGAGCGTGGCCGTACCACGCTGCAGGCGGGACCACTCGGCGCGGGCGGCGCGCAGGGCGGCTTCCTGGTCGGTGTAGGTGTGGCGCAGGTCCTTGAGGTTATCGCCACCGCCGGCGATGGCCTCCTTCTTCTCGGCGCTGTTGAGCTCGTAGTAGTAGGCGCGCACGCCGCTGTAGCTGTCGCGGTCCGCCTGCAGATAGCGGTGGCCGTCACCATCGGCCCGGGTGAGCGTGATGTGCGGCAGCGCAGCGCCGCTGGCGGTGATGCTCTTCCCGGCCGGCATGAACAAGAGGCGCCCGGCCTTGATGCTTGATATCGCATCGAACTGCTGGCCGAGGCGGCTGAGCAGGTTGGCGTCGGATTCGTTGGCCTGATCAATCTGGACCAGCTCGATGGTTTCCAGCGCCGCACTGATCACCGGGCTCAACCCGTAGGCAGCGGCCACGGTCTGGACGATGGTGCCGAGCGTCTGCCCGCTCCAGCTGCGTTCCTTTTTGGATTTGAGCCCCTCGCGCAGGTCTGCACTGCGGGCGCGGATGGTGAGCATGTCCGGCGCGCCGCTGTGCTCGACCTCGTCCACGGTGTAGCTGCCCTTGTCCACCAGGCCGGTGTCATGCCAGCCGAGCCAGAGGCGCACCACGGCGCCGCGTGGCGGGATGGCCAGCAGGCCGTCGTGGTCGCTGAGGCTGATGCTGAGCTGGTCGGCCTCCATGCCGCGGTTGTCGGTGAGCTCGATGCTGATCAGCCGCTGCTCGATGGCGCTGGTGATGTCCTGCCCGTTGACCATCACGCGGCAGATCGGCTGCGGGTAGGCGGTGGCGTCGCGGTACTTGTCCGCGGCCTGGCCGAGCAGGCTTTTGCCCTGGGCGATGATGGTGTCGATCACAACAGCAGTCTCCGCAGGATGTTGCCGCCGGCGCTGATGGCGCTGCCGAGCAGATCCACCCGGCCGTCATCGATGCGTTTGAGCGTGAGGGTGAACTCGATGCGCCGCGCCTGGCCGTCGCGGAAGAACAGCGTGCGGGTTTCGCTCAAGGATTCGATGATCCAGGTGCCGTAGATTTTCCCGGTGCCTTCGACCAGCGGCCAGGCCTTGCCGGTGTCGGCCATGGTGCGCAGCGTGTCTAGGCTGAGCTGGGTGCCGGCCAGCGCGGGCAGCAGCACGCCCGGCAGGGTGATGCTGTCATCACCGCGGCCAAGGTACTGGCGCGCCGGGTTGGTGCCGATGCGCGAGGTGCTGCCGTGCCGCCATTCCGTCTGGCGCTGGAATTCCTGGTAGGCCAGGGTCTCCAGGCTGAAGACGAACATGCCAAGGGCCATCATCATGGTCCGTTACTCCTGGTTATCAGTCCTGGTCGAATAGGGATGAGCGCGCACGGGCGCCCTTCTCGCGCTCGCGCTTGTCCAGCTCGGCGGCTACGGCGCGTGCGATGGCGTTGGCGTCCTGCCCGGGGGCTGCGTTGATGGTGATTTTGATGCTGGCGGGGCCGCTCTGCGCAGCAGCTGGCGAAGCCGCACGGGCGGCCAGCGGTGGGCGTGTATCGAACGCGACCGGCTCTGCTGCCGCGGGCATGGCACCGACCGCGGCGCTTAGGCCGATCGCACCTGCTGCCGTCAGCCGTTTTGCCGTGTCGCCCAGCTGCGACAGCGGGCCACGTTCACCGGCCTGCAGGCCCTGCGCGAGGCCGGCCATGGTGAAGCCGCCCAGCTCGGCGAATACGCGCGACGGCGAGTGGATGCCGAGCTTGTCCTTGAACCAGCCGATGCTGCTGTCCGCCGCGCCGACCACTGCACCCTTGACCGCACCGGCCGCGTTCTTGATGCCGTTCGCCAGCCCCTGCATGAGCATGCCGCCGAAGTCGGTGAACTTGGCGGGCAGATCCACACCCAGATAGCCGAGCACACCGGCGAACGCGCGGTAGAACAGGCCCAGGGGGCTGAAGTTGACGATGGTGGCGGCAATGCCACTGAGCCCGCCGCTGAACCCGGTTTTGATCTCTGCCCAGAGGCCGAGGAAGTACGGGGCGACCTTGTCCCAGTTGCGGTAGATCAGATAGGTGCCGCCGGCGATGGCGGTGATGGCCAGGCCGATGGGGTTCATCGCTAACGCACGGCCAATGAACAGGATGCCCTTGCCCACCAGCGGCAGCGCCGTTTTGCCCAGGTTGAACAGCGTGCCGGCCAGCCCAGCGCCCTTGATGCCGAACAGCATCATGCCGTAGCGCAGCATGGCGAACGGGCCGAGGATGCTGGCAATCGCCAACGTCAGTCCGCCCATGCCAGCCATGAGGATGCCCACGCCGGCGGCGGTCTTGACGATGTTGGCGGCCAGCTTGGGATTCTCGGCGATCCAGCCCTTCACACCACCGATGATGCCGGTGAGCGTTTGGGTGATCTCGCGCATGGGGCCGTTTTGCTGCTCCTGCAGCTGGATGCCCAGATCCTCCCAAGCGCTGCCCATGGCGGACAGATCGCCGCGCAGGTTATCGGCCATAACCTTCGATACACGGCTTGCACTGCCTTCCGCGTTCTGTAGCTGTGCGATGAAGGCCTGCAGCTCCCCGCTCCCCGCCTGATCGACCAAGTGCGACATGCCCTTGACCGCTTCCTCGCCGGCAATCGCCTTTAGGAAGCCGCCGCGATCTGCCGTGCCGAGGTTCTTGGTCTTCTCGTAGATCTCTTTGAGGATATCGGGCATTGGCCGCAAGTTGCCTGCGGCATCTGCAGTCTTCACACCGAGCTCGTCCAGTGCTTTGGACGCTGCTTTGGGCGGTGCGGCCAGCCTGTTCATGATGGACGAAAGAGCGGTACCGCCCATGCTGCCCTGGATACCCGCATCGCCCAGCTTTCCAGCCATGGCAGAGACGGTTTCGAGGTCTACGGCGTAGGTTTTGGCAATTGGCGCGGCGTATTTCATCGTCTCGCCGAGCATTTGCAGGTTGGTATTCGAGTTGCTGAACGTGGCTGTCAGCACATCGCCCATGCGGCCCATTTCAGTGGCCTGCATGCCCAGTCCGCTGAGGATGTTCGACGCAATATCCGCGGTGGCCGCAAGATCGGTGTCGCCCGCCTTGGCCAAATCGAGCATGCCCGGCATCGCCGCGATGATCGCTTGTTGTTTGAAGCCGGCCATGGCCAGGAAACCCTGGGCATCGGCGGCCTGCCCGGCAGTGAACTGGGTGCTGGCGCCTAGATCTCGTGCCTGCTTCCTCAGCGCGCCGAGCTCTTCACTACCAGCGTCGAGCTTTGTCAGCGCCTGCACTTTGCTCATGCTGGTGTCGAACTCCAGCCCAGGCGCCATGACCTTCGCGCCGGCATAGAGAATGCCGCTGCCGGTCGCCAGCCCCCCCGCCCCCGTCGCGGCCATACTGCCGGCCAGTTGCTGGGTGCGCTCGTACTGCGCCTTGGCCTGGCCAAGGCGCTTCTGCTGGGTGGTGAGCTGTTTGAGGCGCTGTTCCTGCTGCGCGAGCGTTTTGTTGGTGCTCTCGACACGTTGGCGCAGCTCGCGCTCATGCTGGCCGAGGTTGCGGGTGCTGATGCCCGCCTCGCCCAGTTTGCCGCGCAGGCCCTGCAGCTCGCGCTGTTGCTCGTTGTGTTTCTGCTTGAGGGCGTGGCCCTGGCGGACCGCGCTCTGGAATTCACGCGTCAGCGCCTTGGTGGGCGTGGCGGTGCTGGCCAGCTCGCGGGACAGCGCCTTGACGCGCTCTCGGTTGGCCTGCAGGGCGCCGCCGGTTTGGTCGGCGGCGCCCTTGAGGTTGCGGAATGAACTGACGTCCTTCTGCAGGGCCTGCAGGCCCTTGAGCTCGCCACGGGTGTCCTTGAGGGCGCGCCCCAGGCTGGTCGCGCCGCTGGCAATGGTGCGCAGCGGGCGCGTGGAGTTGTCCAGTGCCTGTAGGTTGACCTTGAGGTTCAGATCACGCGCCATGCGTGCGCTCCCATCGTTCGATGGCGCGCTCGCGCCAGTCCATCAGTTCATGCAGGGGCATGGCGTTCATCTGCTCCGGCCCCCAGTGGAACACCAGGGCGATGTCCGCCATCACGTCGTCTACGCGGCGGGGGATTCCGCCGTGCTGCCCGTCTTCTGCAAAAAACCCGCTACGGTATCCGCGCACATGAGCAGATCGGCGATGTCCAGGGCGGCGGCTTCCTGCTCAGTCAGAGTCGGCTGGCTGATGCGCGGCACCAGGCGGATGGTGGCGTTGACGTCGCCGTTGAGCAGGTCGGTCAGCTTGAGGCCGCGCAGCTCACCGGCAGCCGGCTTGCGCAGCGTGATTTCGGTGATGGTGGTCTTTTCGCCGCGCTGGATCGGCTGCTCGAGGACGATGGGCTCGCTGGTCTTGCTCATGGGTGTGCTCCTTGGGGTTGGGGTTGCCGCAGCGCTTGGCGACTGCGGCGGGTTGCGAAACGGTGGGTGCTGGCCGTGCATGGCTTACAGGCCGATGGCCTTGCGGTGCTCGGCGAGCATGTCAACGCCGCCTATCGTGTAAACGAAGTTCAGGTTGTCGATCTCGATCTCGACATTGCCGTCCACGCTGAGCTTGTAATAGGTGCAGGCGGTGGTGATGGAGTGCTCGGTGTCTTCGCCGGACTCGGCGTCGCCGAAATCGATCTCCTCGTGCCGGCCGCGTACCACGATCTCAACGGCGGATACCGCGCCGGTGTCGTCCTGCTGCACGGAACCTGCCCAGCGGAGCATCACGCCGTCCGCCTTCACCGCGCCGAACTGGCGCAGCACGGTCAGGTCCCAGCCGCCGAGGGTCCATTCAATCTGGATGCCATCGTCGCCGTGGCCCAGGTCGACCTTCACCGGGCCGTCCATGCCAGCGCCGCGCCATGCTTCCAGCTTGCGGCTGAGGGTCGGCAGGGTGACGGATTTGCACTGACCAACGTAGCTGCCGCCGTCGTTGAACAGGTTCATGTGTTTCAGCTTTTTGGGCAGGGCCATGGCTGGGCTCTCCTACGGCGCGGCCGGGGCCGCGCGGGTCAATGGGGTCAGGCGGTGATGCCGGCGGCGAAGTCGACCAGGTAACGGTCGGTGATGCGCTGGCGCAGCAGCAGGTTTTCCAGCGGCGGTACGGGGGTGTAGTCGTAGTCCAGGAACAGCTTGCCGGCCTTGAGGGTGTCCTTGTCGTTGGCCGCCTCATCGAACCAGCACTGCCCGTCGATGATGTAGCCGCCGCGCTTGAGCTCGCGGAACTTGGCGTTGATGCCCTCGACGATGTCGCGCACCAGGGAGGCGTGCATGGGCTTGTCCACAGCCCAGAAATGTCCCTCTGCCATGGTGTCTGCCAGCACCTGGGCGGTGCGGGTGTAGTTCTCGAAGGCGAACAGCGGGTCGGCGCTGCAGGTGCGCGAGCCCCAGAAGCGGAAGCCGTCGCGGCGGATCAGGGTGGTGACCTCGTCGGCGTTGAGCAGGCCGGCGTCGGTGGCTGGGTTCTGCAGGTCGAAGTAGATGTCCTTGGACAGGCCCGATACGCCGTTGACCGGCACGTTGGAGAGGGTCTTGTGCCAGCCGACCTGCTCGTCCAGCTTGGCGCGCAGGCCCAGGGCGCGAGCGATGGCGCTGGCCGGTGCGTTGGCGTTCGCCACGGTGTCCCAGGAGACGAAGTCCGGCCAGATGAGCATCAGCTCACGCGCACCGAAACCGGCGCGGTAGGCAATGGCATCGCTGACGGTCTCGCAGCCGTAAGCGTTGGCGTAGGCGAAGCCGCGCAGCTTCTCGGCGATGGAGATCAGTTCGGTGGTCACCGGCAGCGAATCCAGCCCGGGCACGCCGAGAATGCGCGGCTTGACGCCGAGCTGGGCCTCAGCGGCCAGCAGGGCCTTCATGCCCTGGTATTCGCCGGTGGCACTCACGCCGCCGATGATCTTGCTGACCTGGTCCGCTTCCTTGGCGGCATCGTCGACGCCTTCACCATCGGCCACACGCACCACGACGGTAACGGGCGACGCCTGGTCGGCGATGGCATCCAAGCTGCGAGCGAGGGTGCCCAGCTCACCGGCCGAACCGGAGGCGGTGAGCACGTCGGTGAGCAGCACGGGCTTGTTGAGCGGGAACTTGACCGCATCGGCATCGGACGCGGTGCAAACCATGCCCACCACGGCGGTGGAAACGGTGCGAATGGGGCGGGTGCCCTCGTTGATTTCGAGGACGCGGACGCCGTGATGGTATTCGGTGGCCATGGGGTAGAGGCTCCTGGGCGAGTGCCGGATCAGTGAGCCTTGAGGGTGACGCGCGCGCGCAAGAGGCGCACGCGGCGGGCTGTGTAGCGGCGGGGGCTACAGCACGAACAAGAAAAAGCCCCGGCTTGCGGGGCTGTTCTTCCAACAATGAATCACGCCGCGGCGTTGCCGACGCCTGCCACTGCCGCCTCGATCGCGGCGATGGTCTGCTCGGCCAGCTGCTGCGCCTGCTCGACCTCGCCAGCGGCCATCAGCGTGCGGATCTGCTCCTTGGCGGCCAGGCGGGTTTCGCGGATGACGTACAGCGCCTCGGTGTACGCCGCGGCCTCGGCCAGGATGCTGTCCGCAGCCTGTTGCGCGGTGCGCCCGTTGATGGCCCAGGCGGCGACAGTGCGAGGCACCGCATCGGCTGGGTAACCGGCGTCGGCGAAGGCCTGCGCCTCGATGCGGGCGCGGTCGTATTCGACGGCGCGAAGCGGATCGCCGGCGACGCGAGCACGTGCGGTATCGGCGGCGGTATCGATACGGGTGCAGACTTCCTCCACAGTCGGCACGTGGGCCGGTGGGTCGATAAGGATGGGCAACCCGGCCTGGACGACAACACGCTGCCCCCTGGCCAGCCCGCCCAATAGCTCACCATGCCGTTGACGGGTTATCTCGATCGCGTCAGCGGGTAGCGCTTCACCATGAATCGCCGGGTCATAAAACGCGCCAGCTTTCTCTGAATAGAACATGCGATCTCTCCTATCGGCCTACCGCAATGAAGAAGAACTCCGACGCCGCGAGGGTCGACAGAGCGCGCAACGTATATGTGAACCCTCCGAGTTTCGGGTCGTTGTAGCCCATAGCCCCGTTAGCACCGACTGACTTGTATGTAAGAGCCAGGCCACGCATGGCGTTGGGGAAGGCCACAGGGAGCGTAACCGCACCCGATGTCGTTTCGCCGCTGGCCAGCGACGGAGTGGCCTGAAGCCCCCACTGGATGATGAAGCCGAGGAGCCACGACGGAAACGCGATGTAGCCGTTAACGCCAATGTTGCCCGCGAAACCCATGCGCAATTTCTTCGGTGTCACCGCCACGTCATCGAGCACACCTGCATCGACTTCGGCCTGCGTTCCTATACGCAGCACGCCGCGCAGCGTTTCGCTCGCTACTGCTACGACCGAGCGAATCGCCTGCAGCACACGAAGCGGTGTCATCGCCGTACTGTTGTCTTCGCCTCCCTCCGCCTGCGTTTGGCTGGAGAAGCGCTTGGTTATGGCTTGCCAGACCCGCAGTGCCGTCATGATTTTCGAGTTGTCAGTGCCAGTTTCGGCATCGGCCTGAGCCGCGCGAACCGTGAGGTCATCGACGTATTTTCGCGTCGCCAGCACCACGCTCGGGTCGATCTTCAGCTGGATGTTCTGGGTGCTGCTCACCAGGATGTTGAGGCGCACCACCTGGGTGCGGCCACTGCCCTGGGCAAGCTCGGGCTTGAAGGTCGGCGGGCAGTTTGAGACTGCGACCAGGTCGCCCGCTTCGTCATACAGGCCGATCTCGCGGATCCACCAGCCGCCAATGTCCTCGGGGATGACCTGCTCGGCGATGATGATGGCGCTGTTGTTCGGGTCGATGCTGAGCTGGTTGAGCGGTGCGCGGCGCCGCTCATTGATCAGCGCCGTCTGGGTGCGGCTGGGCATCGGCTCGACGCCATTGGCATCACCCACGCCGAGTTGGGTGATGTTCAAGTTGACGCCCAGGGCGGTGGCGTTGGCCAGCTTGGCCTCGCCGACTGCGGTGAGCATGGCCATGTATTGCGAGTTCTGGTCTGCCATATCAGCGGATGTCCATGGTGTCGATGACGTGTTCACGCGCGCCCCAGGCCAGCGTGCCGCCGACCTCGATGTCACGCGATGCGGGTGGGTAGACGGTGAGTTCGTCGCCGGTGGTGAGCGCGGCGCCAATGTGGGCTGTGCCGGTGACGTCCAGGCCGATGGCAAGGCCCACCAGGTGGCGGCTGACGGGCTTGGCGTCGTCGATCAGCCAGGTGAGTTCCTGGTACATCTCTTCGGTGATGCCGGTGTCCAGCACGCCCACCAGCAGGCGGAAGGTGCCGGGCGTGCCCAGCGGGGCCTCCTCCCACCATTCGCGCACTTCGATCAGGTAGCCCAGCGGTTCAACCACCCGGCGCAGCGCGCCGATGGTTCCCTTGTGGGCGTGGATGAAGTACGCGGCCTTGATGGCGGCGCGTTTGGCGCGCTCGGGCCAGGCGCTGGACCAGCGATCGACGGAAAACGCCCAGGCGAGGTAGGGCAACAGCTCCACCGGGCAGGTGTCCGGATTCCAGAGCTCGCGCAGCGGTACCGGCACGCGCTCGATCTGCGCGAGGGCTTCGGCGGCGAGCCGCTCCAGCTCGCTGGCGTTGGGTGGCAGCAGGCTCAGGCTCGCCATCAGGCCTCCGCCACCGTGACGGTGAAGCCGGTGCAGTACGGTGCCTGGGTTTCAGTGGCGACCACGTCGACCCAGCCGGGCAGCTCGACGCGCTTGACGCCCTCGATGTGCAGGGCGGCGTCCAGGGCGGAGCGGTTGACCTCCTGCGCAAGGCGACGGCGCTGGCTGACCAGGGCAAGGCCGCGGGCCTCGGCAGCAGCGCGGATTGGCTCAGCCTCGGGGCCGACGGTGTTGAGGTAGAGCACGGCGTTGACGCTGTAGGGCAGCACCTCCGCGCCCTGCACGGTGAGTCGGTCGGCGACCGGGCGGCGGTCCTCGTCGCTGAGGTAGGCATCTACTGCGGCGAGCAGCTCGGGCGCGGCGCTGCCATCGCCCAGAGCGCTCTGCACGGTGACGATGACCTCGGCCGGGCTGGGGCTGATGCAGGAGGCGTCGGCCACGCGTCCGTCGGCGCTGCGGGCGTGGAAGATGTAGGCGTTGCGCGGGCCGGCGGTGCTCAGCCCCTCCATGGCCATCTGGATGCGCTCACGCATGGCTTCGTAATCCTCCATCACGGCGGCCACCGGCGGCACGGCGCTGGGGATGGCCGGGGTGATGGTCAGGCGCTCGACGTTGAAGCGTGCGCCGATCTGCTCCAGGTCCGCGCCCTGGGCGAACGGCAGCATGACGGCCAATGCGGCTTCATTGACGCGCTGCTGCCAGAGGGTTTCGCGGTAGGCATTCTCCTGCAGCAGCTTGGTGAGCGGTTCGGATTCCAGCGCCAGGGTGGCGGCGACCTCGGCCTGCTTTTCGGCTGGCCAGAGGCTGATGGCGAAGGCCTTGCGCTCGGCGAGGATGGCTTCGTAGTCGATCGGCTCGACCACGTCAGGCGTCGGCAGCTGGGCCAGATCGATGGGGGTAAAGGTGCTCATGCGGCGGCTCCCAGGGCGAGCGGCACGCGCAGGCTGAGCGGCTCGTTGCTGTCAGTGCGGCTGCCTTCCACGTCCAGGTAAGCCTGGCCGGGCTGCTCGCCGAGGCTGAGCTGCACACGGCTGAGGCGGATACGCGGCTCCCAGCGCATCAGTGCCATGGCCACGGCGGCGTAGGCCTGCAGGCGGGTGGCGTCATTGAAGGGGGCGTCGATCAGGTCCGGCAGCAGGCTGCCGTATTCGCGGCGCATCACGCGGCTGCCGATGGGTGTGGTGAGCACGTCGGCGATGGATTGCGCCAGATGCGCTGCGCCGGTGATGGTGCGGCCGGTGGTGGCGGACATGCCGATCATTGCGGCGCCCCCGTGGTGCTCGGGCCGCTCTGAACGCCGCCGTGTACGTGGTTGACCAGGCTGATGCCGGCTGCAAGCACGTCTTCGCTGACGGTCACGGTGCCGGTGATGTCGACTTTGCCGAGGATGGTGACACCACCCGGCGCGGTGAGCTGCGCCTTGCCACCGTCGGGCAGCGTGGCGCTCAGGGTGTGGGTGTCGTGGTCGTAATCGATCACAGCCCCGTCCGGGTATTTCCGGCGGCGCACGGTGGCGCTATTCGACGGCGCCGGACGTTGCTGTGAGTAGAGGCCGACCAGGGCGATGCCCTGGGCCGGTTCGCCGCTTGGCGCGATGAGGATGCACTGCTCGCCGACCGTTGGCGGGTCCCAGTCGCTACTGTCACCCGCACGCAGGGCGAGCCACGGCAGGTTCGGCACGCTGAGCCCTCCGGTGCGGACGGTGCAGCGCGCGGCCTGATGGTCCACCGCGGCGATGGTGCCGAGGCGGATCAGGTTCTCGAGGCGGCGCAGGAGGTCGGTGATATTCATGGCCCCATGCTGGCGTTCGCGCGCGCGGGGCGCATTCGCGGGGCTGTGAAGCGGCGGGCGTTACAGGGTTAGCGCACCAGGTGCTCGAGCAGGCGGTCGCGGATCAACTCCAGATCCGCATCGGTGAAGCCGATCAGCTCCCGCTTGGCGTACTGGATATCCGCTGCGTTGCGGGCGGGCTTGTCGCGCAATCCGTACTGGTGGATGCGCGCCAGACGCGAGACACGACCGGCGAAACCAATGGCGATGGTGCTGGCGTCGCTCTGCAGGCGCAGGTAACGAGCGGTGCGCAGCTTGCTGAACATTTGCCGCTTGCGCTTGATGCGCCCGGCCTTGGCGCGTAGCTCCTGCCGGGGTTTGCGCGGGGCGAAAGGAGTGCCGTCGGCGTTGCGCTGCGCAGCGATGCGCTGCTGCTGGCTGCGGCGCAAGTCGCTGGCGATGGTGCTGGTAACCTTACGGCGCTCGGCCGGCTGCAGCTGGTTGAGCAGCGCGCCGGCCCAGTCCTCGAGGGCGCGCAGGTCATCAGCCATTGCCGCCCCACTCGGCGAGCAGCTCGCCGTCTGGCGTTTCCACGCGCATCGCCGGCACCAGGAACAGTTCGTCGTCGACCACTGGCTCTGCCGGGTGGCTGACCTGCAGGGTGCCATCGGCCTGGCGCTTGACGATCACGCGCTCGGTGAGCGGCAGGGTGATGGACAGGTCCACCTTGCTGTTGTCGAGGATGTCGGCCTCGAACTTGATGGCGTCCCTGCCCCGCTCCAGGTTCTCCATCAGCTCGCGCTGGTTGACCAGCACCCAGGCGAACAGCGGAATGGCGACGGCGTCCGGATGGCCGGCGAAGTCCGTCAGGATCAGGTTGAGCGTGTAGCTGTATTCGAACGACAGGCCAGGCGCGGCGGTGCTGCGCATGCTGCCGTTATCGACGAACACCAGCAGGCGGTCCGGGTTGCGCTTGAGCTCGGGGATGGCGGCGGTGAGGTGTGCGCGCAGCGATTCGGGCTTGTTCATGGCTGGGTGCTGCGCGCGTTGTGGTCCACCACCAGGTCGACCTTGGCGGCGCACTCACCCCAGGCGCCCATGAGGTAGTCGGCGTCGTCGCTCAGTTCGCCGTTACTGGCCGGCGCCGCCGGGTCCAGCGTGCAGCGCGTCACGACCGGACAGCCACTGACGGTAACCGTCTGCTCCGGTGATAGCGGGACGTTGGTGCAGGCGGCGAGCAGCATCAGGCATAGGCTGAGCAGCCCAAGTCGCATGGGTTGGGTCTTCACGGCGGCGTTCCTTCTTCTTGAGCTGATCGGTGGCCTGGGCCTGGCGCATGTCGCTGAGCGTCTGCTGCAGGGCGAGCTGGTCCAGGCGCTGGGTGGCGACCTCGCCAGTGAGGCGGGTGATGGTGGCGGCCTGGTTGGCGTTGCGCTGCTTGGCGGTTTTCAGGCGCTCGGTGGCGAGATCCGTGCGGGCGTTTGCCGCGTCGATCCGCTGAGCCTGGATGTTCAAGGCCACCAGCAGCGCAACGACCAGCCCCGCTACGCCAAGCCAAACTTTCCAGCTGGTCATGCTGCCTGCTCCTGGGCGTGCTCTGCGGCGAACTGGCCATAGGCCCGGGCGAGCTTCACGTCGTAGAGGTTCTTGGCGTAGGCCGGGCCGTTGTAGCGCTTGGCGAACTCGGCCCACTTGCGCGCCTTGAGCGCCTTGTGCAGCGCGGGGTCGGTTTCGATAAAGGTGACGAAGGCGTCGAGCTGGGCGGCCTCGCTCAAGGCCATGGTGTCCGCGAAGTGCTGCGCGTCGTGGTAGCCAAGGCGCTGCCAGTGGTAGCCCATGATCTGGAACAGGCCCCAGCTGGCGGATTCCAGCGCGGCGGCGTAGTGGATCTGCGCGGCCTGGGCGAGGCGTTGATGCTCGGCGGTGCCGCCGATGTAGCCGCCGGACTTGCGGTTGACCAGGGCGGGATGCTTGGCGGCCAGTGCATCGGACTCAGCCTCGCTCAGGCCATTGGTCTGGAGTCGGGCGTGCATGACGTGCCGTTCGAACAGGATCACCGGGCGGCCATTGCTGGCGAAGCCCTCGCCGCGGCTCTCCACCTGGTTGATGGCCATGACGCTGGCCAGCGGCACGCCGAGGCGGTCGGCGGCCTGCTGCAAGTCCTTCCGCTTGAGGTAGCGCGAGGTGTCGTAGCCGTGGAGCGCCGCCAGCGTCTTCGGACCCGCGACGCCATCGTCCACCAGGCCGGCGCGGCGCTGGAAGGCAACAACGACGCGCTCGGTCTGCTCACCGAAGTCGCCGTCCACGGCTACAGCGAAGCCGGCCAGCGTGAGTGCGGCCTGCAGGTTGCGCACGGAGAGGCCGCGGGCGCCGTTGCGAAGGAGCTGGGTCATAGTTGGTCCGCCTTGCGATCAAAAAGACGCTTGGCCGCAGCGCGCACGCCCTCTGCACCCACCAAGCCGATGATGCCGCCGAAGAACGGTGCGGTTTCTACCGCGATGCCGAACAGCGACAGCCCGTTGCTGAATGCGAGGGTGATGAGCCCGCAGACGAACGACTCGACCGCAATGCGACGAAGCTCGCCACCGCCAAGCATCAGCCGGGAGCCAGCGATGGCAGCCGACAACGCGGCGGCGTAGATCACCGGGTAGTTTTCCTGTGCCCACGTGGCGAGCCACGCCCAGGTTTCGGCTCTGTCAGGCATGCGCTTCATTCCACTGTCCGTTGGCTGTGAGGGTGTTGATGTGCTGGACCACTTCGCCCAGCTGTGCCGGGCTGTAGCGTTGCGGCATGGGGAAGCCGAGCGCGGCGGCGCAGAACTCGCTGCAGAACCAACGGCGACGGCTGTGCAGGCCGACCGGCAGCAGCTGGCTGCCGAACAGGCCGAAGAAGTCATAGCCCTGCCCGGCGTTGGCGCGGAACACGCGGGCGATCTGGCGGTAGTCCGCCCATGGCAGTGGGATCAGGTCCCAGTGCTCGAGGTTGAGTTCGATGTGCTTGGCGCGCACGCCGCTGTCCATGGCCGAGGCGGAGAGCCAGCGGCCATCGGCCAGGACCAGTTCGCAGTGGCTGTAGATCGAGCGCGTCCAGAGACGGATCAGGCGGTTGAACAGCGTGCCGCGGCCCTTGTAGAGGGCGAGGTAGATCAGTCCCATAGGTTCACCATTTGGCGTTGTTCGGCGCGCACGGCCTGTTCCGGCAGCAGAACCTGCGTGCCGTGTGGGATGACCGGGCCGAGGTCGGCCAGGCCTGGGTTGGCTTCGAGCACCTGCTCGACCACGCCAGCGGTGCGCCCGTAGTGCCGCCAGCAGATTGCGTCGACGGTGTCGCCCTGCTGGGCGCGCAGGCTGGCCATCAGTCGTGCGCCTCAGCGGTGCCTTCGTCGGGATACACGAATGGGCCATCCTCGGAGACCAGCGCGCCAGGCGAGACGCCAGTTTCAACGACTCGGCAAACGGCCAACCCGAGCGGGTGCATGATTTCGCGGTTGATTCGCTCAAGCAGTCCGCGGCGGCTGATCTCGTTCCAGTCGATCGTTTCCATCAGATCAGCTCCACGGTGGTGTGCACCCGGCCGAGGATGCTTCGGATCGCCCAGCGGGCATCGCGACGGTATTCGTCGGCGGTGGGGGTAAGTGCTTCGGCGCGTTCGGCCCCGTCGCCGGTGGCGCTGTAGTCGCGCATGCGCTCGGCCAGCTCGGCGCCTGCGCTGCAATAGATGGCGCGGCGGTAGAGGTGCAGCAGCTGGCTTTCGCCCTGGATCTCATCTGCCGGCACATCGGCCAGGCTGGCGTTGCCGGCAGCGAGCTGTTGGACCTTCCAGGATTTGAGTTCGCGGTTGACTTCGATTACCGCGTTGACGGCTGCGGTTTCGAGACGGGCATCGGTAATGCTGCCGTCCAAACGCAGGGATTCGCGCAGGTGCTGGCCGTCCAGATCAGGAAACCAGCCATCGTTGGTAATGGGGTACGGCGCAGTGCTGCCGCCTGCTGCGATGAATGCGCTCATGAATTCTTGCCCTAGTTCGGCGGTGGTCGGGGCTTCACGACAAGGCCAAGGAGAAAGCCTGTCGATCAGCCCCGAGCCGCCGAGTGCGTGGGGGACGCTCAGTTAGCGGGTGGCTCGCTGGAACCGGTGTCGGTGCTCGGGGCGCCCTCTTCGCTCGGCTGGCTTTCATCCGTGTCGGACGGCGGCGGGTCGTGCTCGGTGGGCTCGCCGGTACCGGATTCGGTTGGCTTGCTTTCCGCGTGTTTCTTGAGGAGGCGCTCGACGCGCTCCAGATCCTTTTTGCCGCCGCAGTTGCTGTGCAGGTCGATGGCACGCGCCAGGTGGGCGCGTGCTTCTTCCATGCCTTCAGCGTTCGGCGCCGCTTCGTCCAGCTCGGCCAGGTAGGCCTTGCCCAGGGCGAGGTGCAGCTTGGCGCGGGCTTCGTCGGGCATGTCGTGCTCGGCGGTGATGTCTGCGGCCAGCGACAGGACGAAACGGTCAAACGGTGCGCCGGCCTTCTGCTGCTTGAGGGCGGCATTGGCCACTTCTTCAGCCAGCAGGCAACCAGTGGTCCGCGCGAAGCGGTCGGGCATCTTGAGGCTGTGCTCGAGCACGTAACGGCCGATGGCCAAAGCGCCGGCGAAGTCGCCCGCGTCGATGGACCAGACCATAAGCGTGGTGAGCACATCGTCCTGGGCGCCGTTGCCGGCAGCCAGCACGCCTTCGATGTAGGGCTGATAGGCCGGGATGAGCAAACGCTTGAGCTCAGCCTTGCCCTGCTCCGACTGCACCTGCTTGAGGCGCAGCCGGTCCTGGTTGAGTTGCAGCAGCTGCTGTTCGTAGGCGGTGGCGCCGGCCATGGACATGGCCGGGGCTACCTCAGCTGCCTGCAGGGCTGCGCGTTTGCGCAGCTGGTTGCGTTGGGCTGGGCTGAGCATGGCTTACACCGCCTCGATGTTTTCGACCAGGGCGACCAGACCGAAGTCCTCGATCACGTAGGCATCGTTGCTCGACTGGTAGTCGGCGATGCGGTCGTACTCCGGCTCGTCCTTCACATGGCGGCGGCGCGCGCCCTCCTGGAAGTAGATGGACAGGTTGCTCAGGGTGGTGACCAGCACGGTACCGGTCGGGAAGAACGGCGCGTCGACGATCGGCAGGCCACCGAGGCGGGCCTTGGTGACGATCTGGTCGGCAGCGTTCTCTTCCTGGTTGGAAGCGGCACCCTTCTCGACTGCGGCGAGGAGCTTGTCGTGCAGCAGGTCGCGGGAAACCATGACTACCAGGTTGGGGTGGCTGCGGTGCCATGGATCGAGCATCTGCACGGCGTCGAACACCACGCCGTCGAGGGTCTTGTAGTCGCCAGTCGCGCCCACGGTCACCTTGCCAGATGCGTCGACGACTTCGTCGAGCACGCGGTCGGCCGCGCCGGTGCGGATCTTTTGCAGCCAGCCGACGTTGACGTCCTGCAGCAGCGGGTTGGCGGCAATGTCGGAGGTGGCAGCGGCACTGGTGCCATTGAAGCCGATCATGATGCGGTCCAGCGCTTGGCGCTCGGTGATGGAGCCGGACAGGCGCACCTGGAAGTCGGGGAACTTGGCCCAGGCATCGATCAGCGCGTAGGGGAACGCGCTGTCGAAGTTGGTCTGCTTGCAGCTGTAGGTGTCCTTGCTCAGGTCGCTGCGGTCGGCCGGGTTGCGACGGCCGCCGGTCTTGGTGTTGGTGCGGCTGGCGATCGGGCCGTTGACGCCCAGCAGCAGCGCTTCGCCTTCCTGCTGCTCTACGCCGATGATGTTGATGCTCTTGAGCAGACCGCTGGCTTCCTGGATGGCGGTTTCCAGCTTCTGCTGTACGGTCGGGGTGACGTTGAATTTCTCGGTGGCGTTGTCCACGCCGTTGAGCTTGGCCACCTGCTGTAGGTAGCCGTTAAACAGTTTGCGGGTTTCGTTACGCATGGGGTGCTCCGGCGTCGGTCAGTATTGGGTGAGGACTTGCTGGCTGTTGCCGGGAACCGGCGGGCGCTGCTGTTGGTTGTGGTCCTGGGTCTGGCCGAGCTTGGTGGTCAGATCCGCCACGGTTTCCTCGAGCTTGGTGACCTTCTCGCCCAGCGCGGTGGACTCGGTGCGGAACGCATCCAGACTGGTCTGCTGCTTTTCGGCGAAATCGACCAGGGAGGTGACGGCTTCGCCCAGCTCGCTGAACTGGCCCTCGGTTTCCTTGCCCTTGGTGAACAGCGCCTTGACGCGGGCGGCCAAGTCCTTGAAGGCGCCGGGCTGGTCGGTGACCTCCTCGAACTGCAGCTCGACTTCCTCGGCCGCGGTGAACAGGTTGTCCGGATGCTGTTTGCGATTGGCCAGGGTGCCGTGCTTGGCGCTGAATTCGAGCGCTTCGGTGCCCAGGCTGGCGGGGCTGTCGGTGATGGCCAGGCCGATGAGGTAGGCCTTGCCGGTGTCGGCGAACTTGGGCTGCACCTCAATGGAGGTGTAGACCTTCTGGCGCTTCTTGTTCAGGGCCAGCAGCGCGTCGTTGGGTTCGATCTGCGCATACAGCGCGAGCTTCTTCTCGCCGTTGAGTTCGACCTCTTCGGCCTTGACCGCGAGCACGTCGCCGTAAGCGCCGAACGGGGTGTCCGGGGCGATGCCTTTGATGTGCTCGCAGTTGATGCGGGCGCCGTAGGTGGCCGGGTTGTATTGGGCTGCGATGTCTTCGATCCAGCTGCGCTCGATGGTGCGGCCATCGGTGGTCGCGCCTTCGACGGCGATGCGGGTCCACTTGGAGCGGAATTTCTTGGCGGGGGTGGTGGTGCCGGCCATGCGGTCTGTCCTCAGTCGGTAGCTGCTGGGTGCAGTTGCTGTGAGGGCATGGTCGGCAGCCGGCGAACTGCGGGCAATTCGCGCACCCTGTACTGGCTGGACGTACAGGGCGTCGGAGTAACGGCTCGCGCGCGTGAGCGGCAGCATCGGCGCCATGAATGCACCCGCCGAACTCCCCGCTCAACGCGACAACCGCCGCCAGGCCAAGTTTTTGTACTGGACGGGTTGGCGCATCACGGATATCGCCGACTACCTGGGCGAGAAGGAAAAGACCGTCCACAGCTGGAAGGCCCGGGACGAGTGGGACCGGGCGGACAACGTCGAGCGCATCGGCGGCGCGCTGGAGGCCCGCCTGGTGCAGCTGATCCTGAAGGACGGCAAGACGGGCGGCGACTTCAAGGAAATCGACCTGCTGCACCGCCAACTGGAGCGGCAGGCGCGAATCGAGCGATTCAAGGGCGGCGGCACCGAGGCGGAGCTCAATCCGAACCTGGACAAGCGCAACGCCGGGCCGAAGAAGGCGCCGAAGCGCAACGAGTTCGCCGAGGAGCACATCGAGCAGCTCGAGGAAGCGTTCCGCGACGGCTGCTTCGGTTACCAGCTGGACTGGTACCGGGCGGGCAATCAGCGGACGCGGGCGATTCTGAAGAGCCGGCAGATCGGTGCGACGTTCTACTTCGCCCGGGAGGCGCTGCTCGATGCGCTGGTGACGGGGCGCAATCAGATCTTCCTGTCTGCGTCGAAGAATCAGGCGCACATCTTCAAGGCGTACATCCAGGCGTTCGCCCGTGAGGTGTGCCAGGTGGAGCTGACGGGCGACCCGATCATTCTGAGCAACGGTGCGGAGCTGCACTTCCTCGGTACCAACGCGCGGACGGCGCAGGGCTATCATGGCAATTTCTACTTCGACGAATTCTTCTGGACGTTCAAGTTCAACGAGCTGAACAAGGTCGCCAGCGGCATGGCGATGCAGAAGCAATACCGCCGCACCTACTTCTCGACGCCCTCCTCGATGGCACATGAGGCCTATTCGTTCTGGACGGGTGAGCGCTTCAACAAGGGCAAGCCGGCGGCGCAGCGGATCAGCATCGATGTTTCGCATGACGCGCTGCAGCAGGGGCGGCTTTGCGAGGACCGGCTCTGGCGGCAGATTGTGACCATCCTGGATGCCGAGGAGCGCGGCTGCGATCTGTTCGACATCGAGGAGCTGCGCCTGGAGTACAGCGCGGAGGCCTACGCGAACCTGCTGATGTGCCAGTTCGTCGACGACGGGGCCTCGATCTTCCCGCTGGCGGTGCTGCAGCCGTGCATGGTGGATAGCTGGATCGAGTGGAACGAGGACTACAAGCCGTTCGCCGATCGGCCGTTTGGTGACCGTCAGGTGTGGGTGGGCTATGACCCGGCCGAGACGGGCGATAGCGCTGGCCTGATCGTGGCGGCGCCGCCGCTGGTACCGGGCGGGAAGTTCCGCGTGCTCGAGCGCCATCAGTTCCGCGGGATGGACTTCGCCGCCCAGGCCGAAGCCATCCGCCGGGTGACGCTGCGCTATTGGGTGACGTACATCGGCATCGACATGACGGGCATGGGCTCGGGTGTGGCGCAGCTGGTAAAGCAGTTTTTCCCGAACCTGACCACCTTCAGCTACTCGCCCGAGGTGAAAACGCGCCTGGTGCTGAAGGCTTACGACGTGATCCACAAGGGCCGGCTGGAATTCGACGCCGGCTGGACGGACCTTGCCTCCTCGCTGATGGCGATCCGCAAAACCACCACGGCCAGCGGTCGACAGATGACCTACACCGCCGGCCGCACCGATGAAACCGGCCACGCCGATCTGGCCTGGGCGCTGTTCCATGCCCTGCACAACGAGCCCCTCGAGGGCATGACCGCCCAGAACACCAGCTTCATGGAGATTTACTGATGACTACCGACATTGCCGCCGCCCCTGCTCCCGGTATCGAGGCTTTCACTTTCGGCGACCCGATGCCGGTGCTCGACGGGCGCGAGCTGCTGGACTATCTGGAATGCTGGCTCAACGGCCGCTGGTACGAACCGCCGCTGTCGCTGGATGGGCTGGCGAAGTCGACCAGGGCGAGCGTGTTCCTGCAGAGCGGGCTCAACTTCAAGCGCAACATGTTGGAGCGCACCTTTATCCCGCATCGCCTGCTGAGCCGGCAGGCGTTCGGCCAATTCGCGCTGGATTGGTTGTGGTGTGGCAATGCGTACCTGGAGCGGCGGCAGAACATGCTCGGCCAGCCGCTGAGCCTGCAGCCAACGCTGGCGAAGTACATGCGCCGCGGCGCCGACTTGGAAACCTATTACCAGGTGCGCGGGTGGCGCGATGAGCATGAGTTCAAGCCCGGGACGATCTGCCATCTGCGCGAGGCGGATATCAATCAGGAGGTGTACGGGCTGCCGGAGTGGCTGTCAGCGCTGCAATCGGCGCTGCTGAATGAGTCGGCCACCCTCTTCCGCCGTCGCTACTACCAGAACGGCAGCCACGCCGGCTTCATCATGTACATGACCGACGCGGCACAGAAAGAAGAAGACGTCGACGCCCTACGGACCGCGCTGAAATCGGCCAAGGGGCCGGGCAACTTCCGCAACCTGTTCATGTACGCACCGGGTGGCAAGAAGGACGGCATCCAGCTGATGCCGGTGAGCGAGGTGGCGGCGAAGGATGAGTTCGGCTCGATCAAGAACATCAGCCGCGACGATCTGCTGGCGGCGCTCCGGATCCCGCCCCAGCTGATGGGCATCGTGCCGCAGAACGCCGGCGGCTTCGGCTCACTGCGCGAGGCCGCTGAGGTGTGGGCGGTCAACGAACTGGAGCCGATCCAGGCGAGGCTGGCTCAGGTGAATGAGTGGATTGGGGAAGAGGTGGTGCGGTTCAAGCCGTTCGAGCTGCCCACTAAGAACTGAAGAATCGCCGCTGTGCCGAAGCCGCCCTCGAGGCGGCTTTTTCATGTCCGCGCGACCTGATTCGCGCCGTTCTTCAAGCAAGCAAAACCCCATCAAACGATAGCAAAACGGGCCTCGCGCGTCCACTCGAATATGCCCGCAAAGCCAGTATTCATGCGGGTTTCAGCCGTACCGCCCCACCGACAGGACCGCTAGCGGCCGACCACCCACCAAGGCATCGCCGCGGAGCATCACCAACCGTCCAGCGGCCGCCTGCCGGCTGCCCCGGACCCGATCATCACCCGGCGCGCGCCGTTGTCCCCCCACCACACCTGCGGGCTAAATAGGTCGCTTTCACTGCACCCCTGCACCCCGCCGCAAACGGCCCAGCGCTTGCGCTGGCGGCATGATCTCGGCGAGAGGAATACCTGCGGATACCTGCGAAGGTGCGCCCGATAGCGAAGCCCTACGCCGCCCCCAAATTCAGAGCCGAATTCAGAAATGGGTAATTTCGGTAAGGTGTGGTTTTGAAACGGCTGGAAGCTGCGTATTTACTGGGCTGGAGCAATTACCTTGAAAGGTAATTTGAGGTAAGGCAAAAGGTAATTTTTTTGCAAGTGCCTGATTTTAAAGGCCTCTAGGTTTCGGCCTACTTACCAGTGTTTTAGGTAATTCGATTACCTATTTATTACCCTATTATTACCTTTAACAAAACTCTGTAAGGCTATGATTCTGAAGGCTTTACGTCCGTTCCAGAGGATCGATTACCAAAATTACCCATTTTCGATGGGTCAAGATAAAACGCGGCGATGTGCCTGGGCGGGGTGCTTGCCGCGCCGCTCGCATGATCGTGATGGGAACAATATGGGAACACTCACACCCGCTTTTCCATACCACAGAAACGCTGAAGGCCCCGGAATACGGGGCCTTCAGGATTGCAGATGGCGGAAGCGCAGAGATTCGAACTCTGGGAAGGGTCTCCCCTTCGGCGGTTTTCAAGACCGCTGCCTTCAACCACTCGGCCACACTTCCGGATAAAGCGGGCGCAATAGTACCGGATAGAAATACACTGTCAAACACTGATGCTAGGCATCTCACTTGCCTCTGCTATGATCCGGGACAAATCGTCTCAGGCTTGATTTCATCCAAGGAGTGTCGCCATGCACGAACACGAATACGCGCTTAGCCACACGCAGGTCGAACAGCGCGAGGTCAGCAAGGTCCTGCGCAACACCTACGGGCTCTTGGCCATGACGCTCGCGTTCAGCGGCCTGGTTGCCTACATGGCCATGCAGGCCAACGCTGCCTACCCGAACATCTTCGTGGTGCTGATCGGCTTCTACGGCCTGTTCTTCCTCACCGCCAAGCTGCGCAACTCGGCATGGGGTCTGGTTTCCACCTTCGCCCTGACCGGTTTCATGGGCTACACGCTCGGCCCGATCCTCAACATGTATCTGGGCCTGGCCAATGGCGGCGAGCTGATCAGCTCGGCGCTGTCGATGACCGCCCTGGTGTTCTTCGGCCTGTCGGCCTACGTGCTGATCACCCGCAAGGACATGAGCTTCCTCAGCGGCTTTATCACCGCGGGTTTCTTCGTGCTGATCGGCGCCATGCTGGCGGGCTTCTTCTTCCAGATCACCGGGCTGCAACTGGCGATCAGCGCAGGTTTCGTGCTGTTCTCCTCGGCCTGCATCCTGTTCCAGACCAGCGCGATCATCCATGGTGGCGAGCGCAACTACATCATGGCCACCATCGGCCTGTTCGTTTCGCTGTACAACCTGTTCATCAGCCTGCTGCAGCTGCTGGGCATCTTCGGTGGCGACGACTGATCGCCCACTGGCTTGAACGAGCCCGCTTCGGCGGGCTTTTTCATGTCCGCAGCTGGCGTATCATGTCGACTGTTTTGCCATGGTGCCCCGATGAAATTCGCAATCGCCCTGTTCGCCCCGCCCCATTCGCCCGCCGCTCGTCGTGCGTTGCGCTTTGCCGAAGCCGCGCTTGCCGGCGGACATGAAATCGTCCGGCTGTTCTTCTATCAGGATGGCGTGCACAGCGCGTCAGCGAACGTCGTCGCGGCACAGGACGAACTGGACGTGGCGGCCGAATGGAGCCGTTTCGTCAGCGACAACCAGTTGGACGGCGTGGTCTGTATCGCCGCAGGCCTGCGTCGTGGTGTACTGGATACCGGCGAGGCGCAGCGCTACCAGCGCCCGGCAGCGAATCTTGCCGCTGGCTGGGAGCTGTCGGGACTCGGACAACTGCACGAAGCGGCGCAGCAAGCGGATCGCCTCGTCTGCTTCGGAGGTCATTGATGGCACGCTCCATGCTCATCATCAGCCGCCAGTCGCCCTGGGCCGGCCCATCGGCGCGTGAAGCGCTGGATATCGTGCTGGCCGGCGGCGCTTTCGAATTGCCGTTGGGGCTGCTGTTTCTCGACGACGGCGTGTTCCAGCTCGTCGCTTCACAGCGGGCTGCTTCACTCGAGCAGAAAGACCTGACGGCGAATCTGCAGGCGCTGCCGCTGTTCGGTGTCGATGCGCTGTTCGCCGCACGCCGCAGCCTGGCCGAGCGCAACCTGGATGAATCCGCTCTGGCACTGCCTGTCGAGGTACTCGATGACGCTGGCCTGAGTGCCCTGATCAACCGCTATGACCATGTGATCACGATCTGATGGCAACCCTGCATCTGCTTTCCCACACGCCTTTTGCCGATAGCCGCTTCGCCAGCTGTCTGCCGCTGCTGGCCGATTCCGACGCCCTGCTGCTGACCGGCGACGCGACCTACGCCCTGACGGCAGGCACACAGCCTGCGGCCGAACTGGAGCGCCTGCCGGAACAGGTCGCCGTGTTCGCGCTGGAGGAAGACGTGCAAGCCCGTGCGCTCAGTGCCCTGCCCGCTCGTGTGCAATTGCTGGACTATGCCGGCTTCGTCGAGCTGACCTGCCGCTATCAGCGGGTCACCAGCTGGCTATGAGCCTGTTAGTCGACGGGCGCGAGATCGCGCTGGACAAGGACGGCTTTCTGGTCGATCTGGCGGACTGGAGCGAAGCCGTTGCCGAAGCGCTGGCGGACCATGAAGGGCTGACGCTGGAAGCCGAGCACTGGGAAATCCTCCGGCTGCTGCGTGAGTTCTACAGCGAATTCCAGCTGTCTCCGGCCACTCGCCCTCTGATCAAGTACACCGCGCTCAAGCTGGGCGCGGAAAAAGGCAACAGCCTGCACCTCAACCGCCTGTTCAAGGGCACTCCTGCGAAACTGGCCGCCAAGCTGGCCGGGCTGCCAAAACCGAGCAACTGCCTATGAGCCTCGAAACGCCTGCAGAACATCCTTTCGCCGCCTTCGTGCGCATTCTCGGCAAGGGCAAGCGTGGAGCACGCGACCTGACGCGTGAAGAAGCTCGCGAAGCCATGGGTATGCTGCTCGATGGCAAGGTGGAGGACGCTCAGCTAGGCGCCTTCCTCATGCTGCTGCGGCACAAGGAGGAAAGCGCCGAAGAGCTGGCCGGCTTCACCGAGGCGGTACGCGCACGGGTGCAGGCACCGGCGATCAGCGTCGATATCGACTGGCCGAGCTATGCCGGCAAGAAGCGCCACCTGCCCTGGTATCTGTTGGCAGCCAAATGCCTGGCGGCGAATGGCGTGCGCATCCTCATGCATGGCGGTGGCGCGCACACCGCAGGGCGCATCTATACCGAACAGCAGCTGGAGCTGCTGGGCATTCGTCGCTGCGAGAACTGGCAACAGGTCAGCGCTGCACTGGACCAGAGCAATCTCGCGTTTATCCCGCTGGGCGCCTGGATGCCGGTGCTGCAACGCATGATCGACATGCGCAACCTGCTCGGCCTGCGCTCACCGGTGCATTCGCTGGCGCGCCTGCTCAATCCACTGGGTGCCCGCTGCGGCCTGCAGAGCATCTTCCACCCCGGCTATCAGGATGCCCATCGCCAGGCCAGTACCCTGCTCGGTGACCACGCCATCGTCATCAAGGGCGAAGGCGGCGAGATCGAGATGAACCCGGACAACATTTCCCACCTCTACGGCACCACCAACGGACTGCCCTGGGATGAAGAGTGGCCAGCACTGTCCGAGCGCCGGCATGTGAAGCCCACACAGCTCGACTCGCAACAGCTGCTCGCGGTCTGGACCGGCGCGCATGAAGAGGCCTACGGCGAACTGGCGGTAATCGCCACCATGGCGCTTGCCTTGCGCGGCTTGGGGATGGAGCGCGAGGCAGCATTCGCCCAGGCTCGAGCCTACTGGCAGGCACGCCACTCATCGATTTAAGCGATAGGATTAACCCACCGTTCGGTCACATTAATCGAACCATGCTTCCTAGACTGCCTCCTATCCGCAACAGGAGGACAAAATGGGATTACTGATAGATGGCCAGTGGCATGACCGCTGGTACGCAAGCCGCGACGGCAGATTCGAACGAGAGCATTCCAAGCGTCACAACTGGATCACCCGGGACGGCTCACCGGGCCCGGGTGGCAAGACAGCCTTTCCAGCCGACGCTGGCCGTTACCACCTCTATGTCTCTCTCGCCTGCCCCTGGGCTCACCGCACGCTGATCTACCGCAAACTCAAAGGCCTCGAGAAGCTGATCGACGTGTCGGTGGTCAGCTGGCTGATGGCGGAAAATGGTTGGACCTTCGACAAGGCCACTGGCTCCAGCGGCGATGCGCTGGACAACCTCGACTACCTGCATCAGCGCTATACCCGCGATGATTCCGGCTACTCCGGACGCGTCACCGTGCCCCTGCTGTGGGATCGCGAGCGCCAGTGCATCGTCAACAATGAATCCTCCGAGCTCATCCGCATTCTCAACAGCGCATTCGACGACCTAACCGGCTCGCACCTGGATTTCTACCCCGAGCCCTTACGCGGCGAGATCGATGCGCTGAATGCGCGGATCTACCCGGCCATCAACAACGGCGTATACCGCGCCGGCTTCGCCACCACACAGGAGGCGTATGAAGAGGCATTCGACGAGCTGTTTCGCGAGCTGGATTGGGTCGAACGGCGGCTGGGCAAACAGCGTTACCTGACCGGGGAATACCTGACGGAAGCCGACTGGCGCCTGTTCACCACGGCCGTGCGCTTCGATGCGGTGTACTTCGGCCATTTCAAGTGCAACCTGCGCCGAATCGAGGACTATCCGAACCTGTCGAACTGGCTGCGCGAGCTGTACCAGTGGCCTGGCATCGCCGAAACGGTGGACTTTACCCATATCAAGAGCCACTACTACGCCAGCCACCGGCAGATCAACGGCAACGGCATCATTCCCAAAGGGCCAGCCCTCGGGCTGCACCGACCGCATGACCGCGAGCGCCTGCCGGGACGTGGCATATGGGCGCGCCACCTCAGCGCTGCCTCGCAAGCTTGACGACCGGTGCGAATACCGGCCGTGTCGCTACCCCGCCGTGCCGTGTTCCAGCATGTGGCACATGGCGGTTTTCAGCTTCATCGGCCGCACCGGCTTGTGCATCAGCATATGGCCGAGCTCGCGCACCTGCTGCTTGAGTTCGTTGCTGTAATTGGCGGTGATCATCAGCGCCGGTAACGGGCTGGCGCGTCGCGCGTTGACGGTGGCGACGACGTCGATGCCGGTGTGGCCGTTGTCGAGGTGGTAATCGGCAATCATCAGGTCGGCTTCAGCATGGAAGTTGTCGACCTGCCGCGCCAGGTCTTCCTCGGACAGCGCCGTGATGACCTTGCAACCCCAGCCTTCCAGCAACGTGCGCATGCCGGCGCAGATCGCAGTGTCGTTATCCAACACCCACACCCGGGCGCCCTGCAGGCGCTGCAGTACGAGTTCCGTGGTGCTTGGCTCCGGGCGTGCCTTGGGCGCGCGCTTGGCCAGCGGCACCTCGATGGCGAAGCAGGAGCCACGGCCCGGTTGCGAAGTGACACGAATGCGATGACCGAGGATGCGCGCGATCTTCTCGACAATGGCGAGGCCTAGGCCCAGCCCGCGATCCTGATTCGGACGTACGCCCTCCCCGCGTTTGAATTCCTGGAAGATCTCCTCGAGCTTGTCCGAGGCGATGCCGACGCCGGTATCCCACACTTCGATGGACAGGCTCTGCCGATGCCGGCGGCAGCCCAACAGCACGCGCCCCTTGGGCGTGTAGCGAATAGCATTGGTCAGCAGATTGCGCAGGATGCGCGCCAGCAGCTGGATATCGCTGCGCACCAGTGCCGAACAGGGAATGAAATCCAGCTGCAGCTGCTCGGCCCCGGCGATCTGGCGAAACTCCATGGCGAGATTTTCCAACAGCTCGCTGACGGCGAACGGGGCGATATCCGGCTTGATCACGCCGGCATCCAGCTTGGAAATATCGACCAGGGTGCCAAGCAGGTTTTCCACGTCTTCCAGCGAATTGCTGATATTGCGGATCAACCCGCCATTGAGCGCGCCCGGCTGTTCGAGCAAGGCGCTGGTGAACAACCGTGCAGCGTTTAGCGGCTGCAACAGATCGTGGCTGACGGCCGCGAGGAACTTGGTCTTGGACAGGTTGGCCAGTTCCGCTTCGCGCTTGGCCTCGCGCAGACGCGCCTCGGCATGACTGCGCTCGTCGATCTCGCGCAACAGCTGGCCGTTGAGGCTGGTCAACTCGGCAGTGCGCTCGCGCACCCGCTGCTCAAGGTTCTGGTAGGCCTGATGCAGCGCCTCGGCGGTGCGGCGGCGATCGGTGATGTCCTGGATCAGCACGAAGATACCGGCCACTTCACCATTGGCCTGCCGGTTCGGTACGTACGAGCGCAGCATATAGCGCTGCTGCCCCGCATGGTTGCGCTCGGCCATCTCGAAACTGACGCTTTCGCCCGACAGCGCCCGGTCGATGTACGGCTCCAGTTGCCGCCAATGCTCGCCGCTGTGGACTTCGCGCAGAGACTGGCCGAGCATGCCGTCGCTGGGCCAGCGATACCATTCCTCGTAGACCTTGTTGGTGAACTCGTAGGTAAGATCGGCCGAGACATAGGCGATCAGCGCCGGAACATGGTCAGTGATCAGGCGAATCCAGCGCTCGCTCTCACGCAACGCCTCGGCATGGCGGTAGCGCTCGGTGATATCGGTGAAGGTGTTGACGAAGCCACCGGTGGGCAGCGCGTGGGTACGGATTTCCAGCACCCGGCCATCGAACAGGCGCTGTTCCAGCTCGCGAATCGGCCGGCCGCGGGCGTCACGGCTATTGGGTGTGAGCAGGGTCAGCTCGCTGTCGGCCATGACCTCCTCGAACGGCCGGTGCGCCTCGATCGGCGCCAACCCGCAGAGCTCGAGAAAGCGCCGGTTCCACAGTTCCAGCGCGCCTTCGGCGCTGACCATCGCCACGCCTTGGGACAGGTTGTCCACGGCGCGCTGCAACAGTCGCGACTTCTGCGCCAGCGCCTGCTCGCGGCGCATGGTTTCGCTGACCTTCACCTCGGTGATGTCGGTGTAGAGGATGACCAGACCGCCTTCGCGGGTCGGGCGCTCACTGACCTGCACCCAGCGCCCGTTGTTCAGGCGATACACCGTGGGTTCATCGCCCTTGCCGCGGTGCTCCTCGACAATCAGCCCGGTACTTTCGGCCAGCCGCCGCACTTCCGCTAGCCGTGTGCCGGCGTTGATACGCGCGCGCGTGCGTGTCCACAGCGACTTGAAACGACGGTTGAAGAGGACGATGCGCTGGTCGCGGTCGAACAACACGAATGCATCGGAAATGCTCTCGATGGCGTCGACCAGGTGCTGGTGCGCGGTTTCCGCGCGCAGCCGCGCATCGCTGAGCAGCTGATTGCTGCCCTTGAGCTCGGCCATCGCCTGATTCAGGGCGTCGGTGCGCTCGCGGACCTGCTCGGCCAGTTCAACCGAATGCTGGAAGGCTGCATAGGAGGCATCCCGCCCCGCGCCGCTGGATTCGACACGTTCGATCAGCGCAGCGTTGATGCGTTTGAGCTTGTGGTTTTCGCGCTCGAGTTCGGCCTGCCGTGCCAGCAGCTCAGCGACCTGCCCGGCCTCCGGGTCGGCCAATGGCGACACCGGTGAAGGTCTGGTTGATGTGCATGCCATTGAACTGCTCTCCGTAGGTGTTGAAGCCGATCACCTGCTGGCGTCGGAGAAAAGCCGAGGTTTCCTCGCTGGTATCGTTGGCCTCGATTTCCAGGCGGCGCAGGAAGCAGTCGCAGCCGATCGTGAGCAGCGGCGGGCCAAGGCGCTGCTCCAGCCGTTCGAACAAGGCTTCCAGATTCGGCATCAATGGCCCCGGCTCCATGGCCGTCAGCACGATGCCGTTCTCCACCGCGCAATAGAAGGTCAGGCTCATGTCCTCGTTGACCTTCTGGATCGAGCGCACGTAGTAGTGCTCGTTGATCCGCACCGCCAGCGGATGGGCTGCGAACAGGCGGTGGTCGAGATCGCTGACCGGCACACCGATCAGCCGTGCGTATTCCTCGGCGGCCGGCTCGGCGTTCAGTTCGTAGACCCGACGGCTGTTGCTATCGGCGCGAGTCACCACCAGTTTGTCTTCGAGGGGCAGGATGTGATGGGTGGTGAACACCTCGAAATCCAGCCAGGTATTGATCAGTACCACGATCGCCGCGCCACTGTAGAAACGGCCGTCGTAATACACATAGGTATCGCTCAAGTGGTTGTCGTCGCCGGCTGAGCCACCGAAATGAGGGATGCTGCCGAAGGCGGCGCTCAGTGCCGAGAGCACCACCTCCTCGCGACTGGACAGCCCGTCTAGCAGGGTCAGCGCAAAGCTGTGATCCTTGATCGGCGCCAACGAGTTGCTGCGGCAATCGCTACCCAGCCGCTCGACCAGCTGCTGGGCCTCGATCAGGCTGAAGCGGTCCATCTCGTCGATAAGCTCGCAGGCGATGGAAAAGTTGCGATGGTCGAAGCCGACTGCCGTCACGCAGCTGCGGCCATAGCCCTGGGAGGTGATTTCGCCCGCCGAGGTGCAGCCAACCAGGCGTACACCACCGAAGTACTGGCGCAGCGCATCGCCCAGCGCGGGCAGGTCGTATTCCGCCGAACAGAAGAACAGCACGAAACCCAGATGCGGATGCATCAGCTGGCGCGCCAGGTCCTGTGCCACCGTCTCGGGCAGCCGGGCCTCGGACATCGCGGTGCGGATTACTTCGCCTTGTTCATCGGTCACGCACGATACCCCGCACCACCTGAATCGGATGACCCCATTCTTGGCCAGGGCATATGGCCCGAAAATGCTACTTGAGTACCGGTAAAGGCCTGCCTAGGTAGCATCGCGACGAAACAACGCAGGCTGGCTACAGTTCCGCTGCCGTCCGCAATCCTCCCGGGATGTGCGCGAAAAAGGCCGGCCCCTTGCGGGTACCGGCCTTTCAGGATGCAACGTTGGTCGCTGCAGTCAGGGCGTGGAGACGATCAACGTACACACCACTGCTTCGCAACGGATGGCACGACCTACGGTTCGGCTGCCATCCGCGCCCTTCGATCACGACTCGCTTAGAAGCTCAGCGCCGCGCCTACTGCAAAGGTGCGGGTTTCTTCGTCAAGCGTAGGATCGTCCTTACCAGCGATCTCGAACTGGTTCAGCTCGGCCACCAGCGTCAGGTTGTCGTTGACGCTGTGGAACAGGGCGATGCCGCGGGTTTCATAGTCGGCCGCACTGCCCAGACCGTTGCCGTCGTCCTTGGTCTTGCCATAGGACAGCGCCACGCGGTTCTTGCCGAAGCGGTAGGAGCCCTGCAGCAGGTAGCCATCGCTATCGACCTCGCGCAGGAAGGCCTTATTCGCATTATTGGTGAAGAACGGGTTGATGCCTTCGGCCTGGAAGCCCGAGGCGGTCAGCGACAGGTTGCCCATCTTGGCCTGCACGCCGTAGCCCAGGCCCTTGGAGTCAACTTTCTCGATGCTGCTGTCGGTATTGTCCGAGCTCTGCTGCATACCGTTGATCCAAGTGTAGAACTGGGTACCGCCCAGCTCGAACTCGTAGGTCACCTCGGTCTCGAAACGCGGCGCATCTTGGTAAGCCTTGTCCAAATCGCTTCCCGGCACCGTTGGGTCGTCCGCCACTTCAGTGGTGTCCACCGGGTCCATGATGCCGGCGGCGATGCGTAGGCCGCTCATCTTCGGCGAGCGGTAGGTGATCTGCGAAGTCGGGAACGGGTACGGGTAACCGGTACCAATGTTGCCGAAGGACACGCCGCCGCCATCGACCAGGCCCAGGGTATCGCTGACCTGGCCGTAACCGCTGAGCAGCTCGTCGAGCAGGATGTTGGAACGGCCGAACAGGCCGAAGTCCTTACCGAACAGCACTTCACCCCATTGCTCGTTGCCGGCAGTGGCGTAGAACTGACGTACGTCGATGCCGGTTTCGGTGCCGTTGGTGTCACTGTCGTTGATCGTTACCCAGAAGGAAGAGCGGCCACCCAGCTTGAGGTCGCCGACCTGCTTGCCGAAGTTGAAGCCGATCCAGTTGGGCAGGAAGCCCATCTTCACCCGCGACTGCTTGCGATCGAACTGCTCGCCGTCCCGCTCCACGTCGCTGTGGACGTAGAAGGTGTTGAAGTAGCCATCGGTGGAGAAAGTGGTGTCGTTCTGGTCATAGAGCACGATCTCGGCCATTGCCGACTGGCTCACGGTCATTGCTATTGCACTGGCCAGGGCCAGGGGCAGCAGGGTTGATACGGCTTTCTTGTTGTTGTGCATGGCGCTCTCCGCTGTATTGACGACAAGCAGTCGTGACGGGAGCGATTATCGAAAGGCCATCAAAGCGCACATACGCTGCGATGGCGGCGAAAGGCTAGTACTTTCGCCGCGGGTGCAGTCTTGCATGCAAAGCATCTAATCCATGCGGCTAAGCGACGACGCTTAGGTCGTACGCCCAAAGCAGCGAACGGCCGACCGGCATCCGGGCAAAGGCAGCCTTCGGCGTGGAGGACGATGAGGAATGGTTGTTCGAGTCGAGCCGGGCGCGTTCAGCGCTGCTGCCAGCGTCCGTCAGGGGCATCGGCATTGGCGACCACATGCCATCCGCCGTCCGCCGCACGCAGCGCCTGGAGCTGGGCCTTGATAGCACCGACATCGCCAGTCGACATCGCGGCAGCCACCGCTTGCGGATGCTCGGCGTCAAGCCCGGCCAACCGCGCCTGCCAGACAGCCTCAGCCCGACGGCGAAGATCATGGCTCAGCCCATTGGGCGACTCACCGGTGGAGATGGCCTCCAGCACCTTGTCGGACGACGCTTCCAGGCCGGCCGAGAAGGATTCGAGAAAGGTTTCGATATGGCCGAGGATCTCGCCGGCAGACGCGCTGGGCGACTGCACCGCGAAGACGATACCGGCGCGCTCGCCAAGCTGGCGAAAACCGCAGAACACCGCGTAGCCAAGCTGCAGTTCGCTGCGCAGACGGCGGAAAAAGGCGCTTTCCATCAGCCTTGCCAGCTGGCGCCAGGCTGCTTCCACCGACGCGCTACGCACGGGCAACGGACAGAACAACACCAACGCGTGCTCGGCGCCCGGATCACCGAAGCGCGACCACAGGTAGCGAGGAGGCCGCTCCGCCTGCCGTTCGGCAACGGGCTCGGCGAGCCCCGGCATTGCGCCAAGGGCGTCCTGCAACGGTCCGCTCAGTCGGGCGGGAAGACCTACCGCCAACGCATCCCATCGCGACACCTGCCAAACCCGCTCGAGCGCGCACTGATCCTGAAGCGTACTGCCATCGACTACTGCCGGCTCGGCCAACACGGGCAAGCGCCGCAGCAGCTGTCGTATGAGTATCTCGTCGGCGCCGGGCACCTTCGCCTCGTCGAACAGACGCTGGCCGTCACTGAATGCAGCGACCCGTGGCATTTTCAGCACGTCGAGCAAGTCATGCAGGACGAGCGGCAGTGCCTCGGCGTAGCCGAACAGCGCAAGGCACCAGCTGCCGCCCAGATCGTCGAAACGCAATTCGACACCCGTTTGGGCAGCGGCAACGGTGTGCACCCGCAATGCCGCGTGGAGCACATGCCATAACCCGGCCGGCGGTCGCCCCGCAGTGAACCGCCAGCGCAGGTAGAGTGCGCCCTGCCCGCGCGGATCGTCGCCATGCTCCAGCCAGCACAAGGCCGGCAACACCACGGGCGATACCCGCGGCTGTATCTGCCTGCTCAGCCAGGGGTTGCGCTCAGGCAGCTGCCACTGTCGTGCCTGACTGGTAGCGACCGGCAGTCGTTCCGGCAGCATGTTCAATGCGAAACCGGCATTTGCCGCGATGGTGTCTGCGCGATGATCGCCGCGCTCTTCGCCCACCGTCAGGATGATCGGCTTGCTCCCATCGAGCTGCGTACCCAACGTCCGCAGCGCTTGCTGAACCCGATTTGCGTCGATCGATGGCGCCCAGGCAGCCGGATCGGCCCAGTAGCGCAACAGCGCCAGAGGCTCCTTGCCCAGCAAGCCACGCTGACGGATCTGCACGTACTCGTCCCATAACTCGGGCCACGGCGCCTGCGAAGTCATGTACCGCAGCCAGCTGCGAATGGCCGCGACGATCTCTGCGCGATGCGCCATGCCCTGTCCCGTCAGCTGCAGTTCCACCACGACGACGCCCTGCCCGTCATGCCAGTAAGGCACGCGAAGCGCCAGCGCCTCGCACCAGCCGGCGTCGCGCATCGCCATACAAAGGCTGCCGCTGGCCTGGGATGCCAGCCACGAACCCAGAACATCCAGCGCCACGCAGGTTTCGTCGGGCAGGCCGTCCAGTGCAAATGCCAGGTCCAGAAGCGGTCGCGCACCCTCCACTTGCAGATGCAGCGCAACACCGTCATCGACCCGCAACGGCGCGGTCTGCCTCGCTACGGTGGGGGCAACCGGCAGCTGACATTCGGCACACTGCAGCAATTCCAGCAGATGCTCGATTCCGCACGGAGCAGCAACCAGTAATTCCATCTGCCCGCTGTGATAGAAGCGCTGGTGATAGCCCTTGAGCGCCTGCTGGAAGGCAGAGGATTCAACCGCCAGCGTGTCGCGATTACCCGCATGAAATGCCGAAAACGGATGCGGAGCGCTAAGCGCTGTGCCGATAGCGGCATCGCACAGCGTTTCCCGATCACGTCCACGGGCCAGAAATTCCGCCTGTAGCACTTCGCGTTCGCGCAACTGCGCGGCCTCGTCGAGCAGCGGCCGGGCCAGCATATCGAGCAGGCGCTTGAGTGCGTCCTCGAAAACGTCGGCAGATATCTGAAAGAAAAAATCGGTGTGGCGCTCGCGCGTCGATGCGTTCAGTTGCCCGGCATGCCCCTGCACGAACGGCATCAGGCTTTCGCTCGCCGCGTAGGCCCGGCTACCGAGAAATAGAAGGTGTTCGAGGAAGTGCGCAAGCCCGGGGTAATCGCCTGGCGCGTCATGCGCTCCGGCATGCACGCGGACCAACGCCGCCGCCTGGCTACCGGCCGGCAACTGGATGAATCCCAGTCGCAGCCCGTTGGGCAACGTCCGACGCACCGGCAGCAAGTCAGATGGAATGCTGCCTGGTGTCATGGATTGCACTCCGTTACCCGGACAGCCGTTCGCATCAGGTATCCAGCTGGCCGGCGAGAAACTGCCGCAGACGGCGCTGCATCAGCTTGCCGGAGCTGCCCAGACAAGCGATCGGCGAGCCCGCCAGGGCTTCACGTCCAAGTTCGGCTGCCTCGCCGGCAAGCGCCAGCGGGCAATCGAGACCCAGTGAAAGCTTGTTGAGCTGCCGCAGCTGTGCCTCGCCATGGGGCACATTGGAGAACAGCACGAGCCCCTGGGGCTTCATCTTGTCGCAGACCAACGCCAGCTCTTCCAAAGGCTGGCCGATAGGCAGCACGCTGACGGCGAGGCTGTCGCCGCTCAACATCAGCCCTGCGACCAGCAGCTCCAGTTCGCGGCACTGACCCGGCATCGCCGCGAGCAGAACGCGCTCGCCGGCAGGCATGCGGGCCAGCTGCAACCGCTGCAGTGCCCGCGCGCGCAAAAAGGCATCGAGGAAAAGCCACTCGCTGGTGCCGCCGAACTCGTCCTGCCGCAGCAGCAGCTCCTGCCAGACCGGCAGCAGCACATCCTGGAACACTACGGCCAGTGGATAGGTAGAGAACACCTGGCCGTACAACTGTTCCAGACGTACTTCGTCGAAGCCATTAACCGCTTCGCGCAGCTGCCCCTGCCACTCGCCCCATTCGCCGCTAACCGTCGCAACCGGTTCCTCGGCTTCGCGAGTCGCGGCGCTGCGGGCCAGGATGCTGCCGACTTTGCTTACCGCCACACCGCGTTCGGTCCAGGACAGGATGCTGCGAACCGCTTCGACATCCGCCATCGAATACAGGCGGTGGCCGCTATCCGTACGTGTCGGGCGGATCAGCCCGTAGCGACGTTCCCAGGCACGCAGGGTGACCGGGTTGACCCCCGTGAGGCGGGAAACTTCGCGGATGGGGAATAGCTCCTGCTGCTCGAAGGCACTCGAGGACAGGGTCGAAGCGCCGGAAGATTCGGTCATGGGGCGGCTCGCTGGAAAAGAATGCCGAGATTGTAACCCAGCGTTTCGCAGCATACCCTCTACAAACGTTGTACAAACGTGAGATGCGATGAAATGACTCCTGATCTACCACTGACGCTGTATGTCGATCGGGCCTGCCCGCTATGCGCTCGTGAAGTTCGCTGGCTGGAACGCAGCGCTGACCCCGCCCGGCTGCAGCTGGTGGATATCAGCGCCGTCGATTTCTCAACCGAGGGGCTTGGCCGCGATCTGCCGCAGCTACGTCGTCGCCTGCACGCGCGCAGCGCCAGCGGGGCCTGGCTGACCGGCGTGGACGCAACCTACTGGAGCTGGCGCTTGGCCGGGCATGGCCGCTGGGCCGCGCCACTTGGCTGGCGGCCGTTGCGCCCGCTCCTGCTGCTCGGCTATCAGCTGTTCGCTGTGCTGCGTCCGCATCTCGAATGGTTGCCGCATCCGGACGGCGCCAGGCGCTGCACGGCTACACAGTGCGACGTGACACAGAACCCCTCACCTTCCGCCGGCAAACCCGAGAACCACCGTTAGCTCTCCGCGCGCAGCGGAATGCGCAAGCCCCGCTCGGGCTCAATGCCGAGCGGGCGGCCGATCATTTCGTCATGGCTGACCGGCTGCCGCCAGTAGACCTCGCGCACCCCACAAGCCTGCAGAACCCGTTTCAAACTGCCCTGGTCGCTCCAGACCGTCCGCTGGCCTTCGGCAAACTGGCGCCGCTTACCGCTGCGCTCGACTACCCAGGCGCTGTAACCGCAGCAGCGCAGGCCGTGCAGCTCGACCCGATCTATCCGGCCTCTGCAAACGGCAAAACGCAGCCCAAGCTTCGAAAGTTTGCTCTTCACGATTCTGATACCTATACAAAATCAGACTTGCGCACACGCCAGGCCGGTCGATGCGCCCCACGCCTGGAGCCTGTCCAGTGGTATGGCAGCGTATTCCTCTACAATTACTTGTACAATATTAATTATTCGTATAGCTTTGATCACATCTGGTGCTGACACCGCTCAGCCCATCGTCCACACATCAGCGCTAGGCGCACTTAAAGGTCCCGACATGAACGATCTGCCCGGTCATTACCGCGAAATACTGTCTGGCGTGGGTGAGAACCCGGAGCGCGAAGGCTTGCGCGACACACCGCTGCGGGCCGCGAAGGCCATGCAGTACCTGTGTGGCGGTTACAACCGCAGCCTGGAAGAAGTGGTCAATGGCGCACTGTTCTCCTCTGACAATGACGAGATGGTCATCGTCAAGGACATCGAGCTGTACTCGCTGTGCGAGCACCACATCCTGCCCTTCATCGGCAAGGCGCATGTCGCCTATATCCCCACCGGCCGCGTGCTTGGTCTGTCCAAGGTGGCGCGCATCGTCGACATGTACGCCCGCCGCCTGCAGATTCAGGAGAACCTGACCCGCCAGATCGCCGAAGCCATTCAGGAAGTTACCGGCGCTGCCGGTGTTGCGGTGGTCATCGAAGCCAAGCACATGTGCATGATGATGCGCGGCGTGGAGAAGCAGAACTCGGTGATGAACACGTCGGTGATGCTTGGTGCCTTCCGCAGCTCCTGCAACACGCGGATGGAGTTTCTCCAGCTGATCGGGAGGGGTCAGTAATGCCGCGGCTGGAACCGGGCATGGCACGCATCCGGGTGAAGGATCTGCGCCTGCGCACCTATATAGGCATCAACGAGGACGAGATCCTCAATCGCCAGGATGTACTGATCAACCTGAACATCCTCTACCCCGCCGTCGAGGCAGTGCGCGATAACGACATCGAACAAGCGCTGAACTACCGCACCATCACCAAGGCGATCATCCGCCACGTGGAGCAGAATCGTTTCGCCCTGCTCGAGCGCATGACCCAGGAAATTCTCGATCTGGTAATGGCACATCCCGCGGTGAGCTACGCCGAGGTGGAAGTCGACAAGCCGCACGCGCTGCGTTTTGCCGATTCCGTTTCGATCACCCTCGCTGGCAGTCGCTGAGCGCCGCCATGACCAGCCGCCGCAACGTCATCATCGCCAGCCTGCTATGCCTGCTGCCGATGCTTGCGGCGGCGAGCTGGCGCGAATCGGTACCCCAGGCTCGCCTGGTCGGTGAAGGCGAGCTGCGCTTCTTCGGCTTTCGCATCTATGATGCCCGCCTGTGGAGCGAACAGGCGCCGCTGCAAGCGCAGGCACCCTTCGCCCTGGAACTGACCTATCACCGCGCCATCAGCCGCGAAGACTTCGTGCGCACCAGCCTCGAAGAAATCCAGCGGCTCTCCGGCGAGCCGGCCGATTCCCCGCGCCTGCGCCAGTGGCGCGCAGAGATGCAGCAAGCCTTCGTCGATGTCACGCCGGGTGAGCGCATTACCGGTGTCTTTCTGCCCGGTCGCGGCTGCCGCTTCTACGTGAATGATCGACTGCAGCATGAAGTAGCCGACCCCACCTTCGCCGATGCCTTCTTCGCCATCTGGCTCGACCCGCGCAGTCGCGACCAGAAGCTGCGGCGCAACCTGCTGGGCCAACGGTGAAGAATCCGGCGCTGGCTGCCTATGGCCTGCTCGGCCTGCCGCTGGCGATGGCCATGCTGCCGATCTACGTGCTGGTGCCGAACTTCTATGCGGCAGATCTGGGCCTCGGCCTGGCGCTGACCGGCACCGTGCTGTTTCTGGCCCGCTTGCTGGACACCGTGCAAGACCCCTGGCTAGGCCGCTTCATCGACCGCCGTACGCCGCGCGGCTGGACCATCATGCTGGCCGGCGCGGCCATCCTGCTGAGCCTGGCAATGGCGGCGCTGCTGATTCCGCCGGAGCGCCTTGGCAAGTTCAGCCTTGCCTTCTGGCTCGGTGCATTGCTCGCCCTCACCTACACCCTGCACAGCCTGGTCAATATCACCTACCTGGCTTGGGGTGCACGCCTCTCCGATCAGCCTGACACCCGCACCCGGGTCGCCGCCTGGCGTGAGGGCGCGGGGCTCCTCGGCGTTGTCCTGGCCAGCGTGCTGCCCAGCATCCTGGCGACGCAATATGGCATGGCGGCGGCACTGGCGACCTTTGCTTTGACCTTCGCCGTACTGCTTTGCATCGGCGCCGCTGTTCTCTTGCTGGCCGCACCCAGGCCACAGCGAATCGCACGCACCACCGCCGGAAGCTGGCGCCTGCCGCTGCGCAACGCGGCGTTCCGCCGACTGGCGGGCGTCTATTTCATCAACGCCGTGGCCGTGGCGATTCCGGCAACGCTGGCGCTGTTCTTCATTGCCGACCGCCTGCAACTGGCGCAACTCACCGGACTGTTCCTGGCACTGTATTTCGTCAGCGGCGCCCTTGGTCTGCCGTTCTGGACGCGCCTGGCCGATCGCCTGGGTAAGCGGCGCAGCTGGCGGATCGGCATGCTTACCGGTTGCGCGGCCTTCGTCTGGGCGGTGCTGCTGGAGCCCGGCTCGGCCTGGGCCTATGCAGGTGTCTGCGTAATGTCCGGTCTCGCCCTCGGTGCCGACCTGGCGCTGCCACCGGCACTGCTGGCGGACATCATCCCTACCGATGAGCGCGACTCGACCGCCGCCTACTTCGGCCTGTGGAGCTTTCTGGCCAAGCTGGCGCTGGCCATCGCCGGTCTCGCCTTGCCGCTGTTGGCATTAAGCGACTACCAACCGGGCACACCGGCCGGCTGGAACCTCGCACTGGTTTACGCCGGCCTGCCCTGCCTGCTGAAGCTCGTGGCGGCGCGCCTGCTCACTTTCCTTCCCTGCGGAGAACCCAAACCATGAAAAAGGTCCTGATACTGGCGTGCTGCCTGCTCCTGCTCAGCTGCACCGCAGTCGACGTCGAGCATTACCGCAACGAGGAACCGCAGCTGGACCTGCGTAAATACTTCGTTGGCAAGGTCGACGCCTGGGGCATGTTCCAGAAGCGTTCCGGTGAGGTGGTGAAGCGCTTTCACGTCGAGATCGACGGCAGTCTGGATGGCGACAAGCTGATTCTCGACGAACACTTCAGCTACAGCGATGGCACTACGCAGCAACGTGTCTGGACCCTCACCGAAGAACGCCCCGGTCACTGGCGCGGCACCGCTGCCGACGTGGTTGGCGAAGCTCATGGCGAAGTGGCCGGCAACGCGCTGCGCTGGCGCTACGTGCTCAGCCTGCCGGTGGATGACAAGGTCTACGACGTGCATCTGGATGACTGGATGTATCTCATCGACGAACACACCCTGGCCAACCGTTCGTTCATGAGCAAGTTCGGCGTCGAGGTGGGTCAGGTCACGCTGTTTTTCCGCAAGCGCATCGAATGAGCTGATGTTTCGAGCACTACGGCAAAGCACTGATCAGGCCAAGTTGTTCTAGAATGCGCCGCATGCCCCTTCAGGATGTCGTGACATGATCAATGCCAAGCTGCTGCAACTGGTTATCGAAGCCTCCAACGATGGAATCGTGGTCGCCGAGCAGGAAGGCGACGACAACATCCTGATCTACGCCAACCCGGCCTTCGAACGCCTGACCGGCTATGCGGTGGACGACATCCTCTACCGCGACTGCCGCTTCCTGCAGGGCGAGGACCGGGACCAGGCTGGTCTGCAGGCAATCCGCGAGGCGGTGAAGAGCAACCAGCCTTGCCGCCAGATCATTCGCAACTACCGCAAGGACGGCACGCCGTTCTGGAACGAGCTGTCCATCACCCCGGTATTCAACGAGGCCGACCAGCTGACCTACTTCATCGGCATCCAGAAGAACGTCACTGCCGAGGTCGATGCGCTGCAGCGGGTCGAAGCGCTGGAAGCCGAAATCCGCGATCTCAAGGCACAGCTCGCCCGCACTCAGGGCTGAGCCAGGTGCCCGACGGGCACTTAACCGCCGCGCTCCGTGCTGGCGCGTGAGTATCAGCAGGCTCCGCCAGACCTACCTTAGTGCGGTGCACTCACACGTTGCGATATGGGATACTGGCCACCCGCCATATATCAAATCCTGATGTGGGCATGCTGATGCCCTAGGATCCTGTCTTGACTCTCAACGCCGTCGTCGAAAACGCGGTCATGCTGCTCGCGTTGTGCTGGCTGCTGGCTTTCACCACCTCCGAATGGTATCGGAGCGCCAAGCTGTCCGCGAAACTGCTGGCCGGACTCTGGTTCGGCAGTGCCTGCATCCTCGGCATGATGAGTACCAGCTTCGGCGAGAGCGGCATCATGCTCGATGCGCGCACGGTGGTACTTAGCATGGCCGGCCTGTTCGGCGGACCAGTAGTGGCCGGCACGGCCGGTGTGTTGGCGGCGGGTTACCGCCTGTGGCTCGGCGGCGTTGGCGTAGTCCCTGGATTGGTAAACATCCTGCTGCCAATCCTGCTCGGGCTGACGTACCGCTGTCTGCACCGGCAGGGCCTGATACGCATCGGCTTCTGGCAGCTGCTCGGCTTTGGCGCGATGCTGCATCTCGGGGTGCTGGGCGTGATCATCTCGCTGTTGCCTGACCACCTGCGCTTCGTTGCCGCCCAGGAGGCCGCGCCGCCAATGCTGCTGGCACTGCCGCTCGCCACCGCCGCGCTGGGCCTGCTACTCAACGATCTGCTCAAACGCGATCAGGTCGAGCGCGCACTACGACTTAGCGAAGCCCGGCTGCGTGCCATCACCCACGCGATACCCGATCTGCTGCTGGTGATCGACGAGGACGGTTGTTATCTCGATATCATCTGCGCCGATCACAGCATGCTCTACGCCGATCCGAGCCTGCTGCTCGGCCGGCACCTGCGCGACGTGATGCCGGAAGCAGAAGAGCGCCGCTTCCTCGAATTCATCCGGCAAACGCTCAACAGCGACACGCCACAGCTGATCGAATACAGCATGCAGACGCTGGGCGGCCCGAGGATTTTCGAGGGGCGCGCCCTGCCCCTGGAGCAACCACCTGGACAGAAACGTGCAGTGGTCTGGCTGAGCCGCGATATCACCGATCGGGTCAACACCGAGCTGGAGCGCCGAATCGCCGCCATCGCCTTCGAGTCGCAGCAGGGCATGCTGATTACCGATGGGCAGAACAGAATCCTGCGGGTCAACCGCGCCTTCAGCCGCATCAGCGGTTTCAGTGCCGAAGAGGCTGTTGGCAAGACCACCGCCCTGCTCGCTTCCGGCAAACACGGCTCCGAGTTCTATCGCGCGATGTGGGCCAGCATCGAGGCGACCGGCGTCTGGGAAGGCGAGATCTGGAACCGGCGCAAGAGTGGCGAGATCTTTCCCGAGTGGTTGACCATCAGTGCAGTACGCAACCTGACCGGTGACATCAGCCATTACGTGGCCGCCTTCACGGACATTACCGACCGCAAGGCGGCGGAGGAGCGCATTCACAACCTGGCGTTCTACGACCCACTGACCGGCCTGCCGAACCGCCGGCTACTGCTCGATCGCCTGCAGCAGGCCATGGCCGCAGGCTGCCGCAGCGGACAGTTGGGAGCGCTGATGTTCATCGATCTGGACAATTTCAAGAACATTAACGATCTGCACGGCCACCAGACCGGCGATCAGGTGCTGCGTATCGCTGCCGAGCGTCTGCAGGGCGAGATACGCGCCAGCGACACGGTCGCGCGCCTGGGCGGGGACGAATTCGTGGTCATGCTGGAAAACCTCGGCGACGCCCCGGAGCTCGCCGCAACGCAGGCCGAACACATCGGCATGAAGCTGCTCGGCTCTCTTGGCAAACCCTATCGACTGAATGATCTCGGCCTGTACAGCAGCGCCAGCATCGGCGTGGTGCTGTTCGGCACGGACGGCAGTAGCAGTGACGAGCTGATGAAGCGCGCCGACATGTCGATGTACGAAGCCAAGGTAGCGGGCAAGAACGCGCTGCGCTTTTTCGACCCGCGCATGCAACAGGCCGTGCAGGAACGCCTGCACCTCGAAAACGAGATCCGTCAGGGTCTGAAGAACGGCGAATTCATCCTGCACTATCAGGCACAGCTGGAGCAGTCGCAGGGCATCGTTGGTGCCGAGGCCCTGGTGCGCTGGCTGCATCCGCAACGTGGGCTACTGGCGCCGGGCGCGTTCATCGGCCAGGCGGAGCACGCTGGCCTGATCCAGACGCTCGACCAGCATGTACTCGAACAGGCTTGCGCCGAGCTTGCGCTGTGGGCAAAACAGCCGGCCCTGGCCCAGCTGACCCTGTCCGTGAATATCAGCGCAAACCTGCTGTACGAGAACAACTTCGTAGGCAGCCTGCTCGAACTGCTGGAAAGCAGCGGTGCCAATCCGGCCCGGCTCAAGCTGGAGCTGACCGAGACGCTGCTGCTGGACAATATGCCCGAGGCGATTGCCCGGATGACGCAGCTGAAGAACCACGGCATCCGCTTTTCCATCGACGATTTCGGCACCGGCTACTCATCGATGAGTTATCTGCAGCAGCTACCACTGGATCAGCTGAAGATCGATCAGAGCTTCGTCCGCGGCCTGCCCGAGGATGCCAACAGCCTGACCATCGTGCGTGCCACCTGCGCCTTGGCGGCAGGCCTGCACCTGGAGGTCATTGCCGAAGGCGTCGAAAACGAGGCCCAGCGGACGATGCTGTTGGCCAACGGTTGCCATCGCTTCCAGGGTTACCTGTTCGGCAAGCCGCAGGCAGCGGCCAGCTTCGAAGAAATGGTAATGGCCAGCAGAGCCGAGCACTCCAGCTTCTGCTCGTGAACCGACAAGCCCGCTGCGCGCGGGCTTGCTGCCCAGTCAGAGCGCCTGGGGTGCGCGGCCGCAGAGCTTGACCAGCGCCTGCACCCAGTCTTCGTGGGTGTTCAGGCATGGCACCAGTAGCAGATCCTCGCCGCCCGCCTCGATGAACTGCTCGCGTCCGCGATCGCCGATCTCCTCCAGCGTCTCGATGCAATCGGCGACGAATGCCGGGCACATGACCAGCAGCTTCTTCACGCCGTTCTGCGCCAGCTCGTCCAGGCGGGTTTCGGTGTAGGGCTCGATCCACTTGGCGCGGCCGAGACGCGACTGGAACGAGACCGACCATTGATCATCACGCAGACCTGCCTGCTCGGCGAAACCGGCGGCGGTACGCATGCACTGCGCGCGATAGCAGCTCGCAAGCACCATGCCCTCGGCCCGCTGACAGCAATCGTCGCCCTTGAGGCAATGCGAACCAGTCGGGTCGGTCTTGTGCAAATGCCGCTCGGGCAGCCCATGGAAACTGAGCAGCAGGTGATCGAAGCCCTGCTCCAGATGCGGCTTGGCACTGGCTGCCAGCGCCTCGAGGTATTCCGGCTGGTCGTAGAACGGCTGCAGGATCGACAGCTGCACGTGCAGCCCGCGCTCGCGAATGACCCGCCGCGCTTCCTCGATCACCGTGGTGGTGGTGCTGTCGGCGAACTGCGGATAGAGAGGTGCCAGCGTGACCTGGCTGATGCCCTGGGCGGCCAGGCGGGTCAGCGTGGTTTCGATGGACGGCTCACCGTAGCGCATCGCCAACTCCACCGGCCCTTGCGTCCAGTACGGCCGCACCGCCTCTTGCAGGCGCCGACTCAGCACCACCAGCGGCGACCCTTCCGGCCACCAGATCGAGGCGTAGGCATGCGCGGACTGCTCGGGGCGCTTGATCAGAATCAGCGAAACCAGCAGACGCCGCAGCGGCCAGGGCAGATCGATCACATAGGGATCCATCAGGAACTGGTTGAGGTAACGGCGCACATCCGCGACTTCCGTAGAGGCTGGCGAACCCAGATTGACCAACAACAACGCCTGCTCTGTCATGCAACTTTCCTGACTGCTTATTGAGGTTGCGCCTGGCTCCAAGCGGCAGGCGCGCTATTTTCACACAAGGGCGCGCCTTTCAGGGGCGCGTCAACAGGTCGGCCAGCGCCGAATCCAGATCGGTGAAGCGAAAATTGAACCCTTCCTCCTGCAAGCGCTGCGGCAACACGTGCTGGCCGCCGAGCAACAACCCGGCGAGTTCACCGAGCAGAGGTTTGAGCACCGGAGCCGGCGCCGGCAATATCGCCGGGCGATGCAGGCAGCGGGCGAGGCTGCGGGTGAAATCGGCGTTGCGTACCGGCGCCGGTGCGCAGGCATTGTAGGGGCCACTGGCTGCTGGCTGCCGCAGAAGAAAATCAATCAGGGCGATTTGGTCTTCGATATGGATCCATGGCATCCACTGCCGCCCGTTGCCCAGGCGCCCACCCAATCCAAGCTTGAACACCGGCAACAGGCGTTGCAGAAAACCGCCATCGCGCGCCAGCACCAACCCGGTACGCACCAACACCACACGGATGCCCAGCACCGTCGCCTCCGTGGCGCGCTCTTCCCAGGCATTGCACAGCTGGCTGGCGAAATCCGCGGCGACCGGTTGATCGGCTTCGGTCAGGCGGTGTTCGCCACCATCGCCATACCAACCCACCGCGGAGCCGGAAATCAGCAGAGCCGGTTTCTGCTCGCGCTTGCCCAACCACTCCACCAACTGCTCGGTGAGCTTGACGCGACTGTCCCAGAGCAGCGCTTTGCGCGACTTCGTCCAAGGCCGATCGGCAATCGGCGCGCCCGCGAGGTTGACCACGGCGTCCAGCGTCACCCCATCCAGCTGCTGCAAGCTGCCGACACCCTGCACCCCGGCGCCGCATAGCTGCGCGACCGTCTGCGGCGCACGGCTCCACACCCAAAGTCGATGCCCCTCAGCCAGCCAGTGCCGGCATAGCGCACGACCAATCAACCCGGTACCGCCAGTCAGCAAGATGTTCATGGTGAGCTCCTGGTGCGCTGCCACGCTGCGCGAGTTCGACGGCTTTCGATTAAAGCATACACCTATACATTGAAACCCGACTGTACAGGACTGGATGGCTGCGCGGCCCACTGCAATAGCCGCCGTCAGCAGCGCCTGTCCGATTCAGCTGGCACGGCGGCGGCCCATATCAGCCAGCGCAGCAACGCCCTATAGCCATCCACTGGCGATACTGTACAAGAAAACCTCATCTACTTGTACATCTTCAGTTGACTTGTACAAGATGCCGATTAAGATAGCCTCAAGTTGTACAGAAATCCGCTTTGTACAAGATGAGGTCACCATCATGCACACCACGCTCCCCACGCCAAAGATCGGAATCAGTGCCTGCCTGCTCGGCAACCCGGTGCGTTTCAACGGTGGCCACAAAGAGTCGCGCCTGTGCAGCGAAACCCTGGCTCAGCACTTCGAGTTCATAGCGGTGTGCCCCGAGGTCGCCATTGGCTTGGGCACACCCCGCGAGCCGATCCGCCTGGTGGGCGAAACTGATGCGCCGCGGGCGGTCGGTACGGTCCGCCCGGAGCTCGACGTCACCGACGCCCTCGCCGCCTACGGCCGGCAGATCGCCGAGCAACTGCAGGACATCAGCGGCTACATCCTGATGCAGAAGTCGCCGTCCTGCGGCATGGAGCGGGTCAAGGTTTACGGCTCCAACGGTCATACCCTGCCGGGCGGTGGCGCTGGGGTGTTCGCGCAGGCTCTGATGCAGGCACGACCCGATCTGCCGGTGGAAGAGGACGGTCGCCTGAACGATGCGGTGCTGCGGGAAAACTTCCTGACCCGCGTCTATGCCTACGCCGACTGGCAGCGCCTGCTGCAGGGCGGCATCACCCGGCGCGCCATCGTCGATTTCCACTCGCGCTACAAGTACCAGCTGATGGCCAGCAACCCGCTGCAGTACCGCGTGCTTGGCCGACTGGTGGCCAACATTGCCGAGCGCTCGCTGGATGAATTCGCCTCGCACTATTTCAGCCAGATGATGCAGGCATTGAAGAAGCCGGCCACCCGCGGCACGCATTGCAACGTGCTGCTGCACCTGAGCGGCTATCTCAAGGACGCGCTGGGCTCGGAAGACCGCCGCGAAATGCGCCATCTGATCGATCAGTACCGCGCCGGCGTGATTCCTCTGGTAGTGCCGCTGACCCTGCTCAAACACCATTTCCGCCGCCATCCCGACCACTACGTCGCGCGCCAGGCCTATCTGCAGCCGCACCCCGAAACCCTCAGCCTGCGCAACGGAATCTGACCATGACCGAACAACCGGACCTCGCGCAGCTGACCGCCGACGGCCTGCTGCCGATCCGCGAGGTGGCACGCCTCACCGGCGTCAATGCGGTAACCCTGCGAGCCTGGGAGCGCCGATACGGGCTGATCGTCCCGGCGCGCACCGCCAAGGGTCATCGTCTTTACGAGGCGGGGCATATCCAGCGCATTCGCGACATCCTCATCTGGCTCAATCGTGGTGTCGCGGTGAGCCAGATCAAGCCGCTTCTGGATACCACTACACCGCCGGAGCTACCGCAGCAGAACCAGTGGTCCGAACTGGTGGATGAACTGTTGCAGGCCGTCGACCACCTCAGCGAGCGCCATCTGGACGATGCCTTCAACCGCGCCATGGCGCTGTATCCGCCGCGCACGCTTTGCCAGCACCTGTTGCAGCCCTTGCTCGAGGCGCTCGACAAGCGCTGGCGCGGGCAATACGGCGCGGCTCTGGAGCGGGTGCTGTTCCACTCGTGGCTACGCAGCAAGCTTGCGACACGGATCTATTTCAACAACCGCCAGCAGAGCGGCCGCCCTCTGCTGATCGCCAGCCTCGACGAGGAAGCCTTCTCCCCTGGGCTGTGGCTGACTGCCTGGCTGGTTTCCAGCACCGATTGCCCGGTTGAGCTCGTCGAGTGGCCGGTGCCGCTGAACGAGCTGAATCTGGCCGTGGAACGCGTTTGGCCGCGAGGCTTGCTCCTTTACGCCGGCCATTGCCTTTCCGCCAGCTGCCTGCAGCGCCATCTGCCGCGCCTGCTGGAGCGGAGCGCCGCGCCGCTGCTCATTGCCGGCCCGGCCGTCCATATCCATGCGCCGGAGCTGCGCCAGTACCGTGGCCTGCTGCTGGCCGACTGCCCGTTCGATGCCCTGCAGCAGCTGCACAACGCCGGTCTCCTGCCCGGCAGCGAAGGGAGCGCGCCATGACCCAGCTGTTCTGGTTGCGCAACGATCTGCGCACAAGCGACAACAGCGCCCTCACCAGCGCCATGGCGGCCGGCCCTACCGTGGCGATCTACCTGATCACGCCCGGGCAGTGGCTCGCCCATGACGACGCGCCCTGCAAGGTGGACTTCTGGCTGCGCAATCTCGTCGAGCTGTCGGCGCAGCTGCGCGCGCTCAACGTGCCGCTGCTGATCCGTGAGGTCGACGACTGGCAATCGGTGCCCGCGGCGCTGCTGAAGCTCTGCCAGGAACTCGATGTGCATGGCCTGCACTACAACGAGGAATATGGCGTCAACGAACGACGTCGCGACCGCACCGTCGCTGCAACGCTGGGCGCCTGCGGTGTGCTGGTACGCGGTCATGTCGATCAGGTGCTGTTCGCTCCGGGCACCGTGCTGACTCAGTCCGGCGGGCACTTCAAGGTATTCAGCCAGTTCCGCAAGCAATGCCTGTCGCGCCTGGCGGTGTCCCTGCCGCCCTGTCTCGGGGTGCCGGCAGCGCAGGCGCCGCTGTCCATCGCCAGCGATCCTGTCCCCACCGCTGTTGTCGGGTTCCCGCGGCCAACCGACTACCTGCGCGCGTTGTGGCCCGCCGGCGAAGCGTTCGCGCAGCGGCGCCTGGCGCTGTTCGTCGAGCATGACCTGGATCTCTACCATGAACGTCGCGACCTGCCGGCGGAGCCCGGCACCAGCCAGCTTTCGGCCTACCTTGCTGCCGGCGTCATTTCGATCCGCCAGTGCCTGCATGCTGCACTCGGCTACAACCAGGGCGAGCTGGACAGCGGCAGTACCGGCGCAACTACCTGGATCAACGAGCTGCTCTGGCGCGAGTTCTACAAGCATGTCCTCGACGGCCACCCGCGGCTGTCGATGCACCGCACCTTCCGCAGCGAGACCGACGCGCTGCCGTGGCGCCATGCGCCTTACGAACTCGAAGCCTGGCAACAGGGCCGCACCGGCTTTCCGATAGTCGATGCCGCCATGCGCCAACTGCAGGAAACCGGCTGGATGCATAACCGCCTGCGCATGGTGGTCGCCATGTTCCTCAGCAAGAACCTGCTGATCGACTGGCGTGAAGGCGAGCGCTGGTTCATGCGCCATCTGATCGACGGCGATCTGGCCGCCAACAACGGCGGCTGGCAGTGGAGCGCCTCGACCGGCACCGACTCGGTGCCCTACTTCCGACTGTTCAACCCGATCAGCCAGTCCCAGCGCTTCGACCCGAGCGGGCAGTTCCTGCGCCGCTGGCTTCCCGAACTGCAGCACCTGGACAAGCGCGACATTCATGATCCGTCGGCGCACCGCAGTCTGTTCGGCGTAACGGAATACCCGGCGCCTATCGTCGATCTCGGTGCAAGCCGTGCCCGGGCGCTCGCCACCTTCCGCAACCTGTCGGAGGCGCGTCCATGAGCAGCTTCCTGCATCGTTTCGCCGCCGAGTTCGCGCAGTTGGATGCGAGCAACCTTGATCGGCTGGCCGAGCTCTACAGCAGCAACGTGCATTTCACCGATCCGCTGCACGAGGTCAGCGGCCTGGCCGAGCTGCGGCGTTACTTCAGCGAGTTGTACGCCAACGTCGAACACCTGCACTTCGAGTTCATCAGCCTTGACGAAGTCAGCGAGGGCGAGGGCTATCTGCGCTGGGTCATGAGCTACCGCCACCCGCGGCTCAATCGCGGCGGCCTGATCAGCCTCGAGGGTTGCTCGCTGCTGCGTTGGAATGCCGAAGGCAAGGTCGAGCGCCACCGCGACTACTTCGATGCCGGCGCCCTGCTCTACCAACATGTGCCGCTGCTCGGTTCGGCCATCCGCTGGTTGCAGCGGAGGCTGGCATGAAGGTCTCAAGGCGGATCTGGCTGACCGGCGCCAGCAGTGGCATCGGTCAGGAGCTGGCGCACCTGCTGCTGGCCGAGGGGCACTGTCTGGCGCTCTCGGCACGCCGTGCCGAACCCCTGCAGGCTTTCGCCCGGCGCTATCCGGGCCGGGTTCTGGCTCTGCCGGCTGATCTCACCGACAGCCAGCAGGTGCGCGCCATCGGCGCGGAGATCGAAGCGCAATGGGGTGCGCTGGACAGCGTGATCCTCAATGCCGGCACCTGCGAATACATCGACGCAGGCCAGTTCGAAGCGGCACTGCTGGTGCGCGTGATGCAGGCCAACGTCCTCTCGGTCGGCTATTGCATCGAGGCAGCGCTGCCCCTGCTGCGCCAGGGCGTACGCCCACAGCTGATCGGCATAGGCAGCTCGGTGACCTGGTTCGCGCTGCCACGTGCCGGTGCCTATGGCGCATCCAAGGCAGCCATGCGCTATCTGCTCGAATCGCTGCGCCTGGATCTGGCCAGCGAAGGCATCGATGTAACCCTGGTCAGCCCGGGGTTCGTCGATACGCCACTGACCCGCCGTAACGATTTTCCCATGCCGCTGCGCTGGTCGGCGGACAGGGCCGCGCGGCACATCGTTCGGCGCCTGGAAAGCCGCCCGCTGCACATCGATTTCCCTGCGCCATTCATCTGGGCGCTGCGTCTGCTTTCACTTCTACCTGCGCGTCTGCAGTTCGCCCTAGGCCGGCGAATGGCGCGCTCGTCACTCAAGGAAGGTTAACCATGAAGATCGCCATCATCGGCAGCGGCATTTCCGGGCTCACCTGTGCCCACCTGCTTTCGCGCCAGCACCAGGTCACCGTCTTCGAGTCGGCCAGCTGGATCGGCGGCCACACCCACACCGTGGATTTCCATCTGCACGGCCGTGACTATGCGGTGGATACCGGTTTCATCGTCTTCAACGACTGGACCTACCCGAACTTCATCAAGCTGCTCGGCCAGCTCGGGGTGCGTTACAAGCCGACCGAGATGAGCTTCTCGGTCAGCGATCCATTCAGCGACCTGGAATACAACGGACACGATCTCAATACCCTGTTCGCCCAGCGCAGCAACCTGTTCTCGCCGCCGTTCTGGGGCATGATCCGCGACATCCTGCGCTTCAACCGGGAAGCGCTGGACGACTACCAGAATGGTCGCATCGGCCCGCATGTCACGCTGGGCAACTACCTGAAGCTGGGGCGCTACAGCCAGCGCTTCATCGATCACTACATCGTGCCGATGGGCGCGGCGATCTGGTCGATGTCGCTGGCCGACATGCTCGAGTTTCCGGTCGAGTTCTTCATCCGTTTCTTCAAGAACCACGGGCTGCTGTCGGTCAGCGATCGCCCGCAGTGGTACGTCGTAGAAGGCGGCTCCAGCGCCTATGTTTCGCCGCTGACCAAGGGTTTCAGTGAACACATTCGCCTCAATTGCCCGGTGTTCGAGGTGCTGCGCGACGCCCACGGCGTGACCCTGCACAGCCCGGCAGGCGCCGAGCGCTTCGACAAGGTGGTGTTCGCCTGCCACAGCGACCAGGCGCTGCGCATGCTCGCCGAACCGAGCCGCGCCGAGCGGGACATCCTCGGCGCGCTTGGTTACGCCAGCAACGACGTGGTCCTGCATACCGACACTCGCCTGCTACCGAAGCGCCGTCGCGCCTGGGCGAGCTGGAACTATCGCCTCGGCGGCCCGAGCGAGCAGCTGGCGGCGGTGACCTACAACATGAACATCCTGCAGGGTATCGACTCCCCGGAAACCTTCTGCGTCAGCCTCAACCAGACCGACGCCATCGACCCGGACCAGATCCTCGCCCGCTTCACCTATGACCATCCGCAGTACAGCCTGGCCGGTATCGCCGCCCATGCCCGCGCCGACGAACTGCTCGGCGCACATCACAGCTACTTCTGCGGCGCCTACTGGGGCAACGGGTTCCATGAAGACGGCGTGGTCAGCGCACTGCGCGTCGCCGGCGCGTTCGGAGAGTCGCTGTGAGCGCCGCCATCGAGCACAGCGCCCTGTATCGAGGCTGGGTACAGCATCGGCGCTTCTCGCCGCGCTCCCATGCCTTCAGCTATCGCATGGGCTTGCTGTACCTCGATCTGGCCGAACAGGACGCCGTATTCGGGCTCTCGCCGCTGAGTGGCCGCGCTCGCTTTGCGCCGTTTTCCTTCCGTGAGCACGACTACCTGCCGGAATACACCCGCCAGGGCATCGCACTCGCCGACGCAGTGCGTCAGCGCGTATCCGAAGCCCTCGGCCGGCCGGTCACCGGCGCCGTGCGCCTGTTGACCCAGCCGCGCAGCTGGGGCCTGTGCTTCAACCCGGTCAGTTTCTTCTACTGCTTTGACGAGCAGGAGCAGCTGCGGGCAGTGCTCTGCGAGGTCAGCAACACACCCTGGCGCGAGCGCTATCACTACGTGCTGCCGGCTTCCGGCAATCGCAACCTGCGCTGCACGGTAGCCAAGACCTTCCACGTCTCGCCGTTCCTGCCGGGCGAACTGGAATACCGCATGCGCTTCAACCCGCCCGGCCGGCGCATCGGCGTGCACATGGAGGACTGGCAAGGCGAGCGCAAGCTGTTCGACGCCACCCTGGGGCTCGAGCGTGAAGCGCTGACAGCAGCATCCGTGCACCGCTACCTGCTCGGCTTCCCCTGGATGACCGCCAAGACCCTGCTCGCCATCTACTGGCAGGCCTTGCGCCTGTTGCTCAAGCGCACCCCGATCTTTGCCCATCAGCCCGCCACGGCCCCCTACGGAGTGGCCGTCACTCACACATCCGGAGCCCGCCATGAAGAGTCCTAGCCTGACTGTCAAAGCCCATCCGCTGGCCGGCAAGGGGTTGGCCAGCGGCCTGTTGCGCCGCATGGTACTGCGCCAGCTGGAAAAGCTGCGCCACGGCCAGCTGACCTTGCGTTTCGGCGGCGAGTGCCAGCTGTTCGGCGACCTGGCCAGTCCGCTGCAGGCTGAGATCCATATCCTCGATAGTGCAGCCTGGGGTCTGATCGCCGCCCGCGGCTCGATCGGCGCCGGCGAGGCCTACATTCATGGCTACTGGCACAGCCCGGAGCTGACCGCGGTGATCCGCCTGTTCGTCGCCAACCTGGATGTGCTGGATAGCATCGAGCGTGGCAGCCTGGCGCTGTTCGGCCAGCCGGTGATCAAGGCGCTGCACTGGCTCAACCGCAACACCCGCGCCGGCTCGCAACGCAATATCGCCGCGCATTACGACCTCGGCAACGAGCTGTTCGAGCAGTTTCTCGACCCGACCATGATGTACTCGGCGGCGATGTTCACCAGCCCCGAACAGGACCTGGAACAGGCCCAGCTGAACAAGCTCGAGCGCATCTGCGAAAAGCTGGACCTGCAACCCGATGACCATCTGCTGGAAATCGGCACCGGCTGGGGCAGCATGGCGCTCTATGCCGCGGCCCGCTATGGCTGCCGCGTGACCACCACCACGCTGTCGCGCGAGCAGTTCGCCTATACCCAGCAACGCATCGAAAAGCAGGGCCTGCAGGACCGCATCACGCTGCTGCTCAAGGATTACCGCGACCTCGAGGGCCAGTTCGACAAGCTGGTCTCCATCGAGATGATCGAGGCGGTCGGCCATGACTTCCTGCCGACCTATTTCCGTCAGTGCTCGCGCCTGCTCAAGGACGACGGCCTGATGCTGCTGCAGGCCATCACCATCCGCGACCAGCGCTACGAACAGGCGCGGCGCAACGTCGACTTCATCCAGCGCTACATCTTCCCCGGCGGTGCACTGCCGTCACTGCAACGGATGCTCAACGTGGCCTCGCAGGATACCGACATGAACCTGCTGCACATGGAGGACTTCGGCGAGCACTACGCACGCACCCTGCGGCTGTGGCACGAGAACTTCCGGCGCGCGCGCAGCGAGCTGGAGCGCCACGGCTATGACGACTATTTCTACCGGCTCTGGGAGTTCTACCTGTGCTACTGCGAAGGCGGCTTCATCGAGCGCGCCATCGGCACCGCACAGCTGTTGCTGGCCAAACCTGACGCTCGTCGGAAACCGTTGTACGCCGGATCAAGCGGCTCGAACGGCAACCGATAACAGCCATGCGCAATTTTATCCGGAGCACTCCATGAACACCGAAAGCGTCACGCTGCAAGCGCATTACCTTAAGGCCGATCGCATCATGCTCGGTGTCATCTGGTTTCTGGTGGCCTATTCCTTCGCGATTGCAGCGTTCTATGGCAACTGGGCACAGGCATTCGTCATTGGCGGGCTGACGGCTGTCGCGGTGACGACGCTGCATATGCTGATACCCGGCCAGCGCCTGCTGCGCTGCGTGATCGGTGCCGCATTCATGGTGCTTGCTGCGCTGCATATCAACCAGGCACACGGCATGCTGGAAATGCACTTCGGCATATTCGCCCTGCTGGCCTTCCTGGTGTACTACCGCGACTGGCTGCCGATCGTGGTTGCGGCGGCGACCATCGCCGTGCATCACCTGAGCTTTTTCGCCCTGCAGCAACAGGGCGCCGGCGTGTTTCTGATTCCCGATGGCAACTGGGGCGAGGTGTTCCTGCACGCGTTCTACGTGGTACTGGAAAGCGCGATCCTGATCTACCTGGCGATTCGCGCCAACGCCGAGGCTCGTGAAGGCGAGGCGTTGCTCGGCGCGGCCGCGGCCATCACGGCGCACCCCGAACGCATCGACCTGAGCTATCGCAGCAAGGCCTCTGGCCCGGTCACCCAGCGTTTCAATCACCTGCTCGATCAGCTGGGCGAACTGGTCGGCGCTGTGGTTCGTGACACCGCCGGCCTGGGCGGCACGGCTGCCAACCTCAGCGAAGCCACGCGGCAGATGCGCGACGGTGCGAGCCGACAGCTCGACGAAACCGCTTACATGGTCGACGCCATGCAGCAGATGACCGTGGCCATCGACGATGTCGCCGGCCACGCCGATCGTGCCGCCCAGGCGGCGCAGGGCGCCAGCCAGAAGGCCGGTGAAGGCCGCAATGCCGTGAGCGGCGTGCGCAGCGAGATCGGCACCCTCGCCGAGCACATCGAAGGCACCGATCGTCTGGTGCAGGATCTGGCCGCGCAATCGGAGCAGATCGACCGGGTGCTGGAAGTGATCCGCACCATCGCCGACCAGACCAACCTGCTCGCCCTCAACGCAGCCATCGAAGCCGCGCGGGCTGGCGAGCAGGGTCGCGGCTTCGCTGTGGTCGCCGACGAGGTGCGCAATCTGGCGCAGAAGACTGCCGCCTCCACCACCGAGATCCAGGGCATCATCAGCCGTCTGCAGCAGGGCAGCCGCAAGGCTACCGAGGCGATGCAGAACAGCCGTGACAGTGTCGGTCGCTGCGTCGGCAGCAGCCAGCAGACCACTGCGCTGCTGGACGCCATCGCCAGCGAGATCGAGGCGATCAGCCAGATGAACGAGATGATTGCGGCGGCGACCCACGAACAGACTGCCGTTTCGGCCGATATGGGCCGCCACCTGCAGAGCGTTCAGCAGGTTGCCGAACGCAACGCCGGTGACGCCAACCAGCTGGACAACGACGGCCGGCAGCTGCATGAGCTGGCAGACCGCCTGGGCGGCCTGAGCGGGCGTTTTACCGTCTAGCGATAAGGCGGGCCAGGCTTCAGCGCCGCCCGCCGCTTCCAACCGAATGCCCCATGTAGCGGGCGCTGGGCTGCTCGAAAGCTGCGCACACCGCAGCCACCAGCAGCCGGGCATGGGGCGGTATCACCAGGCCGTCGTCGCTCAGCACGATCACGCCATCGAGATGCAATTGCCGCAGCGCTGGCCAGTGCCGGGCGTAGTGCTGCCGAGCATCCACACCGCTGTGCAGCGCCAGCGCGTCGAAATCCAGCTCGAACGTGCAGAGCAGACGCTCGCACAGCAAACGCTGCAGTTGATCGACATGACTGGCGTGCAGGCCGCAAACAGTTGGCAACTGCCCCTGATCGAGGGCCAGCTGATAAGCCTGCACCGTAGCGGCGTTCTGCGAGTACAGCCCGCCGACGCGGCTGATGGCACCGGCACCCAGGCCAAGGTGATCGCAGGCGCCCTGCAGCGTGTAGCCAACGATGTCGTGGTGCAGCGCGCCGATCTCCTGAGCCATGGCCAGGTCATCGTGGGGCAGGACGAACTTGCCCAGCCCGATATAGCGATAACCCGCGGCGCTCAGCTGTTCGACACCGTGGCGGTACATCGCCAGGGTATCCGCCGCCGAAGCCAGCCCCAGACGCCCTGTGGCGGTCGAGCCCGCTGGAGCGACGTCGCGGTAATCGAACATCGTTACCTGATCGGGTGCCAGCTCGATGATCGAAGCCAGCTTGCGCGCGAAGCTCGCCGGGGTCTGCCAGGACCTGCCGTAGCCGAGATCGAGATTCACCGAGCGGTAATGCAGCGTATGGGCTGCCTCGATCACTGCACGAATCCGCGCCGAGCTGCGGAAGTACTCCACGGTGCAACCGTCATCGGCGCGCAGATCCGGCACGCTCACGCTGAGCTGATTGAACCCCAGTTCGTGCAGTGCGCCGATCAGTGGCCAGTCGACATGGGCGAGTTCGACCTCGGCGGTGAAACTGGCGGCACCGGGTTCGGCGAAATGGAAGCGCGACTTGAGCAAGCCCAGCAGATGTCGCAGGTTGTCGATGCTCAGGGAGCCGACGCTCAGGTGCAATTGCTCGACGACTTGCAGCGGGCCGGTATGGCAGCCGAGTTGTTCGATCTCGCGCTCCAGGCGCACCAGGTAGGCCGCAACCTCTTCTGCCTGCAAGCGGGCACCGCCCGGCAGCTGCAGCGAAAGGGAAAGCGCACGTCCAGCCCGACGGCTTTCACGCAGCGCCCGCAGCAGATCCAGCGGCGCGAGACGATCATAGAAATCGACCGCAGCCGGGTAGCTGCAATGCAGCTGCCCGATGCGTCCGTAGCGTTGTACCAGGGCGTCGTCCCAGTTCACTGAGCCAAGCATAAGAGCCTCCCGGCATCGAATATCGCTTTAGCGGGCATCATCCGCGAGCTGCCGCGGACGGCTTTGACGCCAGTCAAGTAGGTGACAGATGGGACGTGCAGCCGGCTGGATGGTAGTAGTTCCTCACAAACAAGACCTCCGCCTGGACAGCCAGGTGGATTTTGCGCGATGGCCAAGCGGTGGTATTGATGAGCGGTCGCCAAGCAACCGGAGCCGCCCGTGATCCCAGCCTCTCTGCTTTCTTCCATGCGCTCAGCGCGCCATGTCGTGGTATTCACCGGCGCCGGCGTTTCCGCCGAGAGCGGCATCCCGACCTTCCGCGACGCGTTGACCGGCTTGTGGGAGCGTTTCGACGCCAGCGAGCTGGCCACGGCTGACGCCTTTCGCCGCGATCCGGCGCTGGTCTGGGGCTGGTACGAGTGGCGGCGCATGCGCGTATTGCAGGCGCAACCGAACCCTGCTCACCTGGCCATCGCCGAGCTGGCGCGCCACGTGCCGCAGCTGACACTGATCACGCAGAACGTCGATGACCTGCACGAGCGCGCCGGCAGCCAGGACGTCATCCACCTGCACGGCAGCCTGCACCGACCGCGCTGTTTCGCCTGCGCCCGCGAGCCTGCCGAGCCGCTCCCCGCGCCGGACGAACCGGAAGGCGGGCGTCGCCTCGAACCGCCGCGCTGCAGTCACTGTGGCGGACGGCTGCGGCCCGGCGTGGTGTGGTTCGGTGAAAGCCTGCCGGTCGCCGCACTGAATGCCGCGTTTCAGGCGGCTGGCGAATGCGATCTGCTGCTGTCCGTCGGCACCTCTGGGGTGGTCTATCCCGCGGCCGAGGTGCCGCACCGGGCGCGTGACGCCGGAGCCACCGTGGTGCACGTCAACCCACAGGGCGAGCCGACTGCCGGCAACCGCGAGTACCTGATCGCCCTGCCCGCCGGCGAGGCACTGCCCGAATTGCTCCGAGCGGCGTTTGGCGCCTGACGCCGAGACAATCTGCTCCCTGCCTCGGGGACCTGATCGCCCCAAAGCGGGGAGCGCGATTGCATCGCCGCACTGTTCTGGTTCAAGCCTGCCGCGCTCAGGTCGCAGTGACGGACGCTGATTCGCTCAGCATCCCGGCAAGCAACATCGCGTAACGCCGCGCAATCGCGCGACTTACAGCCGCAAATACACGCTAACGGACAAGCTGGCATACAACCTGCAATCACCCTGGCAACACCTGCCGCCTCGCGGCAGGACGTCCCAGACGGTCAGCGGCGACCGTCAAGCCAAGCGGCGCGGGACCGGGTGTAGCAGGCAACGAGGCCTGATCGACCACCCCACACACCACTAATTACCAGGCAAAGGCGCCTGGAGCTGATACCAGCTCCAGGCGCCTTTTTGCGTTTTGCCGGCCCAGTGCCGCAGCAGCTCGACTGAGGAAAGGCCATGAGTTCTACCGTCACTCCGCTCACGCACGAAAAACTGGTCATCGTCGGCAACGGCATGGTCGGTCACCACTGCATCGAACAGTTGATCGAGCGCGGCGCCCTCACCCGCTACGAGCTTCATGTGTTCGGCGAGGAGCGCCAGCGCGCCTATGACCGCGTGCACCTGTCCGAATACTTCGGCGGTCGCGACGCCGAGTCGCTGGCCATGTGCGAGGCCGACTACTACGCCAGCCACGGCGTCTACACCCATTTGGGCGTGCAGGTGCTGGGCATCGACCGCGAGCGCAAGGAGGTCATCACCAGCGCCGGCCGTCAGCCCTACGATCAGTTGATCCTAGCCACCGGTTCCTACCCCTTCGTGCCGCCGATCACCGGTGCCGAAGGCAGTGCGCGCCTGGTCTACCGCACCCTTGATGATCTCGACGCCATCCGCGCCGCCGCGACCAATGCCCGTCGCGGTGTGGTGGTCGGCGGCGGTCTGCTCGGCCTGGAAGCAGCCAACGCGCTGAAGTCGCTCGGCCTGGAAGCCCATGTCGTCGAATTCGCCCCGCGCCTCATGCCGGTGCAGCTGGACGGCGAAGGCGGCGCGGCATTGAAGGCGCGCATCGAGTCGCTCGGCGTTGGCGTGCATCTGTCGCGCGCCACCCAGGAGATCGTTGCCGGCGAGGATTACGCCTGGCGGATGAACTTCACCGACGGCGAATTCCTCGAAACCGACCTGATCGTGTTCTCCGCCGGCATCCGCCCGCAGGACGCCCTTGGCCGTGTCGCGGAGCTGGAGATTGCCCAGCGCGGCGGCATCGTCATCGACAGCGAATGCCGCACCTCGGACCCGGCAATCTTCGCCATCGGTGAATGCGCCAGCTGGAACGGCAGCGTGTTCGGCCTGGTCGCCCCCGGCTACAGCATGGCGCGCAGCGTCGCCGCGCAGCTGGCCGAGGAACCGCACGAGCCCTTCTACGGCGCCGACATGTCGACCAAGCTCAAGCTGCTCGGCGTCGACGTCGGTTCCATCGGCGATGCCCACGGCGCCACGCCCGGCTCGCGCAGTTACCGTTTCATCGACGAGGCCAGCGCCAGCTACCGTCGACTGGTGGTATCCGCCGATGGCAAGACCGTGCTCGGCGCGGTACTGGTCGGTGACAACAGCTACTACGACACCCTGCTGCAGTACGCACAGAACGGCATCAAGCTGCCGGCCGACCCGTCCGGGCTGATCCTGCCGCAGACCGAGGGCGCTCCGACCCTTGGCCCAGACGCCCTGCCGGCCAGCGCGACCATCTGCTCCTGCCACAACGTCAGCAAAGGCGCGGTGTGCTGCCAGGTCGATGCCGGCGTCACCGATCTCGGCGAACTCAAGGCCGCGACCAAGGCGGCCACCGGCTGCGGTGGCTGCAATGCCCTGCTCAAGCTGGTGTTCGATGCCGAGCTGGCGGCGCGTGGCGTGGCGGTGGACAAGAGCCTGTGCGAGCACTTCGCCTACACCCGCCAGGAGCTCTACGGCATCGTCCGCGTCGAGGGCATCCGGAGCTTCGCCGAGCTGCTGGCCAAGCACGGTCGCGGGCATGTCGGCTGCGACATCTGCAAGCCGACGGTGGGTTCGATCCTCGCCTCCTGCTGGAACCAGCCGATCACCGATCCGGCGCTGATTCCGCTGCAGGACACCAACGACACCTTCATGGCCAACATGCAGAAGAACGGCACCTACTCGGTGGTGCCGCGCATCCCGGGCGGCGAGATCACCCCCGAAGGGCTGATCGCCATCGGCCAGGTGGCGAAGAAATACGACCTCTACACCAAGATCACCGGTGGCCAGCGCATCGACCTGTTTGGCGCCCAGCTGCACGAACTGCCGGACATCTGGGGCGAGCTGATCGCCGCCGGCTTCGAAACCGGCCACGCCTACGGCAAGAGCCTGCGCACGGTAAAGTCCTGCGTCGGCAGCACCTGGTGTCGCTACGGCGTGCAGGACAGCGTCGGCATGGCGCTGCGCCTGGAGGATCGCTACAAAGGCCTGCGCGCGCCGCACAAGATCAAGTTCGCCGTGTCTGGTTGCACCCGCGAATGCGCCGAGGCGCAGAGCAAGGACATCGGCGTGATCGCCACCGACAAGGGCTGGAACCTCTACGTCTGCGGTAACGGCGGCATGCGCCCGCGGCATGCCGAACTGTTCGCCACCGACCTCGACGATGAAGCGCTGATCCGCACCATCGACCGCGTACTGATGTTCTACGTGCGTACCGCGGACAAGCTGCAGCGCACCTCGGTCTGGCGCGAAAGCCTGGAAGGTGGCCTGGACTATCTGAAGGCCGTGGTCCTCGACGACAGCCTGGGCCTTGCTGCCGAACTGGAAAGCCAGATGCAGCACGTCGTCGACAGCTATGAATGCGAATGGGCCAACGCCATCAACGACCCGGAAAAACTCAAGCGCTTCCGCACCTTCGTCAACGATCGGCGCGGCGATCCCGATATCCACTTCGTCAAGGAACGCGGCCAGCGTCGGCCGGTGCGCGCCAGCGAACTTCACCTGATTCCCCTCACCCAGGAGGTGCTCTGATGAGCCAGTCCAACGTCGTTCGTCTCGACTCCCGTTTAACCGCACCAGCGGTCTGGCAGGCGCTGTGCAGCCGGAATGATCTGGTCGCCAACTCCGGTGTAGTCGCCTGGCACGAAGGCGCTCAGGTCGCGCTGTTCCACCTGCCCGACAACGCCGAGGGCGAGCAGCTGTTCGCCATCGACAACCGCGACCCCAAGTCCGGCGCCAACGTGATCGGCCGCGGCATCGTCGGCAACCTCAAGGGTGAACTGGTGATCGCCTCGCCGCTGTACAAGCAGCATTTCCGCCTGGCCGATGGCAGCTGCATGGAATACCCCGAACAAAGCCTGCGCGTCTGGCCGGTGCGCCTGGAGGGTGACGTGGTGCAAATCGCCGCCGGCTGATTGCCTCCCGTCACTCACGCGGCTCCCTGCTGCCAAACCGTACTGATCCGTGGGAGCGGCCTTGGCCGCGAACATGACCTCGATTCGCCAGCAAATCACATCGTTCAGCCAGTGCTCCACGACCACCGTCGGGGCCTGGCCCCTTACTGCCATTCAGAGAGACTGACATGTCCTACATCATCCCCTCCGAGTTCGTCACCAAGATGGTGGACGCCGGCGAATCGAAGATCTTCATGTCCACCCGCGACACGCTGATCCGCGCCTTCATGGCTGGCGCCATTCTTTCCCTCGCCGCCGTGTTCGCGGTGGCCGTGACCGTGCAGACCGGCTCGCCGCTGGTCGGCGCGATGCTGTTTCCGGTCGGTTTCATCATGCTTTACCTGATGGGCTTCGACCTGCTCACCGGAGTATTCATGCTCACCCCGCTGGCCCTGCTCGACCGCCGTCCTGGCGTGACCGTCAGTGGCATTCTGCGCAACTGGGGTTGGGTGTTTCTCGGCAACTTCGCCGGTGCGCTGGTGGTCGCCTTCATGATGGCCTTCGTCTTCACCATGGGCTTTTCCACCGAGCCAGGGCCGATCGGCGAGAAGATCTCGCACATCGGCGAGTCACGCACCCTGGGCTACGCCGAGTTCGGTGCGGCTGGCTGGGCGACCATTTTCCTGCGCGGCATGCTGTGCAACTGGATGGTCTCGATGGGCGTGGTCGGCGCGATGATCTCCACCTCGGTCAGCGGCAAGGTGATCGCCATGTGGATGCCGATCATGCTGTTCTTCTTCATGGGCTTCGAGCATTCGGTGGTGAACATGTTTCTGTTCCCCTCGGCGATGATCATGGGCGGCGACTTCTCGGTGATGGACTACATGGTCTGGAACGAGATCCCCACCGCACTGGGCAACCTGGTCGGCGGCCTGGCCTTCACCGGCCTGACGCTCTACACCACCCACGTGCGCACCGCCCCCAAGCGCGCCGTCTACTGACCCTGGAGTGAACGAAGGCCCCGGTTCGCATACGCGCCGGGGCTTTTGCGCAGATGAAGATGCCCAGCCAACTCGCCATTTCCCTCGGCCAGCATTCGGACCGCGGACGCAAGCCGACCAACCAGGACTTTCACGGCGCCTGCGTGCCCACTGACGCTCAGCTCGCCAGCAAGGGCATCGCCATCGCGCTGGCCGATGGCATCAGCAGCAGTGAGGTCAGCCATGTCGCCAGCGAAACCGCGGTGGCGAGCTTTCTTTCCGACTACTTCTGCACCTCCGACGCCTGGTCGGTAAAGCAGTCGGCGCAGCGGGTGCTGGTGGCGATCAACTCCTGGCTGCATGCGCAGACCCGTCACAGCCCGCACCGCTATGACCGCGACCGCGGCTATGTCTGCACCTTCAGCGCACTGGTGCTCAAGTCCGCCAGCGCGCACCTGTTCCACGTCGGCGATGCGCGCATCTATCGGCTGCGCGATGGCGGCCTCGAGCAGCTGACCGAAGATCACCGCGTGCGCGTGTCGGCGGATACCAGCTATCTTGGCCGCGCGCTGGGCATCGACCGGCACCTGGAGATCGACTACCGCACTCTGCCGCTGGCGGTCGGCGATCTGTTCCTGCTCGTCACCGATGGCGTCTACGAGCACATCGCCGCGCGGGACGTGGCGCAGCTCGTGGCCGAGCATGGCAACGACCTCGAGCTGGCGGCGCGACGGATCGTCGAGTGGGCATTGGCCAACGGCAGCGACGACAACCTCACCGCACAGCTGGTGCGCATCGACAGCCTGCCGGAGCAGGCCGTCGACGATGTGCAGCGACAGCTCGGCGAACTGGCGCTGCCACCACTGCTGGAGCCACGCATGCAGTTCGATGGCTATCGCATCGTCCGTGAGCTGCATGTCAGCAGCCGCAGCCATGTGCACCTGGCCGTCGACGAAGCCAGCGGCGCCACCGTGGTGCTGAAGACGCCCTCGCTCGATCTGCGTGGCGACCCCGCCTACCTGGAGCGCTTCCTGCTGGAAGAGTGGATCGCCCGCCGCCTCGACAATCCCCATGTGGTCAAAGCCTGCCCGCCACCACGGCAGCGTCGTTATCTTTATACGGTGAGCGAATTCATCGACGGCCAGACGCTGGCGCAGTGGATGCTCGACCATCCACAGCCGGATCTGGAAACCGTGCGCGGCATCGTCGAGCAGATCGCTCGCGGCCTGCGTGCCTTCCACCGCCTGGAAATGCTGCATCAGGACCTGCGCCCGCAGAACCTGATGATCGACGCCACCGGCACGCTGAAGATCATCGATTTCGGCTCGACCCGCGTCGCCGGGCTCGCCGAGCGCAACGCACCGGGCACGCAGGACAACCTGCTCGGCACCGCCGCCTATACCGCGCCGGAATACTTCCTCGGCGAGGCCGGCACGCCGCGTTCGGATCAGTATTCACTGGCGGTGATCGCCTATCAGCTGCTCAGCGGACGCTTGCCCTACGGCGCCGACGTCGCCAGGGCACGCACCACTGCAGCGCAGAAACGCCTCTGTTATCAGCCGCTGCGCCATGCACAGCGCGATATCCCGGCATGGATCGACGAAGTGCTGGGCAAGGCACTGCATCCCGATCCGGCGCGGCGCTATGCCGAGCTGTCGGAGTTCGTCTTCGAGCTGCGCCAGCCCAACCCGGCATTTCTCAACCGCGCCCGCCCGCCGTTGCTGGAGCGCAATCCGCTGCTGTTCTGGAAAGGGTTGTCGCTGCTATTGGCGGTGACAGTCGTCACGCTGCTGTTGCGTTGACGGCTAGCCACGCCGCGCCAGGCACTCGGTGGCGCCCTGGGCCTTGCGCGTATACCAGAACACCCGGCTGACGCCGCGGGTGATCGCCACGTAACCCAGGCGCAAGCTCTCATCGGCCATGGCCTGGTCATAGCTGTTGCGGAAGAAACCCGAGTAGGCATACAGCGCGTTGCGCAACGGATGTGGCTGCACCGGCGCGCAGTCGTCGACGATGATCGCCACTTCGGCCTGCAAACCCTTGGCCCGGTGGATGGTGTAAGCCTTGACCGGCAGCTTGCGGTCCAGCTGCGCCTGAATGGTCCGCAACGACTCGTTGCGCCGACTGAGCAGCAGCACCGCGGTGCGTTCGCGGCTTTGCCGCTCGGCCACATGGGCACATTGCGCGGTGATCGCCTCGATCAGCTTCGGCAGGCCCTTGTTCAGGTCGAAACCGGTGACCAGCTTTACCCCATGGTCGCCCGGCTGCGTCGGTTTGCATGGCCGGCTGGTCTTGTCCTGCTTGAACCTGACCCCGGCCAGCACCGCCTCGCCATCGCGAATCACCGGTTCGATGGAGCGGTAGTTGGTTTCCAGCAGCAGCGTCTCGCTACCCTTGGCGCCGCGCCGCGGGAAATATTTGTCGAAGTCGATGAACAGTTCGGGCGAGCTGCCGCGCCAGCCATAGATCGACTGCCAGTCGTCACCGATGGCCATCAGGCTTGGGCTGCTCTTCTGGCGTGCCAGCTGGCTATGCAACGCCTGCAGCCATTGGACGATCTGCGGGGAAATGTCCTGGAATTCGTCGATCAAGAGATGCTCGAACGGCGCGAGACTAGCCTGTGGCACTTCCTTGTCTGAGCCCAGTCGCTCGGTGAGCTGTTGGAAGGCCTCGTTGAAGGTCAGCAGCCCCTGCTCACGCAACGCGGCGCTGAAGTAGCCATGGAAGCTCACCAGCGCTTCGACGAAATCCCGTTCGCGCGCCGCGCACTGGAGCCTGGCCGGTTGCAGCTGATCGATTCGAATGCCGATGCTCTCGATGAAGCCCGCCTGGGCATGGAAGGCCTCATAGAGCGGCAGAGGCGTGAACTCACCGGCGAGGGCGAAGGTATCGCCTGGCGCTTTCGGCGCGGCGCGCTTGCCCTCTTCGCTTTCGGTTGGCGGCATGGGCAAATCTAGTAGCCGATGCACCCGCTCACGAAATGCCGCTTGTTCGGCGTAACACTGCTGATAGGCCTGTTTGAGCAGGCGCAATTGCGCCGGACGCAGCCGCGTGGCCGCCAGCGGATTGTCCGGCTCGTCGGCCGCGGCAGCCTTGTCGTCCAACTGCTCGAACCACAGCGGTCGCTCCAGCACTTCGCGCGCCAGCTGTGCCATGGCCGAGTGGAAGGTGCGCACGCACTGGCGCGCCTGCTGCGCATCGAATGGAAGCTGCCAGAAGCCGAGCACCTGCACCAGCTGCTCACGCAGCTGGGCACAGGATGCATTGGTGAAGGAAATGACGGTCAGACGTCCGGGGTCGATGCCCATATGGCAGAGCATGAACACCACGCGCAGCAGCAAGGTGGTGGATTTGCCCGAGCCGGCACCGGCGAAGATTCGCGTCACCGGGCTGCGGCTGAGGATCATCGCCCACTGCTCGTCCGACGGCGCGCTGATAACCCCTGCCGCCACTGCCTGGCCAACGCGATCGCGCATCGCCTGGACCTCTGCGTCACCGATCTTGAGCTGCGCCGCTGCGTAGATACCTCGCGCTGCCGTCTTGCGCGGCTTGCCGGCAGCGCGGGCCGCCCCCTCGGGCTTGTCCTTGGACCTGGCTTTGCCGGCAGGCTTTCCCCCGCCCTTGCGCTTGGCGACGGCAGCCCGGCCAGTCGTGCCGGCCGCACTACCCCAGCGACGAAACAACAGTTCGTCCTCTTCGCGCAAATGGGCCGAAGTTCGTGGAAAACAACGCTTCAGCACCCCCGCGACCAGAGCCCTGTAGCGCTTGACGGCAGAAAACATCGAAATCACCGTGAACATGCATATCGTTGATATGGTACGGGTTTTTCCCTGTACTCTGGCTGCCGCAAGGACGAACAGCAGCAAAGGACGATGGAAATCGTTCTGCGTCGCTCGCAAGACTTCCCGGGCAAACGGCTGTCCGAGCTGAACCAGCGCTGAGCTGGCTCACCCTGCCCTGTCTTCACACGGATACGGATCGCTACTGATGGACCCAGCAGCCAACCCCTCGCACAACGATGCGACCCACCCGTTTCTGCCGGTTGGTAGCGAACTCGGGGCACTCATTCGCCGCTTCGATTGGTCGCAAACGGCGCTGGGACCTCTGGCTGAATGGCCGGCGAGCCTGAACACCGTCACTGCCATGCTGCTGCTTTCGCCAACGCCCATGGCGCTGCTCTGGGGCGAGCGCGGCATCATGATCTACAACGACGCCTACTCAGCGTTGGCAGGCAGCCGACATCCGCAGTTGCTCGGTTCGGAAGTACGCAAGGGCTGGCCGGAAATCGCCGACTTCAACGACAACGTGATGAAGGTCGTCCTGGCGGGTGGCACGCTGTCGTACAGCGACCAGGAATTGGTGCTGTACCGCAACGGCCGCCCTGAGCGTGCCTGGATGAATCTTGACTATTCGCCGGTGTTCGACGATCAGGCGCAGCCGGCCGGCGTGATCGCCCTGGTGGTAGAAACCACCGAACGGGTACTGGCCGAACGCGAGCTGCAGGGTCAGCAGGCACGCCTGCAACAGATGTTCGAACAGGCACCCGGCCTCATGGCGATGCTGCGCGGCCCGGAACATGTCTTCGAGATGGCCAACCCGGCCTATCTGCGGGTGGTAGGTGAGCGGGACGTCATTGGCAAACCGGTGCGCGAAGCGCTACCGGAGGTCGAGCGCCAGGGCTTCATCGATATTCTCGACCGGGTCTACCGCAGCGGCACGGCCTTTGTCGGCTCCGGTATCCGCGTCGGCCTGCAGCGCATCCAAGGCGAGGCAGAGGAAGAGCGCCTGCTGGACTTTGTCTTCCAGCCGGTGACCGATGCGAATGGCAATGTTGCCGGGATCTTCGTCGAAGGCTATGACGTGACCGAGCGCGCCGCGGCCGAACAGGCGCTGCGCGAGAACGAACAGCGCCTGCGCTTTCTCGATGCGCTCGCCAAGGAGACCGCGCGCAGCGTCGACGCCGACGCCATTCTGAGCATAACCACGCGCATGCTCGGCGAGCATCTGGGACTGTCGAGCTGTGCCTATGCCGACATGGACCCCGACCAAGACGGCTTCACCATCCGCGGCGACTGGGCGGCGCCAGGGTGCGTCAGCATCGTCGGTCGCTATCGCCTGGCCGCGTTTGGCGCACTTGCCGTAAGCAAGCTACGCAGCGGCGAGGCCTTCATCATCGAGGATCATTGCGCGCAGCTGCCGCCCGCCGAGGCAGCCACGTTCCAACAACTCGACATCGCCGCCACCATCTGCTTGCCATTGGTAAAGGAAGGTCGGCTGACCGCACTGATGGCGATACACGACCGTCAACCACGCGTCTGGAGCGGCTACGAACTTGCCCTGCTGACGGAAGTCACCGACCGCTCCTGGGCGCATATCGAGCGCGTGCGCTCGGCGGCGGCGGTCAGGCAGCGCGAGCAGTGTTTCCTGGAAGAGCTGGAGGCCAAGGTAGCGGAGCGCACCGCAGCCCTGGCACGCAGTGAAGCCAACATTCGCGCGGTGCTGGAAACCTCCCACCTGTACAAGGCGATGCTGGCGCCGGACGGCTCGATTCTCTACGTCAACGCCACGGCGTTGGCCGGCATCGGCGCGCGTTTTCACCAGCTGGCGGGAACGCCCTTCTGGGCGTCGCCCTGGTTCGCCGCCACGCCCGGCATGCCGGAAACGATCAAGGCCATGACCCAGCGCGTTGCGGCAGGTAACACCGAGCACGTCACCATGAGCCTGAACATGCCGGGCGGCATACGCATCTTCGACTTTTCCATGCGCCCCGTGCTCGGCGAGGACGGCAACGTCGTCGCGCTGGTGCCGGAGGCGCTGGATATCAGTGAACGCGTCGCCACCGAACAGACGCTGCAGCAGCTGCACAAGATGGAAGCGCTGGGCAACCTCACCGGCGGTATCGCCCACGACTTCAACAATCTGCTGATGGCGGTGCTCGGCAGCCTGGAACTGCTGCGCCGGCGCATGCCGGCCGACCCGGCGCTGCTGCGTCTGGTGGACAACGCCCGGGCCGGTGCCGAGCGCGGCGCCTCGCTCACTGCGCGCATGCTCTCCTTCGCGCGCAAGCAGGAACTGCACAAGACCGCGATCGACCTGCCCGTGCTGATCGAAGACATGCGCGCGCTGCTGCTCAGCTCGCTCGGGCCGACCATACAGCTGGAGGTCGAACTGCCGCCGCAACTGGCGCGGGTCAAGACCGACCCCAATCAGCTGGAGACTGCCCTGCTCAACCTTGCCGCCAATGCCCGCGATGCCATGGCCGGCGAAGGACGCATCCTGATCACTGCTGAGGAATGCGCGCTGACCAGCGAACAGAACGGCCTGCCGATCGGTCGCTACGTTTGCCTCGCACTCAGCGACAGCGGTACCGGCATGGACGAAGTGACGCTCAAGCGCGCCGTCGAGCCGTTCTTCACCACCAAGGGCGTCGGCAAGGGCACCGGTCTCGGATTGTCGATGGTGCACGGACTGGCGGAACAGTCCGGCGGGCGGCTGATGCTGCAGAGCAGCCCAGGCCTGGGCACCACGGCGGAAATCTGGCTGCCGGCGCTGGATAACGATGAAGAAACGTCTGCACCGGCGCGCAGCTCGACGCCTGAGGAAAAGCAACGCCAAGTCGCCAATGCCCTGACTCTGCTGGCGGTCGACGACGACGAACTGGTGCTGTTCGGCACTGCCGGCATGCTCGAAGCGGCCGGCCATCGCGTGCTGACCGCACGCTCGGCCGGCGAGGCCCTGGACCTGCTGCGCACCAACCAGGTCGACATGCTCATCACCGACCATGCGATGCCGCTGATGAGCGGCGCGCAATTGGCCGCAGTGGTCCGCGAAACCCGCCCGCAGCTACCGATACTGCTGGTGTCCGGCTATGCCGAGCTACCCTCGGCCACCCCGGCACTGCCATTGCGCCGGCTGGCCAAGCCATTCAGCCAGAACGAACTGCTCGATGCCGTCGAGCAACTGAGCGCCCGTCGGGCCTGAGACCATCCGGGCCAGGTCTCGCTCCGCATCGCCGGCAATGCGGTTAGCTGCCGATCACGCCGCCATCGTCCTTGGTAATCAGCACGGTGGATGAGCGCGGGCGTGACTGACCGTCGCTGGCCGGAAAGCTCAGCCCCGGATGCTGCACGTTGATCCACATGGCAAGATGGTCCGGGCTCCAGGTGATACCAGTGATCTCGCAGCCACGCGGTCCTACCAGAAAGCGTCGTACCTCGCGCGTGACCGGATCGGCACACAGCAACTGGTTGGTGCCCATGGCCTGCATGGCAGGCTGGTCGTCGTCAAAGTCGGTCTGAATCCACAGCCGACCATCACGGTCGAACGCCAGTCCATCCGGCGAGGAAAAGCAGTCGCCATCGATGGTGCCGATCAGATTGGCCGCCACCGGGTTGCCCTGGGCGTCCCGCGCCCCGCTGCGCTCGCCGGCGAGCAGGAAGACCTCCCACTCGAAGCGCGTGGCGGTCGGATCACCGCCCTCTTCCTGCCAGCGCAGGATCTGCCCGTGCAGGTTGTTGGGGCGCGGGTTGGCCTTGTCCAGTGGCTGCTTGGCACCGCGACCGTCATTGTTGGTCAGGGTCACGTAGACCTCGCGACTGCGCGGGTGAACCGCCACCCATTCCGGCCGGTCCATCGGCGTTGCGCCGGCGCGGTCGGCGGCGGCTCGGGCGTTGAGCAGCACCTCGGCCTGGCTGGGAAAGCCGTTCTCTGTGGTCAGGCCGTGGTCGCCATGCACCAGCGCCAGCCACTCACCGCTGCCGTCGGCGTCGAAGCGGGCAACGTACAGCGTGCCCTCATCCAGCAGGCGGCGGTTGTCGGCGTCCGCCCCGGCCACGAAGCGACCGCTGGGCACGAACTTGTAGACGTATTCACCCTTGGTGTCGTCGCCCGAGTAGAAGGCCATGCGGCCTTCATCGCCCAGCGACAACACCGAGCATTCCCGGCAATAGCGGCCGAATGCGGTGCGCTTGATTGGCGTGCTTTTCGGATCGAAGGGGTCTACTTCGACTACCCAGCCAAAGCGGTGCGGCTCGTTGACATAGCCGAGGTGAGGCTGATCCGCCTGCGGAGTAGCATCGAAGCGCGGATCGGCGGTTTCCCAGCCATAGAGCTTGCTCATGCCGCTGCCGGCGATGCCGTAGCGGTTATGCGAGACGCGTGCGGCGAGGTCGTCGGCGTCGTGGTTGACGAAGTAGTTGTGCCAGTTTTCCTCGCAGACCAGGTAGGTGCCCCAGGGGGTGAAGCCGCTGGAACAGTTGTTCAGCGTGCCGAGCACCGTCTTCCCCTCGGGGTCGTCCATGGTTTGCATTGCTGCATGGCCGGCCAGCGGCCCGGCAATGGCCATCGGCGTCATGCCGGAAATGCGGCGGTTGTAGGGTGAATCCATTACCCGCTGCCATTCGCCCTGCGCATCCTTGCACACCTCGATGACACTCAGGCCATGGGCCGCCTGCTCCTTGCGCACCTGTTCCAGCGGGCGCCGGCCATCGACCACGGCGATGCCCTTTGGATGCAGCGTCGGGTTGACGTACTCGTGGTTGATGGCCAGCAGGCCGCGGCTGTCGGGCGCGTCGGGGAACGGGAAAAAATGCATGCCGTCGTGGTTGTCGCCGGCCTGCTTGAGCTGGGCTTGCCAATCGTCGCTGGCATCCGGCTGCCACTCGGGTGCGTCGGCATGCACCGGATCGCCCCAGGAGAAGAACACCCGGGCGCTGTAGCCCGGCGCCACCTCGACACGGTCGAAATGCGGGTCGAGCTGGGTCGGAATGCCCTGGAAACCGATCAGTCGCGTGGATCCGACAGCCGCCCGGGCACCGGCCAGACCGCCGCCGAGAAAGGCGATGCCGGCCAGGCCCAGGCCGCCCTTGAGCAGGCCGCGGCGGCGCTGGTCGATGACATTCTGCAGCGGCGCGTTGCGGCTGGGATTGATCGCCTGGTCGTCATGGGCGGCGATGCTGGCGTGAAAATCGCTGAAATCCTGCTTCATCGAAACGAATCCTGAATGACTGAACCGCATCACTCGATGCGGTAATGAAAGGTGTTCTGCACGTTGGCCACCTCCACCGCCCGCCCATCGACGATGCGCGGCTGGTAGCGGAAGCTCTGGGCCGCGATCAGCGACGGCCGGATGAACAGCGGATGGCAGTCACCGACCACCTTGGGCGAACGCACCCGTCCCTGGACGTCCACCGTGTAGCTCACCGTGCAGGCGCCCTGCAGTCCCGAATCCAACGCGCGCTGCGGATAGACCGGCGGCTTCTTGGCGATCGGCAGGTACTGGCGGCTGGCGGCTTCGGCGGCAGCCGCCTGCCGGGCACGCTCGGCCGCTTCGGCACGGGCCGTTGCCTCGGCCTGGCGGCGCTGCGCGTCCAGCCGTGCCTTCTCGGCCACACGCTCCTGCTCCCGGCGTTGCTGTTCGTCACGGCGGCGTTGCTCCTCGCGGCGACGTTCCAGCTGCTGCTCGGCTTCGCGCTCCCGTTCGGCGCGCTTGAAGGCCAGGTCGGCCTGTTCCACCTGTGGTGGTGCGTCGATCTGAACGGGGGGTGGCGGCGCTTCGACCGGTTCCGCAACCGGCGGTTCGGGCAGTACTGGCACCGGCGGCGGCAAGCTGATCAGCTGGGTCTGCATCACCTGGGTGGCAACCGGTGCGTCCATCGTCGGCGTCCAGCTGGTCAGCAGCAGGGCGAACAGACCGGCATGCAAGCCCAGCGTGGTCAGCGCCGCGCCAGCGGCACCGCTCCATCGGCGCTGTGTGACCGCCGACGCGGGCGGCGCCGACAAGCCGAGCGCCATCATCGCTCCTGCCCCGCAGCCGCCGGCGCCTCGGTGATCAGCCCCAGGTTGACCACCCCGCCGCGCTGCAGCTCGGCGATACCGGCGATCACACGACCGTAGTCCGCCGCCTCGTCGGCACGGACATAGACCTGGGTGTCACCGCGCTCGGCGATGATCGCGCCGACCTTGGCCTGCAGCTCAGCCAGGTCGACGGCGCTGTCGGTCTGGTTGTCGATATCCAGCTCGCTGCCCAGGTTCCAGTAGAAGCCGCCATCGGCCTTTACCGAGAGCGTGAGGATCTGCCGCTCGTTCTCCACCGGCAGCGCTTCGGCTGCGACCTTGGGCAGCTCGATCTTGACGCCCTGCACCAGCATCGGCGCGGTGACCATGAAGATCACCAGCAGCACCAGCATGACGTCGATATAGGGCACCACATTCATCTCCGCCTTGGGCCCGTGTTTGCGCTGTGGTTTTACCAGCATGGTGACTCTCCTCAGGCGGCTGCGGCGACGCTGGGCGAAGCGGCGTGCAGGCGTCGATGCAGGCGCGCCTGCAGCTCGTTGCTGAAGGCGTAGTAACGGCCGACCAGCGTCTGCCCGCGGGCGGCGAAGCGGTTGTAGGCCATCACCGCGGGAATCGCCGCGAACAGGCCGATGGCCGTGGCGATCAGCGCTTCGGCGATGCCCGGGGCGACGGTGGACAGCGTGGCCTGCTGGACCTGCGACAGGCCGAGGAAGGAGTTCATGATGCCCCACACGGTGCCGAACAGGCCGATATAGGGGCTCACCGAACCCACCGTAGCAAGGAACTGCAGGCCGTTCTCCAGGCGTTCCTCCTGCTCGGCGATGGCGACGTACAGGCTGCGCTCCACGCCCTCGGCGACCGCATCCGGGGCGATGCCCGCTTCACGCTGCAGTTGGGCGAACTCACCGTAACCGGCGAGGAAGATGCGCTGCAACGCGGCCTCCTCCGGCAACGGTTGCTGCTGCCCTTCGCGGTAGAGCTGGGCGAGATCGCCGCCCCGGCGAAAGCGCTGCTGGAAGCTGCGCAGCAGGCGTTCGCTGCGGTGCAGCGCGGCGCTGCGGCGGATGATCAGGTACCAGCTGGAGACCGAAGCCAGCACCAGGATCGCCATCACCGCCTGCACCACCAGGCTGGCCTCGCTGATCAGGCCCCAGACGGACATGTGCTCGAGAGTCGTTTGCATGAGTCGTTTCCTCCTGCCCGCATGGGCAGCTGCTATTGGATGGCGGGTCGGTTACCGGGCGATGACATCAATCCAGACCCAGCGCATCGGCGATGGCCGACCAGGGCAGGTATTTGTAGTTCTGCGTGCCTTCGGGCATGCGCTTGCGGCCGTCCTGCACCACCAGCATGCCGCGGCTCCAGATGCCGCCGAGGTTGGCCGAGGTGACCTCCAGCCCGTCGGTTTCCGAAGCGCCGTCGATGCCGCGCTCGGCATTCAGGCCGATTCGGAACGCACCGCGCACGGCATAGGGCGCCTGGGCGTCGAGCACGACGTAGCTGTCGTTGCCCTGGCTGGAGATCACCAGGTAATCGCTACCCTCGCCGTGGTAGAGCGCCAGGCCTTCGATGTCGTCGTACACCGGGCCGCCGACGCCGATCACCTTCTCGGGCGCTGCCGGCACCTCGGCACGGGCATCGACCACCCAGACCGCGACGTCCTCCTCACCGACGAACAGCCGCTCGCCACGGTCATCGGCGACACAGCCCTCGGGCTGGCTGTCCAGCTTGAAGCGTCGCACCAGTTCACCGTGTGGCTGGCCGGACTGGCCATCGAGGCGGTACTGGACGAAGGTGCCGTCCTTGTCGTTGGCGATCGCGTAGGTGACACCTTGGCGGTTCTGGAACATGCACAGGCCATAGATATCGCTCAGCGGCGTGGCGATCTGGCCGATATCGCGGAGCACCCCGCTCGCGCGGTCGATGGCGAACAGTTGCAGGCTGTTGTGATCGCGGTTGCTGGCCACGGCCAGGTCCACGCGCTGGCTGCCGAGGCGAAAGCCGCTGCGCAAATCGACGTTGTTCAGCCGGCCGACGGTCAGGCTTTGCAGCTGGCGACCCTCCAGGTCGTACACCACCAGGCCGCCCTTCTTGTCGGTGCCGAGCACCCGACTCTGCGCCGGATCGCGCGGATGGACCCAGATCGCCGGGTCATCGGCAGCGTCACCCAGACTGGGCACCGGGCCGGTCTCCACCGCTGCCGCCAGACTGACGATGGGTTCGGGATGCGGCAGTGCCTGTGGCTGCCACGTCAGCTGGGCGCGATGCAGGCCCTGCTCGTCCGACAGCAGCAGTTCGACTCCATCAGACGTGCGACGCGCGCTGATGCGTTCCGGCTCATCGAGGCCGTCCAGCGGCAGTACGCCGTCCGCCTGCCAACCCGATTCGCGCTGGCGATAGAGGTGCAGCGCCGGCGCTTCGGCATCCAGGGCCAACAGACCGCCCGGCACCAATGCCATGCCAGCCGCCACCTTTGTCAGCGCGCCGAACGGCTTGACCAGATCGACTGGCTCACGCTGCAGCGGCGCCTCGGCATCCGCCGGGTACCGCCAGAAGCCGACGTTCTCCTCGTTGACGTAGAGCTGCCCGGCCAGGTCATCGGTCTGGCAGAAGGTGCTCTGCGGCGGCAGGCTGAGCCCGCGCACACGCCGTGCTTCACCGAGCAGGCGGCCCTGGCTACCCACCAGCCATTGCTCGCCGACACCTTCCTCGCCGAGCAGAAACACGAAGTCGTTGCGCGCGCTATCGCGGTACAGGCACAGCCCCTCGATGGCGAATGCGGTGCGCGGCAGATACAGCGGCTGGCTCCAGGTCCGGTTGTCGTCCAGGCCGATCAGCATCGCCTGCTGGCGCTTGCGCTCCACGGTGGCCAGCAACAGGCCCTGACGGTCGAGGCGATGGTCGAGGCCCTCGAAACGCCCGGCGTGCTCGGCCAGTGTGTTGCCGGTCTGGTCCAGCAGGCGCAGGCCCTGCTGGTCCAGCTGGACGCGCTCGGCATCCGCCCAGGGGCCATTGCCGGCCAGCAGCTGCGCGAATTCGAGGCCCGTCTGCGCCGGCGTGGTGATACTCAACCGCGCGCCCTGTGGCGCCTCGTCTTGACCGGCGGACTGGCAGGCGGCCAGGGTGATGCACAGGCCGAGCAGCAGGGTTTTGGGTAGTGCGTTCATGCGATATCCATTCAGGCTGCCGCAGGCCGGTGCCCGGCCGTAAAGGGGAACGGCGGGCACCGGAGCGGCAAGGGGTCAGAAGTGGGTCAGGGTCAGGCCGAGCTTGTAGGTCGGGCCGTACTCTTCGTACTGGGCGTTGTAGGAGCGGTGTCCGGCGTAGACGTAGTAGGACTCGTCCGTCAGGTTCAGCGCCTCGACGGTCAGCTGCAGGCTCGGCGTAATGAAGTAGCCGGCCTTGAAGTCGACGAACAGCTGGTCATCGACGTACAGGTCGTGGGCCTTGTCGTCGATACCGGCCACCTCGTACAGGTAGTCGGACTTGTAGTTGGCGGCCAGGCGCAGGTTGAGCCGGTCGTTTTCCCAGCCGACCATCAGGTTGCCGACCGTATCGGAATGGTTCGGCAGGTCGATGCTGCGGCGCATGCCCTGCCCCTCGATGTCCGCGTCGGACTTGCTGAAGGTGGCATTGGCGCCCAGCAACAAACCGTTCCACGGCGCCGGCAGCCAGTCGAGCTTCTGCGAGTAGGCCAGCTCCAGGCCGTAGAGCTTTGCGCTGCTGCCGTTCTGGAAGCTGAGCGCTTCGTCGAACGCCGCCCACTGGCCGGTGCCGGCCAGGTCGGTGTTGTAGATGAAGTTGTCGATGTCCTTGTAGAACAGGTAGGCGGACACCACGCCGGCGCGGCCCATGTAGTGTTCGATGCCGAGGTCGTAGTTGACCGACTCCAGCGGCTTGAGATCGGGGTTGCCGAACTCGGCGTCGTCGCCATCGATGACGAAACCGGGTGCCAGCTGGCCGAAGGTCGGGCGTACCACGCTGTTGGTCCAGGCGGCGCGGATCAGCGTGTCGTCGGTCAGCTGGTAACGTACGTGCAGGCCGGGCAGCCAGTGGTGGTAGTGGTTGCTGCTGGAAATCGACTCGAACTGGTCGTCGCGCATGCCGGTGCCCTTGGCGCGAAAGCGCGTGCCCTCGTAGCGCAGGCCGGCGATGACGCGCCAACGGTCAATGTCCACGGTGTTCATCAGGTAGGCCGCGTTGATGTCCTCGTGCATGTCGAAGTCATTGATGCGCGACTCTTCCTCGTCGTAGAACTGGCTCGCATCCAGGCCGGCAATTGCGCCCTTGATTGCCGAGGCGCTGATGCCCGGGCCGAAGCGGCCAAGCGCGTAGTCGACGTTGCCCCCCTGGAAATCGGCCAGGGTCAGATCATCGAAATCGTCGTAGACCCAGACCTCGCTGTCGTTGTCCTTGTGCCGGCGGCTGAGCTTGCCGCCGAACTTGGCCTGCGCCGCGTAGCCCTGGATGTCGTAGTCGCGCGCCAGATCCAGGCGAATGTTCTTCTCGCGGTCGCGGGTGTCGCTCTTCTCCCACTCCACTTCGTCCAGCTCGAAGGAAGCCGGATCGTAGAAGGCCGAATCAACCGTCAGGCGCGGCTTGCGGCTGCTGGAGAAACCGGCATCGGCGAAGTCGCCTTCGAAGGTCGCACCGGAGATGCCACCCGGATTGCGCTCGCGGGACTGGCTGTAGCCAACCTGGCCGCTCAGCGTCCAGAGACCCATCATGCGCTCGCCACCAAACACATAGGACTGGACGGTCTGGGTTTCCTCGCGGGACTTCAGCTCGCGCCAGCCTTCGGCATCGCCAGTCTCGCCGGGCAGCTGCGCGTCTTCGAACTCCACGCCGGCAGCGTTGCGCGTTTCGGTGTCCTTGAAGCGGCTGTACAGCGTGCGCAGGTAATAGCTGCTGACATCGTCCGGCTTGTAGTCGAAGTTCAAGCCGAAACCGGTGCGCTCGCGGGTGATCTCGTAGTCGCGCTGCTCGAACTCCTCCAGTCGCGCGCCGTCGTCGGCGAAATCCCACTTGCCGCCGGTTTCGACGTTGTCCGAACCGAACTTGCGCTCCTGCCAGCTGATGGCCGCAGCCACCCCGAAGTTGTCGACGCCATCGCCGAGGCCGAAGCGGTTGCTGATCGCACCGGAGAATTTCGGGCTGGTTTTCTCGACGTTCTCGTCGTAGCTGCCTTCTCCGCTGATGCTGTAGAACAGGCCGTCGTGGTCGAAGGCAGACAGGCTCTCCACCTCGATGGTGCCGCCGAGGGAGTTGGCGTCCATGTCCGGGGTGAGGGTCTTCACTACCGACAACGACTGCACCAGCTCCGAGGGCAGTACGTCGAGGGCCACCGCACGGCGCTTGCTTTCCGGTGAGGGCACCAGGGTGCCGTTGATGGTGACGCTGTTCAGGTCCGGCGCGATGCCGCGCACGCTGACGAAGCGCCCTTCACCCTGGTCGCGCTCAACCGAGATGCCCGGAATGCGCTGCAGCGCTTCGGCGGCGTTGTCGTCCGGCAACTGGCCGATGCCGTCGGCGTGAACCACGCTCTTGACGCTGTCGGAACTGCGCTGGTCCTTCAGTGCTTCGTCGATGCTGACGGCCTGGCCGATGACTTCGACGTGCTCCATGACCAGCGGCTCCTCGGCCCAGGCCGAACCGGCGCTGACAGCCAGGGCCAGCAGGCTGATGCGGAATCCTGCATGGCGGATGCCGCTGCGGTATGTGCTCATGAACAATCCCCCGAACGGTGTTTACCGGGTCCATCCCGGAACTGCTGCGGACGGTAGGCGGGGGATATGGCGGTTCTGTGACAGGAGGTTCGGCGAGGGCTTGGAACAGGAGGTTTTCGGGGATTTTGCGAGCGGGATTGAGCTGATATGACCTGTTTTCAGGGCGGACTGCGCGCCAGAGCCGTTTTTCGAAGAGGTCGAAAGCTTCTGTTTCGCCCTGCTGGGCGAGTCACTTTTTCCAGACGCGCCTGCCCGGCCGGGAAAAAAGTAACCAAAAATGCTTCGCCCCTGCATCCGGGTCTCGCTGCGCTCGACTTTTCTCACTCCATCGCCGCTCCGGGAGCCGGCGTACAAGGGCCATCCATGGCCCTTTACAGAGGGGACGCCTAGTTCTCTGGCGGCATCCATGCCGCTCGCTCTCCTACGCAACGATTCCATTCGGCCTCCTGAAAGGGGCATTCGGTATTACCTGGTGATCTGTGCAAGTACATGCAGAGCTACTCCCCTTTTATGTGGACAGGTCGTAGAAATGCTTCGCGTACGTAATGCAGAGCGCCAAAGCACGGCTCCTATGCTGAAACGTAGAAACCTTGAGTGATCCTCTAACCCGCGGAAGCCTAAGGCTGCTTATCGTTCTGCTTGCACTGCCTCCCAGGCGACTCCCAATCGCCCCTTCAGGAGGGTGAACGGAGCCGTCGTGTAGAGGGGCGAGCGGCATGGATGCCGCGAGAGCCGTAAAGGGCCATGGATGGCCCTTGTACGGCGACCCTCGGAACGGCGGCGTAGAGAACGAACCCCGGCGCAGCCGGGGCCGGATGCAGGGGCAAGCGTTTTTGCCTACTTTTTCCGCGACTGGAAAAAGTAGGTCGCCCAGCAGGGCGAAACCAAAGCTTCAGACACGCCTGAACCGGCTCTGGCAAGGAGGTTGGCTTCTAATCCGCCATTCAGCAGATTGCCCTCGCCTGCCTAACTTTATTCAGTCTGCCTAGCGCGTCGAGGAGGACTCAATCGCCACATCAGGGCGAAACCCAACCCTCAAGCAATTCCATAATTCGTCCGACGCCCCAAAAGACCAAAAAAACCCTGAGCCAATTCAACCCCCGCCCCATTCATCCAACCGTCACATCCATCTGTTTCCGTGCCCTCACGCATTGGCGCGAACCCTCGCCACGGAGACCCGATGAAATCCCTCCTCAAACTCCACACCCTCACCCTCCTCGGCCTCGCCCTGGCCGCCAACGTCGGCCTGCAGCTGCTCCTCGCCGTCGGCCAGATCAAATCCTGGGGCGAGATCGACTGGATGGACGTGGTCGGTGAAGGCGGTTGTGCCGCCCTCGCCCTCGCCTGGCTGATCATGCTGCTGCACAGCCGTCCGGCCGGCCGGGTGACGCGGTTGCTGGCGCTGGGGCTGGCCTGCATCTGCTTTTCCTGGTGGATGGACCTGCTCGACGAGTTCATCCAGATCCCCGCCAACATCGCCTGGGACAACTGGCTGGAAACCGCGCCCATGCCGGTCGGCTTGATCCTGCTGACATTCGGCATCTACCACCTGAATCAGGAACAGCGCGCCATCAACGCGCAGATGCACAAGCGCGAGCGGCTGTTTCGCGAGCATCGCCTGTTCGACAACCTCACCCCGCTTGGCACTGCCGAGTACCTGCGGCGGCAATTGGACTCGGCCCTGCGCCAGGCCTCCGACGAACAAAGGCCGCTATCGCTGCTGGCGGTGGACCTCGACGAGTTCAGCCGGGTCAACCAGCGCTACGGTCAGGCCGAGGGCGACCTGGTGTTGCAGGCCGTGGCGCAGTTGCTGGTGCTCAACCTGCGCCATCAGGACCTGCTTTGCCGCCTGGCCGGCGATCGCTTCGTCGTGCTGTTGCCCGATACCGCCGAACAACAGGCGCGGCAGCTCGCCGAGGAGTTGCAGACCGCCGTCGCCAGCCTCGCGCACAAGACCCGCCAGCACGGCGAGCGCCTGCATCTGCGCGCCAGCACCGCGGTGGTGATGGCCTTCGACGACGATGCCGAGCAGTTGCTCAAACGCCTCAACCTCGGCTTGGCCAAGGCCAAGCAGTCCCTGCCACGCTGCGCCTGAGGCGACCATGGAAAGCCCGTTACGCTGGTACGACTGGGACACCCGCTTCATCGCCGCACACCACCAGCCAGCGGTGTTGCTGGACCTGGCACTGTCACGTGGCATCGACAGCCATGCACTGCTGCGCGGCAGTGGGCTGTTCTACGAGGACGTCGCCAGTGGCCGCGCCCGCGTCAGCCCGGAGCAGCTGCTGACGCTCATCGGCAATACCGAGCGTCTGCTGGGTGCTGCGGACAGCAGCTTTCTGTTCGGCCAACGTCTGCTGCCCGGGCACTACGGCGATGTCAGCCTGGCGCTGGCAAATGCCTGCAACCTCGAGCAGGCGTTGGAGCGTCTTTGCCAGTTCCGCGCCCTGCTCTGCCCGCTGCTGGCGCCAAGGCTGCTGTTGGACGAGCAGCAGCTGCACATCTATTGGCTGGACAATGGCAGCGCCGGCCGCCACCAACGGTTTCTCATCGAAGCGCATCTGACCGCCATCGTCGCCCTGTGCAAACGCGGCTCCGGCCGGCGGTTGCCCTGGCGCTTCCAGTTCGCCTACTCGCAACCGCGCCATGTCGAGCAGTACTGGGTGCACCTGGGTGACGCGCTGCAGTTCGAACGCCACCTGACCCTGCTCAGCCTGCCCCGCGAATATCTGCATCAGCCTTGGCCGGATGCCTCGGCGACCGTAGGCCAGGTCGCGCAGCAGGCCAGCCAGCAGCAAGTCGATGCGCTGGAAGGTCCCTGCGCCTTTCTCGATGCGTTCTACCAACACCTGCATGACAACATCCGCGAGCCGCTGAACCTGGAGCGCGTCGCGTTGGCGTTCGCCATGAGCCCGGCGACGCTCAAGCGCAAGCTGGCCAAGCACGGCACGCATTTTCAGGAGCAACTCGATCTGGTGCGCACGCACGTTGCGCTCTACCTCTATCAAAGCCAGGGCCTGGGTAACGAGGCCGTGGCCAGGCACCTCGGCTTCAACGACACCACCAACTTCCGTCGCGCCTTCAAACGCTGGACCGGCGTGGTGCCCAGCGGCCTGCAACCGCTGTTCGACGGTCCCTGACGGCGTGCTAAGGTGCCGCCCGCACTACCTTCGAGGCGAGCGGGCATGGATATCAAACAGCTGAAGTTTCTCGTGGCGCTGGATGAAACGCGTCATTTCGGCCAGGCCGCGGCACGCTGCCATGTCACCCAGCCGACCCTGTCTATGCGCCTGCGCAGCCTGGAAGACGAGCTCGGGCTGCAGCTGGTGATCCGCGGCCAGCGCTTCGAAGGCTTCACCGCCGAAGGCGAACGCATCCTGGCGTGGGCGCGTAGCCTGCTGGCGGCGCAGGACGGTCTGCTGGCCGAGGCAGCGTCCTGTCGCGGCCAGCTGGTCGGCACGCTGCGTCTGGGCGTGGTACCCCTGGCTGGCTTCGACCCGATGCAATTGGTGCAGGCCTTCGGCGAACGTCACCCCAGCCTGCGCTTCGAGCTGTTCGCACTCAGCAGCGAGCAGATTCTCGAGCGACTCAGCCGTAATCTGCTGGATCTCGGCCTGTCGTATCTGGAGCGCCTCGACGAGGCGCATTTCACCAGCCTGCCCCTGGGCGAAACGCGCATGGGCCTGCTGCATGACGAGCGCCATTTCCGCTTCGATGCGTCTTCGCTGAGCTGGGAGGCCCTGGCCGGCCTGCCCCTCGGCCTGCTGACCGGCGGCATGCACTTTCGCCAGTCCATCGACCACGCGCTGCGCAGCCGTGGCCTGAACCTTGCGCCCCGCCTGCAGACCGATGCCGTACATCACCTGCTGCAGGCGGTAGGCGCCGGACTGTGTTGCGCAATCATGCCGCTGGATAGCGGACTCGAGGCGCTGGACAGCGGACTGACGCTGACGCCCATCGACAACGCCAGCACCCTCGCGCCACTGGGGCTGATCCTGCGGCGCGACTCTCCACGCTCCGCACTGGGTGAGGCCTGTTTCAACGAGGCCCGCGAGCTGTTGCAACGGCGATGAAAGGTGCTCGTGATCGACGCCATCGATCACGCCATCAGACATAGCGATTGGACGGCCGCCGCCGGCGCTCCTAGGCTGCCTGCGTCGACCTGTCGCAGGCAGCCGCCATGCTCTACGCCACTCTGAAATCCACTGATCTCGCTGAACCGCACGATGCGCGCGCTGCGCTGCTGGCCGAGGAATGCGCGCTGGCCATCAGCTACAACGGTCTGAACCACGCCGTGATGATGGTCACCCCGCAGGATCTGGAAGAGTTCGTTGTCGGCTTCAGCCTCGCTGGCGGACTGATCGAGCGAATCGATGACCTGCGTGACCTGCGCCTGCTCGGCGACGGCAGCGCCCGCCGCGCGGACGTGCAGGTCAGCCCGCGGGCGTTCTGGTCACTCAAGCAGAAGCGTCGCCAGCTCGCCGGCACCAGCGGCTGCGGACTCTGCGGGGTGGATGCGCTGGATCAGGCACTGCCGCTGCTGGTGCCGCTGCAGCCGGCAGCACTGCCGCCCGAAGGGCATTTCCATGAACTGCGCCAGCGCATCGCCAACGCCCAGCTGCTGGCGCGCGACAGCGGTGCGCTGCACGCGGCGCTGTATGTCGACGGCAATGGAGAAATCGCCCTCTGCCGTGAGGACATCGGCCGGCACAACGCGCTGGACAAGCTGATCGGCGCGCTGACGCTGCAACGCCGCACACCGGGCGAAGGCTTCGTCGTGGTCACCAGCCGTTGCAGCCTGGAACTGATCCACAAGGCCGTGCGCGCCGGCATCGGCACATTGGTCAGTCTGTCCGCGCCGACCCACCTGACCGTCGAGTGGGCGCGTCGGCACCACCTCAACCTCATTCACCTGCCCCACCACAGCGCGCCTCGGGTCTACAGCCCGGCGCCTGCGACGCACGAACAGAACGGATGCCACCCATGAGTCGCACGTCCCGCTTCCATCCCGCCACCCGCTTCCAACCCTACGCCGGGCCAGCTGGCGGCTGGGGCGCCCTGCGCAGCGTCGCCAGCGCCTGGCTCGGCAGTGGCAACGCGCTGAAGAACATCCGCGCCATGCTGCGTACCAACCAGAATGGCGGCTTCGACTGTCCCGGCTGCGCCTGGGGTGATTCGCCCGAGCCCGGCGCGGTGAAGTTCTGCGAGAACGGCGCCAAGGCAGTGAACTGGGAAGCGACTCGGCGTCGCGTGGACGCCGCGTTCTTCGCCCGCCACAGCGTCAGCCAGTTACGTGAGCAGAGCGATTACTGGCTCGAATACCAGGGCCGACTGACCGAACCGGTCCGTTACGATACCGCCAGCGACCGCTACCTGCCGATAAGCTGGGACGACACCTTTGCGCTGATAGCCCGACACCTGAACGGCCTGGACAGTCCGCACCAGGCGGCCTTCTACACGTCCGGTCGGGCCAGCAACGAGGCCGCTTATCTCTACCAGCTGTTCGGTCGCAGCTTCGGCACCAACAATTTTCCCGACTGCTCGAACATGTGCCACGAGGCCAGCGGCGTCGCCCTGACCGAATCCATCGGCGTCGGCAAGGGCACGGTGACGCTGGAGGATTTCGATCACGCCGATGTGATCTTCGTTCTCGGCCAGAACCCCGGCACCAACCATCCGCGCATGCTCGAACCATTGCGTCAGGCGGTGGAACGCGGCGCTCAGGTGGTCTGCTTCAATCCATTGCGCGAGCGCGGGCTGGAGCGCTTCCAGCACCCGCAGAAGCCCATCGAGATGCTCGCCAATCAGGACGCGCCGACTCACAGTGCCTACCTGCGACCCAATCTCGGGGGCGATCTCGCGGTGCTGCGTGGCATCGCCAAGTACCTGCTGCAGTGGGAGCAGGAAGCCCAGGCCAGCGGCGCGCCGGCAGTGTTCGATCACGCGTTTCTGGCTGAGCACAGCCACGGGCTGGACGCCTATCTCGCACAGGTCGAGACCACTCCCTGGCCGCTGATCGAACAACAATCGGGGCTTGATCGCGAAACCATTCGCCACGCCGCCGCAATCTACCGCAACGCCGAAAGGGCCATCGTCTGCTGGGCGATGGGCATCACCCAGCACCGTCACTCGGTGGCGACGATTCAGGAAATCGCCAACCTGCTGCTGTTGCGCGGCAACCTCGGCAAGCCCGGCGCTGGTGCCTGTCCAGTGCGCGGCCACAGCAACGTGCAGGGCGACCGCACCATGGGCATCAACGAACGGCCACCCGCCGCGCTACTGGATGCGCTGCAGCATCATTTCGACCTGCCGATGCCGCGCCAGCCCGGCTACAACACCGTGGAATGCATCCAGGCCATGCTCGCCGGGCAGGTCAAGGTGTTCATCGGTCTGGGCGGTAACTTCGCCCAGGCCACGCCGGACACCCCGCGCACCCAGCAGGCGTTGCGCAACTGCGCGCTGACCGTGCAGATCAGCACCAAGCTCAACCGCAGCCACCTGACCATGGGCCGCGACGCGCTGATCCTGCCCTGCCTCGGCCGCACCGACATCGACCGCCAGGCCTGCGGCCCGCAGGCGGTCACCGTGGAAGACTCGTTCAGCATGATCCACGCCTCCCGGGGCCAGCTGGAGCCGCTGTCGGCGCAGATGCGTTCGGAGCCGGCCATCGTCGCCGGCATCGCCGCCGCCACACTGGGCAATCGCCCGGTGGACTGGCTCTGGCTGGTGGAAGACTACGCCCATATCCGCGAGCTGATCGCGGCGACCATCCCGGGTTTCGCCGGCTTCGACCACCGCCTGCACCGTCCTGGTGGCTTCTACCTCGGCAACACCGCTGCCCGGCGCGAATGGAACACGGCCAGCGGCCGAGCCGAGTTCAAGGCGCACCCGCTGCCGGCCGATCTGCTGCCTGAGCAGGCCCGCCACGGCGGCGTGGAGGCCGACCTGATCCTGCAGACGCTGCGCTCCCACGATCAGTACAACACCACACTCTATGGCCTGGATGATCGCTATCGCGGGGTGAAAGGCATGCGCGAGGTGGTGTTCGTCAATCCCGCCGACATCCAGCGGCTGGGCCTGGAAGCCGGTCAGCAAGTCGATCTGATTTCGCTGTGGGACGACGGTATCGAGCGCCGCGTGCGCGGTTTCACCCTGCTCGCCTACGACACCCCACTCGGCCAGGCCGCCGCCTATTACCCGGAAACCAACCCGCTGGTGCCGCTGGAGAGCTTCGGCGAGCGCAGCCACACGCCGACTTCGAAATTCATCGCGATTCGCGTGCTGCCAAATACCCAGAAAACAGAGCAGCCGCTGATCGCCAGCGGCCAATGACGCTCACTCGAAGCGGCTGGAGTCGTCGCGATCGTGCGGGTAGCGGCGGCTGAGGGGAAACGGCGGCAGCCAGCCTTCGCGGCGCACGGTCCAGCATTCGTAGGTAGGCGTCAGCTGGTCAGGTGCATCCAGTGCGCCGAGATGCACCTCGATTTCATCAGCGAGGCGGGAAAAAATCGACGAGCCACAGTGCGGGCAAAAATACCGCCCGGCATATTCGGCCGTCTCGCCTTCGACGGTTACCGCGTCCTGTGGGAACACCGCAGCCGCATAGAACAGCGCGCCATGATGTTTGCGACAGTCCAGGCAGTGACAGACTCCGACCCGATAGGGCTCCCCCGCCGTCACGATCCGCACGCTGCCGCACAGGCAGCCACCGGCTAATGAATTCACCTTGCGTCTCCTCCGTCAGTGCTGAAAACGCCGCGGCCAAGCCACCGACTTCAGGGCCGTGGCTCGACCGCCCGTGAAGCGTAGTCGCCTCTCGGCTGCCGCACTAACGGAGACAAGCTTCAGCTTCCCTTGCGCCCCTGCCCGGCGAAGCGCTGGATATCGTGCGTCGGCCCCGAAACGATCAACAGATCGCCTGGCAGCACCTGGGTACTGGGCGTCGCATGCTGAAAGTCCTGGTTGGCGCGCTTGAGTCCGACGACAGTCACGCCGAACGTCTCGCGGACCCCAGCAGCGGCGAGCGTGCTGTTGTGAATCCGCTCAGGGGCATGGATCTTGGCGATCGCGAAGCCGTCGTCGAACTCGATGAAGTCCATCATCCGTCCGGAGATCAGATGGGCAACCCGCTCGCCCATGTCCGCCTCGGGATAGACCACATGATGCGCCCCGATGCGCAGCGCTATCTGCCCGTGCTCTGCAGTCAGGGCCTTTACCCAGATGTCTTTGATGCCCAGTTCGGTCAGCGCCATGATCGTCATCAGGCTCGCTGCCATGTCGGAGCCAATGCCGACGATGGCGTGGGGAAAATCGGCGACGCCGAGCTGGCGCAGCGCCATGACATTGGTGGAATCGGCCTGTACCGCGTGGGTCAGCAGATCGGCCCAGGTATGCACAGGCTCGGCGGCCTGATCGATGCCCATCACGTCATGGCCCAGACGCGTCAGTGAGCGCGCCACCGAACTGCCGAACCGTCCCAGCCCGATGACCACCACGCTGTCGCCTTTAGAGAACGAAAATTGCTCTGAAAACAACAATTTAGCCAACAATTGGGTGTTCCTCCGGATAGCGGTAAGGCATGCGGTGCTCGCCCAGTGCGAGGGATGCGGCCAAGGTGATGGTGCCGACCCGGCCGACGTACATCAGCAGAGTGAGCATCAGCTGGCTGGTCTCCGGTAGATCGGCGGTGATACCGGTGGACAGACCGACGGTGCCGAATGCGGAAATGACTTCGAAAATCACCTGATCGGTAGGGATGTCGGTGTCGCGCAGGATGACCAGTGTGCCCAACACAACCATGGCGCTCCCGAGCACCAGCACGGTGATCGCCTGGCGCTGGGCCGAACTGCCGACCCGGCGGCCAAACGCCTCGCTGTCGGCCCTGCCGCGGATCTCGGCGATCACTAGCAGCGCCAGGATGGCGACGGTTCCGACCTTCACCCCACCGGCAGTACCGGCGCTGCCGCCGCCGATGAACATCAGAAAATAGTGCAACGCCCAGCTCTCATGGGTCAGCGCGCCGATATCGATCGCATTGAAACCGGCCGTACGCGCCGAAACCGAAACGAAGGCTGCCGAAAGAAGCTTGTCGACCCAGGCCATGGGACCGAGCGTGCCCGGATTGGACCACTCGAACAGCAGCACCGTCATGAAGCCACCCAGCAGCAGCACTGCCGTCCCCGACAGCGTCAGTTTGGTGTGCAGCGACCAGTGACGCGGGTCCGACCACCGCCGGCGCAGATCGTTGAGAACGGGAAAGCCGATGCCGCCGATGATGATGGCGCTCATGACGGGCAGCAGGATGAAGCCATCGGTGGCGTAGCGCACCAGGCCGTCGCCGTGGATGGAGAAACCGGCGTTGTTGAACGCCGATACGGCATGGAACAGGCCGCTCCAGGCGGCCTCGCCCCAGCCAAGGCCATACGACAGATGCAGGCGCAGGGTCAGCAACAGCATGACCACCAGCTCCATCACCAGCGTAACGACCAGCACCAGTTTCGCCACGCTGCTGATATCACCCAGCCCCAGTACATGGGACTCGGCTTGCGCGACCAGCTTGGTACGCAAGCGGAACGATCGGTTGACCAGCAAGCCCAGCAGAGTTGCCAGGGTCATCATGCCGAAGCCACCAAGCTGGAACAGCGCCATGATCACGACCTGGCCGAAGGTCGACCAATACGTGCCCGTGTCGACCACCACCAGACCGGTAACGCAGACCGCCGAGACGGCGGTGAAGAAGGCCGCGAGCAACGGGCCGGTCTCGCCGCTGGCATGGGCAATGGGTAATGAGAGCAGCGCTGTGCCGCAGAGGATGGCGAACAGGAAAACGAGAGCAACGGCCCTGCCTGGATGCAGCAATGATTTCATTCGACCCGCGCCAACAGATCCGAAAAATGGCAGCGAACCGGCCGGCGGTCCGCGAACAGGAGCGGGAGGCTATGCCTATTCATTCGTTTGTTCAACTGGCAAGCCCTGCTTCACAGGCCTAGCCTCGCAGCAGCTCAAGCACCCGAGCAGCAAGCGCGTCGATCGAGAACGGCTTGGTCAACACCTGCATCCCGACTCCCAGCGAGCTGTTACCCAGCGCCGCGCTTTCCGCGTAACCGGTGATGAACAGCGTCTTCAGCTCTGCGCGGACCTCCCGTCCCGCGTCGGCCATCTGCCTTCCGTTCATTCCACCGGGCAGACCGACATCGGTGATCAACAGGTCGATGCTCACATCCGACTGCAGCAGTTTCAGCCCGGCAACGCTGTCGGAAGCCTCGATCAGCGTATAGCCCAGGTCCCCGAGTACATCCATCAGCAGCATACGCACCGTGGGCTCGTCATCGACGATCAGGATCGTCCCGCAGGAGCCCGTCAGTGCCGCCGCTGTCTGCGCCGGAACCACAGCGCCGATCCCCGTCTCACCCAGATGGCGCGGCAGATAGATGCACATCGATGTGCCTCTGCCGACCTCCGAGCCGATTCGCACCTGGCCGCCGGACTGCTTGGCAAAGCCGTAGATCATCGACAGGCCGAGGCCGGTACCTTCACCGATCGGCTTGGTGGTGAAGAACGGATCGAACGCCTTGGCGATAACACCGGGCGTCATCCCTGTGCCAGTGTCGGTCACGGTCAACGACAGATATTCGCCAGCCGGCAGATCGTTGGCCTGCGCCGCATCGGAGTCCAGCCACTGATTGGCCGTCTCGATGGTGATGCGCCCACCGTCCGGCATCGCATCGCGGGAATTGATGCAGAGATTGAGAATGGCATTTTCCAGCTGGCTGGTATCCACCGATGCAGGCCACAGATCCGGCGCACTGATGGTTTCCAGCCGAATGCTGGGCCCGACCGTACGTTGAATCAGCTCGGTCATGCCTTCCACCAGCAGGTTAACGTCGACCGGCCGCGGGTCGAGCGTCTGGCGACGAGAGAACGCCAGCAGTCGGTGGGTCAGCGCGGCAGCCCGTTTTGCCGCGCTCTGAGCCGACAGCATGTACTTGTCGATGTCGTTGAGCCGGCCCTGGGCAATCCGCATGCTCATCAGTTCAAGCGCGCCGCTGATGCCGGCCAGCAGGTTGTTGAAGTCGTGCGCCAGGCCGCCCGTCAGCTGGCCGACCGCTTCCATTTTCTGTGACTGGCGCAGCTTCTCCTCGGCCTGGATCAGCTCTGCGGTGCGCTCGGCGACACGTTGCTCCAGCGTCTCATTGAGCGCACGCAATGCCGCAGTCGCGCGGTCTCGCTCGGCCTCGATGGAGCGACGGTCCTCCACGTCGATCAAGACGCCGGGAAAGCTCAGCGCAGTGCCGGCCGGCGCGTGATCAACGCGACCGTTCGCCTCGATCCAGTAATACCGGCCATCGGCGCGGCGAACCCTGTATTGATGGGCGTAGGCACCGCCCCGAGCGATGACGTCGTCGATGGCCGCGATCAGACCTTCCCTGTCCTCAGGGTGCACCGTTGCGATGATCTGCTCGAGCTTCAGCCCCTCACGCCCAAGCGCCGGATCGAGGCCAAAGGCGCGAGCGAAGCCGTCATCCACGGTGAACTGGTTGGACGGCAGGTCCCAGTTCCAGGTGCCGATGATCGCGCCAGCCGCCAGCGCCAGCTGAACGCGCTGGATGTTTTCGCGCGCCAGCGCTTCGCTGATGCGCAGGCGATTTTCCGCGTCGCGGCGCTGGGTGACGTCGTTGAACAGAATGGCGATTCTTCGGTCGGCAGGGTCTCCGACACGCACTGCCCGCACATCGAACCAGCGCTCGAAGGCCAGCGCGAAACTCTCGAAATTCGCCGGCTCGCCGGTCTTGGCAACGTGGCCGTAAGTGTCGAACCAGAACTGTTCCAGCTCCGGCGCGTACTCGGTTACCCACTTGCCCCGCAGGTCCACGCCGGCCTGCCGCTCGAACGCAGGATTGACCTCGACGAACTGATAATCGACGGGACGATCATCGGCATCGAACTTGACCTGCACGATCGCGAAGGCTGCTTCGATGGTTTCCAGAATGGCGCTGAAGCGCTCCTCGCTCTGACGCAGCGCAGCCTCGGCGGCCCGCACGCGCGTCAGATCGAGCATCGCGCCGATCATCCGCACCGCCCGTCCCTGCACGGTGCGGATCACATGCCCGCGATCGAGGATGTCCGCGTAGGAGCCATCCACGCGCTGAAAACGGTACTCGTCGGTCCAGGTCGTACCGCCGCTGTCGATGACGGCATGAATTGACTGGTGGATACGCTCGCGATCTGCCGGGTGAATATGGTCCAGCCACCACTGCCCCGAGCTGTCGACATTTGCCAGCGAATGGCCGTAGGCCAGTTCCAGCGCATCGTTCCATAGCACCTGATCGGCATCGAGATCCCAATCCCAGACCGCATCGCTGGTAACGTTGGAGGCCAGTCGATAACGGACCTGGGTGTCCTCCGTGGAGCGGTCGACCAACGCGGCACGCAGGCGCACCACCTCCGCCATCAGCTCCTCTCGAGTAAGATTTTCCAGGGCCGCTTCCTCTTCCAACGTTTCGATCAGGGGTGGACCAATCCCCTTGACGTAAGGTGCCGGTAATCAGAGCAGAATTGTCGGGATTTTGCACTCGCGCCAGCCGCGCAAAGCCGAGGAACGGCGGTTTGCTTCGGCCTTGCAACCCGCACACCGGACCCTACCGCATGCGGCCCCGCCCTCGGGACGACGACTGGCACGCCCCAGCTTTTGCCGCGCCACGATCGGCGGCACGAGCCAGCAATGATCACCTGACGTCCCGTGCAACCCGCCCTGAACTTTCCCCCGACAGGACTGTCAGTCAGCTGATGCCCGCCATGGAGCGCCATGCTTTTCGTGCCGTTTGCACGCTGGGCCCATAGTGGCGGCTAGCGGGTTCGCCCGTTGCATTCCCGTACCCGCCGTCGGGTATCCGCCAAATCATCTAGCGGATACGGCCGACCCACCGCCCTCACCCATGGGCTTATCGTTCTTCCAATAACGCGAACTTTTCATGTCCATATCTCTTCATCTTTCTGCCTTGCTCTCCCGTCTCGCTCGTTTCAGGTCGCGCCAACTCATCGGCGCCGGCGTGTTTGGCGCCTTGCTCATGGCGGGCCCGGTAAATGCTCAGGAACCCTCCAGCAACACCCGCTGGGTCAGCGACAGCCTGAATACCTTCGTGCGCAGCGGTCCTACCGATGGCTACCGCATCGTCGGCACCTTGACCTCGGGACAGAAGGTCGAGTTGATCAGCACCCAGGGCGATTACAGCCAGGTACGCTCGGAATCCGGCAGCAACGTCTGGATTCCCAGCAAGGAACTGCAGGAAGTACCCGGCCAGGCCGAACGCCTGCCGCAGCTCGAACAGCAGGTCGCCGAACTGAGTGAAGAACTCAAGACTATCGACGACAGCTGGAAGGTACGCGTGCAAGGGATGCAGGAAACCCTGGATTCGCGCAAAGCCCTGATCGACGAACTGGACGCCCGCCGCGTCGCCCTCGAAACCGAACTGACCGAAACCCGCTCGGAGCTGCGCTCCACCCAGGCGCGCCTGGGCGACGAGAACAAACAGGTGCTGATGCAGTACATGGTCTACGGCGGCAGCATCGCCGGCGCCGGGCTGCTGGTCGGCCTGATCCTGCCGACGCTGACCCGCGGCCGCAAACGTAACGATCGCTGGTTCTGACACGACCAATCAGGTAAGCGATGAACAGGTACGCAGCCAATTGCTGCCAGACGGTTAGTACGGCTAGCTAATGGCAATGACTTGTCTTGCCGGTCGTACTCCTGGCTTCGCTGCGCGGCATTCTTGAGCCGCTCCGTTCGTCAAACGGGCATCGCTTAAGCCCTGTGCGCCGACTATGCTTGTCGCAGAGAACTGCTAGGAAGCCAGGCACACATGGGCGCAGTATGGCGGTCCGACAAGAAATCCCAGGATGGGCGTAACAAGCGCGCCCCCACCCCTAAACCATCCCGTAAAACTGCTAAAGGTCGCCGCAAGGTGGCGCGCCGGTTGGCGTTGCTCGTCGGCATTTCACTGCTGGCTGGTGGCGGTTACCTTGGCTGGCAGGAGCTGGAAAGCTCGCGGTGGCAGGCCCATTGGTTAAGCCGCTATGCGGCTGACCTGGATTACACCGTCATGCCGGGGCCGAGCCCGCGCATCCAGTTTCCCGAAGATGGCCCGTTCGATCGCCGGCTGGGTTATGTGGACCTGCCGCGCTTCATCGAGCAGCTGTCGCAGCGCAACTTCCGGGTCGAGGAACAGGCGCGCTTTTCGCGAGCCTTGCTGGATTACACCAGCCGTGGATTTTTCCCGCCTTACCCGGAAGAGTCCAAGGCCGGGCTGACGATCAATGATTGCCGCGGCGCACCGCTGTACACCAACAGCTACCCGCGGCAGTACTACGAGCGCTTCGAGGACATTCCGCCGCTGGTGGTGATGAGTCTGTTGTTCATCGAGGACCGCGGGCTGCTGGATACCAACCGCCCCAACGCCAACCCGGCGGTGGACTGGCCGCGTTTTACCAAGGCGGCGATCAGCCAGCTGGAAAAGCGTCTCGGCCTGGGCGGCCAGGCGGCGGGCGGCAGCACCCTGGCGACGCAGGTGGAAAAATACCGGCACTCCCCGGAAGGTCGCACCGGCGACCCGCAGGAGAAGATCCGGCAGATGGTTTCCGCCAGTGTGCGTACCTACCGTGAGGGCCCGCAGACGCTTGCCGCGCGCCAGCGCATCGTGCGCGACTATCTCAACAGCGTGCCGCTCTCGGCCGCGCCGGGGCATGGCGAAGTGCATGGCATTGCCGACGGCCTGCGACTCTGGTTCGGTGCCGATTTCCGCGAATTCAATCGCCTGCTCGATCCGCGCAGCGGCGACGCTGTCGACCCGCTGGCCCGCGGGCTGGCGCTGCGTCAGGTGCTGTCGCTGCTGATCGCCCAACGGCGACCGTCCTACTACCTGGGTGCCGGCCGCGAGGAAATGGCAGCGCTGACCGATAGCCACATCCGCCTTTTGGCCAACGGCGGCATCATCGATGCGAACCTGCGCGACGCAGCTCTGAATCAACGTATCGTCGCGCGTAGTCCGAGCCGTGACTCGGCGATTCAGACCGTGGACGCCACCAAAGGCATCACTGTGGCGCGAATGCGCCTTGCCGGCCTGCTCGGCTTGCCGCTCTACGACCTGGACCGGCTGGACCTGACCGCCAGCACCCCATTGCAGGGCGATCTGCAGGCGCAGGTCAGCGAGTATCTGGTGCGTCTGGCCGATCCGGCATTTGCCGAAACGGTTGGGCTGTTCGGCGACCGCATGCTGTCGCCGGAGAAAACCGCCGATGTGCGCTACAGCTTCACCCTGTTCGAGCGTGGCGAGGAAGGCTTCCGCGTACGGGTGCAGACCGACAACACCAACCAGCCATTCGACATCAACGAAGGCAGCAAGCTGGAGCTGGGCTCGACCGCCAAACTGCGCGTGCTGACGACCTATCTCGAAGTCATCGCCGAGCTGCATCAGCGTTACTCGGACCTCACCCCGGCCGAGCTGCGCAAGATCGGCGCCAAGGCCAATCTCAGCCGCTGGGCCATCGATTACCTGGCCACGCACAGCGACCGCAGCCTCGATCGCATGCTCGACGCAGCGCTGGAGCGGCGCTATTCGGCCAGCCCTGCCGAACGCTTCTTCACCGGCGCCGGCATGCACCGTTTCGGCAACTTCCGCCGCGAGGACGATGGGCGCATTCCCACGGTGCGCGAATCCCTGCGCGAATCGATCAACCTGCCGTTCGTGCGTCTGATGCGTGACTTGGTCAGCTACAGCACCCACGAAACCATCAACAGCGCCGAGTTGCTGAACGACGACAAGGACCCGCGTCGCCAGGAGTACCTGACCCGCTTCGCCGATCGTGAGGGCTCGGTATTTCTGCAGCGTTTCTGGAAAAAGTACCGCAACAAGACGGCCGAGCAGCGCATCGAAACCTTCCTGCAGGGCATGCGGCCGACGCCGGTACGCCTGGCCGCGGTGCATCGTTATCTGATGCCCGATGCCGAGCGGCCGGTCTTCGATCGCTTTCTCAAGCAGCATCTGCCAGACGCCGACCTCAACGACAAGCAGCTGGATGCGCTTTACACGCGCTACGGCCCTGGCGCCTACAGCCTGCCTGATCAGGCCTACATCGCCCGCACGCACCCGCTCGACCTGTGGCTGCTGGGCTACCTGATCGCCAACCCGCAGGCGACGCTTTCCGAAGTGGTTGCCGATAGCCGCGCCGAACGCCAGGAGGTCTATGGCTGGCTGTTCCGCAGTCGGCACAAGAGCGCACGCGACAGCCGGATTCGCATCATGCTGGAGGTCGAGGCCTTTACCGACATCCATCGACGCTGGCAGCGGCTGGGCTATCCGTTCGACAACCTGGTGCCTTCGCTGGCTACCGCGCTGGGCAGCTCAGGTGACCGACCGGCCGCGCTGGCCGAGCTGATGGGCATCATCCTCAACGACGGCATCCGCCTGCCCAGCGTACGCATCGATAACCTGCAGTTCGCCGAAGGCACTCCCTACGAGACGCGTATGGGCTTCGTCGCCGGCGATGGCAAGCGGGTGATGCCGGTTGAGGTCGCCCGCGCGTTGCAGGATGCGTTGGCCAATGTGGTCGAAGGCGGCACGGCGCGGCGCCTGCAGGGCAGCTTCGTGCAGGAGGACGGCAGCGCGTTGCGCGTGGGTGGCAAGACCGGCACCGGCGACAACCGTATCCAGAGCGTTGGCGCAGGCGGGCGGTTAATCAGCTCGCTGGCGCTGAACCGCACGGCCACGTTCGTCTTCTATCTCGGACCCCGTCACTTCGGCACGCTGACGGCCTATGTTCCGGGGCGCGGCGCGGAGAACTTCCGCTTCACCTCGGCGTTGCCGGTACAGACGCTCAAGGGCATGGCGCCGATCCTGCTGCCCTATCTGCAGGGCCAGAGCACGCTCTGTCAGCCGGAGCACCTGCCGGCACTGACCAGCGGCATGCTGTCGGCCGACAAGTGATGCCGCAGCGGCGATGCGGCTGGCTACATGGCCAGTCGCTCACCGCGCCCCGCCTGATCTGAACGTGATCATCCGCTTTCCTTTGAGCTGCTTTGCCTGTTTGCCTGTCGAATGCCTCGGTCCTTGCACCATCCGCAGCGCAAGGGCATCTGCCGAATCGATCGGCCGCTATGGGAAACGTCATGCTCGAAGGGATATTGCTGGTCACCACAGGATTCTTTGTGCTCGTCACGCTCCTGCCGCTGTGGCGGCATCGCGCCTGGTGGGTGCGCGTATGGGAGTTTCCACGCCTGCAGCTCGGCGCGCTGCTGGCCGCCCTGCTCGTCGCTCAGGGCATGCTGCTGGACTACAGCCAGCCCTGGCATTACCTGATCTCCGCCCTGGCCGGCGCGTGTCTGGTCTATCAGCTCGCGTGGGTCGTGCCCTACACCCGCCCCTGGAGCAACGAGGTGCGCCGGGCGGAGCCAGATGCCACAGGGCCGCGCATCCGAGTGATGTCATCCAATGTGCTGGGCCCGAATCGGCAGTCCGACCGGCTGCTGGCGCTGGTCCGCGAGTATCGCCCCGACGTTCTGGTGACCCTCGAATCAGACCAGTGGTGGGAAGCGCAGCTCGAGCAACTCGCCGAGGAGTACCCGCATAGCATCCGCTGCCCGCTGGACAACCTTTACGGCATGCATGTCTTTTCACGTCTGCCGCTGGAAGAGCCGGAGCTGTGCTTTCTGGTGGAAGACGACGTGCCATCCATGCATGCTCGAGTGCGCGTCAGCGACGAACTCGCGGTGCGCATGCACTTTCTGCACCCTGCACCACCCAGCCCGACGGAGAACGAAGAATCCACCGAGCGCGACGCGGAGCTACTGGTGGTCGCCAAGAGCATCCAACGCAGCGATGACCCGATCATCGTCAGTGGTGATCTCAACGATGTCGCCTGGTCGCCCACGACGCGCCTGTTCCGCAAGATCAGCGGGCTGCTCGACCCGCGCGTTGGCCGTGGTATGTACAACACCTTCCACGCCCATCACTGGTTCCTGCGTTGGCCGCTGGACCACTTCTTCCACAGCGCGCATTTCCGCTTCATCCGCCTGCTCCGCCTGCCGGATATTGGCTCCGACCACTTCCCGGTATTCATCGAACTGCAGTACGACCCCAAGCACACTGAGCAGCAACATGGCCTCGAAGCCGATCGCGAGGACGAACAGCAGGCCGAGCAAACCATCGACGAGGAACCCGTCACCCCGAGCGATGTACCGCAACCGGATGCCAAGCCGCAACGCTGAGCGCAGCCCGGCTAGCCGCAACAGGGAAAGCTATGCTGGACGGCATAGCTTTCCCCGTCCCAAAGAGAGAGGCTGCATTGACTCCCGCACCCGAACGCCCCGCCATCACACCGGAAACCCTGCGTCGGCTTGCCTTCGACCAGTCCATCCGCTGGACCAGCCAGAACGATGACCTCTGGCAGCTGATCGACAATGACCTGTGGCAGCTCACACGCAACCCCAGCCTGATTCTCAGCACGGTGCCGGAGCAGAGACTGGAAGCCATTCTGCAACGCGCCGAATGCCATCGTTTGGTGGAAGGCATCGTTGAGGCTCAGCAGGCACGCCTGGAACGGCCAACGTGGTTCGCCAGCCAGAATTGCGGCGAAACGCTCACGCGGGTCGCCTATTTCTCCATGGAGTACATGCTCAGCGAGGCGTTGCCGATCTATTCCGGCGGGCTCGGCAATGTCGCCGGCGATCAGCTCAAGGCTGCCAGCGATCTCGGCGTTCCGGTCACCGCGGTGGGCATGCTCTGGCAGCACGGTTACTTCCGCCAGAGCATCGGCCCCGATACTCACCAGCAGGCGCTGTATCCGGTCAACGACACCCGGCAGATGCCTATCGAACCGCTGCTCGATGCAGACGGCGCCCCGTTGCGGTTGGCCATTCAGCTCCCCGGGCTGCAGATCTGGCTGCGCGGCTGGCAGGCAACGGTCGGCCTCAACCGCCTGCTGTTACTGGACACCAACGATCCGGCAAACCCGCCCATAGCACGGCTGATCGCCAGCGAACTCTACGGCGGTGACAATGAAATGCGCCTGCGCCAGGAGCTGGTTCTGAGCATCGGCGGCTGGCGTTTGCTCGAAGCCGCCGGGCTGCGTCCTGATGTGCTTCACCTGAACGACGGTCACGCTGCATTCGCGGTGCTGGAGCGCGCGCGCAGCCATATGGCCCGAGAGCGTGTCTCGTTCTCCGTCGCACTCAACGCAACGCGTGCAGGCAATCTGTTTACCACCCACACACCTGTCGAGGCCGGTTTCGATCGTTTTCCGCCGGAGCTGGTAAGCAATTATCTGGAGCGCTATGCCGAGTACGAACTGGGCATTTCACTGCAGGCATTGCTGGCAATGGGACGCAAACAACCGCAGGACCCACGCGAGCCATTCAACATGGCCTACCTGGCGACGCGCGGTGCCGGCGCGGTCAACGCCGTCAGTCAGCTGCACGGCCGCACCAGCCGCTACATCTTTCGCGAGCTGTACCCACGCTGGCCAATCGAATCCGTACCTGTCGGCCATGTCACCAACGGCATCCACCTGCCGACCTGGGTTTCACCGGACGCCGAAGCGCACTGGTATGAATTGCATGGCGACGATATCCCCTGGCGCGGAACCGACCAGGGTTCGGTGGACGAGCTACTGGCGCGAGTCGACGACCGCTGGCTATGGCAGATTCGCCAGTACGCGCGTGGCGAATTGCTTGCCTTCGTACGCAGCCATCTGGCCCGCAGCCTCGCGGTGCATGGCGCGTCGCCAGCGGAAATTGAAGTTGCCGGCTCGCGCCTGCATCCCGAACATTTGACGTTGGGTTTCGCCCGGCGCTTCGCCAGCTACAAGCGCCCCAATCTGCTGTTGCAGGATCCGGAGCGACTGGCAGCCATCCTCACCCATCCCGCTTATCCGGTGCAGCTGCTGGTGGCTGGCAAGGCACACCCTGCCGACCGCACCGGGCAAGCGCTGCTCAGCGAATGGCAACGGTTCGCCGCCAGAGCCGACATCGCCGGACGCGTGATCTTTCTCGAGGACTACGATATGCGCATCGCCCGGCACATGGTGCAAGGCGTGGATGTCTGGCTGAACACACCACGGCGCCCATGGGAAGCCAGCGGCACCAGCGGCATGAAGGTTCTGGCCAACGGCGGGTTGAACCTTTCACAGCTCGACGGCTGGTGGGCCGAGGCCTATGCCGCCGATCTCGGCTGGGCCGTCGGCGATGGCCTGGAGCATGAACCCGAACATGATGCGGCTGACGCCGAACAGCTTTATCGGCTGCTCGAAGAGCAGGTGGTGCCGTGCTTCTACAGACGTGATGAGCAACAGATCCCGGCCGCCTGGGTAAAACGCATGCGCCGCAGCATGAGCGAACTGGTGGAGCGTTTTTCCGCCGATCGCACGGTGCGCGAATACACCGAGCGCTATTACCTGCCGCTGGCCACTGCCTACCGGCAACGCTGCGCGGATGGTTCGGCCTCGGCATCGGCGCTGTCACGCCAGATCACCTGTCTGCGCAGCTACTGGCACGAACTGGCCTTCGAGCAGATTGAATGGCGGAGCGAGAGCGACATCCATCATGTCGAGGTTCGCCTGCATCTTGGACGCATCGAGCCGCAGCAGATTACCGTGCAGCTGTTCGCCGAACCGCAGGGGGGCGAGCCAGCTGCCGTCCACGCATTGACGCTCCAGCACCACGACGGCGCATACGCCACCTTCCAAGGTGACGCGATTACTCAACGCCCGCCGGCCGACTACACAGCGCGGGTGATACCCAGCTCCGAGCTGGGCCTCGCCGTGCCGCTGGAGCTGTCGCTCATTCTCTGGCAGCGATGAACAGCCGGAACGCTACCCGCACACCGCAGTCATCTATAAACCACCCGCATAGAGGATGCCGCGTCATGATCAAGCAAATGTACGACAAAACCGCCCCACAGAACGTCCACGGCTGGGAACGCGCCGCGTCGCTGGCCGGCGGCCTGGTGTTGATGGGCAAGGGTCTGCGCCGTGGCGGGATTTTCGGTCTGGCCGAGCTGGCGATGGGCGGCATGGCCCTGGTCCGCGGCATCAGCGGTCGTTGCGAGGCCAAGCGCATGCTCGCGGAGATGGAAAGCAAACCGGCATTGCCGAGCCAGCGCTACAGCCATATGCCGATGGATTCCGAAGTGCACAGTTCGGACTTCACCGATACCAGCGTGCCGATGCCGGACTCCACCCCCATGGGCAACGAAAGCCGTACCACGCCCCGCGTCTGATCGACCGGGCGGCGCCGCAATGATGTGCCGCCTGCGCACAGCCGCTACATGGCTGACGCGCAAATCTCCCGGCGCTCTCGCAGCGCCGTCTTGCTTCTCTGGACAGCTCGGCCAGCGATAACTACTGGCCCAGCAAACGATCCTGGTTCTGCTGCGCCATCTCCTTGAGGTAATCCCAGGTCGTGCGCATGCGCGCCAGGTCCTTGAACTCGATCGGCATCAACATCCAGAAGGTGCGGGTGAAGCTGACCTCCTCGGGCAGCAGCAGTCGCAGCCGTGGATCGGCGTCGGCGGAAAACGCCGGCAGAATCGCGATCCCTGCACCCATCGCCACCGCCTCCTGCTGTGCCAGCAGGCTGGTGCTGCGCAGGCCGATGGAGCGGGCGTCAGCGATGCCATCGAGAAACAGCAACTCCTTGCTGAACAGCAGATCATCCACGTAGCTGACGAAGCGATGTTCGGCCAGATCCTCGCGGCTGCGGATCGGCGGGTGTTCGTCGAGATAGGCTGGCGAGGCATACAGCCGCAGCACGTAGTCGGTCAGCCGGGTGATGATGAACGGCCCGCGCTCCGGGCGTTCCAGGGTGATGACGATATCCGCCTCGTGGCGCGACAGGCGCACCGCCCGCGGCAGCGCCAGCAGGTCGATGTTCAGGTGCGGATAGCGGCGGCTGAGCCCGGTGAGCTGACCGGCAAGCATCACCGTGCCGTAACCCTCCGTCGCGCCGATGCGCACCTGCCCGGAAAGGCCATCACCCATGCTCGGCAACGAGTGCTCGATGGCCACACTGGCGCTTTCCATCGCTTCCACTCTCGGCAGCAGGTTGCGCCCGGCTTCGGTGAGCTTGTAACCGCCCGGCTCACGCAGGAACAGCTGCAGGCCCATGCTTTTTTCCAGCGCCTGCAAACGACGGGACACGGTGGTGTGGTCGACAGCGAGCCGGCGCGCCGCGGTCGTCAGCCGCCCTGCCCTAGCGACCTCAAGGAAATAACGCAGATTGTCCCAGTCCATGGTTGAAGCCTCCATCAGCTCCTGTGCATTTATGCAGAGCGACTCTGCAGTCGATCGCATTGTAATGTGGTTTTTTGCATTGCTACATTCATTGCAACTGGTCGCAGCCGTCCGCGAGCCATAACAACAACAGTGCCTTCTCAGGCGGAGAGCCTTATGACAACGTCCAGCTCCATTCCTACCGTCAAATTGCTGATCGACGGTGAATTTATCGAATCGACCACCCAGGACTGGCGCGATGTCGTCAACCCGGCGACCCAGGAAGTCCTGGCCCGCGTGCCGTTCGCGACCGCTGAGGAAATCGACCGCGCCGTCGCCAGCGGCCAGAAAGCCTTCAAGACCTGGCGCAAGACACCGATCGGCGCGCGCGCACGCATCTTCCTCAAGTACCAGCAGCTGATCCGCGAGAACATGAAGGAGTTGGCGGCGATCCTCACCGCCGAACAGGGCAAGACCCTGGCCGATGCCGAGGGCGACGTGTTCCGCGGCCTGGAAGTGGTCGAGCACGCCGCTGGCATCGGCAACCTGCAGCTCGGCGAGCTGGCCAACAACGTCGCCGCCGGTGTCGATACCTATACCCTGCTGCAGCCGCTGGGCGTCTGCGCCGGCATCACCCCGTTCAACTTCCCGGCGATGATCCCGCTGTGGATGTTCCCGATGGCCATCGCCACCGGTAACACCTTCGTTCTCAAGCCCTCCGAGCAGGACCCGATGGTCACCATGCGCCTGTGCGAACTGGCGCTGGAAGCCGGCGTGCCGCCGGGCGTGCTCAACGTGGTGCACGGCGGGCCAGACGTGGTGAATGCGATCTGCGACCACCCGGATATCAAGGCGGTGTCCTTCGTTGGCTCGACCAAGGTCGGCACCCACGTCTACAACCGCGCCAGTCAGGCCGGCAAGCGCGTGCAGTGCATGATGGGCGCGAAGAACCACGCCATCGTGCTGCCCGATGCGCACAAGGAGCAGACCCTCAACAACCTCGCCGGTGCCGCCTTCGGTGCGGCCGGCCAGCGCTGCATGGCGCTCTCGGTGGTGGTGCTGGTGGGTGAGGCGCAGGCCTGGATTCCCGATCTGGTGGCCAAGGCGCAGACGCTCAAGGTCAACGCCGGTGTCGAGGCCGGCACCGATGTCGGTCCGCTGGTTTCCTGCGCAGCGCTGGATCGCGTCAGCGGGTTGATCGAACGCGGCGTGCGCGAAGGCGCCAAGCTGGAACTGGACGGTCGCAACCCGAGCGTCAGCGGCTACGAGAACGGCAACTTCGTTGGCCCGACCATCTTCTCCGGCGTCACCCGCGAGATGAGCGTCTATCAGGAAGAAATCTTCGGCCCGGTCCTCTGCGTCATGGCGGCAGCGACCATGGACGAAGCCATCGAGCTGATCAACGCCAACCCGAACGGCAACGGCACCGCTATCTTCACCCGTTCCGGTGCCGCGGCGCGGCACTTCCAGGAAGAGATCGACGTGGGTCAGGTGGGCATCAACGTACCGATCCCGGTGCCGGTGCCGATGTTCTCCTTCACCGGCTCGCGCGCCTCCAAGCTCGGCGACCTCGGCCCGTACGGCAAGCAGGTGGTGCAGTTCTATACCCAGACCAAGACCATCACCGAACGCTGGTTCGATGAGAACGAGGTCGGCGGCCCGGTCAACACCACCATCAACCTGAAGTGACATCACCCATCGGGCCGGCGGACGCGCCGGCCCTCAAGGACGCTGAAATGACATTCGAAACCCTGCTCGTCGACATCCAGGAGCGCGTCGCGCTGATTACCCTCAACCGGCCGCAGGCGCTCAACGCGCTCAACGGCCAGCTGATCAGCGAGCTGAACCAGGCGCTGGGCCAGCTCGAGGCTGATCCGCAGATCGGCTGCATCGTGCTCACCGGCTCGGCCAAGGCCTTCGCCGCTGGCGCCGACATCAAGGAAATGGCCGAGCTGACCTATCCGCAGATCTATCTGGATGACTTCTTCGCCGACGCCGACCGCATCGCCACCCGCCGCAAGCCGCTGATTGCCGCCGTCGCCGGTTATGCCCTGGGCGGCGGCTGCGAACTGGCGCTGCTCTGCGACATGATCTTCGCCGCTGACAATGCCCGTTTCGGCCAGCCGGAAGTCAACCTCGGCGTACTGCCGGGCATCGGCGGCACCCAGCGCCTGACCCGCGCCGTGGGCAAGGCCAAGGCCATGGACATGTGCCTGACCGGTCGCCAGATGGACGCCGCCGAAGCCGAGCGTGCCGGTCTCGTCGCCCGTGTGTTCCCGGCTGAAAGCCTGCTGGAGGAAACCCTCAAGGCCGCCCGGGTGATCGCCGAGAAATCCCTGCCGGCCACCATGATGATCAAGGAAAGCGTCAACCGCGCCTTCGAAACCACGCTGGCCGAAGGCATCCGCTTCGAGCGTCGCGTGTTCCATGCGGTGTTCGCCACTGCCGATCAGAAAGAAGGCATGGCGGCGTTCAGCGAGAAGCGCAAGCCTGAGTTCACCAATCGCTAAGCCGCATCTGGCCATAACAACAAGAGGAAACACGCCATGCATATCGGATTTATCGGTCTGGGCAACATGGGCGCGCCCATGGCCCACAACCTGCTCAAGGCAGGCCATCAGCTCAGCGTCTTCGACCTCAACGCCGCGGCCGTGGAGAATCTGGTCGGCGCCGGCGCGCTGCCGGTCGATTCCCCGACCGCCATCGCCCAGGGCAACGCCGAGCTGATCATCACCATGCTGCCGGCCGCCGCCCATGTTAAGGGCGTGTACCTGGGGGTGAACGGCCTGATCGCCCACAGCCGCGCGGGTGTGATGCTCATCGACTGTTCCACCATCGACCCGCACAGCGCGCGCGAAGTGGCCAAGGCCGCTGCCGAGCATGGCAACCCGATGCTCGACGCGCCGGTCTCCGGTGGCACCGGCGGCGCCGCGGCCGGCACCCTGACCTTCATGGTCGGTGGCAGCGATGCGGACTTCGACCATGCGCAGCCAATCCTCGCGGCGATGGGCAAGAACATCGTGCACTGCGGTGCGGCCGGTAACGGCCAGGTGGCCAAGGTCGCCAACAACATGCTCTTGGGCATTTCCATGATCGGCGTCGCCGAAGCCATGGCGCTGGGCGTCGCGCTGGGCATGGATGCCAAGACCCTGGCCGGCGTGATCAACACCTCCAGCGGTCGTTGCTGGAGCTCGGATACCTACAACCCCTTCCCCGGCGTGCTGGACAACGTTCCGTCCTCACGCGGCTACAGCGGCGGCTTCGGCAGCGATCTGATGCTCAAGGACCTCGGCCTGGCTACCGAGGCCGCCAAGCAAGTGCGCCAGCCGGTGATCCTCGGCGCCCTCGCCCAGCAGCTCTATCAGAGCTTCAGCGCCCAGGGCCACGGCGGCCTGGATTTCTCGGCGATCATCAACCAGTACCGCAAGGACACCTGACCATGAGTGCAACCGAACGCCCCGTGCTGGCCGCCGTACGCAACCACGTCGGTCACCTCACCCTCAACCGCCCGGCCGGGCTGAATGCGGTGACCCTGGAAATGGTCCGTCTGCTGCAACAGCAGCTCAGCGCCTGGGCGGCCGATCCGCAGATTCATGCCGTGGTGCTGCGCGCCAATGGCGAGAAAGCCTTCTGTGCCGGCGGCGACATCCGTTCGCTGTACGACAGCTTTCAGCGCGGCGATACCGAGCATGAGACCTTCTTCGAGGAGGAATATGCCCTCGACCAATGCATTCACGCCTACCCGAAGCCGCTGCTGGCGCTGATGGACGGCTTCGTCCTCGGCGGCGGCATGGGCCTGGTCCAGGGTGCGTCGCTGCGCGTGGTCACCGAGCGTGTGCGCATGGGTATGCCGGAAGTCGGCATCGGCTATTTCCCGGATGTCGGCGGCAGCTATTTCCTCTCACGCCTGCCGGGCGAGCTTGGCACCTACATGGGCGTCACCGGCCTGCAGATCCGCGCCGCCGATGCGCTGCACGTCGGCCTGGCCGACTGGTGTGTCAGCCACGACCAGATCGCCGAACTGGATCGTTGCCTCGACCGCATGAGCTGGTCGGTCCATCCGCAGGAAGCGCTGCGCACGCTGGTTGCGACCCTGGGCAGCAACAAGCTCCCTGGCTCTGAGCTGAAGGCACTGCATCAGGCCATCGACGAGCATTTCGGTAAGAGCGATGTGGTTGCGATTCGCGCCTCGTTGGCCGCCGAAACGCGCCCGGAATTTGCCGACTGGGCCGAGGAAACCGTCAAGGTGCTCGACAGTCGCTCACCACTGGCCATGTGCGTGACCCTGGAGATGCTGCGGCGCGGCCGCGAGCTGCCGATCGCCGACTGTTTCGCCCTGGAGCTGCACCTGGATCGTCAATGGTTCGCCAAGGGCGACATCATGGAAGGCGTGCGCGCGCTGATCATCGACAAGGACAAATCGCCGCGCTGGAATCCGCCGACGCTGGCAGAGGTCACGCCGGAACGCGTGCAGGCGTTCTTCGACGGCTTCAAGGCTACAACCGGCAAGGCACGTCGCAGCGCCACGGCCTGAACCTCTTTTGCAGCACAACAACAAGAAGAGAACGCGCAATGCATGACCTCGAACTCAGCGAAGACCAACGCATGATCCGCGACATGGCGCGCGACTTCGCCCGCCGCGAGATCGCTCCGCATGCACAGGCCTGGGAAAAGGCCGGCTGGATCGATGACGCCCTGGTAGCCCAGATGGGCGAGCTTGGCCTGCTCGGCATGGTCGTCCCGGAAGAATGGGGCGGCAGCTATATCGACTACGTCGCCTACGCGCTCGCCGTGGAGGAAATCTCCGCCGGCGATGGCGCCACCGGCGCGCTGATGAGCATCCACAACTCGGTGGGCTGCGGCCCGGTGCTGAACTACGGCTCGCAGGCGCAGAAGGACGAGTGGCTGGCCGAACTGGCCAGCGGTCGCGCCATCGGCTGCTTCGCCCTCACCGAACCGCAAGCCGGCTCCGAAGCGCACAACCTGCGCACCCGCGCGGAGCTGGTGGACGGTCAGTGGGTGCTCAACGGCAGCAAGCAGTTCTGCAGCAATGCCAAGCGGGCGAAGTTGGCCATCGTGTTTGCGGTGACCGATCCGGAACTCGGCAAGAAAGGTCTTTCCGCCTTTCTGGTGCCTACCGACACCCCCGGCTTCGCGGTGGAGCGCAGCGAACACAAGATGGGTATCCGCGCCTCGGACACCTGCGCGGTCTCGCTCAGCGACTGCCGAATCCCGGAGGCCAACTTGCTTGGCGAGCGCGGCAAGGGCCTGGCGATTGCGCTGTCGAACCTCGAAGGCGGGCGTATCGGCATCGGCGCGCAGGCTCTCGGCATCGCCCGTGCAGCCTTCGAAGCCGCCCTGCTCTACGCCCGCGAGCGGGTGCAGTTCGGCAAGCCGATTGCCGAGCACCAGAGCATCGCCAACATGCTCGCCGACATGCAGACCCAGCTGAACGCCGCGCGCCTGCTGATCCTGCATGCCGCAAGGCTGAAGAGCGCCGGCCTGCCGTGCCTGTCAGAGGCCTCCCAGGCCAAGCTGTTCGCCTCGGAAATGGCGGAGAAGGTCTGTTCGCAGGCGGTACAGATTCATGGCGGCTACGGCTATCTGGAGGACTACCCCGTGGAGCGCTACTACCGCGACGCCCGCATCACGCAGATCTACGAGGGCTCCAGCGAAATCCAGCGCCTGCTGATCGCGCGGGAGCTGGCGAACTACGCGCTGTAAGGCGTTTTCCCGTCCTGCCGAGCAAGGCCCCCTTGAAATCAGGACAAGCCTGCAGTCAGTGCGACCATGACAAGATTGGTCGCCGGCTGCCTGGCTTTATTGGTAGCCCGGCTTTACCCCAGATCGCCTGCTAGCGCCATGCGCTCGCCGCCAGGCGGGTACTCCACAGCCCAAGCAACTGCCGCGACTACCAGTCAGCTCTCTGTTCGCCACCAATGGTTTCCGGCAATGGCCGGAACCAGTACGCCGCAAATAAAAAGGGGAGCCATAAGGCTCCCCTTCAGGGCGTGTTGCTTTGTTCTTCTTCTGCTTACGGGCTTGTTGTTTTTGTTGGTAGCCCGGTCGGACATCGTCCGAATAGCAGTCCCATAAGGGACATAAAGAACAAACGGATTATTTTGGTCGCTGATGTTGCCACTGCCCTCACGGGCTCAACCGGTTCTGGAGCTGCCTCAAGGCAGTTTTATTTTTCTCGGTCCGGTCGACAGGAAACCTGCCGGGCAATTCCTCTCCAAAAGAATCAGTTTGCTACGTCTCCCACCTGCTTGTTTTTATTGTGTCGGAGTCGCTACGTGTTGTTCTTGTTATTGGGTGTGCTTTCTTGTTCTTGTTGTGCCGATTAGAAAGCATTCGCCGTGCCAGTTTTTATAAAACGTTATTTTTCAATAGGTTGCGTTTTCGTGACACAGGCGCCGCACAGAATCAGCGCCTGATTCGTTACCGCGCACCTCAGCGGCCGTTACGCTGTACGAAAGGAGTAACACCTTTGGGTAACCGCCTGTGCGTCTGATTCGGCGAAAGCGCGATGATGAAGGCAAACCGGCAATTGACTGGCTGGCGGAGCCCCAACGCAAGACACCCCGGCAGTGATTCACTGTCAGGGTGTCGATCGCTCGATAGGCATAGGAAGGTTCTTCGGCTGGTTAGCGCCTGAGTCGTATCAGGCGTCTGCTGTAAGCACAGCAGTTTCCTTGCGTCTGGCTAGATAATCGCAGGCCATGATGGCCAGCAGTGGAACAACCCCAACACTGAGGGCAGCATGCCAGGATCCGACGAGGGCCACGAAGAGCATCCCCACGACAACGATCGCGGCAATGCAGTGGGCCAGGAACCGGCACAATTCAAGTGCAACTACTTGTTGCTCGGCATTATTATTCATGACGTCTGACTCCCCGTTTTTGTTGTAATAAGCAGCCTCGTTTTCATAGTAGTCAGCTGACGCCAAGTAGCAACCCAAACCGACGTGCGGCACGTCTAGCCCGCGGATTACAGGGCGTGCACCCGACTTTGGTCGGGTACAGCCATAACTTTCGGCCGAGTAGCAACATAAGCGTTGTATATCGTGGAATCGATTTCCTGACTGCGCGTCCAATAAAACACGCGCCCAGCTGCTATAAGTTAAACCGGCTGAAATGCCATGCCTTTCAAGTACTATTGAATATCTCTCTTGGCCTGTCGAAGCACGCTTGATCACCTGCCCTTTTACTCCCAGCCTTCGTCCGAAAGGCAGCGCGAGGTTTGCCTGGCCTTGCTCGGGGTACGTGAAAAACGTGGGGCCGGTGCTGCTTGGGCAATGCCATCGAGTTCCTGATAAACGCTTCGTTGACGCAGGTGTGGATGCTGAGGCGCTTCGCCCAGCTCCAGCACCGGTGCGAAGCATGCGTCGCTGCCCTCCAGCAAGGCGCACCATTCAGCCTGGGTACGGGTAATGAACAGGCGCTCCAGCAGTTCGGCCTGCGCTGGCCATCCAGCAGGATCCTCGCAACCCGCCCACAGGGCTTCCGGCGCATCGATGCGCTCGAGCAATTCTCGCCAGAACTGCGGTTCCAGCGGGCCGATGGCGATCTCGCGGCCATCCGCGCAGCGATAGCATCGATAGTTAGGTGCTGCACCAGCCAGCGGATTACGGTCACGCTGCATGTCGATCCGTCCGCTCGGTAGCAGACCGGCAAAGAAGGTCATCAGCGACGAAACGCCATCGACGATCGCCGCATCAATCACCTGCCCCTGGCCGGAGCGCTCGCGCTCCCATAACGCGGCGAGAATGCCGACCGCGAGATACAACGAGCCGCCGCCGAAATCGCCAACCAGGTTCAACGGCGGTATCGCGGTTCCACTCTCGCCACGGATTGCCGCCAGCGCACCGGTCAGTGCGATGTAGTTGATATCGTGACCAGCTGCCTTGGCCAGCGGGCCGGTCTGGCCCCAACCGGTCATGCGTCCGTAGATCAGTTTCGGATTACGCTGCAGCAGTTCCTCCGGCCCGAGCCCGAGCCTTTCCATCACGCCGGGGCGGAAGCCTTCGATCAGCACGTCGGCGGTCTGCGCCAGCTCAAGGCAGCGCGCACGCCCTGCTTCGCTGCGGATATCCAGCGTCAGCGTCTTGCGCCCACGGTCGACCACAGGGTTCGGCCAGCCGTTACCACCCTCGCGTTCGATGCGCAGCACTTCGGCGCCCATATCTGCCAACAGCATCGCGCAGTGCGGCCCTGGGCCTATCCCGGCAAACTCCAGCACGCGCAGGCCGCACAGCGGTCCGCTACGGGCATCGTCGTGTTCGTTCATGGCAAATCTCCTAGATTCACACGCACGCAGACGCGCCCCGCACCGAAGCACGGAGCGCGTATGGGTAACAGGCGTTACTGGTTCACGGCGCTGGGCTGGTTCTCGACCAGATGGTTACGATAGCGCTCGCGCAGCACCTTCTTGTCGATCTTGCCGGTAGCGGTCAGCGGCACCGCGTCGAAGATCACCGCATCCGGCATCCACCACTTGACGATGTTCGGCTCCAGATGGGCGAGGATCGTCTCGACCGTAACCTCAGCGTCGGCGTGCGGCTCGATCACCAGTACCGGGCGCTCTTCCCATTTGGGGTGGAACACGCCGACCACCGCCGCCACCTTCACACCGGGACAGGCCGCCGCGACGTTCTCGATATCGATGGAGCTGACCCACTCGCCGCCGGACTTGATCACGTCCTTGCTGCGGTCGGTGATGCGCATGAAGCCATCGGCATCCAGCGTGGCGATATCACCGGTGTCGAACCAGCCATCCTCATCCAGCGCGCTTTTTTCGCTGCGGTAGTAGCGCTCGACCGTCCAGGGGCCGCGCACCTTGAGGCTGCCGGAACTGACGCCATCGCACGGCAGCTCACGCCCTTCTTCATCGACGATCTTGAGTTCGATACCGAATTGCAGGCGGCCCTGACGGGTCCAGATGGTGTCGTTGGTCGCTTGCTGACCACGTTCGGCCAGTTTCGGCGTCGGCGTGGCCACCACACCCAGCGGGCTGGTCTCGGTCATCCCCCAGAGCTGGCAGACCGCGACGCCGTACTTGGTCTGGAAGGTTTCGGCCATCGCCCGCGGCACGGCGGAACCGCCGATCACCAGCCGCGCCAGACTGCCGGAATCCTCACCGCTACGTTCCAGATGGGCGAGGTACATGGTCCAGATGGTCGGCACCCCGCCGGACAGGGTCACGCCCTCGGTCTTGATCAGTTCCTGCAGGCTCGCGCCGTCCATCTTGTCGCATGGCAGCACGAACTTGCAGCCATTGATCGCCGCGGCGAACGGAATGCCCCAGGCGGTGCCGTGATAGAGCGATGAGCACGGCATGATGCAATCGAAGGCGGACAGGCCGAACGCACCGGACAGCCCGGCGGCCATCGCATGCAGCACCACCGAACGGTGGCTGTAGAGCACGCCCTTGGGGTCGCCTGTGGTGCCGGAGGTGTAACAGAGCACCGCGCCGGCATTCTCGTCGAACTGCGGCCAGTCCAGCGGCTGCTCATCGGCGATCAGCTGCTCGTAACCCAGCACATCCTGCAGGCCGGAACTCGGCTGCGCGGCCAGCTCGATGAAATGGCGGATATTGCCCAACCGCGGCCGCAGCCGGGCGACGCAGGCAGCGAAGCTGCTGTCGAACAGCAGCACCTGGCTGCCGGCATGGTTGATGGTGTAGACGATCTGTTCGTCCGACAGCCGCGGGTTGGCGGTATGCAGCACCGCACCGATGCCGGGCACGGCGAAGAACAGCTCGTAATGGCGATGGGTGTTCCAGGCCAGCGACGACACGCAGTCGCCGGGGCCGATGCCGAGCTTGCCCAGCATCCTGGCGGCCTGCGCCGACCGGGCGGCGAGCCCGGCATAGTCATAACGCCAGAGGGGTTCATCGACCAGCCGCGAGACGATCTCGCGATCACCATGCGCACGCGCGGCGTGGGTGACGATGCTGCTGATCAGCAGCGGGGCGTTCTGCATCAATCCTGGTTGCATGTTTCCTACCTCTATCTTGTTTTTATTGTGCAAGTGCCGGTCGAGGAAACGGCGTTCTACCGGCACCACTGAAATCATGTATCGATGCGCCGTAAGGCACGCAGGCGCAGCTGGTTCAGGTCAGACCGGTCCTCCGAGGTTGCGCGCGATGACCAGGCGCTGGATGTCGCTGGTGCCTTCGTAGATCTGGCAGACCCGCACATCGCGGTAAATGCGCTCCACCGGAAAGTCGGCCAGATAGCCGTAGCCACCAAGGGTCTGGATTGCTGCCGAGCAGACCTTCTCCGCCATCTCCGAGGCGAACAGCTTGGCCATCGAAGCCTCCACCAGTGCCGGCCGCCCGGCCTCGCGCAGCACCGCGGCGTGATGCACCATCTGCCGCGCCACGGCGATCTGGGTCGCCATGTCGGCCAGGCGGAAAGCCACCGCCTGGTGCTCGATGATCGGCTTGCCGAAGGTTTCGCGGTCCCGGGCGTAATCACGCGCCGCCTCGAACGCCGCGCGCGCCATGCCGACCGCCTGGGCGGCGATGCCGATGCGTCCGCCTTCGAGATTGGCCAGGGCAATGCGATAACCCTCGCCCTCCTCGCCCAACCGGTTGGCCACCGGCACGCGCAGGTCCTCGAAGGCGATCTGGCAAGTATCCGACGCGTGCTGGCCGAGCTTGTCCTCCACCCGCACCACCTGATAACCCGGGCTGTCGGTCGGCACGATAAAGGCACTGATACCGTGCTTGCCGGCGTCCGGATCGGTCACCGCGAAGACGATCACCGTGCCGGCATGCTTGCCGGAGGTGATGAACTGTTTGGCGCCGTTGAGCACGTAATGATCGCCGTCGCGACGGGCGCGGGTGCGCAGGCTGCTGGCGTCGGAGCCCGCTTGCGGCTCGGTCAGCGCAAAGGCGCCGATCTGCTCACCACGGGCCAACGGCGTGAGGAAGTCACTCTTCTGCTGGTCGTTGCCGAAACGCAGGATCGGTACGCAGCCGACCGAGTTGTGCACGCTCATGATGGTCGAGCAGGCGCCGTCGCCGGCGGCGATTTCTTCCAGCGCCATGGCGTAGGCCAGGTAGCCGGTATCGCTGCCGCCCCACTGCTCCGGCACCAGCATGCCGAAGAAGCCGAGAGTGGCCATTTCGCCAATCGCCTCGGCGGGATAGCGATGCTCGCGACTCCACTGTTCGGCGAAAGGCTTCAGCCGTTCCTTAGCGAACTGGCGAGCCATCTCGGCGATCGCGTTTTGATCTTCATTGGGCAGCATGGATGCCTCCTCAGATCAGTTCGACGGCCATGGCCGTGGCTTCGCCGCCGCCGATGCAGATCGCCGCTACGCCACGGCGCAGACCGCGCTTGCGCAATGCGGCGAGCAGCGTCACCAGGATCCGCGCGCCCGAGGCACCGATGGGATGGCCAAGCGCGCAGGCACCGCCGTTGACGTTGACCTTGGCGTGGTCCAAGCCCAACTCGCGCATGCTGGCCATGGCGACCACGGCGAAGGCTTCGTTGATCTCGAACAGATCCACGTCTCCGGTGGACCAGCCGGTGCGCTCCATCAGCTTGCGGATCGCCCCGATCGGCGCGGTGGTGAACAGATTCGGCGCATCGGCGTAGGCCGCGTGGCCGTGGATCACCGCCTGTGGCTGCAGGCCCCAGCGCTCGGCTTCGGAACGGCGCATCAACAGCAGCGCGGCGGCGCCATCGGAAATCGAGCTGGAGTTGGCCGCAGTCACCGTGCCGCCCTCGCGGAACGCTGGTCTCAGGCTGGGAATCTTTTCCGGCATCGCCTTGGGCGGCTGCTCGTCATCGCGGATCTGCCGCTGCTGTTTGCCCTGAGTGACGTCCAGCGCGACGATCTCATCGGCAAAGTGCCCTTCGGCGATTGCCGCCTGGGCCCGTCGCAGCGATTCCAGCGCGAACGCATCCTGCTCCTCACGGGTGAAGCCGAAGGCGTCGGCGCACTCCTCGGCAAAGGTGCCCATCAGGCGGCCCTTGTCGTAGGCGTCTTCCAGACCATCGAGAAACATGTGGTCGAGCACCCGGCCGTGCCCCATGCGATAGCCGCCACGGGCACGATCGAGCAGATAAGGCGCGTTGCTCATGCTTTCCATGCCGCCAGCGACGACGATTTCCGCGCTGCCGGCGAGCAACTGGTCGTGAGCCATGATCACCGTCTGCATGCCCGAGCCGCACATCTTGTTCACTGTGGTGCAGGTGGTGGCGCGGGTCAGCCCGGCGCCCAGAGCCGCCTGGCGCGCTGGGGCCTGGCCCTGGCCGGCGGGCAGCACACAGCCCATCAGCACGTCCTGCACGTTCTCCGCCGGCAGGCCGCTGCGCTCCACCGCCGCGCGGATGGCGGCAGCGCCGAGCTGCGGTGCCGTCATGCCCAGCAGATCACCCTGGAAACCACCCATGGGCGTACGCGCGCTGCTGACGATTACGATCGGATCATCTTTCATCTCTGCTTCCTTTACTTGGCAGCCATGCGCAAGGCGCCGTCGAGGCGGATCACCTCACCGTTGAGCATGCTGTTTTCGAAGATGTGCCGCACCAGCGCGGCGTATTCGGCCGGATGACCCAGGCGTGGCGGGAACGGCACGCCGGTGGCCAGCGAGTCACGGATCTCCTGGGTCATGCCGGCCATCATCGGCGTCTCGAACACGCCGGGTGCAATGGTCATCACGCGGATGCCGAAGCGCGCCAGCTCGCGCGCGGCCGGCAGGGTCATGCTGACCACACCGCCCTTGGACGCGGCATAGGCAGCCTGGCCGATCTGCCCGTCGAAGGCGGCAATCGATGCGGTATTGATGATCGCGCCGCGCTCGCCATCGGCGTCTGGCGCGTTCTCGGCCATCGCCTCGGCGGCCAGCCGCAGCATGTTGAAGCTACCGATCAGATTGATGCCGACGATGCGGCTGAAAGCGTCGAGGCTGTGCGGACCATTGCGCCCGAGCACCTTTTCGCCACCGGCGACGCCAGCGCAATTAACCAGCCCGTGCAGCCCGCCGAAATGTTCGCGCGCGGTGGCGACGGCATGGCGCGCGGCCTGTTCATCACGAATGTCGGCGGCGACGCCGAGGGCGCTAGGCCCGAGCGCCTGTGCCGTGGCGTTGGCTGCGGCTTCGTCCAGATCGGCGAGCACGACCTTGCCGCCCGCCTCGACCAGCGCCTGGGCCGCCGCAGCGCCAAGGCCGGAGGCGCCGCCAGTAATGAGGAATACCTTGTCGCGAATCTGCATGGCTGTCTCCCGTGCTTGTTGTTATTCGGTGCGAAGCCGGGGTTATCTTTGGACAGCGACACGGGTGCGGCAATGGTCGATGTTCTCAACCTGCCTGACCGTTTTGGCCAATGGCAAAAGGCGATCATGCCGCTATCGTTAAAGGCGTGAGGACAGGTGGAGGCCTTCAGGCCCAACAACGCGCTATCAGGCGCGCGCCGGCGCCAGAATCAGGTTGCGGTAGTGCCCGGGATTGATACCTGTCCACTTGCGGAAAGCCTTGTAGAACGAACTGACATCGGCAAACCCCAGCCGCTCGGCGATTTCGCCATAGCTGATGGCGGCATCGGCCAGCCATTCGGTGGCCATTTCCTGGCGCAAGCCATCCTTGATGGCCTGATAAGGCTGCCCCGCCTCCGCCAGCCGGCGACGCAGGGTCGAGGCCGAGATGCACAGGGTCTGTGCCAGCGTCTCGCTGTCTGGCCAGCGTTCGGCAGGCAGGCTGCGCAGGTGCTGCTTGATGCGGCTGGCCAGGCTGGAATGGTCGCGGTAGCGCACCAGGATGTTCGCCGGGGCCTCGGCGAGAAAGGCACGCAACTCCGCTTCGCTGCGACGGATCGGCAGGTCGAGCACTTCGGCGGCGAAGATGATCCGCGTCGAGGGTCGGCCGAAACGCAGGTTGTCGGAAAACATCACCCGGTAATCGTCGGTGTAGTCCGGCTCGGCGCAGCGCAGCTCGACCGCCAGCAGCGGGATGCGCCGCCCTACCAGCCAGCAGGCCAGCCCATGCAGCAGCATCCAGAAGGTGAAATAGCAGAAGGCGCGAGCCGGCTCGGCGTTACGCTCGCGCAGCACCACTTCGGCCAGGCTCTGGCTGCGGATCAGCTTGCCACGCAGGTTCTCCAGCCCCAGGCCGAGAAACTCCAACGCATGAACAAGCGCTTTCTCCAGAGTGGGCTGCTGCAGGCAGCTGCGACTGAGAAAGACGAAGCTGCCCGAGCGCAGCCGGCGCGGATCCATGCCGAAGAATTCATCATCGAAATGCCGCGCCAGGCGCAGCCAGAGTTGCGAGTAGTCGCGCACGTCCATGCGACCGTCGGGATCTTGCAGGCAAGCGGGGTCGAGGCCAATTTTCTCCAGCAGATGCTCGCCGCTCAGCCGCGGCCCGACGAAACCGAGCAGTGCCTCGGCCACCAAACGGACGCTGATGCTGTCCCGGCTGGCACTGGCCGTGCCGACCGCTGCGTCTGCTGTCGTTTGCGCCTCGATGATCATGCCGCTCGGATTCCTGCCGGTTGTCGATGCTGCATGATCGACCAGGCACGGTCGTGCTGTCAGCCCTTGCGTCACATCCAGCCGAGCGTCAGTCCCATCACGATCAGATAGCGTGCGGTCTTGGCCAAGGTGACGATCAGCAGAAAGCTCCATAACGGCTCGCGCATGACACCCGCGACCAGCGTAAGCGGATCACCGATGATCGGCACCCAGCTGAGCAGCAAGGTCCAGCGACCGTAGCGGTGGTAGCTGTGCTGTGCCTTGGCCAGCTGACGCTCGTTGACCGGAAACCAGCGCTTGTGGCGAAAGTGCTCGACGTAACGACCGAGCAACCAGTTCACCAGCGAGCCCAGCACATTGCCCAGGCTGGCCACGGCAACCAACGCCCAGACCGTATACCGCTCCGAAAGGAGAAGACCGGCGAGTACCGCCTCGGACTGCATGGGTAGTAGCGTGGCAGCACCGAACGCCGCAAGAAAAAGGCCGAGATAGCCGGAAAACGACACCATCGATATGCAACCGTAACCCGTGCTGACTGACGGCACGCAGTATGCGGGAAAAGGCGCCGCTCCGAGGGGCATTGTCGACGGGATCATGCCTGGACAAGCATCGGGGATTTCCAGGCACATCGTTCAACTGTAACGAATCGATTAGGTGGCGGTTGGATGAGCAGTCTCCGCACACGCTGCCCGCAACCTCCGCGCGAGTGAGCATCGCAGCCAAACTCAACCGCTACGCCGTATGGCCACTACATTTCGTGAATACGGCTCACCTGGCGGGCCAGTCGCATGGTTTCGTGCTCCTCAAGCTGCAGCAAGTCCTCGGCCAGGTTGCGGGCACCATCGATCTCGGCGCGGCGGGCCAGGGAGCGGTAGAGATCGATCACCTGGTTGTGAATGGTGAAGATATCCAGCGAGATCTCCTCCACCGTCATGGTGTCGTAAGCCTTGCAGGCCTGATTGCGCAACACCGGATTGCGTGTCAGGTAGTCGTAGATCCAGGTGTGCAATGCCTTCGGGTCGGCATGTTTCTCGATCTTGTCGACCGTTTCTGCCAGGGCTCGCTCGTGGTCGGCAATATAGACCAGCAGCCATTTGGCTCGGGTCTCCTCGTGCTTGTCGGAACAGCGCGCCATGCAACGCGCCAGCATGGCATGGGTGTCGCGTGTCCAGTCGATCAGGTCTTCGAATCGCTCGATCTTCATCGCCAAAATCTCCGCTGGTAGGACGGCAAACAGCACGGCACAGGCCTGTCTCACCGGTGCCTGATTCTGTCCGCTTGTCAGGTCCGGTTCCATGACGCTGATTAAGAGATTAGTCCACCCTGCTGCGCCACGGCCGTTCACACCGCGCAACCTTGCTACAGATCATTGCTGACCGGAAAAAGACGGTCGAGGATGGACGTGGATTCGCAAACCATGTGCCATCGCCCCGCCGGCGGCTTGGCCCGCACCAGGGAAGCACGCTCATGTACCACGTCGTGTTGCGCGGCGCTCTGTTGATGCTTCTGGGGCTACTGGCCAGCGCTCATGCCTTTGCCAGCGCAACGGTGCTTGAAGTGTTCGTCCGCGACGGCTGCCCGCACTGCAGCGCAGCCAAGGTCTATCTCGCTGAGCTGTCCACGCAGCATCCGGAGCTGGAGATTCGCCTGCGGGAAGTCGATCGCGATCCTGCCGCGCGCGCCGATCTGCTGCGCCTGTCCCGTGAAGCCGGCGCCTGGCCCCCAGCGGTGCCGACATTCGTCATCGGCGATCAGCTGCTGGTGGGCTTTGACGACGCCACGCACAGCGGCGCCAGGCTGCTCGCCTTGATCGAGCAACGCGTCCAGCGCCCGGGCACGGTTGAATCCACGCTATTCGGCACGCTCAGCCTTGAGCGTCTTGGGTTGCCTGCATTCACCCTTGCCCTCGGTCTGCTGGATGGTTTCAACCCCTGCGCGATGTGGGTACTGCTGTTTCTGCTGTCGCTACTGGTTCGTCTGCAGGATCGAAGGCGTATGGCTGCAATCGCGGGAACCTTCGTGCTGATCAGCGGCGCGGTGTACTACCTGTTCATGGCGGCCTGGCTGAACCTGTTTCTGTTCGTTGGCGTATCGCCGCTAGTCGTCACCGGACTGGCGCTGTTGGCGATGCTGATCGGCTTCATCAACCTGCGCGACGGGCTGCGCCCGGAAAACGGTTTTGCCCTCTCGATACCCGACAGCGCCAAGCCGGGCCTGTATGCGCGCGTACGCCGCATTCTGCAAACCCGAAGCCTGTTGCCCGCTCTCGGCGGCGTTGCGCTGCTGGCCGTCGTGGTCAATTTCGTCGAGCTGCTGTGTACCGCCGGCCTGCCGGCGATCTATACCGCAGTCCTGGCCCAGCAGCAGTTGAGCGCACTGGCCCACCACGCCTATCTGGGTCTCTACATCATTGGCTACATCGCCGACGACGCACTGATGGTCGCCATCGCCGTACTCGCGCTGAGCAGCCGCAAGCTTACGCAAGGTTCTGGCGCCACGCTGAAGCTCATCAGCGGCGCGGTGATGCTCGCCTTGGGCATCGTCATGCTGCTAAAGCCGCAATGGCTGCAATAGCAGATTGCCAGGGGTGACCTATGCTGGAACCGAGGGCCGCTGCCATGCAGCAAGGGAGAGGCAAATGAGAGCATTCCGCCAGTGCATCATCGCCCTGCTGTTAGCGCCACTTCTGCTTTTAGCCGGCTTCGCACAAGCATCCACCGCCGATCACACCCTCTTCGAGGCATTGCAGGGTCCGTTCGCCAGCGGCGAAGAGGTCACACGGGCCTGCCTGAGTTGTCATAGCAAGGCCGCCAGCCAGATCATGGCGACACGGCATTGGACGTGGGATTACCTCAACCCGGATACCGGCCAGCGCCTGGGCAAGAAGACCATGCTCAATGGCTTCTGCATCGGCGACCGCTCAAACGAGGCGTTCTGCCAGTCCTGCCACATTGGTTACGGCTGGAAAGACGCCAGTTTCGACTTCACCGACGAGAGCAAGGTTGACTGCCTCGCCTGTCACAACACCGGCAACTACCTGAAGCTTGCAGGCCTCGCCGGCCATCCACCGCTGGTGCGTAGCGAAACCGCACCCGGCTCAGGCAAGTTCGTCGAGCCCGTGGACCTGGCCGCGGTGGCGCGTCAGGTCGGCGCCACCAGCCGGCGCACCTGTGGCACTTGCCATTACTACGGCGGCGGTGGCGACGGCGTTAAGCACGGCGATCTCGATTCGTCACTCAATTCGCCGTCACCTGAGCTGGACATACACATGGCCGTCGATGGACTCGACTTCGCCTGCTCGACCTGCCATGTCGCCGAAGAGCACCGGATTGCCGGCAGTCGCATCAACGTGACTGCCAGCGACCCGCACAGCGCAGCCATCCGAGGTCAGCGTAGCGAGCGCAACCGCTCGACGTGCCAGTCCTGCCATGGCGCCAAACCGCACCAGGGGAATCTGCTGCACGCCGGACGCCTGAATGATCACACCAGCGTGCTGGCTTGCCAGAGTTGCCATATTCCGACCTTCGCCCGTGGTGGTGTGCCTACCAAGATGGCCTGGGACTGGTCCACCGCGGGGAAGATGGGTGCCGACGGCAAGCCATACCAGACACGCAACGAACGTGGTCAGATCCTGTACGACAGCCGCAAGGGCAGCTTCATCCTCGGCGAGCACGTAGTGCCGGACTATGTCTGGTTTGACGGCCGGGTTACCTACGTGCAACCCGACACGGTCATCGACCCGACCAGTCGCGTTCCGATCAACCGCTTTCATGGTGTGCCGGGAGCAGCCGATGCGCGAATCTGGCCGGTAAAAACCTTCCATGGCCGCCAGCCATACGATACCGAGCACCTGACATTGCTAGTGCCGCATACCGCGCTGCCGAACGATACGGCGTTCTGGTACAACTTCGATTGGGCCAAGGCGCTGCAGGCGGGTGCCGACGCCTCCGGCGCGCCCTATAGCGGCAAGTTCGACTTCGTTGACACCTCGATGCTGTGGCCCATCACCCACATGGTTGCGCCGAAAGATCAGGCAGTCGATTGCGCGCAGTGTCATGCCAGGCAAAGTCGACTCGCCGGCGTGGCCGGTATCTGGTTGACCGGCAACCATCACAGCCCCCTGCTCGACCGCATCGGCTTTGGCCTGGCTGGAGTGGCCTTGCTAGGGGTCTTCGTGCATGCCGCCTTGCGCGTTTTCTCGCGCCGCAGAAGGAGTCAATGACATGCGCGAGCGCCTATACCTGTTCACCCGTTTCGAACGCTTCTGGCATTGGTCGCAGGCCGCGCTGATCATCACCCTGTTGCTCAGCGGGTTCGCCGCCCATGGCAGCCACGCACTACTGGATTTCCGCAGCGCGGTCGAAATCCACGAGGTATCCGCCTGGCTGCTGATGCTGTTGTGGGTATTCGGCATCTTCTGGCATTTCACCACCGGTCAGTGGCGCCAATACACGCCCACCCTGAGCAACATCGACCGCATGTTGCGCTACTACGTCCACGGAATATTCATCGGCGCGCCACACCCTTACAAAATCACCGTGGAGCGCAAGCATAACCCCCTGCAGCGCCTGTCGTATCTGTTCGTCAAGGTGATGATCGGCCCGTTGCTATGGCTGACAGGGCTGCTCTATCTCTTCTGGGAGCGGGCACAGGGTCTGCTCTCGCCCTGGATTGATCTGCAACAGGTCGCGCTGCTGCATACGGCAGGCGCGTTCATGATGCTGATCTTCCTCATCGTGCACGTATACCTGGCGACAACCGGGCGGACACCGCTCGAGCACATCAGGGCAATGCTCACTGGCTGGGAAGAAAAGCACTGAAACGGCCGCACAGGCTCATATACCCCCATAGGTATATGATGAGCGGGTTTTCTACATTCACCCTTGCCGGAGCTTCAGATGAAATCATCATTGATCGCCCTGTCCCTCAGCCTGATGGCTATCGCAGCGCATGCAGTCGAACTCGAGGTGACCCCACAGGATGCCTACGCTCGCGCCCAGCAGGAGGGTGCTGATGTGCTCTTCGTCGACGTGCGCGACCCGGTGGAAATCATGTTCGTGGGTTTTACCGACGCCGTGGATGTCAATGTCCCGTATCTGCTCGTCGATCGTGACGCCTGGAACGATGAGCGCGGTGCCTTCCAGACCAACCGCAATCCGCAGTTCCTCGACCAGGTCCGTGCCGAACTCGACAAGCGTGGCCTGAGCACCGACACAGAGATCATCACCATGTGCCGCTCGGGCAGCGAGCGTGGCAAGCCCAGTGCGGATTTCCTGCGCGAAAATGGCTTTCCCAACGCGCGGTATGTCGTCGATGGCTTCCAGGGCGCAGCCATCAAGGAAGGACCGCAAGCAGGCTTTCGCCTGCAGAACGGCTGGCAGAATGCCGGGCTGCCCTGGAGCCCGAAGATGAACCCGGAAAAGATCTATCGCACCGATCGCAAGTGACATCGACGGAACACGCGGCGCTGCACGTCAGCGCCGCGCCGTCAGCCGAATACCGTCACCGTTTGCCGGCTCAGGGCGATCAGTTCGCCAGATGGCGTCCATAGCGCAGCCGCACAGTGCCCATAACCGTCGCGTGCGTGCTCGATCACGGCGCGATACATGCACCAGTCGTGGCTGTCGAGATCGGGCATCGGCTGAATGAACTCGATGGTCCAGGTCAGCGAGCTGCCAGGGGCGAAGCTTTTCAGATGCGGCAGCACGGCGGGCGGCCAGGCGTCGACCAGCGCCAGCAGATGCGCCTCGGTAATCGGTTCACGCGGCAGCTCGCCCCGCTGGCGCACCCAGCCGCCCATTTCGCGAGAGGTATTACCGGTGAACGGCAACCCGCCAATACCCCAGCGCATCGACACGTAGCGGGTAAATTCCGGCGTTACGCCGGCTACATAGGGCAGCTCCTGGCAGGCCTCGACGGGAGGCATGGCCGGCGCCGGCTCTGCCGCAACATCCACCACCGAACTGCGTGGCGCGCCGAAGCTGCCCTGAACGATGGTGACCACCTGTCCGTCCTGCATCACCCGGCCGAGCATCTGGCTGACGGCCTTGCCTTCGCGCAGCACCTCGGCCTGGAAACTCGCCGGCGCATCCAGCGCCAACGGGCCGACGAAGGTAATGGCCAGCGAGCGCAGCGGGCGACCCTCCGGCACCTTGGCCCGCATGCTTTCGAACACAAGCGCGGCAACCAGCCCACCGAAACCTGCACGCCCCTGTCCCCAGCTGGCCGGCACCACCACGCTGCCGGGGTTGTCACGTACCGCCTGCAGCAGCTCGCAAAGCTCCATACCCACCTCGTTATCGTTCGTTATGCGAGCGATGTTAAAGGCCCGCCCTTGGCGACGCGAACCACTCTGGCAGAAGCAGCCGGATGAAATGCCGAATCATCCATGTCGGTAATGGCTAATCAGGACCGCCCAGCCCGCTTCGGAAGACGCCACGGCAGTGCTCGGCGAAGCTGACGCAAGCTATGCGCCAGCTCATCCGTGGCCCCGGGCTGCTGGGCGTAGCGCTGCGCCTCATAAAGCCTGACGAACGCGCGGATGGCCGGCGCCTGTCCGGGCAGCATGGTCGCGGCACGCTCGGCGAAGCTGCGTGCACCCTCACCTTTGTGACGATGGACGCCGTGGCGCGCCAACAGCCGCTCGAAGCGTCCGAACAGGCGCTGCTGAAGGTCCGTTTCACGCCGCCAGGGCTTGAAGAGGAACAGTGCCAGCACAGCAATGAGCAGCGCCAGAACCGCAACAAGGCCAAGACCGAGCGCCTGAGCATCGAGTTTGCCTAACCAACGCTGCAACACCTGCGTTTGTTGCTCGCCCTGGTAATTGAGTACCCAGCGTTGCCAGCCATAGTTGAGGCTGTCCCAGCGCAACCGCAGGGCATTCACCCAGCCGATATCCCGATAGCGCAGCAGCGACATCGGCTGGTCGGCAAGAAAGCTTCGCTCACGCGCCAGCGCCTGTTCCAGACCCTGCTCCACCCGTTCAGGCGCGACCTGAAAGGTCGGATCGACGCTGACCCAGCCGCGCTCGGCCACCCAGTACTCGACCCAGGCATGGGCGTCGAACTGATGCACCGAAAGATAGTTGCCAGCCGGATTGACCTCACCGCCCTGATAACCCGCGACCACTCGTGCCGGAATACCCGCCGCGCGTAGCACGAATGTCATCGCCCCCGCGTAGTGCGCACAGAAACCGCTGCGCGTCTCGAACAGGAAATCGTCGACGATGTCATCACCCACCGGCGGCGGCTCCAACGTGTAGTGGTAGGGCTGACGGTTGAAGTGCTTGAGCAGCGCATCGACCATCGCCTGCGGCTCTTGTGCGGTGCGCCGTAGCTCCATGGCCCAGGCACGCGCGCGTGGGTTGCCCCGTTCCGGCAGTTGCAGCGACCGGCCAAGGCTCTCCGGCGCACGGACCGCTTCGCGGCGCGCATCCAGCCAGGAGGTGACCTGGTACATCAGCGGCTGGTTGACCGGCTGCCGGCGCTGCAGATGGAAATCGGTCATCAGCTGTGCCTGGCCTGGCGCTACCTGAGCGACATCCAGAGCAAACAGCCAGGGCTGCCCGCTCGGCTGCATGACGACGTTGTAGCGAAGCGGCTCGCCGACTGCCTGCCATTCCGGCTCCTGCGGCAGATGAGAGGCATAGGACTGCGACCAGCGCCGGCCATCGAAGCGCTCGAAGGTCACCGCGCGCCAATAGAGTTGATCGCGAGGAGGAATGTCGCCGTCGAAGCTGACACGAAAAGCCAGCTCCGGGGAGCGTCCCAGCCGAGCGATATCACCGGGCGCCATGTGATCGGCCAAGCCCGTGGTGCCACGATCACCAGCCTGCGGCAACGACCACAGCGGCGGCAGACGGGGAAAGAAGAAGAACAACACCAGCATCAGCGGAACGGCCTGCAGCAATAGGGAACCGGCCAGCCGCACCGTTGGCCATGGCCGTGTCACCAAACTGCTCTGCTGCAAGCCGATCATTGCCGCCAGCAGTGCGGTGACCGGCAACAGGCTGTACAGCCCGGCAAGCAGGCTGTCCTCGAACAGGTAGCTGGTTACCACCGCGAAGAAGCCCAGGAAGATCAGCACCAGCGCATCGCGGCGGGAACTCATCTCCACCAGTTTCAGGATGAACGCGGCGATCAGCAGCACCACCCCGGCTTCCAGTCCGACCAGGCTGCCGCGGGAGAAATAAACGCCGAAGCCAGCGCCTATCATCAGCAGCGCCTTGAGCCAGCTGCGCGGATAGCGTGCACGCATGCGGAAGATCTGGATCCGCCAGGCCGCGCAGCCAAGCCACAGGCCGATGATCCACAACGGCAGATGAGTGAGATGCGGCAGGATCACCAGCACCTGCGCGACCAGCAGCCAGATCAGGCTGTTGCGGGGAATTCCGGGCTTGACGCTCATGCGCTGCCCTCCTCGCCAAGCCCGTGCAGTGCCAGGGCACGCAGACAGGCATCCCGATGCGCCTGTCCACCGTCGGGTCCGATCATTCCGGCCGGTAGCCGCAGCGCGAACGGCTGCTGCTGTTCACTCAGCTCGACAACCCAGTGGCAGAGCATCGACAGGCGCCGCTCGGGATCGCCTTCAAGCGTATCGAAGTCGAGCAGCGGATCGTTGCCGAGCAGGCTGGCGAAATCCTTCACCAGCAGGCCCTGGCCACGGGAATACGCCTTCCAGTGCAAGCGACGGCGCGAATCGCCCGGCTGCCAGATACGCAGCCCCTGATAGTCATCGACGCCGGCACCCCGCGCCAGCACGCCTTCATCTTCGGTTTCGGGCGCGCCCTGACCCGGAGGGCGTTCGGCCACCGACGGCTGTGGATAGACCAGCGCCGCCAGCTCCAGATCGATCCAGCTCCAGGCCACCAGCAAGCCGAGCGGGAATCGGCTCTCCACCCGCACCCGACCGGGCCGCAACCAGCCGCGACGTTCGGTCGGCAGGCTCAGCTCGACTTCGACGGTACCGCCCGCCGGAACATCGACCAACCGCAACCCACTGGCCGGCCAGCCGAGTGCCACCGCCTGATAGGCACGCCCTGCGCTTTCCAGGCGGACACGCAGCAGCGCCTGTTCGCCAACGAACGCCGCCGTTGTGCCACCCGCCTGCAGCAGCAGCCCCGCCAGATTGCGCCAGGTGTGCAGGATGGTGACCAGATAGAGCGAACCAAGCAGAAAGGTCAGCCCATAGGCCAGGCTGTTCTGGTAGTTGATGGCGGTGAGCAGCATCAGTAGCAGGGCGACGATGAATGCCAGCCCGACCGCCGTCGGCATGATGAAGATGCGCCGCTGATCCAACCGCACGCTGGGTGCTGGCGGTATCCGGCGCAGCAGCCAGCGGTCACGGAAACGCGGCAGTATCCTCATAGTGAAGGCTCGCCGAAACGAGCAGGCGCAGGTCTCACAGCGCTGGCACCTCGCGCAGCAACCACTGCACCAGCGTACCGCCACCATGACCGGTGGCATCGGCGCGTTCACGCAGGCGATGCCCGACCACGGTCGGCAGCACCGCCTGCACATCTTCCGGAATCACATAATCGCGGCCATCGAGAAACGCCCAGGCCCGCGCCGCAGCGAGCAGCGCCAGACTGCCGCGTGGTGACAATCCCCAGGCGAACTGCGGTTGGGTACGCGTGGCTTCCACCAGGCGCAGCACGTAGTCCACCAGGGCGTCGCTGGCACGCACCTGGCTAACCGCGTCCTGGATGGCGCGCAGCTCGTCATGCTCAAGTAGCGGATCCAGGCGCAGCAGCAGATCCCGCCGGGATTCGCCGAGCAGCAGCGCCTTTTCCGCAGCCTTGGCCGGATAACCCAGCGAAACGCGCATGAGAAAGCGGTCCAGCTGCGATTCTGGCAGCGCGAACGTGCCGCCCGAACTCACAGGATTCTGCGTGGCGATGACGAAAAACGGCTCGGGTAGCGGGCGCGTTGCCCCTTCGATGGTGACCTGGCCCTCCTCCATCGCCTCGAGTAGTGCGCTCTGGCTCTTCGGCGTGGCACGGTTGATCTCATCGGCCAGCACCAACTCGGCGAAGATCGGTCCGGGATGAAAGACGAACTGCCCGCTGTCCTTGTCGAACACGGAGGTACCCAGAATGTCACCGGGCAGCAGATCGGAAGTGAACTGAATGCGCTGAAATTCCAGCCCTAGCACCTTCGCCAGCGTATGACTCAAGGTGGTCTTGCCCATACCGGGCATGTCCTCGACCAGCAGGTGACCACGGGCCAGCAGGCAGGTCAGGGCCAGCCGGACCTGCGCTTCCTTGCCGAGCAAAACTTCATTGACTGCTCGCAGGCAGGCGTCCAATCGGGTGCGCATCAAAACCTCCTCTGTTCGTCGTCCCGATGCTACTGGTCAGCCGCAGCCAGGCAAAGCACAGGAAACGCCCGGTGACGAGTTTGTGACCCGGGCCTTGATCCAGCACCATGCGCAGCATGGCAGCCCGGCTTAGGCTGAGCAGATCAAAGGTCAACAGGAGGACCCGATGTCCACACCCGCTTCACGTTGCTGGCATGCGCAACACGCCGAGCAGACGCTCCAACAGCTGGACACCTCGCCCGCCGGGCTGACCACCGAGCAAGTGCAGCAGCGTCTCGAGACCTTCGGCCCCAACCGTTTGCCACGGCGGCGCCGCAACGGGCCGCTTATGCGGTTCCTGCTGCAATTTCACAACCTGCTGATCTACGTTCTGCTGCTATCGGCGCTGGTCACCGTTGCCCTGGGTGAATGGCTGGATAGTGCGGTGATCTTCGGGGTGGTGGTTATCAACGCTATCGTCGGTTTCATCCAGGAGGGCAAGGCGGAACAGGCGATGCGTGCCATCCAGCGCATGCTCACACTCGACAGCAAGGTGCGCCGCGGCGGGCGGACGCTCAACGTTCCGGCCGAACAACTGGTGCCTGGCGATATGGTGCTGCTGGAAGCCGGCGACCGGGTACCGGCGGACATGCGCCTGCTCGAATGCCGCGATCTGCGCATCGAGGAAGCGGCCCTTACCGGTGAGTCGCTGCCCACCGGCAAGCAGGTGGAGCCCGTGGCTCGCGATGCCGGCATCGGTGATCGTTACAGCATGGCGTACTCAGGCACCCTGGTCAGTGCCGGTAGCGGCACCGGGGTGGTGGTGGCGACTGCGGGCAAAACCGAGCTGGGGCAGATCAGTCATATGCTCGGCGAGGTCGTCAGCCTGCAGACACCGCTGCTCGGCGATATGGCGCGCTTCGCCCGGGTGCTCACCTTCATCATTCTGGCGCTGGCGCTGGGCACCTACCTGTTTGGCGTCGGTTTGCGCGGCTATTCATCCGACGAGATGCTGCTGGCGGCGGTCGGTCTGGCGGTTGCAGCCATACCCGAAGGGCTACCGGCGGTCCTCACCATCACCCTTGCGCTTGGTGTGCAGCGCATGGCCCGGCGGCGCGCCATCATCCGCCGCCTGCCCGCCGTGGAGAGCCTGGGCGCGGTGACGGTGATCTGCTCCGACAAGACCGGCACCCTGACGCGCAACGAAATGACCGTGCAGCTGGTGGTCACCGCGGCAAACCGTTATCAGATCGAAGGCGTCGGCTACGCACCGACCGGCGAGGTTCGCGGCGAGGACGGTCAGCCCTGCGCAATCGACCAGGCCAGTGATCTGCACGCGCTGGGTCGCGCCGGCCTGCTGTGCAACAGCGCCAGCCTGCTGCATGACGGCTCGCAATGGAGCATCACCGGCGACCCCACCGAAGCCGCCCTGCTGACCCTCGCAGGCAAGCTGGGGATGACTGCGACCCACGAGCTGGCCCACACCCCACGTGTCGACAGCATCCCGTTCAGCTCGGAACGGCGCAGCATGTCCAGCCTGCACCACGACCATTCCGGCCACGGTCTGATCTACATGATCGGCGCTCCGGAACGGCTGCTGGAGGTGTGCAACCAGCAATTGGTCGATGGCAGCGCCGAACCTCTGAACCCGTCCTACTGGCATACCGTGCTTTCCGAGGGCGCCGCTCAGGGCCTGCGCATGCTCGGCCTGGCAGTGCGCGCGCTCGGCGCGCCGCACCATGAACTGAACTATGCGGACCTGGAGGGTGATTTCGTCCTGCTTGGCCTGGTCGGCATGCTCGATCCGCCGCGTGAGGAAGCCATCGACGCCATCGCCGAATGCCGTCAGGCAGGTATTGCGGTGAAGATGATCACCGGCGACCACGCTGAAACCGCTGCGGCAATCGCGCGGCGTCTCGGTCTGGGCAGCAGCGCGCCGATCACCGGAGCCGAACTCGACAGGCTCAGCGACGCCGAACTCGACGCGCGCCTGGGCGATACGACGGTCTTCGCTCGCACCAGCCCGGCGCACAAGCTGCGCCTGGTGCAACGCCTGCAGGCCGGTGGCGCTCGCGTCGCGATGACCGGCGATGGCGTCAATGATGCGCCGGCGCTCAAGCGTGCCGACATCGGCGTGGCCATGGGTATCAAGGGCACCGAGGTGGCCAAGGAAGCCGCGCAGATGGTCCTCGCCGATGACAATTTCGCCACCATCGCCAATGCCGTCGAAGAGGGCCGCACGGTCTATGACAACCTGAAGAAATCGATCCTGTTCATCCTGCCCACCAACGGTGGCGAGGCGTTGGTGCTGCTGGTTGCCATTGCTCTGGGGCTGACGCTGCCGATCACCCCGCTACAGATTCTCTGGGTCAACATGATCACCGCCGTAACCCTTGCCCTGGCGCTGGCCTTCGAGCCCGGCGAGGCCGACATCATGCGGCGGCCGCCGAGGAACCCGAACGCGGCGCTGTTGAGCACGCAACTGATGTGGCGAGTGCTGCTGGTGGCGGCGCTGATGACCGCGGCCTGTATCGGTGTCTTCGTCTATGCACAACAGCTGGGCTGGAGCATGGAACTCAGCCGCACCCTGGCGGTGAACACACTGGTCGCCTGTGAGATCGCCTATCTGTTCAGCAGTCGGCAGATCAATGCTCCGGCCCGCTTCGGCCTGCGTGATAACCCAATGGTCTGGGGGATGATCGTCCTGCTGAGCGTGCTGCAACTCGCCTTTACCCACTGGGCGCCGTTGCAGCGCCTGTTTGCTACCCAATCGCTGGACGTGGTTGGCTGGGGGATCTGCCTGCTCGCCGGAGCCGTGTTACTGGTGGTGGTCGAGATGGAGAAGTGGTTGCGGCGACGCGCCGGCTGGCCACTCTGATCCAAACGCAGCGAAGGGACCAGCCCGCCCGAACGGCAGGCTGGTTGTTGGAGTACCGCTTTTAACGCCCGGCCCGTGACTCGCGCAGATAGAAGCGGGCCTTCTGCGCTTTCTGGGCACAGCCACGAAACGCCTCGAACTGCTGCTGGGTCTTGGCCCCGGTCAGCAAGGCCAGCGCCTTGGAATAGCTCACGGTTCCTGCAAAGCCTTCGGCTTCCGCCAGGCTTTGCTCCTTCCACGCCGCATCCAGTTCCGCCGCGCAACTGTCACGGTATGCGGTCTTGCCGGCACAGCCGGCCAACAGCACAACCAGCAAAGGTAAACTCAGCCAGGTTTTCATCGCATCATCCCTCGTGTGCCATTCAGGAATTAAAGGCGCTCTTGCGCCTTCCGGTTACGCAAATACTCGACCACCGATCGCTGGTCGCCAGCGAACTCGATCCGCCCGGCCTTGCTTTCGCGCTGGTAGGCATACATCGGATCGTAGTACTCGCCGAGCAATGCCTCGATCCACGCCCGGTGCAGATCGACCGAGCCGCTGCGTGTCTGCTCCGCAAGTGCCTGATCCATTAGCAATGCCAGGCGCTGATAACGCTCGCCGCCGAGTCGCTTGTTGATATTGACCAGACTTTGCTGCAGACGCTCGGCGAAAGCAGCGAAACCGTTCTCACCCTGCTCGGCAATGAACTCCGCGCACAGGTCGATCACGTAATCCTTGAGGATCCGCTCGACGCGCCCTTCGAGGCTGTCTTCGAGCCAGATCAGGGAAAACTCCTGCATGCCATTGAACAGTGGTAGCGGAATCGAACAACGGCCAACCAGACGCGCCTCGTCTTCGACCACGAACGTCTCGATGCCGGCGGCGCGCAACTTCAGCAGGCGGATCGCCAGAGCATTCTCGAAGTCGATCTGCGCCGGCTGCGGCGTGGCGCGCTTGCCGAAACTGGAACCGCGATGATTGGCCAAGCCTTCCAGGTCCAGGCTGTTGTCCAGCTGCGCCAGGACCTCGGTCTTGCCGGTACCGGTCATGCCGCCCACCAGCACGAAGTCGCACTGTTCTACAGTCTGGTCGATGGTGTCGAGCAGGAAATGGCGCATCGCCTTGTAGCCGCCGACGACACGCGGGTATTCGACACCCATTTCGTCCTTCAGCCACTGCTGGACGATCTGCGAACGCAGCCCACCGCGGAAGCAATACAGGTAGCCATTCGGATGGGCGCGAGCGAAGTCGGCCCAGGCCTGCAGGCGCTCGGCCTTGACCTTGCCGGAAACCAGTTGCTGGCCGAGTTCGATGGCCGCCTTCTGGCCGTGCTGCTTGTAGCAGGTGCCGACCTTCTGTCGCTCGATGTCGTTCATCAGCGGCAGGTTGACCACACCGGGAAAGGCGCCCTTGGCGAATTCCACCGGGGCGCGGGCATCCATCATCGGGACGTCATTGAGGAACAGCTGGCGGAAATCTTCGGTATCGCTGCGCATCAATGGACCTCGACCGCATGGCCGCGCGCTTCGACGAGCTGGCCGATGGGCTGCAGGTTCAGGCCGAGTTCGGCACAGACTGCGAGGAACTCCGCCTCGCCTTCCGGTGCCACGGCCACCAGCAATCCACCACTGGTTTGCGGATCGCAGAGCAACTGCTTGTGACGCTCGTCGAGCGCGGCGATGCGCTCGCCGTAGCTGTCGAAATTGCGCTGGGTACCGCCAGGCACGCAGCCCTGCTCCAGGTAGTACTCGATGCCCGGCAAGCGCGGTACGCGCGCATAGTCGATCTCAGCAGTCAGCCCGCTGCCATCGGCCATTTCCACCAGGTGACCGAGCAGACCGAAGCCCGTGACATCGGTCATGGCGCGAACACCCTCGAGCTTGCCGAAGCGGCTGCCCGGCGTGTTCAGCGTGCACATCCAGTCCCGCGCCAGCCCGACATCTTCGGCGCGCAGCTTGGCCTTCTTCTCGGCGGTGGTGAGGATGCCGATGCCCAATGGCTTGGTCAGGTACAGCCTGCAGCCGGGGGTGGCGGTGTCGTTGCGCTTCATCTGCTGCTTGTTCACCAGACCGGTGACCGCCAGGCCGAAGATCGGTTCGGGCGCATCGATCGAATGCCCGCCAGCCAGCGGAATACCCGCCGCGTCGCAGACGACACGGCCACCGGCGATGACCTCACGGGCGACTTCCGGCGGCAGCACGTTGACCGGCCAGCCGAGGATCGCGATGGCCATCAGCGGATCACCGCCCATGGCGTAGATGTCGCTGATCGCGTTGGTCGCCGCGATCCGGCCGAAATCGAAGGGGTCGTCGACGATGGGCATGAAGAAGTCGGTGGTCGAGACCACACCGCGCTCCTCGTCGATGCCATATACCGCTGCGTCATCGCGCGAGGCATTGCCGACCCACAGGCGCGGGTCGAGATTCTGCGCTCCGCTGCCGGCAAGAATCACGTCCAGCACCTTGGGCGATATCTTGCAGCCGCAGCCGGCGCCGTGACTGTACTGGGTGAGGCGGATCGGTTCGCTCATCGGGCTCTCTCGTGGCACAAGCACAAACGGGCGGCGATTGTAGCAAAGGCCGCCCGTCATTCGCCGATTGACGCAGACTCCCACCAGTCTTAACGGTACCGGGACGGATCAGCCCTTGCAGGCTCGCCGGCCAGGCATGAAGCTATCGCAAGTGCCACAGGGAGAACCGCATGAGTAAGAAAGTTGCACTGGTACTGGGATCGGGCGGCGCGCGGGGCTATGCGCACATCGGCGTGATCGAAGAGCTGGAGGCGCGCGGCTATGAAATTGCCTGCATCGCCGGCTGCTCCATGGGCGCCGTGGTCGGCGGCATCTACGCGGCGGGCAAACTCGACGAGTATCGCAACTGGATCGAGAGCCTGGATTACCTGGACCTGCTGCGGCTGGTTGACCCGAGCTTCAGCCTCGGTGCGATACGCGGGGAAAAGGTTTTCGGTCGTATCCGCGACATGGTCGGCAAGATCCGTATCGAGGATCTGCCGATTCCGTTCACTGCAGTTGCCACGGACCTGACCAACCAGCAGGAAATCTGGTTTCAGGAAGGCAGCCTGGAACTGGCCATGCGCGCTTCCGCGGCCATTCCCAGCCTGTTCACGCCCGTGATGCAAGGCAATCGCATGCTGGTCGACGGCGGTCTGCTCAACCCCCTGCCAATCGTTCCGGTGGTGTCGGCACACTGCGACATGATCATCGCGGTCAACCTCAACGCCAACAACCATAAGCAGTACCCACTGCCTGAGGTGGTGCGCCCAGGGCGCTTCGATTCACTGGTCAACTCGATCAGTTCGCACATCCCGTTCTGGCGCAAGGACGAAGCTGAACTGGCCGGTGAGCTCGACGACCTTCGTGCTGGCGAACTGCTGCGCGGCGATCAACCGCCTGCAGCGCCGACCAGTCACAGCGCACCGAAGTCTGCCGAAGGCGCGACGGTGATCGACGTCACCGGTCCGGCATCACTGCTGGAGCTGATCAACCAGAGCTTCGACGTCATGCAGTCGTCACTGGCGCAATACAAGATCGCCGGCTACCCGCCAAACGTGCTGGTCAACATTCCCAAGCGGGCCTGCCGCTTCTACGAGTTCTACAAGGCCCCCGAGCTGATCGAACTGGGCCGCATCGTCGCCCACGACGCGTTGATCCGCTACGAAGAGGAACAGTGAGCGAGCCTTCGCTTACTGTCCAAGTGGGTCGCGCGGTTCGCCCGGGAGTAGCGGCGACTCGTGCGAGGGCATCGTCGGCACCTCCTTGATCAACCAGTCGCCCAGCAGGCTGTAGGCAACCGCAAGCAGGGTCGGGCCGAGGAATAGCCCCATGAAACCGAAAGCAAGGATGCCGCCGAACACGCCAAGCAGCACCACAACCAGCGGCAGGTTGCCGCCGCGGCTGATCAGGTAGGGCTTGAGCACGTTGTCCACGCCACTGATGACGAACATGCCCCAGATTCCAAGGAAGACCGCCATGCCGTAGTCGCCCTGCCAGGCCAGCCAGGCGACGGCAGGGCCCCAGATCAGTGGCGGCACCATGATGAAGCTGCAGGCGAACGTCAGCAGGCCGAGCACCAGCGCACCCGGGATCCCGGCAATGAGAAACCCGATGTAGGCCAGGATCGCCTGGGCCGCAGCCGTACCGATCACGCCGTTGACCACGCGCTGCACCGTACCGGCCACGAGCTCCAGGTAATGATCGGCGCGTTCACCAATCAGCCGGTGCAGCAGGCTATGGACGAATGCGGACAAACGGGGCCCGTCACGGTAGAAGAAAAACACCAGCACCAGGCTCAAGGCCAGCTCGAGCATGCCGCCACCGATCCGTGCGCTGCGCACCAGCAGCCAGTTCGCGACCTGGCCGATGTACGGACGGATGCTGGCGATCAGCGCCGTACCCTGCTCGTCGACGGTATCCCAGAAGCCCACCAGGGTATCGCCAATCAGCGGCAGCTCGCCCAGCCAGGTCGGGGCAGGCGGCAATCCTTCGACCTGAAGGTCGTGCAGCAAGGCATTGGCCTCACGAATCTGGTCGGCGATGTTGAAGCCGAGCCAAACCAGCGGTACCGCCACCAGTACCATCCAGCTGAAGGTAAGTAGCCCGGCAGCCAATGTGGCATTGCCGTGCAGCCAGCGGGTCAGCAGACGCATGACCGGCCAGCTGGCGAATGCCAGGACGGCGGCCCAGAACAATGCGGAGGCGAACGGTGCCAGCACCCAAAGGCACGCAGCCAGCAGCCCGAGCAGCAGAATCTGCGCCAACAGGCGGTCATTGTTGAGCATGTGAACGTACCCTGGGAATTAGAGCCGCGCCCACGATCAGGGCGCGAAACAAGAACCGCTATTGCAGCTGTTACGCAGGATCAGCGCAATAGCCGAATGACCAGGCCCGGTTCCTGGGACTCGTCGACTTCCAGCCGCCCGCCACGGATGCGCTCGACGATCAGCGCTTCGCGCCAGGCTGCCGCACCTTGTCCGGCCAGACTGACACGCGTGGTGCTGTCCAGGCTCAGCACATTGGCGAGCAGAGCTCCCCACTCGGCGGTCGGTTCGTCTGCCAGGCGTGGCAAACGCAGCTCGCCAGTGCTGCGCAACTGCCGCAACAGCGTCGCTGCCGTGGGCAGTACCGCAGCCAGGGGTTCATTGCTTTGCAGTTGTTCGACGTGCAGATAAGGTCTGCCATTGCCGCGGGTTATCCCGTACAAGGCAACCAGATCGTTTTCGGCATCGGGTAGACGGGCCAGCAGATACGCCTGCTGCGCCTCCGGACCGTAAAGCATGGATTTACCAAATATCGCGTTGGCCCAGAGGCTGCTCGAACCACACTCGCGGCCCTCGCACCAGAACAGCAGTTCGGCGCCCTGGCGCAGCAGCTCGCTGCGGGCCTGGGTGAAGGCTTCGATACCGGTATGCGTACTTGGCAACTGGTAGGTCACCGCCGTCAGCTCACCCGAAACGACCACCTGCGCTGCCATGCGCAAGTTGCCACTGATGCGACGGATGGAGTCCTGGGGATAGATGCGCTCCTGCACCTGCGACTGCCGATAATCGACGATCTGCGCCTGGGCAAAACGTGGCAGCCGCTCGAGATCGGCACTGCCGGTAACGTCCGCCGCCACGGCAACAGTGGATATCAAGACCGATGCCGCGATCCATGCACTTCGCATAACACTCCTCAACGGGTCACCCGTGGCTGTTTGCCGAAACTCAGCGAATGCGGCAAGCCGAGGTCCGTCGGGACAAACGCAAGGGCGCAGCCGGGGGCCGTCGCGACTCTGAAGCAATCGATCATTGCGCTGGCTCTGCTGGAAACGTTGCCTCCCAGCCTCGCCAGTTGGCAAAAGCAAGTCAAGCGAGGCTTTGCGAGAGAGTATTGCAAACGCCCGGCATCACTCAGCTGTGGAAGAAGGCATTGAACACCGCAGCCACCGCTTCCGCGCCCGCCTCATCGTCCAGATGCAGATGATGTCCACCGGGCAGCCGCTGCACATCGAAGGGGAAGCCATCGATCAACTTCACCAGCTCCGGCTCGTTCATCAGGCCCTGCTCCGCCAGCACCAGAGTAGTCGGGCAGGCAACCTGCGCGACAAACGCCAGCGCATGGGCACGGGTCAGCCGCATCGCCGAAGGCAGCATCAGCCGGGCATCGGTGCGCCAGGTATAGCCGCCGGGCACCGGCATCAACCCGCGTTGGGCCAGTAGTTCGGCTGCCTCACGGCTGACCGCGCCGACGCCCTTCATGCGCGCTTCCACCGCCTGAACGAAGTTCGCGTAAACCGGCTTGCGTTTGTCGTCGACCGCAAGCAGCGCCTCGAGCGCCGCGCCAAGCTTCTTCGGTGCGCTGTCCGCCTCACCGGTATAAGGGATGACGCCGTCGATCAGTGCCAGCCGTTCAATGCGCTGGGGCAGAGCGCCGGCCAGCAGCACAGAAACGATGGCGCCCATGGAATGCCCCAGCAAGGAAAAGCGTTGCCAGCCGAACTGTTCGGCAACCTGTAGCACGTCATGGGCATAATCCCAGATGTTGTAGGCAGCACCCGCGGGACGATGTTCGGAATGACCATGCCCGGGCAGGTCCAGAGCGACAATCCGCAAACCCTCGAGGCGCGGCGCGAGACGGCTGAACGTCGCGGCATTGTCGAGCCAGCCGTGCAGGGCGATAACCGGCTTGCCATCTTCCGGACCGTACAGGTGCGCTGCGACTTCCAGATGGGGCAGGCTCAGCCGGACCTCTTCGAATACCAGGCTCATGCCACCCCCTCGGTAAGTTCGCCGTGCGTGCCCCAGCGGGCCAGCAGTTCTCGAAGCTTGTCCGCTGTCTGCTGCGGCCGCTCGAAAGGAAACATGTGACCACCCGGCAGCGTATGCGCCTCGCCGTGCGCCATAAGCCGCAGCAGATAGGCGTGATGCGGCAGCACGACACGGCTGTCGCGCCCACGCACCATGGCCAGAGGAATCTTCAATGCCGGCGGCCAACCCGGTGTCAGATGCGGCACGCTGCGGTAGATGCTGATTTCGGTCTGCGGATCGAAACGCAGGCGCATCCCCTGCCCTGCGGGTTCCAGGCCATGTTCGATATAGGCTTCCAGGCACTCCGGGTCGAAGTTGCTGAACAGCGCTTTGCCGGCGAAGTAGGCACGCGCTTCCTCGACGCTGGAGAACTGCTCGCGGCGCCCGAGCGTCCGCCCCGCCGGGGTCAGCCGATCGATGAAGCCCAGGCGTTTGGCGGCCCATATGACGGTCTGATCGAACCAGGTCGGAAGCGGCGAATCCAGCATGACGACACCGTGATACAACTCGGGTCGCAGCAGCGCGGCGCGATAATGCAGCATGCCGCCGAACGAATGCCCTATCCCCCAGGCGGGTTCGTGCAAGCGTTCGAGCTGCTCGAACAGCTCATCGAGCAGGTTGTTCCAGTTATCGTCAACGGGAAAGCGTGGGTCGTGGCCATGACGATCCATGTGCGTGACCTCGTACTCGGGTGCGAGGGCATCGAACAGCTTGCGATAGGTCGCCGAAGGGAAGCCATTGGCGTGGGCGAAGAAGATGCGCTGGGACATGAAGGCATTGCCGGACAGACTGAACGCTCATTGTCTGGCAGGCCCTGGCATGCGGCAATCGCCATAGGCCTGCCGAATGAAGGGCATTCAGGCCAATCAGCAGGCCACTATGGCGGCCTGCCCCGAATCAGCCAGCGCCGTTGCCCTTGTCCAGTGGCACGATAGCCACGGTCAGCCGGGAGATGCAGCTGGGCTTGCCGTCCTCCCCGCTCAGGCGAATATCCCAGACATGCGTCGAGCGCCCCAGATGCACCGCTCGGCAAACACCGGTCACGCGGCCACTGCGCAAGCCACGCAGATGGTTGGCGTTCACCTCCAGCCCGACGCAGTAGAACTTGCTGGTGTCGATGCAGTGATAGCTGGCCATCGAGCCGAGGGTCTCGGCCAGCACCACGGAAGCGCCGCCATGCAGCAGACCATAGGGCTGATGGGTACGGGCATCGACCGGCATGCTCGCGGTGATCGAAACGTCATCGAAGGATTCGAAGCGTATATCCAGCAGATCACTGATGGTGTTCTTGCGGGTGCTGTGAAGTTCTTCCAGGTCGGGCTGACGGTGCCAGATGCTCAAGGCAGGTACTCCTGATGGTTATTGTTCTGCGGTTAGGTTCGCCCCGAAGCGCGAGGCGAACCGCCCAACCCTAACCAACGTGATGCACAGAAACCAGTCGCATCAGCCCTCCGGCAATCGCTTCGCCTTCCAGCTCAACCAGTGAAGCCGTCGCCATGGGCAGCGGATTGGCGTAATGACCGTTGATCAACCAGCCCGCCAGGTTGCCAACAAACGGCTGATGCGTGACCAGCAGCAGGTCGCTTTCGCCACGCAGGTCCAGCTCGCGCAATGCCTCGGCAAGATCGGACTCCGGTGTCGCCCAGTCAACTGTCTCGCACTGCCCGGCAAAGCCGAGCGCCTTGCGTACCTCATCCGCGGTCTGTTGAGCACGCTGGAACGGGCTCACCAGCATCGTTTGTAGCGGCCTGCCCCGCAGAAACGTGGCGCTGCGGCGCACGTCACGTCGCCCCCCCTCGGTCAGATTGCGCTCGGCATCGGTACGGGCCTGCGGCTCGGCTTCACCATGTCGCAGCAACCATAGCCTCATGGAGTCGGCCCCTGCTGTGTGTCCTTCGGCTCGACTGGTGGCACAGGCGGAACGGGATTGCTCAGTTCCACATCGGCCGGTCTAGGCGTCGGCCAGTCGGACAGTGGCCAGGGCTTGCGCTCGGTATTGAAAGTGGCGAAGCGGCCGATTTGCGCGATGTACTGGCTGAGGCTGTCGCCAAACGCCTGCAGACCGGAATCCGGGAGCCCCTTGACCAGGCGCATCACCAGCTGCAGCACCACGACTACCAGCAGCGCCAGCTCGGCCAGTTGCCAGACGAAAAAGAAAATTAGCATCCAGACGGCTCGCAGGATCAGTGATTCCCGGTCCGTGGCCTGGTTAGATTGGTTCATGGAGGTTTCCCCTACGCTCGGCTCAGAATCCGTCGGTTGAAATAAAATCCACATCGGTCTTTGGCTCGCCGCGCATCAGTACACCGATGATCTGATCCAGCGTACGCCCCTCGAACAGGATGGCATGGAGGCCCGCGACCAGCGGCATATAGACCTGCAGCTCCTCGGCCTTGCACTTGAGCACCTTGATGGTATTCACGCCCTCGGCGACCTCTCCCAGCCGGGAAACCGCCTCATCGAGGCTGAGGCCTTCACCGAGCGCATAGCCCACCTGGAAATTGCGGCTTTTCTGCGATGTGCAGGTGACGATCAGGTCGCCGACGCCGGCCAGGCCGAGAAAAGTCATGGGATTGGCCCCGAGCTTCACGGCGAATCGCGTCATCTCCGCCAGCGCCCGGGTAATCAGCATGCTGCGCGTGTTCTCGCCCATGCCCAGTGCGGCAGCCATACCCGCCATGATCGCGTAAACATTCTTCAGCGCCCCACCCAACTCGACGCCGAAGCGATCCGAGCTTGCGTAGACGCGGAAGGTGCGGCCGTGCAGCACCTGCTGGACGCTGCGGCAGAGCGCTTCGTCCTGACTTGCCACGACCGTTGCGGTCAGCGCGTGCTCGGCCACCTCACGTGCCAGGTTCGGGCCAGACAACACGCCGATGCGGGCATCTGGCGCAATCTGTTCGAGAATCTGGCTCATCAGCATGAAACCATCGGCCTCGATACCCTTGGTGGTGCTGACCAGCATCTTGCCGCCAAGCTGCTTCGCGAACGGCTGCAGCGCCTGGCGCAATGCGCTGGATGGCAGCGCGACAAAGATCAGCTCGCAGGCATCCAGGGTCGACGGCAGGTCGGTGGTCGGCTCCACCTGCTTGAGAATCTCCACACCTTTTAGATAGCGAGGGTTCTGCCGCAGCGTCCGGATGCTCTCAGCCTGCTCGGGATCACGCATCCAGAGCAGAACGTGGTGACCGTTCTCGGCCAGCAGATTGGCGATTGCGGTACCGAAACTGCCGCCGCCGAGTACGGCGATGGGTTGCTGTCGTGTCATGTGGGTTCCGTTATGAGCCATTCGAAATGGCAGTGCCGGGCATTATACGTTTCGCGTTCACAGCGGCCAGCGCAACCACCACAGCCCGTGAAATCATTCGGTTACAGTTGGATCGAAAGGCAGTCGAAGCCCGCCCGACCCGTTGGAACAAGGCTTCAATCGATCCATGCAACCGTCACTGCAACGATTGTCTATAGAGGACAAGCTGTCGCAAGGTCCTCGTTAGCCTTTCAGGAGTGTTAAAGTAGCCGCCCGATTCTGTCTTTGCGTCCTTCAGCCGCAGGTACGGGTTGAATGGCGTCGCTGTTGGCAGGCTGTGACTTTAGCCACAACGCGGCAGTCTATGACTAGTCTTGATGATCAGGCCTCGAATTCTGGCCCGGTATGTAAGCAGCAAAGCCCTTCGCAAGGGGCCCATTGAGGAATACGCATGACCAAACAACACGCCTTTACTCGGGAAGACCTGCTTCGTTGCAGCCGCGGCGAACTCTTCGGTCCCGGTAATGCGCAACTGCCCGCGCCGAACATGCTGATGGTCGATCGTATCGTTCACATCAGCGAAGTGGGCGGCAAGTATGGCAAGGGCGAACTGGTTGCCGAACTGGATATCAACCCTGATCTCTGGTTCTTCGCTTGCCATTTCGAAGGCGATCCGGTCATGCCCGGCTGCCTGGGCCTGGATGCCATGTGGCAGCTGGTCGGCTTCTACCTCGGCTGGCAGGGCAACCCTGGGCGCGGCCGCGCGCTGGGTTCCGGCGAAGTGAAGTTCTTCGGTCAGGTACTGCCGACCGCCAAGAAAGTCACCTACAACATCCACATCAAGCGCACCATCAATCGCTCGCTGATCCTCGGCATCGCCGATGGCACCGTCAGCGTTGATGGCCGCGAGATCTACAGTGCCGAAGGTTTGCGCGTCGGCCTGTTCACCTCTACCGACAGCTTTTGAAGGACATCCGCATGCGTCGCGTCGTGATCACTGGCCTGGGTATCGTTTCCTGCCTGGGCAATGACAAAGAGACCGTCTCCGGCAACCTGCGCGCCGGCCGCCCCGGCATTCGCTTCAACCAGTCCTACGCGGACATGGGGCTGCGCAGCCAGGTTTCCGGTTCCGTCAACCTGAACCTCGAAGAGCTGATCGACCGCAAGGTTCTGCGCTTCATGGGCGACGCTGCCGCCTATGCCTATCTGGCAATGGAGCAGGCGGTCAAGGACGCCGGTTTCAGCCTCGATGACATCTCCAACCCGCGCATCGGCCTGGTGGCCGGTTCCGGTGGTGCTTCCACCATCAACCAGATGGAAGCCATCGACATCCTGCGCGACAAGGGCGTCAAGCGCATCGGCCCATATCGCGTACCGCGCACCATGAGCAGCACCGTTTCTGCCTGCCTGGCGACGCCGTTCCGCATCAAGGGCATCAACTACTCCATCGCTTCGGCCTGCGCCACCAGCGCGCATTGCATCGGCCATGCCATGGAGCAGATCCAGATGGGCAAGCAGGACGTGGTGTTCGCTGGTGGCGGTGAAGAAGAGCACTGGAGCCAGAGCTGCCTGTTCGACGCCATGGGCGCGTTGTCCAGCCAGTACAACGAGACCCCGGAAAAGGCCTCCCGCGCCTATGACGCCAAGCGTGATGGTTTCGTCATTGCCGGCGGTGGCGGCATGGTCGTGGTCGAAGAACTGGAGCATGCGCTCAAGCGCGGCGCCAAGATCTACGCGGAAATCGTCGGCTACGGGGCTACTTCCGACGGCTACGACATGGTCGCGCCGAGCGGTGAAGGCGCGCTGCGCTGTATGCAGCAGGCGATGTCTACCGTGGACACCACCATCGACTACCTCAACACTCACGGCACCTCGACGCCAGTGGGCGATGTGGCCGAGATCAAGGCCGTGCGCAACATGTTTGGCGACAAGATCCCGACCATCAGCTCGACCAAGAGCTTGTCCGGTCACTCGCTGGGTGCCGCAGGCGTCCACGAAGCGATCTACTCGATGCTGATGATGGAAGGTAACTTCATCGCCGGCTCGGCCAACATCGACGAGCTGGACCCGGAAGTTGCCGACATGCCGATCCTGCGCGAAACCCGCGAGAACGCTCAGCTCGACACCGTGATGAGCAACAGCTTCGGCTTCGGTGGCACCAACGCGACTCTGGTGCTGCGCCGCTTCAAGGGCTGAGCCCTAGCGCCGGCAGAACGCCCCGACTAGTCGGGGCGTTTTCGTTTGTGCGCCCAGAAGCCGAACGATGCGGTGGCTGTCGCCACAGCGTCTGGCATCAGACCAATCGACGACCGTTTCGCCATTGCGCTGGTGGTCGCCCTGTCCAGCGCTTGAAGGCCCGACAGAACGCCGCAACCTCGGCGAAGCCGCTCTGCTCGGCCACCTCCTGCACGCTGAGGTGCTCGTTGCTGAGCAGCCGCAGAGCGAATTCCCGACGTAACGACTCCTTGATCTGCCGCACCGAGGTGCCTTCATCCTGCAGCCGACGCCGCAAGGTGCGTGGCGTCATCAGCAGTTGCTGGCTGATCTCCCCTAGCTCTGGCATGTGCCGGAGATCGTAATGCTGCAGCAACAGCCTGACGCGAGTCTGCAAGCTGTTGTCCTGCACGGGCCGGTGCAGGATCACCCCCGGACAGTCGCGCAGAAACGCCTGTAGCTCGGTGTCGCTGCGCAGGATTGGCAGCTGCAGGACGCGTGGATGCAGATAGAAGCCACAACGGGGCTGGTCGTGGTGCAGCTCGCCAATGAACATCACCCGATACTCAGCCGCGTGACTGGGGGCCGGGTAGCCGAAACAGGTGGCGACGACAGGAATCTGCTGCCCGATCAGCCAGCCGGCGAAGCGCTGCCACATCAACAGAATGAACTCCTGCAGGAAATGATCAGGATCGAATTGCTGATGCAGATGCAAGCGGTAGAACACCAGTGGTGACTGCGCGGGCGCAAGATCCAGGCCGATATCCAGGTCGTCCCTGACAGCGGTATAGAAACGCGCGCTGCGCTCCAACATGCCGCCAAGGGTCTTTGCGCCCAAGGCGAACTCCGCCATGAGCGAGAACACGCCCCGCTTGCAGGCTCTTGGCGCCATCCCCATGAATTCGTCCGCGGTAGCGCGCCAGACCGCCTTGATCAATTCGCTGAGCTGATGTTCGGTGATCAACCTTTCGGGCTGATCGAGCCAGTGCGCTGGGATGCCGGCAGCGGCCAGCAACTGCAGCGGATCCGCCCCCTGTCGCACGGCGCCGCCGATGCCGGCTCGCAGGTAGTGATTGGCGATATGCGCCCTGGCCAACGACCTGGGCAACTCCGTCGCAGTCATTCGGCTGCTCCTTGGCTTTCCGCTCGGCAGTATGGCGCGTTTCCAATCCGTGATGGCCTATCCGATCAATCAAAACGACCGCAACGGTCATTCAAAGCACGCGAGCAAGCTCTTATTAATAGCCATGCACCTGCTCGGTGACCGACCAGAACAAGAACAATCAAAGGGCTCAGCATGAACGAACAGACCCTGCGGGGCGCGGATTGCGCAACCAGCGAAGATGACCAGACACTGTTTCAGGATTCGGTGCGACGCTTTCTTCAACAGGAAGTGGCGCCCCACTACGAGCAATGGGAAGCCGACCACCAGCTGCCACGCGCGCTCTGGCATCGCCTCGGCGAAGCGGGCCTGCTCGGCGTAGACCTGCCGGAGCAGCTGGGTGGCTGCGCAGCAGGAGTCGAGACCTGCCTGATGATCTGCGAGGAAATATCCCGCCAGGGCTTCGGCGGGCTAGCCAGCGGCTACAACATCCACGCCAACATCGTGATGCCCTATATCCACCACCTGGGCAACCCTGCGCAGCAGGCTTGCTGGCTACCGCGCATGGCCGCTGGCGAAGTGCTGGGCGCCATTGCCATGACCGAGCCTGGCGCCGGAAGCGATCTGGCCGCCATGCGCGCCAGTGCGCAGAAGGTTCCTGGCGGCTGGAAGCTCAACGGCAGCAAGGTATTCATCACCAACGGCCTGCTGGCGGACATGGTGATCGTCTGCGCCAAGACAGACCCGAACGCCCGGGCCCGCGGCGTCTCGCTGTTTCTGGTGGATACCACTTTGCCAGGCTTTTCTCGCGGCAAAGCGATCCGCAAGATCGGCCAGCACGCCAGCGACACCGCCGAGCTGTTCTTCGACGATCTGATCGTGCCGGAGGATGCGCTGCTTGGCGACGCGGGCAAGGGCTTCGCCTATCTGATGCAAGAACTGCCTCGGGAGCGTCTGGGTGTGGCAGCGCAAGCCATCGGAGCCATCGACGGCGCCCTGCAGCTGACCCTGGACTACGTCCAGCAACGGCGTGCATTCGGTCAGCGCATAGCCGACTTCCAGAACACCCGCTTCACGCTGGCCGAAGTGCGTGCACACCTGGAGATGGGACGCGCCTATTTCGAGAAGTGCCTGCAGCGCTACGCCCGTGGAGAAATGAGCAGCACCGACGCAGCAGCCCTCAAGTTGATGCTCAGCGAGACGCAGTGCCGCTGCGTCGACCAATGCCTGCAGCTGTTCGGAGGCTACGGCTACACCCTCGAATATCCAATCTCGCGCTTTTATGTGGATGCGCGCATCCAGACCATCTATGCGGGCACTTCCGAAATCATGAAAGAAGTGATCGCCCGCGACATGCTTGGGCCTGTGGCCTGACCGACCGACAAGAAGGAATTCCAGATGAACGACACAGTTGCGCTGCAGGACGTGGTGATCCTATCCGGCGCCCGAACCGCCATCGGCGACTTCGGCGCCAGCCTGTCGGGCTATAGCCCTGCCGAGCTGGGGACTTTTGCCGGCCGCGCCGCCATCGAACGCGCCGGCGTGGCGGCGGAGGAAATCGACCACTGCATCTTCGGCCACATCATCACGACCAGCCCGCAGGATGCCTACCTAGCGCGACATATTGCCCTGAACTGCGGCCTCGCCGAGCACTCGGCGGCAATGAACGTGAACCGCCTGTGCGGATCATCGGTGCAGTCGCTGATATCCGCCGCGCAGATGATCCAGGCGGGTGCCAGCCGTCTCGCCCTTGCCGGTGGCGCCGAAAGCATGAGCCAGGGCGCGTATCTGCTGCCCAAGCTGCGTTTCGGTCAGCGCATGGGCGATGCAGCCGCCGTGGATCTGACCATCGGCATACTCAGCGACCCGTTCGGCAGCGGGCACATGGGCATCACCGCCGAGAATGTCGCCGCCCGCTATGGTTTCACCCGCGAGCAACTCGACCAGTATGCCTGCGACAGCCACCGCAAGGCTGCCAATGCAATGGCTGCGGGGCACCTGACGACGCAGATCGTCAGCGTCCCGATCAACAAGGGCCGTGCTGCCGGGGAGTTCTCTCAGGACGAGCACGTGCGGCCTGACACCACGCTGGAGGGCCTGCAGAAGCTGCGCGCAGCATTCAAGAAGGACGGAATGGTGACAGCCGGCAACGCCTCGCCGCTCAACGACGGCGCTGCGGCACTCGTGCTTGGCTCAGCGCAGGAAGCCGCCAGGCTCGGGTTGCGCCCCCGCGCCCGCTTCCTCAGCTACGCGTTCGCCGGTGTCGAGCCGCAACTGATGGGCTTGGGGCCGATTCCTGCGGTGCAGCGGGCGCTGACGGCAGCAAACCTACGTCTGGCCGACATCGACATCATCGAGTCCAACGAAGCCTTCGCCGCCCAGGCGCTAGCAGTGGCGCAGAGCCTGGAGTTCGATCCAGACAAGGTGAACGTCAACGGCGGAGCGATTGCCCATGGTCACCCGGTCGGTTCCACCGGGTCGATTCTCACCCTGAAAGCGTTGTATGAGCTTGAACGCCTCGGCAAGCGTCACGCGCTTATCACCATGTGCATCGGCGGCGGACAGGGCATTGCGCTGATTCTCGAGCGCCTCTGAATGCAGGAATAAGTTGCACCGAATAAGGCGGCGACCAGCGGCGAGTCGTTGGTCGCCCATGACCCTCATGCCGCAACAAAAATAATTATTCGAGGTATGCCCATGCGTCCGACGGTTGAAGTCCACCCTTCTATCCACCGCAACACCATTGGTGACGCCCTGCAACGCATAGCCATGCGGAGCCCCGAACAGATCGCCTTGCAGTACAGGGAGCGCCGCTGGAGCTTCCAGGCGCTGGATCGTGCGGCGAACCGTGTAGCCAATCATCTGCTGGCCCTTGGCCTGAGCAAAGCGGACCGGGTCGCGGCATACGGCAAGAACTCCGATGCCTACCTGATTCTCTGGCTTGCCTGTACCCGTGCCGGTCTGATTCACGTTCCGGTCAACTACTCGCTGACCGAACACGAACTGGCCTACGTACTCGACCAGTCGGGCGCCCGCGCCCTTTTCGTCGACGACAGCCTGAAAGGCCTGGTCGACTGCATTCCGGGCCAGCGCCAACTGGCGATCCGCGGCAGTCTGCACAGCAATGAAACGACATCGGATCGCAGCGATATCCTCAGAATCGCCACCGGTTCCGCCTGCGATCAGCCACCTGAGGTCGACATAGCCGAAACCGATGTCGTGCAGATTCTCTACACCTCAGGCACCACCTCCGATCCCAAGGGCGCGATGCACACGCACCGCTCGCTGATGACCGAGTATTCCAGCTGCCTGCTGCACCTCGATATAAAAGCCAGCGACCGCTGCCTGGCAGCCCTGCCGCTCTACCACTCGGCACAGATGCATGTGTTCACCATGCCGGCGCTGCTGGCCGGCGCCTTCAGCTGCCTGACGGATACGCCGACGCCTGAAGAAATTCTGCGACTGCTCAAGACCGAACAGCTGAACAGCTTCTTCGCGCCACCAACCGTCTGGATAGCCCTGCTACGCCATGAGCAATTCGTTGAGGCGCAACTACGGCACGTACAGAAGCTCTACTACGGCGCCTCGATCATGCCGGAGCCAATCGCCCAGGAGCTGGGCGCGCGATTGCCGCAATCGGGCCTCTACAACTGCTACGGTCAGAGCGAGATCGCCCCGCTGGCGACGGTCCTGACGCCCGAAGAGCACAGCGAGCGGCCGACATCCTGTGGCCGGCCGGTAAGCAACGTGCTGACGCGGATAATCGACCCCTCCACCGGCGAAGAATGTGCCCCCGGCGTTGCAGGCGAGCTGGTCCACCGCTCGCCGCAGCTGATGGTCGGTTACTGGCAGAAGCCGGCCGAAACCGCCGAGGCGTTCGCCGGCGGCTGGTTCCACTCCGGGGACCTGGGCTACCGCGATGAGCAGGGCTACATCTGGATCGTCGATCGCATCAAGGACATCGTGAATACCGGCGGCGTGCTGGTGGCCAGTCGCGATGTGGAAGAGGCACTCTATCGCCACCCACATGTCGCTGAAGTAGCGGTCATTGGCGTACCCGACCAGAAATGGATCGAAGCGATCGCCGCCGTGGTGGTCCTGAAGCAGAACGCCACGCTGGATGCGCAGGCACTGCTGCACCATGCCCGCGCCCACCTTGCGCCCTTCAAGGTCCCGAAGCATGTGCATTTCGTGGAGCAACTGCCGAAGAATTCATCAGGCAAGCTGTTGAAGCGGGTACTGCGCATGCAGTTCGGTGCGCCAGCGCGCAGCAGCCTGGGCGAAGCCAGCGACAACCTTCAGCAGAGCGAGGCCAGCGCCAGATAAGGATGACGCTGGCCTCGAGTCACGCGGTCAGAACCCGCCCGCAGGGGAGGATCTACGCAGCTTCGGCAATATCGCCGTGAGCGATGCAGGAAGCAGCGGTGAAGAGCACATCGGTCGAAGAGTTGAGCGCTGTTTCGGCCGAATCCTGCACCACGCCGATGATGAAGCCCACCGCCACCACCTGCATCGCCAGGTCGTTGGAGATGCCGAACAGGCTGCTGGCCAGCGGAATAAGCAACAACGACCCGCCGGCCACGCCCGATGCGCCACAGGCACACACGGCGGCCAACAGACTCAGCAACACCGCGGTGGCGATATCGACCTGAATACCGAGGGTGTTGACCGCAGCCAGGGTCAACACGGTGATGGTGATCGCCGCACCGCCCATGTTGATGGTTGCGCCGAGCGGGATGGATACCGAATAGGTGTCCTTGTGCAGCCCAAGTCGCTGGCACAGCTGCATGTTCACCGGGATGTTGGCGGCCGAACTGCGGGTGAAGAACGCGGTGATACCGCTCTCGCGCAGGCAGGTGAACACCAGCGGATAGGGATTGCGGCGAATCTGCCAGAACACGATCAAAGGATTCATCACCAGCGCCATGAACAGCATGGCACCCACCAGCACCAGCAGCAGGCGCAGGTAACCCAGCAACACATCGAAGCCCGAATCAGCCAGCGTGCCGGCAACCAGTCCGAAGACGCCGAGCGGCGCGAAACGAATGACCACCTTGACGATCAGCGTGACGCCATCGGACAGATCACCAATCAGCCGCCGTGTGCTGTCCTGCGCATGACGGAAGGCGAAACCGAGGCCGATCGCCCACGCGAGAATGCCGATGAAGTTGCCATTGAGCAGCGCGCGTACCGGGTTGTCGGCGACATTGAACAAGAGCGTCTGCAGCACCGCGCCTACGCCCGAAGGCAGAGTGACGTCGGCCGCTCCACTCACCAGCGTGAGCGTGGTGGGAAACATGAAGCTCGCCAGCACGGCTACCGCCGAGGCACTCAGTGTGCCGAGCGCGTAGAGCAGGATGATCGGTCGTATATGGGTAGGTTGGCCACGCTTGTGATTGGCCAATGACGAGGTCACCAGCACGAACACCAGAATCGGTGCCACCGCCTTGAGCGCCTGCACGAACAGGTCGCCCAGTAGTGCCACCGATTTGGCTGCCGCCGGCAGGAAAAGCGCCAGTAAGGCGCCAGCGACCAAGCCCACCACGATCTGGGCGACCAGGCTGGTACGACTGATGAAGCGGATGACTCGAGGCATATCGGACATAAACGCGACTCGCAGCTAGGAAGGGAACGGCCCGGAGGTGGCCATTCCTGCCATGGAAAAACGCGGGATGGTACGCCGCTCGCCCGGCAATGCCCAGCGTTGCGCTGTCACGGGGCTGAAAGAGCGTAGCAGTCGGACGGCTGAGGAGATGGGCGCCGTCAAACAACGCCCATGATGTGGATCAGACCTGGAAGCGCGCCACGAGGTTGTTCAGGTCGATGGCCAGGCGGGCCAGCTCCTGGCTCGCCGCGCTGGTCTGGTTAGCACCGGCCGACGACTGCAGCGACAGATCCCGGATGTTCACCAGGTTGCGGTCGACCTCGCGGGCCACCTGCGCCTGCTCTTCCGACGCACTGGCGATCACCAGATTGCGCTCGCTGATCTGGCTGATAGCACTGGCGATACCATCGAGCGCCTCGCCTGCAGCGCGCGCCAGCTCCAGCGTCGTCCTGGCGCGCTCGTTGCTGAGTTGCATGGCGTGCACCGCCTTGTCGGTACCCTGATGTACGTCGCCAATCATCTGTTCGATTTCCTGGGTCGACTGTTGCGTGCGATGTGCCAGTGCCCGCACTTCATCGGCCACCACCGCGAAACCGCGGCCTGCATCCCCTGCCCGCGCGGCTTCGATGGCGGCGTTGAGTGCCAACAGGTTGGTCTGTTCGGCGATCGAGCGAATCACATCGAGCACCTTGCTGATATCACGCACCTGCCCGGCAAGCCGTTCGACTTCGGTGGCCGTCTGCGTTACGTCGTCGGCCAGCAGGCCAATCGAGTCGACCGTGCGAATGACCTGCTGGCGACCGTGCTGCGCCGTCTCGTCGGACTCTCGCGAGGCCTCGGACGTCGCCACGGCGTTGCGCGCAACCTCATCGACCGCCGCAGTCATTTCGTTGACTGCAGTGGCCGCCTGTTCGATCTCGTGATTCTGCTGATGCAGGCCGCGGGTCGAGTCCTCGGTCACGACATTGAGCTCTTCCGCCGCTGATGCCAGCTGATTGGAGGAATCGGAAATGCCCTGGATGGTTTCACGCAGGCTGCGCTGCATCGCCTGCAGCGCACTGAGCAGGCGCGCCGGCTCGTCGCTGCCGACAACCTGGAAATGGCGGGTCAGGTCGCCACCGGCAATCACCTCGGCAACGCCCACAGCTTCAGCCAGCGGTTGGACGATACTGCGTGTCAGCAGCATGGCAAGAATGATGGTAGCGATAAACGCCAGGATCATCGCAACGACGACGCCCTGGAAAGCGCTGGCTGCTACCTCAAGGGCATGGGCACTCGCTGCATTAGCTGCGTTGCGGTTGAGGCCGATAAGGTCATAGACAGCTTTCGAGGTACTACGGGCATGCTCGTTCAGCTCCCCCCGGGTAATTTCGATCGCCTCCTCCATGCGATTCTGCAAGGCGAGTTCTACTATCCTGCGCTGAAAGCTCTCGTAGCGTGCCAGCGACTGGTCAAAGTTAGCCAGCAACGCCTTACCTTCGGTATCTTGTATCAGCCGATCAAGATCCTGTCGCTCCTGAGCCAGCGTCTTGCGTAGGGCGTCAAGGGTTTCCGCACCGCGGCTGCGCTCTGCCGGCTCGCTGATCAGCAGGCGCAAGGTGCTTGCACGGATCATCAGGAACTCCTGATTGACCTGACCGAGCAACTGAATCGTTGGCAACAACCGCTGGTCGACCTTCTCCGCGTCACCCTCCATCGCGGCAATCCTAGTCAATGCGAAGACACCGAGCAGGAACACCAGCAATGCCACCACGGCAAAACCCAATCCGGCCCTCAGGGCAATTCTCATCTGTCTAAACATGGCAAGACTCACTTCGACTACGGGATATAACCGTATATCGGGCAAGGTCATGCATTACTTGACAAGCGACAACAAATATATTTATCGCAATTGAGAATCCATCTTTTTCAACCTCGGGATTACCTTCGGGTCAAACTCGGAAGCCGCCGACCAGACCATTCAAACCAACCGCCAACCGTGCCAGTTCTTGGCTCGCCGCACTGCTTTGGCTCGCCCCAGCGGACGACTGCAGCGACAGATCGCGGATATTCACCAGATTGCGATCGACTTCCCGCGCTACCTGGGCCTGCTCCTCCGACGCACTGGCGATGACCAGATTGCGCTCGGAGATCTGACTGATCGCAGCAGCGATTTCTTCCAGTGCTTCGCCGGCCGCACGCGCAAGGTCCAGCGTGGTACGTGCACGCTCGTTACTGACCTGCATGGCCTGCACTGCGCGGTCGGTTCCCTGATGCACGTCGCCGATCATCTGTTCGATCTCCTGGGTCGACTGTTGCGTCCGGTGCGCCAGCGCCCGCACCTCGTCGGCGACCACCGCAAAGCCGCGTCCCGCATCACCTGCTCGTGCGGCCTCGATAGCTGCGTTGAGCGCCAGCAGGTTGGTTTGCTCGGCGATCGAACGGATCACATCCAGCACCTTGCTGATATCGCGCACCTGCGCCGCCAGCCGCTCAACCTCGGCGGAGGTCTGGGTCACGTCGCCGGCCAGCTGGCCGATCGAATCGACGGTGCGGATCACCTGATTGCGCCCATGCTGTGCCGTCGCATCGGAATCTCGGGAGGCTTCAGAGGTAGCCACGGCGTTGCGCGCCACCTCGTCCACCGCCGCTGTCATCTCGTTGACCGCAGTGGCGGCCTGCTCGATTTCGTGGCTCTGCTGATTCATCCCGCGGGTCGAATCCTCAGTGACCACGTTCAGTTGCTCGGCAGCGGATGCAAGCTGACTGGACGAATGAGAGATGCTCTGGATGGTGCCGCGCAAGCGCTCCTGCATGGAACGCAGTGCCGTCAGCAATCGCGCCGGTTCGTCCCGGCCGACGATGTCGATATGCCGCGTGAGATCACCACTGGCCACCACTTCGGCAATGCTCACCGCCTGTTGCAATGGCTGGACGATACTGCGGGTGAAAATCCATGCCAGCACAACCGTCAGCAGCACAGCGAGCACGATCGTCCCGATCATCCAGGCCTGCGAGCTCTGGAAGATTGCCGCGGCCGAGGCCGCCGAGAGTGCGGATTGCTCGTTGTTGAAGGCAGTCATCCTGGCAACTGCTTCGTTCAAACCGGTGCCGGCCGTGTTCAGCCTGGAGCCGACGACCTCAACGGCCTCCTCGATCCGGCCCTGGCCTTCCAGACGGACAATTTCTGACAGCACCTCGTCGAACGCCGTACGCGCACGCTGGTAGTTCTGGAACAGCTCGCGTTCCTGCGGATGGTCCACCGTGCGCTGATAGGCATCCTCAAGGCTCGACAGCTCGTTGCGAAAACGAGCCAGGGTGGCGCGGTTCTCTTCGACCCGCGTGCGGTCGATGATCAGCCGCAGCGTGTGAATCCGCGTGCGCAGGGTGTGTTGGTTGAGGTCACCGAGCGCGACGATACTGGGCAACCATTCATCGCTGAGCTTTGCCGCTTCGCTGCGAATCTTGCCCATCTGCAAGATGGCAAACAGCCCGAGCAGCAGGACAATCAGACCGATGAGGCCGAAACCCAGCGCGGATCGCTGAGACACATTCATGTTCCGAACAAGCATTGAGGCGTTCCTCTCGAAATTTCCAGCGCTGCTCTGGCGGACAGGCAGCGGCGTCATCTGCCATATCGTGTCGCAAGCGGCTGACTTGAACGGTCGAGAGGTATTCCGTCGAATATCGGCCGGATAAGCGACGGACGGAGACGAATCGAGTCACTCACTCCACAATGAAGCGCTGCTCAAGAATTTTGCGATCCCCCTGGAAGACCAGAAAATGCCAGTCGCCGGCGACGAGTTCGTGGGATTCGGTGAACTCGAACGCCATGACGTCCTGAGTGCTGTCCGGCACCAGCTTCTGCACCACCTCGAACTTGTCGTGTCGCTGCCCATCCGGCGTCACCACGCCAGGGGTCAGGTACAACAGCGTCAGCGGCATGTCGCCCTCGCGTTTGCCTTGCAGCCTGTAGCGCACACCGAACTTGATGCCAAGGCGCGCCGGAACGCGGGTGGTGTGCTCGATCGTAGGGTCGCTGCGACTCAAAACTCGCTCACCTGGCTGCAGATCTAGTTGAGAGTTGCTGAACAGGCCGTATTCCACCGGCCCGGTGACTTCTACCGCGGCCCCTACTAAACCGCTAAAAAGCAGCAGGCCGAATAGCGAAAACGCACGCAACACTGGCATGTGACACTCCTGTCCGAAGAAAAGACAGGAGCCTATGAAGCACGGATGACAGCCTGATGACACTCAACGCAGAGCGTCTTGGCGCTTGCGGGGCAGCAGAGCGAGAAAGTTGTCACGTGCGACCTGATGAGCAACCCGCTCCGGCAACGCATCGAGAAACGGTGCGAATGCCGCCATACCGTCGGCCAGACTGCCAAAGCGGCCGACCACATCCGATCCCAACACGAAACGAGTTGGATGCCGCTCGACCAGCTTGACCCACGCGGGGTCGGCATTGCCGCGCTCGTCTAGCAAATACGGCTTGAGCATGGTCCAGGACAGATCGATATAGAGGTTCGGGTAATCATCGAGCAGGCGGCTGACCGTTTTGTGCAGGAAGGTCAGCTTCTCCTGATGTCGATGCAACTCCATGCTGGTACCGGCATGCGCCCAGATGAAGCGGGTATGCGGGTGGTTGCGCAAAGGTTCTTCCAGCTCGACCAGATAAAGCGGATTGCGCTCGCGCTTGGAGGTGATGTTGGAGTGCAGCATCACCGGCAGATCGAACTCCGCTGCCAGGTGATAGACCCTGGCCAGCGCCTCGTTGTTGGCGCGCGGTGTGTCGCCTTCGGTCAGGGCAGTCACATCGTCATGGCGCGTGAAAATCTCACCCAGCCCCTGCCAGAGCCCCGGATGCAGCTCAAGCATGCGGCGGATATGCGCATCGGCATTCTTGTCGTTGGGGTTGAAGCCGGAGAGGAAGGGATGAAAGCGCTTGCGCTGTTCCTCGTCCAGCTCCTCCAGGGCCGCGGCTACCAGCACATCGGTGGCGCTGTACCAATACACCGGCGCATCGTCACCGGCGTAATAGCGCGGCCGCTTGGGCTCGTTCTCGTGCCATTTCTTGGCCACCGGGATGCCGCTGATCATGACATGGTCGATGCCGCCGGCATCCATCGCCTCCAGCAGCTTCTGCATGCCATCGGTTTCCTGGAAGAAATCGACGTAGTGCAGATGCGCGTCGCTATAACGGTACTCGCGTCCTTCTGCTGCAGCTACAAGCGGCAACAAGCAAAGCGCGGCGAGGGAAAGAATTCTGGGAATGTACAAAGCACGGTCCTCCTGACAGCCAGCGAGTAGACCGTGAGCATTGCTCACCGTTCAGCTTTGCCACAGCCCCGCACAATGAGCTCTACCCTCCCTTGCATACCCCCGCCTGTATTGATTGGAATCAAAGCCGACACAGGAGGGTAGTTCTAGTATCGCCGGAACACTCGACCGCGCGGCTTCATCAGGCTAGGCGCGCCAATCCTCAGATGCAGCACGCAAGGAACCTACCATGGCTATGAAAACCATCAGCGCACGCGGAGAGCTGACCGCCGGAATGGCGATCGTAGTGGAGTGCGGCAATCACCGTCTGACCATGGACCAGCCGAAAAACGCAGCAGGCCAGGATCTAGGGCCCACTCCCCTCGAGGCCATCCTGGCAGCCGTGGCCGGCTGCTTCGGCACCATAGGCCGTTTCATCGCCCATCAGCAGAAGATCGAACTGCGCGGCATGCGCTTCGAGATAGAGGCCGATTACGATCCTGCCGGTCTTCTTGGCCGCGACCCGGAAGTACGTCCAGGCTTTCAGGAACTGCGCGTGAAAGTCGAAATCGACGCCGATCTGGATCAGGCAGGCAAACAGGCGCTTCTCGAACAGATCGAGAAACGCTGCCCGGTGGCGGACAATCTCACCCACGGCACCCGCCTGGTCAGCGTGTTGCTATGAGCCGCTGACAAACGAAAACGGCCCGTCAAGGACGGGCCGTTTGGGCATTGCGCTTGCGTATCAGGCAGAAAGCTCGACCAGCAACTTGTTCAGCCGCTGTACGTAGGCAGCCGGATCTTTCAAGCTGTCCCCTGCCGCGAGCGCGGCCTGATCGAACAGGATGTGCGAAAGATCGGCGAAGCGATCTTCATCCGGCTCGGCGTCAAGTTTCTCGATTAGCGGATGCTGCGGATTGATCTCGAAAATCGGCTTGGACTCGGGCACCTTCTGCCCGCTCGCCTCGAGGATCTGGCGCATCTGCAGGCCGAGATCCTGCTCGCCGATGGCGAGGATCGCCGGTGAGTCGGTCAGACGGTGGGAAACCCGCACTTCTGCGACCTCGTCACCCAACGCGCCCTTGAGGCGCTCGATCAGCCCTTCCTTGGTCTTGGCGATTTCTTCCTGGGCCTTCTTGTCCTCCTCGGAGTCCAGCTTGCCCAGATCCAGATCGCCGCGCGCCACATCGGCAAGCTGCTTGCCATCGAAATCGGTGAGGTAGCTCATCAGCCACTCGTCGATACGATCAGTCAGCAACAGCACTTCGATGCCCTTCTTGCGGAAGACTTCCAGGTGCGGACTGTTCTTGACCTGCGCGTAGCTCTCGCCGGTGAGGTAGTAGATCTTGTCCTGACCTTCCTTCACCCGGCCGAGGTAATCGGCCAGCGAAACCGACTGCTCTCCGCTGGCGTCGCTGGTGGAGGCAAAACGCAGCAGACTGGCGATCTTCTCCTTGTTGGCGAAGTCTTCTGCCGGACCTTCCTTGAGCACCTGGCCGAACTGCGACCAGAATTTCTTGTAGTCCTCCGGCTTGTCCTTGGCCAGCTTCTCCAGCATGTCCAGCACACGCTTGGTCAGTGCCGACTTCATCGAGTCGATCACCGGATCCTTCTGCAGAATTTCGCGGGATACGTTCAGCGACAGGTCATTGGAATCGACCACGCCCTTGATGAAGCGCAGGTACAGCGGCAGGAACTCGTCGGCCTGATCCATGATGAAGACGCGCTGAACGTACAGCTTCAGGCCCTTCGGCGCTTCGCGGTGATACAGATCGAACGGCGCACGGCCAGGCACATAGAGCAGCGAGGTGTACTCGAGCTTGCCCTCGACCTTGTTGTGGCTCCAGGACAGCGGATTGTCGAAATCATGGGCGACGTGCTTGTAGAACTCCTGGTACTCCTCGTCTTTCACGTCGCTGCGCGGACGCGTCCAGAGGGCGCTGGCACGGTTGACCGTCTCCCATTCCTGCTCGGCCGGCTTATCCTGCTCCTCGCCATGGAACTCCTTCGGCAACTCGATGGGCAGGGCGATGTGGTCGGAGTACTTCTTGACGATGTTGCGCAGGCGCCAGCCATCGGCGAACTCTTCCTCACCCTTCTTCAGGTGCAGGACGATACGAGTACCGCGCTCGGCCTTTTCGACCGTGGCAACTTCGAACTCGCCCTCGCCTGCCGAGGACCAGTGCACGCCTTCGCTGGCCGGCGTACCGGCTCGACGGCTGTAGACATCGACCTTGTCGGCGACGATGAAGGCGGAATAGAAGCCCACACCGAATTGGCCGATCAGGTGCGAGTCCTTCTTCTGGTCGCCAGAGAGGTTCTTCAGGAAGTCGGCGGTGCCCGACTTGGCGATGGTGCCCAGATGCGCAATCACGTCATCGCGGTTCATGCCGATGCCGTTGTCTTCCAGCGTGACGGTCTTGGCATCCTTGTCAAAGCTGAGGCGAATCTTCAGATCGGCGCCGCCCTCTAGCAGCTCTGGCTTGGCCAGGGCTTCGAAGCGCAATTTGTCGGCAGCATCGGAGGCATTGGAAATCAGCTCCCGCAGGAAGATTTCCTTGTTGGAATACAGCGAATGGATCATCAGATGAAGCAGCTGCTTCACTTCAGTCTGGAAGCCCAGGGTTTCTTTTTGAGTCTCCACACTCATCGTCTACAAACTCCACATCATCTCAATGGCACGGACCGCGACTGCGGCGATGTCTGGCAGATGGGGGCATGACGGTAGATTTCAAGGGCGACCGACGCCGCCAGGCGTCGGTCCGGGCCCATCAGGGCTCGACGAGTTCCAGCAGCACGATTTCGCCTGGTGCCAGGTTGTAGGTTGCCTCGCCGGGTCCACGAATGACCCGCTTGATGATCAGATTACCTTCGCTGTCGAGGCCACCGAAGCGCCCCTCGGCGACGCCACCACGCTCGGTATGGGCACGCATCAACAGGTGCTGGTAGCGACCGGGGTTGCGCAGCACCTGCTCCATGGAAAAGCGCAGACGCCGATCCAGACTGCTCGGCGGTGTTTCGGCATTTACTGCTTCGGTCGTCTCGCGGGCAGGCGCGACCACCTCGACGGGCTCGGCCAACGGCGGATAATCATCACCCTTTACCTGCCAGCCCTGCTCGCCTTTGCCAAGATGCAGGGTAAAGCTCTGCCGCTCGCCTTTGATCTGCGCTTGAACGTCCAATTCCAGCTCAGCGGCCGGCAAGGTGAACGTGGGTACGGTCTCAAGCGTCACCAGCCGACTCGCATGTCGGCGTTGTAGGTAGTCCTCGATCACGAACACCACAGTATCGCGCGAGTCGTGGTGGCGATCGACCTGGCCGTCACGGTAGCGCAGGCGATCGGTGTACAGCTCGACGATGCCGGTAAGGCTGGTTTCAAACTGCGGCGGCAACACAAAGTGGAAATCGCCGCGCAGCTTGTTCGGCGCGACTGGCTGCAGATCGAGGTGCAGCGTGTAGCCGCGGTTCAGACGGCGCGATTCGGGCAGTTGCTGATCCTGGCTCAGCCAGGCGATTTCAACTTCTGGCAAGGTGCCGACATCGTCGGGCAGCACATCCATACGCTGCGCACCGTCGAAACGCTCGCGCAGACGGATGGTCACCTCCTGGCGCGCGAAGAAGCCCTGGCCTTCACGCAAGGTCAATACACCATTGATGATCTCACCTCGTTGCGGTGCGAACTCGCGGCCGTTCAGCTTCCCGCGTACGCCCATCGCAAGTTCGGGCTGCGTGTGGATCGGCAACCAGCGCAGGCTGAAAATCGCCTCCAGCCGCTCCGCGTCGCGGTTGGCCAGCAAGGACAACCCCACGATAAGCGGAATGACACCCAGGCAGGACAGGATCAGCGCCTTGCGTGCCACGCGCCAGTGACTGAACACGAACGCCAACGTCAGCGGAGGCAGCAGGCTGCCCAATCCCCACAACAGGCTCGTGGCAAAAGCCTGACTGATCAGCCAGATGAAACCGGCGAGAATCAGCAGCAAACCGCCAAGTATCAATAGTGCTTCCATTCGAATTCCTTCACGCAATCGCACAGGGTATCGGCGCACACCGCAACGCCGCTTCCCATGACGAAAGCGTCAGGGCTCGTCGATCTTGAAATGGCAGCGGGCGGTGGCGATGGGCTCGGCCTGATGGGTCTGCCAGGCGGTGATCGCTACGTTGGCGACCCTACGGCCCTGACGCCAGACCTGGCAGGCGGCAAAGGTGTCACGATAGTGACCGGCACGCAGATAATCTATCGAGAAGTCGATGATTTTGGGCAAATGTGGCGCACCCATGAACATCAACAGATGCAGCAGCGCGGCGTGCTCCATGAAGCCCGCAATCACCCCGCCATGAATGGCCGGAAGCGGGTTGCCGATGTTGTCTTCGTTCTGCGGCAGGCGAAACACCATCTCGTCGCCTAACCGCAGGCATTCGATACCGATCAGCTTCGCATACGGCACGAGTTTGATCAGGGAGTCGTAATCATTGCTGGCATGGGCGTTGCGCACCAGCTCGTTGAGATTGAGCTCGCTCATGCCGCACCATCCTTGCTGAATACGCCCTGGCTCGCCTTGCCCATGCGCATGAACGTGCCCACCACATGAGCGATGGGTTCGTTGATGTCGCGCTGGTAGGCGACGCCGCGGGTGAAGATCACCGTCGGCGTAACGCGATAGCACTCGGCGAAACCGAAGATATCGTGACCAGCCTCAGCCGGGTGCATGTAGTCGATACGCAGATCGAGCGTTGGGCAGACCTCGAGTTCCGGCAACGCACAGGCGGTGGAGATGCCGCAGGTGGTGTCCATCAGCGTGGTGATCGCGCCGCCGTGAACGCCCCCGGTTTCCGGGTTCCCGATGATTTTCTCGCTGTAAGGAAGGCGCAGGGTCAGCCCTCTGCTGTCGGCGTGCTCGACACTTAGACCCAGCACCTGGCAATGCCGCAGGAAGGACAGGAAGCGCTGCGTGCGCTCGAGTATCTGGCTATCGCTCATTCGAGTTCTCGGGGGATTGAATCAAAGGCCGCGCATGATACCGACTTGCCATAGAGCGCCCTACTCCTTGGGCATTTCGGCCGGGGAAGTTGGCGTGAATACCATCACCCCGAGCACGTCGGAATGAAATTCGCGACGATAGAGGATCAGTACCACACCTGTGGTAACGAGCATGAAGAACCAGGGATGAACGAACCAGGCCAGCGTCGCCATGCCGAAATAATAGGCACGCAGGCCGAAGTTGAACTGATTGGCCGCCATGGAAAGGACCCGCGCCGCGCGCTCGGCAAAGGCCTTGCGCTCCTGATCGCTGACGTTGCGCTCCCCCACCATCGGCGCCGACGCCACCAGCACCGCGGCGAAGTTGTACTGGCGCATGCACCAGCTGAAGGTGAAGAAGGCGTAAACGAAGACCACCGCCAGGCACAGCAGCTTGATTTCCGACAGCCCGCGGCTGACCGGCTGGGCAAACGGCAGATCGGCCAGCAGCGAAACCGCACGTTCCGATGCGCCCAACGCAGTCAGGATACCGGCGAGGATGATCAGCGTACTGGATGCGAAGAAGGAGGCGTTGCGTTCCAGATTGCCGATTACGTTGGCATCGGCGATTCGGTTGTCGCGCAACAGCAGGCGCTGCATCCAGTCCTGCCGATACAGGTGCAACACGCTGGCCAGACAGGCGGTGTCGCGTCCACGCCAACCCGCGTACCGGGTGTAACCAGCCCAGCAGACAACAAACCAGATTACGGCAATCAGATGCGGCAGGTTTGAATCAGAAAAGGTCATGGCGCGCCCTCGGGAAACGTGGCGAGATTATAGCCAGCACCGCTGCGCTAAAAGCGACCAAAGGGCAGCACAACGGCGCAGGTCAGGTTGCCAGCTGCGCCGCGAGCCATAACGCAGACGCTTAAGCGTGGCGCTGCCGGTCAGCACGCCCAAGCAGGCGATCGGTAGCAACAGCCAGAACCAGCATTACCAGCACCGGAACCAGCCAGCCCATGCTCTGATCCGCCAACGGCAACTGCGCAAACAATGCCGGAACCCAGTTCCCCAGCCCCGCAGCGGCGAGACCATCGACCACGCCGAAAACCAGGGTCACGCCCATTACCGGCACGAACACCCGCGTGGGCGATACCCAGAAACGGTCCAGCAGGCTCAATGCGACCAGCACGATCGCCAATGGATACAGCCCCACCAGTACCGGCACCGATACGCTGATCAACTGCGTCAGTCCCTGATTCGCTACCAACAGGCTGAACAGGGCAAAGACAACCACGACGGTGCGATAAGACACAGGCAGTAGCGCGCTGAAGAATTCGCCACAGGCGGTCGTCAGGCCCACTGCGGTGGTCAGGCACGCCAGGGTGATGACCACCGCCAGCAACAGACTGCCCGGTGTACCGAAGGTGTGCTGCACGTAGGTTGTAAGAATCTGGACGCCATTTTCCGCTCCGGCGGCGATGCCCTGGCTGGTGGCGCCGAGGTAGAACAGTGCCAGGTACACCAGCGACAGGCCGATCGCCGCAATCACGCCGGCAATCATCGAGTAGCGGGTCACCAGGGCCGGCTCGGTCACACCACGGTCTCGGATGGCAGTGGCAATCACGATCCCGAACACCAGGGCGCCGAGGGTATCCATGGTCAGATAGCCTTCCAGGAAGCCCTTGATCAGCGGAGAAGCGCGATAGCTCTCGGTAGCGGCGCCGACCTCTCCCGCCGGAGCGAAGATGGCCGCACCACCGAGCACCAACAGCGCAGCCAGCAGCACCGGTGTGATGAACTTGCCAATTCGATTGACCAACTGACCGGGATTCAGCACGAGGAACAGCATGGCGGCGAAGAACACCAGCGTGTAAAGGAACAGCGGCATCCCGGCGTTACCACTGAACGGGGCGATCCCCATCTCGAACGAGACGACAGCTGTACGTGGCGTGGCGAACAGTGGACCGATCGCCAGATAGACAGCGACCGCCAATACGGTACCGGCGACGTTGCCGAGCGGCGCGGTAAGCCGGTCCATTCCGCCGCCAACGCGAGCAAGCGCAACAACCGTCAGCAACGGCAGGCCGACACCTGTCAGCAGAAAGCCCAGTGCCGCATGCCAGACGAACTCACCCGAAGCCATACCGGCGCTGGGCGGGAAGATGATATTGCCGGCGCCAAGGAACAGCGCAAAGGTCATGAAGCCAAGGGCCAGCAGGTCAAAGCCTTTCAAACGATTCATGCAGGGAGAACTACCAGAGAAAAAACGGCGCGAATGAAGTGACGCACGCGCAGCGAAAGCGGCGGGTCAGCGATTCAAATAGGCCTGATGATGGGGATTCGGGTTTCCTTCAGGGATAAGGGGAAACGTCACTCAGCCGGTTGGGCCGAGTCCTTCGATGCACGCCGTCGCTCTTGTGAAACGAACATACGTATGAATGAGCGGCAATGATGCCACGATGCAGCCAGATTGCCGACCAGAACGTCGGCAGTGCTTGCGAAAAGTACAGCGCACAGCCGAGTCCGCTGGGCAGAAACGGAAGGCGTCAAGAGACATTGAGCAAGCCGGGGGTAATGCAGACTGTTGCTACGAAAACCCAACGAAAAAGGCCCGGCTTCCGCCGGGCCTCCTTGCCATCAGGCTTTCATTTGCCAGCCGGTGACTTCCGCCAGCGCCTTGCCGATGTCGGCAAGCGAGCGCACGGTTTTCACACCGGCGTCCTGCAGCGCAGCGAACTTCTCTTCCGCTGTGCCCTTGCCGCCGGAGATGATCGCGCCAGCGTGACCCATTCGCTTGCCGGCCGGAGCCGTAACACCCGCGATATAGGAAACCACCGGCTTGGTCACGTTGGCCTTGATGAACGCAGCCGCCTCCTCCTCCGCCGAACCACCGATCTCGCCGATCATGACGATCGCCTCGGTCTGCGGGTCGTTCTGGAACAGCTGGAGGATATCGATGAAGGTCGAACCCGGAATCGGGTCGCCACCGATGCCGACGCAGGTCGACTGGCCGAAACCGGCGTCGGTGGTCTGCTTTACGGCTTCGTAGGTCAGCGTGCCGGAGCGCGAGACGATGCCGACCTTGCCTGGCATATGAATGTGCCCAGGCTGGATACCGATCTTGCACTCACCCGGTGTGATCACGCCCGGGCAGTTCGGCCCGATCAGACGCACGCCCAGCTCGTCGCACTTGATCTTCACCTCGAGCATATCCAGCGTGGGGATACCTTCGGTGATGCAGACGATCAGCTTGATGCCGCCAAACGCCGCTTCGAGAATCGAATCCTTGCAGAATGGCGCAGGCACATAGATGACCGAAGCATCGGCACCTGTCGCCTCTACGGCTTCGCGCACGGTATTGAACACCGGCAGCCCCAGGTGCATCGTGCCGCCCTTACCGGGCGTGACACCACCGACCATCTTGGTGCCGTAGGCAATCGCCTGCTCGGAGTGGAAAGTGCCCTGAGAGCCGGTGAAGCCCTGGCAAATGACCTTGGTGTCCTTGTTGATCAATACGCTCATTACTTGCCCTCCGCGGCTTTGACAACCTGAATGGCCGCATCGGTCAGGCTGTTCGCACCGATGATGTTCAGACCGCTTTCACTCAGCATCTTGGCGCCCAGGTCGGCATTGTTGCCTTCCAGCCGCACCACTACCGGCACCTTTACACCCACTTCACGCACCGCACCGATGATGCCCTCGGCAATCATGTCGCAACGCACGATGCCACCGAAGATGTTCACCAGAACCGCGGCAACATTGCTGTCGGAAAGAATGATCTTGAACGCTTCGGTTACACGCTCCTCGGTGGCACCGCCGCCGACGTCGAGGAAGTTGGCCGGCGCACCGCCGTGCAGGTTGACGATGTCCATGGTGCCCATGGCCAGGCCCGCACCATTGACCATGCAACCGATGTTGCCATCGAGCGCAACGTAGTTGAGCTCCCACTTGGCCGCGTGCGATTCGCGCGGGTCGTCCTGGGACGGGTCGGCCATATCGCGCAGCTTTGGCTGGCGGTAGATGGCGTTGCTGTCGATGTTGATCTTGGCATCCAGGCAATGCAGGTTGCCGTCAGTCTTGATCACCAACGGGTTCACTTCGAGCAGGGCTAGATCATAGTCCTGGAACAGCTGGGCAAGGCCGACGAAGATGTGCACGAACTGCTTGACCTGGTCACCCTTGAGGCCCAGCTGGAAAGCCAGTTCACGCGCCTGGAACGGCTGCGCACCCACCAGCGGGTCGATGGTGGCCTTGAGGATCTTCTCGGGCGTGTCGTGGGCGACTTTCTCGATGTCCACTCCACCTTCGGTCGATGCCATGAAGACGATGCGGCGGCTGGCGCGATCGACCACGGCGCCCAGATAGAGCTCCTTGTCGATATCGGTGCACGCCTCGACGAGGATCTTGCTGACCGGCTGACCATTGGCGTCGGTCTGGTAGGTCACCAGACGCTTGTCGAGCCACTGCTGGGCGAAAGCCCGGGCTTCATCCTTGCTACGAACCAGCTTTACGCCACCCGCCTTGCCACGTCCACCGGCATGCACCTGGGCTTTGACCACCCATTGCGTGCCGCCGATCTTGTCGCAGGCTTCCGCTGCTTCCTTCGGGCTATCGACTGCATAGCCTTTAGACACGGGCAGACCGTATTCAGCGAACAGTTGTTTACCTTGGTACTCGTGAAGATTCATGCTTTCTACCGTCTGTTTTGGTATTGGCGCATTTACGGCACAGCAAACCGCCGTGCCTCCCTCACAAGTCGCTGAAAACTATCTGCGAATTCACGATACCTCTCAGCGACCTGCAATCCTTTTTGAAACTGCAGTTTGCAAAAGGCCCGACGCATCAGTGGATACGTCGGGCCCGGGTACAGCACTAAACCGCTTTAGCGCTTCTTGCGGTTGGCGATGTGGATGGCGTGGCCATTCACTGCCAGAGCCGCTTCATGCAGCGCTTCGGACATCGTCGGGTGCGAGAACACCATCATGCCCAGGTCTTCGGCGCTGGTGCCGAATTCCATGCCGATGGCGCCCTGCTGAACCAGTTCGGCGGCGCTTGGGCCCATTACATGCACGCCCAACACGCGGTCGGTCTTGGCATCGGCGATGACCTTGACCAGGCCGGCAGTATCGTTGGCAGCCATGGCGCGGCCGCTAGCAGCGAAGGGGAAGGTACCGACGTTGACTTCGACGCCCTCGGCCTTGAGCACTTGCTCCGACTTGCCGACCCACGCGATTTCCGGGTGAGTGTAGATGACCGACGGAATCAGGTCATAGTTCATCTGGGTCTTGTGACCGGCGATGCGCTCGGCAACCATCACGCCCTCTTCCGAGGCCTTGTGGGCCAGCATTGCGCCACGAACCACGTCACCGATGGCATAAACGCCCGGTACGCTGGTAGCGCAATAGTCATCGACGAAGATGAAACCGCGCTCGTCCATGTCGACGCCGGTGTCGGCAGCCAGCAGCTCGGAGGTAACTGGACGACGGCCGACCGCAACGATCAGCTTGTCGAAGGTCATCTGCTGCTCGCCTTCGGCGCTGGTGAAGCTGACGGTCACTTGATCGCCCTTCACTTCCGAACCAGTCAGGCGAGCACCCAGCAGAATCTTCAGGCCCTGCTTGGACAGGATCTTGAACGCTTCCTTGGAGATCTGCTCGTCAGCGGCCGGCAGGAACTTGTCCATCGCCTCGATAACGGTGACTTCGGCGCCCAGACGGGCCCACACGGAACCCAGCTCGAGACCGATTACGCCAGCACCGATGACGCCCAGTTTGCCCGGAACGCTCTGGAAATCCAGCGCACCAGTGGAGTCGACGATGACTTTCTGATCGACCGGCGCCGGCGGAATGTTCACCGGAGTGGAACCAGATGCCAGGATCACGTTCTCGGCAGCCAGCGTCTGCACGTTGCCGTCCAGGCCAGTCACTTCGACCTGCTTGCCGGCCAGCAGCTTGCCGTGACCTTCGAATACAGTCACGCCGTTGGCTTTCAACAGAGCCGAAACACCACCGGTAAGGTTCTTAACGATCTGGTCCTTGCGCGCAACCATGGTCGGAACGTCCATGGCCACTTCGCCGGTGCTGATGCCGTGGACTTTGAAGCTCTCGTGGGCTTCGTGGAACTTGTAGGAGCTGTCCAGCAGCGCCTTGGAAGGAATGCAGCCTACGTTCAGGCAGGTGCCGCCAAGCGCGGTCTTACCATCCTTGCCCTGGTACTTTTCGATACACGCGGTCTTCAGACCCAGCTGGGCTGCGCGAATAGCGGCCACATAGCCGCCAGGGCCGGCACCGATGACGACGACGTCGAATTTCTGGCTCATTACGAATCCTCTTCAAAAGCAGCTAAAAGCCAAAAGCTGCAGGCAGCACGGTTGGCTTTCGCCTGCCCTGCCAACTGCAGCTTGTGGCGTTTCTATCAGATATCCAGCAGCAGACGGGCCGGGTCTTCCAGCAGGTCCTTCATGGTAACCAGGAAGGTTACTGCTTCCTTGCCGTCGATCAAGCGATGGTCATAGGACAGCGCCAGGTACATCATCGGCAGAATGACCACTTGGCCGTTAACAGCCATCGGACGTTCCTGGATCTTGTGCATACCAAGAATGGCGGTCTGCGGCGGATTGACGATCGGGGTGGACAGCAGCGAACCGAACACACCACCGTTGGAAATGGTGAAGGTACCGCCAGTCATTTCTTCGATGGTCAGCTTGCCGGCCTTGGCCTTCTTGCCGAACTCGTTGATGCCACCTTCGATCTCGGCCAGGCTCATGTGCTCGGCGTTGCGCAGCACCGGAACCACCAGGCCACGATCGCTGGAAACGGCAACGCCGATATCCTGATAACCGTGATAGACGATGTCATTGCCATCGATCGAAGCGTTGACGCCCGGCTGGCGCTTGAGTGCTTCGACCGCGGCCTTGACGAAGAAGGACATGAAGCCCAGACGCACACCGTTATGGGTCTTCTCGAACAGGTCCTTGTACTTGGCACGCAGCTCCATGATCGGCTTCATGTTGACTTCGTTGAACGTAGTCAGCATCGCCATGGAGGATTGGGCTTCGACCAGACGCTCTGCCACCTTGGCGCGCAGGCGGGTCATCGGAACGCGCTTCTCGACGCGATCACCTTCAGCGAAGATCGGCGCGGCAGCGGCCGGAGCAGCCGGCTTGGCAGCGGCAGCCGGAGCGGACTTCTTGGCTTCGACGGCGGCGACGACGTCTTCCTTGGTCACGCGACCGTCCTTGCCGGTACCGCGGATGCTGTTCGGATCAATACCGTTCTCTTCGGCCAGCTTGCGGGCCGCCGGGGCCAGGATCGGCTCTTCGCCACCAGCGCTGGCAGCGGCTGCCGGAGCAGCGGCGGCCGGGGCCGGGGCCGCAGCTTGAGCGGGTGCAGCGGCGGCAGCAGCGCCTGCTTCCAGCTTGCCGAGCAGCTCGCCGCTCAGCACGGTGTCGCCTTCGTTCTTGACGATCTCGGTCAGCACGCCGTCAGCTTCGGCCAGTACTTCCATGACCACCTTGTCGGTTTCGATGTCGACGATCAGTTCATCACGCTTGACCGCATCGCCCGGCTGCTTGTGCCAGGTGGCAACGGTGCCGTCGGCGACCGATTCCGGAAATGTAGGGGCTTTGATCTCGATAGCCATTATTCAGGGGTCCTATTGATTCGGTTTCTACATCGAGGCCGCGATATCGCGGCCTCTTGCACGAATTGGTTAAACGGTGAAGGCGTCCTGCAGCAGCTTTTCCTGCTGTTCGGCATGCATGGAGGCGTAACCGACCGCCGGTGCCGCTGAAGCATCACGACCTGCGTACTGAAGGAACAGTTCCTTCTTGTGTGCGATGGCCACACGGCGCATGTGGTGCTGGCTGCAATACCAGGCACCCTGGTTCATCGGCTCTTCCTGGCACCAGACGATGTGCTTGAGGTTCTGGTAAGGCGCGAGCGCCTCGGCCAGATCCTCTTCCGGGAACGGATACAGCTGCTCGATACGCACGATGGCGATATCTTCGCGGCCTTCGGCACGACGCTTGTCCAGCAAGTCATAGTAGACCTTGCCGCTACACATGATCACGCGCTCGACCTTTGCCGGATCGATAGCATCGACTTCCGGGATAACGGTCTGGAAGGAACCCTGAGTGAGTTCTTCCAGCGTCGACGTGGCCAGCTTGTGGCGCAGCAGCGACTTGGGCGTCAGCGCTACCAGCGGCTTGCGCAGCGGGCGAATAGCCTGACGACGCAGCATGTGATAGACCTGCGCCGGAGTCGTCGGCACGCAAACCTGGATGTTGTGCTCGGCGCACAGCTGCAGGTAACGCTCCAGACGAGCGGACGAGTGCTCAGGCCCCTGACCTTCATAGCCATGTGGCAACAGCATCGTAAGACCGCACAGGCGACCCCACTTGTGCTCACCGCTGGTGATGAACTGATCGATCACTACCTGCGCGCCGTTGGCGAAGTCACCGAACTGTGCTTCCCAGACGACAAGCGCGTTGGGCATGGTGGTTGCGTAACCGTACTCGAACGCCAGAACCGCTTCTTCGGAGAGGAACGAGTCGTACAGATCGAAACGCGGCTGACCTTCATAGAGGTGCTGCAGCGGAATGTGGGTGCTGCCGTCCTTCTGGTTGTGCAGCGCAGCATGGCGATGCGAGAAGGTGCCGCGACCGACGTCCTGACCAGAGATACGAACAGGATGGCCTTCGAACAGCAACGTGGCGTATGCCATGACTTCCGCGTAGCCCCAGTTGATGGCCAGCGCGCCGGCGCCCATCTTCTGACGATCTTCGAGAATCTTCGAGACCTGACGCTGCACCACGAAGCCTTCCGGCGTCTGCAGCAGCTTGTTGGACAGATCCTGCAAGGTCTTCAGATCGAAGCTGGTGTCATGACGAGCAGTCCAGGCATGACCCAGATACGGACGCCAGTCGACGAAGAGTTCCTTGTTCGGCTCTTTGACCAAGCTCTTGACTACGTGCAGTCCATTGTCGAGCGCCGTGCGGTACTCGTCGATCTTGGCCTGAACGCGCTCGTCGTCCAGCACTTTCGACTGGATCAGCGAATCGGCATACAGCTCACGAGTGGTGCGCTGCTTGGAGATCTTCTGATACATCAGCGGCTGAGTGCCGCTCGGCTCGTCCGCTTCGTTGTGACCGCGACGGCGGTAGCAGATCAGGTCGATGACGATGTCGCGCTTGAACTGCATCCGATAGTCGACAGCGAGCTGGGTGACGAACAGCACCGCCTCGGGATCGTCTGCGTTCACATGGAAGATCGGCGCCTGGATCATCTTCGCCACGTCGGTCGCGTACTCGGTGGAACGAGCGTCTTCCTGCTTGTTGGTGGTGAAGCCGACCTGGTTGTTGACTACGATACGGATGGTGCCGCCCGTGCGGTACGCACGAGTCTGCGACATCTGGAAGGTTTCCATCACCACACCCTGACCGGCGACAGCCGCATCACCGTGGATGGTTACCGGAAGCACCTTGTCGCCGATCGGATCACAACGGCGATCCTGACGAGCTCGCACCGAACCCTCAACCACCGGGGAAACGATCTCCAGGTGGGAGGGGTTGAACGCCATTGCCAGGTGAATCTCACCGCCCGGGGTCATCACGTTGGACGAGAAGCCCTGGTGATACTTGACGTCACCGGAGCTCAGGCCTTCGACCTTCTTGCCTTCGAACTCGTCGAACAGGTCGCGCGGATTCTTACCGAAGGTGTTGACCAGCACGTTCAGACGGCCGCGGTGGGCCATGCCGATGACGATTTCCTTGGTGCCGTAGGAACCGGAACGCTGGATGATCTCGTCGAGCAGCGGAATCAGGCTCTCGCCACCTTCTAGGCCGAAACGCTTGGTGCCCGGATACTTGGTGCCCAAGTACTTTTCCAGACCTTCGGCCGCGGTCAGACGCTCGAGCAGATGGCTCTTGATCTCTGGCGAAAACTCGGGACGCCCGCGCACACTCTCCAAGCGCTGAACAAACCAGCTGCGCTGCTCGGAGTCGACGATATGCATATACTCGGCGCCGATGGTGCGGCAATAGGTTTCTTGCAACGCCTGAACGATATCGCGCAGAGTCGCCTGACCGTTGACCACCGCAAGGTCACCGGTACGGAACACCGTATCGAGATCAGCGTCAGTCAGGCCGTAATTGTTGATCGCGAGATCCGCGGGGGCGGTGCGCTGCTGCAAACCAAGCGGATCGAGCTGTGCTGCCTGATGGCCGCGCACTCGATAGGCCTGGATCAGGCGCAGGACTTCGATCTGCTTCTTCTCGTGCTCGGTACTGACGGTGCCTGCTGAAACAGGCTGGGCACGACGCTGGTTCTTGGCCAGCAGGACGAAGTGGTCGCGAATCGTCGAATGCGATACATCGGCTGAAGCGCTGCCACCGGAGGGCAACTTCTGGAAATAAGTGCGCCACTCTTCGGGCACAGCGTTGGGATCGTGCAGGTAGAGCTCATAAAGCTCTTCCACATAGGCAGCGTTACCACCGGATAGGTGGGCACTGTCCCACATGCGCTGCATTACGCTTTCTTGCATGTCTGGTCACCTTCGATAAGGAGACACCACCAGCGTGGAAACCGCAGCATGACTTCCCAAGTTCTGAAGCAGCGACTCAGGTAAAGCCACTACGGACCGCGCAGATAGTTCCCGGGCACAACCCGGATGCTCCTGCTGGTCATCAAATTTTCAGAGTGAAATCCCGGCTTTGTGAGCTGGGATTCCTACTAAAACTACGGCGCCGAGCTTCAACTTCGGCGCCGCAGGTGTAACGGGTAAAGCGATCCGGCCGTTCCAGGCTAGCGCATAACCTTTCCCGACCGGGGTGTCATCAGGTGCCGCTCTGCAGCAGCATGTTGCGTATGTGACCAATCGCCTTGGTCGGGTTCAATCCTTTCGGACAAACGTCAACGCAATTCATGATACCGCGGCAACGAAACACGCTGAACGGATCATCCAAACCAGCCAGACGATTCTCGGTTTCGGTGTCGCGGCTGTCGGCCAGGAAGCGATAGGCCTGCAGCGAAGCGGCTGGACCGAGGAACTTGTCCGGGTTCCACCAGAAGGACGGGCAGCTGGTCGAGCAGCAAGCGCATAGAATGCACTCGTAAAGACCATCCAGCTTCTCGCGATCTTCCGGGCTCTGCAGTCGTTCGATAGCAGGCGGCGGCGTATCGTTCATCAGATACGGACGCACTTTCTCGTACTGCTTGTAGAAGATGCTCATATCGACGGCCAAGTCACGAATGACCGGCAGACCCGGCAACGGACGCACGACCAGCTTGTTGTTCTTGACCACGGCGGACAGCGGCGTGATGCAAGCCAGACCATTCTTGCCGTTGATGTTCATCCCATCGGAACCGCACACGCCTTCACGGCAAGAGCGACGATAAGAGAAACCCTGATCCTGTTCCTTGATCAGAGCCAAGACGTCGAGAACCATCAGATCCTTACCATCGGTATTGACCTGAAAATCCTGCATGAACGGCTTTTCGTCCTGATCGGGGTTGTAGCGATAAACACTCACTTGCAACATATCGGCGACCTCAATAAGTCCGAACCTTGGGCTCGAATGCCGGAACGGTCTTCGGAGCGAAGTTCACGGCACGCTTGGCAACGCGCTTGTCACCCGGAAAGTACAGGGTGTGGCACAGCCAATTCTCGTCATCACGCTCTTCGAAATCTTCGCGAGCATGCGCACCACGGGATTCCTTGCGGTTCTCCGCAGCAATTGCAGTAGCTTCGGCAACTTCCAGCAGGTTCTGCAGCTCGAGCGCTTCGATGCGCGCGGTGTTGAACGCCTGGCTCTTGTCGGAGATCTTGACGTTGGCGATACGCTGACGCAGATCGACCAGCTGAGCGATACCCTTCTGCATGTATTCACCGGTACGGAATACACCGAAGTAGTTCTGCATGCAGTTCTGCAGTTCTTTGCGCAGCGGAGCGACGTCTTCGCCAGTGGTACGCTCGTTGAGACCGGCAAGGCGGCTCAGCGCGACGTCCAGGTCGGTATCGCTGGCGCCGCGATGCTCGATACCATCCTTGAGCGCCTTTTCCAGGTGCAGACCAGCAGCACGACCGAACACCACCAGATCCAGCAGCGAGTTACCGCCCAGACGGTTGGCGCCATGCACGGATACGCAAGCCACTTCGCCTACAGCGAACAGACCATCGATGATCGTATCGTTGCCGTTGGCGTCCTGGGTGATTGCCTGGCCATGAATGTTGGTAGCAATACCGCCCATCATGTAGTGGCAGGTCGGCACAACTGGAACCGGAGCAACGACTGGATCGACGTGGGCGAAGGTCTTCGACAGCTCACAGATACCCGGCAGACGGCTGTGCAGCACTTCTTCACCGAGGTGATCGAGCTTCAGCATTACGTGGTCGCCATCCGGACCACAGCCATTGCCGGCCAGGATTTCCTTGACCATCGAGCGCGCAACGACGTCACGACCAGCAAGGTCCTTCGCGTTCGGAGCATAACGCTCCATGAAGCGCTCGCCGTGCTTGTTGATCAGGTAGCCACCTTCACCACGGCAACCCTCGGTCACCAGCACGCCGGCGCCGGCAATACCAGTCGGGTGGAACTGCCACATCTCGATGTCCTGAACCGGAACACCGGCACGCAGCGCCATGCCAACACCGTCACCGGTATTGATCAGTGCGTTGGTAGTCGATGCGTAGATACGACCAGCACCACCGGTAGCGAGAACGGTAGCCTTGGAGCGGATATAGACGGTTTCACCGGTTTCGATGCAGATCGCGATGACACCGACAACGGCGCCGTCCTGATTCTTCACCAGATCAACCGCGTACCACTCGTTGAGGAATACGGTGTTGTTCTTCAGGTTACCCTGATAAAGGGTATGCAGCAGGGCATGACCGGTACGGTCAGCCGCGGCACAGGTACGAGCAGCCTGACCACCCTTGCCAAAGTCCTTGGACTGACCACCAAACGGGCGCTGGTAGATACGACCCTGCTCGGTGCGGGAGAACGGCAGACCCATGTGCTCGAGCTCGAACACAGCCTCTGGACCAACGGAACACATGTACTCGATAGCATCCTGGTCGCCGATATAGTCGGAACCCTTGACGGTATCGTACATGTGCCAGCGCCAGTCATCGTTCGGATCAGCCGACGCGATGGCGCAGGTAATGCCGCCCTGAGCGGATACAGTATGCGAACGAGTCGGAAAAACCTTGGTGACTACAGCGGTCTTGTGGCCAGATTGAGCCAACTGCAGTGCCGCGCGCATACCGGCACCACCACCACCAACAATGATGGCATCGAAGGAAAGCGTACGAATATTAGCCATGAATCAGATACCCCAAAGAATCTGCACACCCCAGACGAAGAAGGTGAACATGGCAATGCCACACACCGCCTGGAACAGGAAACGAACGCCGGTAGCCCACTTACCGATCGCCATATTGGTCAGGTAGTCAGTGGAAATCGTCCACATACCTACCCACGCGTGCACACTCAGGGCGACCAGCGCCAGCAGGCTGAAAATGCGCATCCAGTTAGCCGAGAACAACTCGTGCCACTGGGCGTATTCCAGACCCGGGTTCGCGATCAGATACCCAAGCAGAAACAGAAAATAAGCCGCAAGAACCACTGCAGAAACGCGCTGGGCCATCCAGTCATACAGGCCCGAACGCGAAAAGTTGGTGACATTGGTTACCATATCCACACTCCCGCCAGAACGATCAGCACCACCGAAACGGCGATTACGATTTTCGCGCCCAGCTTGCCGCCTTCCAGCGTCTCGCCATGGCCAGTGTCCATTAGCAGGTGACGCACACCCGCCACCAGGTGATACAGCAGCGCGGACAGCAACGCCCAGCTCACCAGCTTGGCCAAGGGACTACCCAGATACGCACGAACCTCCTCGAAGCCTTCTGGCGAAGACAGCGAGGTATCGAGCGCGAGCAGCAACAAGGCGATACCGACGAACAGGATGACACCGGATACACGGTGGAGAATCGACGTGTAAGCAGTGATGGGAAGTTTTATTGTCCTAAGATCTAGGTTTACAGGTCGTTGGCTTTTCACGGCTTTTTTTCACACTTGAGAGCCCCAGAACGCAGGGCAAAGTTGTTGGGAAGAGCACGCAGCAGTACCCGCTACCCACGAGTGACAACCTACAGAAATACCGCCTGTAAGGCCCCTGCCGGTCGGTTTCCGAGTATAAACAGTTAGGTCACTAATGACAATGTGGTGAAGTGCCACTAAAGGCTGATAGCAGCCTCTATATAAATGCCGTAAACAGTGCACCCAAGCTGTACGCATCCCCCTGCAGAGCCCTCTACGGCATGGGTTCGCGCAAATTGACTTTGCGATTTATCACACTATAGTGATGCGGGCCCTGCGTGGGGGGCCATGATGATTCCAAGCACAAAACAGGAGGCCATACATGGCTGACAAGAAAGCGCAGTTGATCATCGAGGGCGCTGCCCCCGTCGAACTGCCCGTTTTAACCGGTACCGTAGGGCCTGACGTAATAGATGTACGAAGCCTGACCTCCACGGGTCACTTCACCTTCGATCCCGGCTTCATGTCGACCGCCTCTTGCGAGTCCAAGATCACCTATATCGACGGCGACAAGGGCATCCTGCTACATCGCGGCTACCCCATCGAACAGCTGGCAGAGAAATCCGACTACCTGGAAACCTGCTACCTGCTGCTGAACGGCGAGCTGCCGACCGCCGAACAGAAGGCACAGTTCGTCAGCACCGTGAAGAACCACACCATGGTCCACGAGCAGCTGAAGTCCTTCCTTAACGGTTTCCGTCGTGACGCCCACCCGATGGCCATCATGTGCGGTGTGGTCGGTGCACTCTCGGCCTTCTACCACGACTCCCTGGACATCAACGACCCGCACCATCGCGAGATCTCCGCGGTGCGTCTGGTCGCCAAGATGCCGACCATCGCTGCAATGGTCTACAAGTACTCGATCGGTCAGCCGCTGATGTACCCGCGCAACGACCTGAGCTACTCGGAAAACTTCCTGCACATGATGTTCAACACCCCGTGCGAGATCAAACCGATCAGCCCGGTGCTGGCCAAGGCAATGGATCGCATCTTCATCCTGCACGCCGACCATGAGCAGAATGCTTCCACGTCCACCGTGCGTTTGGCTGGCTCCACCGGCGCCAACCCGTTCGCCTGTATCGCAGCCGGCATCGCCGCCCTGTGGGGACCGGCTCACGGTGGTGCGAACGAAGCCGTACTCACCATGCTGGACGAGATCGGCGACGTATCGAACGTCGAGAAGTTCCTGGCCAAGGCCAAGGACAAGAACGATCCGTTCAAGCTGATGGGCTTCGGTCATCGCGTTTACAAGAACTTCGATCCACGCGCCAAGGTCATGAAGCAGACCTGCGACGAGGTTCTGGGCGAGCTGGGCATCAACGATCCGCAACTGGATCTGGCCATGAAGCTCGAAGAGATTGCCCTCAACGATCCTTACTTCGCCGAGCGCAACCTGTATCCGAACGTGGACTTCTACTCGGGTATCATCCTCAAGGCCATCGGCATTCCGACCAGCATGTTCACCGTCATCTTCGCCCTCGCGCGTACTGTCGGCTGGATCTCCCACTGGAAGGAAATGATCGCCTCCGGCCAGAAGATCGGTCGCCCGCGCCAGCTGTATACCGGCCACACCAAGCGCGACCTGCCGCGTTAAGCGACAATTCCGTGCAACGAGAAAGGCTGCCCTAGGGCAGCCTTTTTTGTTTCTTCGCGAGCATCAGCAGCAAACCCTGGATTGCCGACAAAAATCCTCGCCGGCGAATCCTGCCCAACCGCCACTGATTGAAACATTGCCTAGCTGGCGGCAGCATCGCCCACATCATAGCGTCGGCACGCCTCACCTCCAGCGGAAGGCCGCTACGCCGTCTCCTGCTCCAGCCAGCCCAGCAAACGGATTGCCTCATCCCTGCCTTCACCGCAGCAGACAGGGTCTGCTGCAAACGCAGCGCATACAGCAGGCCGCCGTGGATCACCAAACAGCGAGCATAAAAAGCCAGCGTCCAATTGAACACACCGCTCCCCAGCACGCTTGCCATGCGGCATGCCGGGTATGGACGAACTGATCGAGGGGGCGATGCAGCAGGCACCGCAACCAGGGCGACAATCCATGAACTGCCACTCATGAGAAAAACGGGCGGCGATAATAATCCGACCGAATTGCAGACACCAGATGGCCATTGCGCAGGGCTGCGACCGGAAATAGGCTAGCGCGTCGTCATTTTCGAGCACACACCCACCATGCCTGTTTGGTTGCAAACCGCCGCCCTGCTCTGCTGCTCCAACCTGTTCATGACCTTCGCCTGGTACGGCCACTTAAAGAGCCTGAGCGGCAAACCCTGGCTCATCGCCGCGCTAATCAGCTGGGGCATCGCATTCTTCGAGTACATGCTGATGGTGCCGGCAAACCGCATCGGCTACACGGAGCTATCGATAGGCCAGCTGAAGATCATGCAGGAAGTAATCACCCTCATGGTGTTCATCCCTTTCAGCGTGCTGTACATGCAGCAGCCGTTGAAGCTGGATTATCTGTGGGCGGGATTGTGTCTGGTCGGCGCTGTGTACTTTATCTTCCGCAGCTAGCAACGCGCCCTAACACCGATACGCAATCAGCCAGGTGACGCCAGCACATGCGCTTGGGCATACTGGCGACCCTTTCAAATCCCTTCAAGGAATCTCGATGTTCAAGGTCAACGAGTACTTCGATGGCACCGTCAAATCCATTGCCTTCGACATGGCAGAAGGCCCGGCCACCATCGGCGTGATGGCACCAGGCGAGTACGAATTCGGCACTGCACAGCTGGAAGTCATGCACGTAGTTGCGGGTAGCCTGGACGTGAAGCTGCCGGGAGCCGATGCCTGGGAAACCTTCGCAAGCGGCAGCCAGTTCACCGTACCGGCGAACAGCAAGTTTCAGCTAAAGGTCAAGATGGATACGGCTTATCTTTGCGAGTATCGCTAAGGCGAACGAGCACTGCTGAGGCGCTAGCCAGGTGGATGAACGTTGCGCCATCCACCTTCAGCGAAGAACTTTGGAGGCTTAAGCATCGCAGCCCTCTCACCCCCTGAACGTCACGAAAGACAGAGCGACTGGCGCCCCAACCATCAGCCCAACGGTTTATAGGCCTGTGTCACCTGCTTGCCCTGGCTCAACTTGGTGAGCTCCTGCGCAAGCCGTTCGCGCTCCGAGCGTCCCGCCGTTTGAAGCTTGGCGTATACCTCGGCCATAGCCTCGATCTCTGCACGCAGCTCGGCGTCCGCTGCATCCTCATCCTGTAAAGTCGCAATCAGAGCGCTGCAGTCATCATCCAGAGCGGCGATCACTTCCCAGTCATCATTGGCTAGCGCTTTGCGCAACCGCTCGGTGAAGTCGGCGAAGAGTAGCGTTTTCGAAGTCATACACTCTCCAGGTCGATCAGCGCCGCTAAACGCGCTATAGGCTGAACTGGATACATGATAGATCAACCCTTCGGAGCGATCTGATCCCAGGCGAGCTTGATCTCGCCAAGCAGCCTGCCAACTTCGTTGAGTTTTTCGATGTCGTTTTCTTTGTTCGCCTCGAAAAGACGCATCGTCATGTATTCGTACAAACGATCCAGATTCTCCGCCAGCTCACCACCAATGCTCTTGTCCAAGGCATCACGCAGCCCGCCCACAATGCCCAGTGCCTTTCCGATCAGTACGCCCTTCTCTGCGAAGGCCTCGCGCTCCATCGCGCCCTTGGCCTGAGCGATACGATCCAGCCCGCCCTGCATCAGCATCTGGATCAAACGGTGCGGGTCGGCGTCATTTACCTGGGCCTGAACACCTACCTGCTGATACTGCTTCATTGCCGACATTGCGTACATTTGGATTAACCCTGCCACATCAAGTACATGCTCTAGTTATCGGTCGATGCTGACGGGACTTGAGCGAGCGGCGCAAACAAAAAAGCCGCCCACAAGGCGGCTTTCTGTACCAACTGAATCATTTCTTGGAGTTATTCGCAGCCCAAGGCAGATTCTCCAGCGAAGCCAGGAGGCTCGACGACGTGCTAGCCATCTTTCCCACCAGCGCATCCATCGCATTGAACTGCTTGTAGAGACGGTCCTGCAGTGAAGTGATACGCCGATCCAGATCCACTTTCTGTTTATCAATCTTGGAAATTGTTTCGGTCATCACTTTGTTGCGCTGCTCGAGAATTCCGCCCGTTTGCGTGTATGGCTTCAATTTCTCGTCAAGACGCGTTGCAAGACCTTTTTCACCGGCGAACAACTCTGACAGCTCAGCGAAGTTTGCACTAACAACTTTAGACAGCTTGTCGCTGTCGACTTTTAACGTTCCATCTTTCTGGGTCGTCACGCCAATATCTGTAAGCGCACGAATACCGCCTGACCCCTGAACCGAAACGAGTTCGTTTCGTATGGTATTCAACAACGTTCGAGCAGTCGCATCGCCGACCAAAGCCCCCGTCACCGGCGCCTTGCCTTCACCGACAGAAGTCACTTTGGTCTGTGCGTTGATCACACCGATGAGCTTGTTATATGCATCGACAAAAGACTGAATCTGCTTTTTGACTCCGGCCTCGTCGAGCGTAACACCGACCGTGAGCGGCTCTTTTTCATCTACCAAGCCTTTCAATTCCAGAGTCACGCCTTCGATCGTGTCATTAATGGAATTGGTCTTGCGGGTGACAGTCAGACCATCAATGGTAAGCACAGCGTTCTGCGCCTGGGTGATGACACCAGCAGATCCATCAGCACCGGGCTTATTGGTGCCGCCGGCAAACGCAAGCTGGGAAAGGTTGCCGGTCGAGCCTTCATCCACTGCTACAGTGATGTTCTCATCCTTGCCGGTAGTCGAACTACTGAGCACAAGCCGGGATCCGGCATCATCAGTCACGATGGTGGCAGAAACACCTTTATCCGCACCGGCCTTATTGATGGCATCCCGAATCCCAGCGAGCGTGTTATTGCTCTCATCGACTGTTATCGGCAACTCGGAATCACCGACACTGATGCGCATAGTACCGGTGCCTAGCGCGACTGGATTCGCAGCGTCGTTTTTAAAAGCCTGGAGTGCCACCTTACTACCGGAGGCAAGCTGCGAAACCGCGACCTTATAGCTTCCCGCACCGGCAGTTACGCCTGCCTTTACCGAAAGCAGATCCGCGTTCGAAGAAGAAGCAGCACGAGCCTTGAACACTTCAGGCTTGTTGAGATTGCCCAGCGCAGATTGAAACTCGGTGATAGCGCTCTTGAGCGCACCGATAGCTGTGATGCGCGTGGTGGTCTTCGACTCCAGCGTTTTGAGCTGCGACTCTTTAGGCGCACGTTCGGCCGCCACCATGCTTTTGACAATGCTATCGATGTCGATACCGGAACCAATGCCCGTTACGCCCGCCATAGCCACACCTCGTCAAAAAAAATTGCGTATCGTTAACAAACGAACTGACGAATCAAGATTCGTGCCGCTCACGCTTTACCCTCAAACAGAAGACTGCGCATTTCGTCCAGCCGCTCGGCAAGGCGTAGGAGTTCTTCCGACGGTATTTGCCGCACCACCTTGCCCGATTCGCCATCGACAACCCGAACGACCACCTCGCCCGACGAATCGTCAACACTGAAGCTCAGGTCGCGCTGCAGGTTCTGCACTTGCTCACGCAGTCGATCGACTACAACGCCGACATCCTCAGAACGCCCCGTGCGACCCTCATCAGCCTCACCATTGTTCCGATGATCGGACGACGAAAACCCAGACTCCGAACGGATGCTGGGTAGCGTGGCTACTGTGGGTGATGAAAGCGTGATTCCTGCCATTTTCCCGACGTCCATGATTCACCTCGTAAATGAATCGATGGGGAAGTAGCTGAGCCACTTCCCCATCCTTTGCGCCGCCCCTGCTTTCTGCGATTACTGCAGCAGGCTGAGGACTGCCTGCGGCAGCTGCTTGGCCTGGGCCAGGATCGCGGTACCGGCCTGCTGCAGAATTTGGTTCTTGCTCAGATTCGCGGTTTCTGCGGCGAAGTCGGTGTCTTCGATGCGACCGCGGGCTGCGGAAACGTTTTCGGAGATGCTCTGCAGGTTGGCAATAGTGTTGTCGAAGCGGTTCTGCACGGCACCGAGGTCGGCACGCTGCGAGTCAATCATTTTGATCGCGTCATCAATGACGAGCACTGCCGCCTGCGCCCCAACCGCATCGCCGATGTCAATTGCCTTAACAGTGCTATCAGCCGCTGCAACTTTTGTAGCTGCATCAAGATCCACGTCTGCAGCAGTCGGGGCAGTAACGCCGGCTACGCTATTAACATCGAACTCGACATTTGTTACCAAAGCACCATCACCGGCTGCATTCGATTTTGAAACAATCTGCCATGCCTCATCGGCATCCTTCTGGATGCTAACGCCTAAATTGGCATCGTTAACCGCAGCAGCAAATTTAGCCATTACTGCATCTGCATCATCTGTAGCTTTGACATCGAACTCAACTTCAACCGGGTCAGTCACACCATCCACGGTAATCGCCGCTTTCAGCGTGCCGCCTACGAATGTGCCATCGGTCGCGAGGGCTAAGCCAGCATCATCAAACTCGGCCTTGTAGTACGAGCCACTGAGCGAGGCAGAGCTCATTTTGTCGATTCCCACGCTGATAATCTCGTTCGCGGCCGCACCCACTTGAAAGCTCGCAATACCGAATGAGCCATCCAGCAATTGGCGACCGCCGAAAGTCGTGGTGTTGCTGATTCGATCAAGCTCTTTCTTTAGCTGACCGACCTCGGAGTTCAACGCCTCACGCTCGGAACCGCTGTTCGAACCGTTGGCCGACTGCAGGGCCAGGTCACGCATACGCTGCAGGATATTGGTGGACTGCTGCAGGGCGCCTTCAGCGGTCTGAGCCAGGGAGATACCGTCGTTGGCGTTGCGAACCGCGACGCCCAGACCGTTGACCTGACTGGTCAGGCGGTTGGCGATCTGCAGGCCGGCGGCGTCGTCCTTGGCGCTATTGATGCGGCTACCGGTGGACAGGCGCTGCATGGAAGTGGCCAGCGCGTTGGACGAGCTGTTCAGGTTACGCTGGGTGTTCAGCGAAGGGATGTTGGTATTGACGGTAAGAGCCATGGTGTTTGCCTCCAAGGGCGCTAGTTACTTTGGTTGCCTGAGCTTGCGACTCCGGGCCGGCTTAGGTCAGGCACCCATTGAGTTCGCATTCGATTAGCTTATCGGCGCCGTTTGGGTTGGCTTTAGGGCAGGTTCGAACTTTTTCTTGACCCCGGTACCGCTCCAACGCTACGCCAGCATATCCAGACTGCGGACTTGCTTGACCAGCTTTTCGGGTGGAGGCGGGAAAACTTTAGGAGGATGACCGAAGCGGCCTCAGAGGAGCAGTGAACGAAGGGAGATTCGTAGGATGTTGTTGGGCTTTGGGTGAGCCCCATCGCGACCAAGGCCGCTCCCAGGAGTTTAGTGACACATTTGGGAGCGGGTTTGCCAGCGATGCTCGCCGGGATGAGCTGTCATGCGTTATGTGCTATGTGTTTGTCGAACCAAGCTGAGCGAGGCGTTCGAGGAACTGCGCTTCGTCGAGCACCGTCACACCGAGCTCATTGGCTTTGGAGAGCTTCGAGCCGGCGCCAGGGCCCGCTACCACGCAAGCCGTTTTGGCGGACACTGAGCCTGCGACCTTCGCCCCCAACGCCTCCAGCCGCGCTTTTCCTTCGTCACGACTCATCGCTTCCAGCGTTCCGGTCAGTACCCAGGTCTGGCCGGCCAGCGGCAGGCCTTCGGCGGCTTTCCTTTCGCTTTCCCAGTGCATGCCGAACTCGCGCAGCTGGGCTTCGATCAAACGGGCGCGTTCGGTGTTTTCGGGTTTGTCGAAGTAGTCGCGCAGTGAGCGTGCAGCCTTTTCGTTAAGGCGCTCGACCTGACGCAGGTCGAGCCAATCAGCCGCGATGATTGCGTCGAGGCTGCCGAAGCGTTCTGCCAGACGCTGGGCGCCGGTGCGGGCGATATGGGGGATGTTGAGCCGGTCGAGCAGATCGGCCAGCGTTGCGCAGGCGGCGAATTCCGGGTGGACGTCGCCCTCCTCCTGCGGTTCGACGCCACGCTCACGCAGCAGCGCAATGACAGTGCGATTGTGCTCGTCCTCGAAGAAGCTGTGGATCTCGTGGGCGACTTCCAGACCGATGTCGGGCAGGTAGACGAGCACGTCCGGCAGTGCCCGGCCGATTCGGTCCAGGGAACCCAGAGCGCGTGCCAGCAATTTGGCGGTTTCCTCACCGACGTCCGGGATGCCGAGCGCATAGACGAATCGCGCGAGGCTCGGCTTGCGACTGGCACCGATGGCATTGAGCAGGTTGCGCGTGGATATCTCGGCGAAACCCTCCAGTTCAATGACCTGCTGGTGAGTCAGGCAGTAGAGATCCGCCGGCGAACTGACCAGCCCCTTGTCGACCAGCTGCTCGACGATTTTGTCGCCCAGACCGTCGATATCCATGGCGCGGCGCGAGACGAAGTGGATGATCGCCTGCTTAAGCTGCGCCTGGCAGGCAAGGCGGCCCACGCAGCGGTAGATCGAACCTTCGCTGACCGATTCACGGCCCTTGCTGCGCTTGATCAGCTGGGTGCGCTCCACGGCAGAACCGCACACCGGGCATTGCTCTGGCACATGCACGGCGCGGGCATCGGTCGGGCGACGTTCGGCGATCACGCCGAGAATCTGCGGGATGACGTCACCGGCGCGGCGCACGATCACCGTATCTCCGATCATCACGCCCAGGCGGGCCACTTCGTCCATGTTGTGTAGCGTCGCGTTTGATACGGTGACGCCGGCAACCTGCACCGGCTTGAGCCGTGCGACCGGGGTGATCGCGCCGGTACGGCCGACCTGGAATTCCACGTCGAGCAGCTCGGTTATTTCTTCCCGCGCCGGGAACTTGTGCGCGATGGCCCAGCGCGGCTCGCGCGCACGAAAACCCAGTTCGCGCTGCTGCGCAACGGCGTTGACCTTGAACACCACACCGTCAATTTCGTAAGGCAGCGCATCGCGCTTTGCACCGATGGCGTCGTAATAGGCGCGACATTCGGCGACGCCCTTGGCCAGCTTCAGTTCGCGACTTATAGGCAGACCCCAGCTTTTCAGCGCTTCGAGAATCCCGATGTGCGTACCCGGCAGCTCACCATCGCTGCGACCGACGCCGTAAGCGCACAGTTCAAGCGGCCGGCTGGCGGTGATTTTCGAATCCAGCTGGCGCAGACTGCCGGCTGCGGCGTTGCGTGGGTTGGCGAAGGGTTTGCCGCCGCTTTCCAGCTGTCGCGCATTGAGCGCTTCGAAGCCGGCCTTGGGCATGTAGATCTCGCCGCGCACCTCGAGCACCGCCGGCCAGCCGCTGCCATGCAGCTTGAGTGGGATGTTGCGAACGGTGCGCACATTGGCGCTGATGTCCTCGCCAGTGCTGCCATCGCCGCGGGTAGCACCGCGCACCAGATGGCCGTTCTCGTAGAGCAGGCTGACCGCCAGGCCGTCGAGCTTGGGTTCGCAGCTGTACTCGACCACCACGCCAGCACCGAACAGGTCGCCTGCCGGCAGGTCGAGACCTTCGCGCACACGACGGTCGAAATCGAGCAGGTCCTGCTCCTCGAAGGCATTACCCAGGCTCAGCATAGGCACTTCATGGCGTACCTGACCGAACGCCGCCAGCGCCGCACCGCCGACCCGCTGGGTTGGTGACTCGGGTGTCACCAGCTCCGGGTGCTCTGCCTCGAGCGCCTTGAGTTCGTTGAACAGGCGGTCGTACTCGGCATCGGGAACACTGGGTTCGTCGAGCACGTAGTAGCGGTAGTTGTGGGCGTCGATTTCGCTGCGCAGTTTGGCAATGCGCTCGGCGGCGGTTTGGGCGGAAGGCATAGGACGAAGCCGTGACTGGGGCTGTGCTGATTCAGACCGCATCAGCGCGCCTTGGTTGATAGGAAAGGCGTCGGATTCTAGCCGAATGCACAGCCAAAGGCAGGTTTGCGGAAGCTGATTGGAGCGGACTGGGCGGAACAGGCTAACGGGACGACTGCTCTGAAGCGAAGTGCCGGTGGCTAAAGCTCAGCCCTAGACACCGACCGAAGCCACCCTACAGCGCTCTGCGCAGCGAGGCGGCAGACAAGACAAATGAAAGGAGCCTGCCCCCAACAAACGCAAAACCGGGCGCGAGGCCCGGTGCGGTGAAGTATCAACGTTGCTTGATGGTCATCTGTCGGCGTTCGAACTCGACGATGCGCTGGCGGTAATGCTCGATGGTTTGGGCGGTCAACACGCTGCGCTGGTCATCCTTCAGCTCGCCGTTGAGCTCTTGGGAGAGCTTGCGTGCAGCAGCGACCATGACATCAAAGGCCTGCTTGGGATGGCGCGGGCCAGGCAGACCGAGGAAGAAACTCACTGCCGGAGTGGTGAAGTGATCGATATCATCCAAGTCGAAGGTGCCGGGCTTGACCGCATTAGCCATGGAGAACAGCACCTCGCCGTTACCGGCCATGCTCTCATGGCGGTGGAAGATATCCATCTCACCGAAGCGCAGGCCGCTTTCGAGAATGTTCTGCAGCAATGCGGGACCACGGAAACCCTGAGGGTCGCGGCAAATAACGTTGATGACGAGCACTTCCTCGACAGGCGCAAGCTCTTTGTGCGACTGCTCTTTCTCGTCCTCATCGTCACCCACAACAGGATCGAGCAGCGTTGGCACGGGCTCGTCGGTATTGAGCTGAAGATCGCCCTGGAAAGGTTCGTCCTGCCGGCGTTTCTTGCCGGATTCGCGAGCGCTCATGGCAGGCATGTCGCCTTCATCCAGGGACGGCTCATGATCGCGATTCACTACGCGTGCGGGGCCTAGTACTTCAGGAGAATCGTCGGCATCGGGAAGGTTGGAGAGGCTACGGTCCAGCTTGAACTTCAGCTTGCCCTTGCCGCCACGCATGCGTCGCCAGCCGTCGAACAGAATGCCGGCGATGACAATGATGCCGATGACGATCAGCCACTCGCGCAGACCGATATCCATTAATGCATTAACCTCTGAATTCGATGATAAAGACGCAACGAACGGCCCCTTGGGGCCGCTTCAAGCGCATCGCAAAAATTGTGCTCTAAGCTAGCACGACGAACGGTAACTTTGCACCGTGCGGTAGTTCTCTTTTTATGGCCTTCCTCGTATCAAAAATGCTCAAACACGCGGCTTAATCCTAGGCTTCGGCGAGTGCAACGGCCTGTTCGACATCGACTGCCACCAGCCTCGAGCAACCCGGTTCATGCATGGTTACACCCATCAACTGGTCGGCCATTTCCATGGCGATCTTGTTGTGAGTGATATAGATGAACTGCACTTTCTCCGACATCTCCTTCACCAGCCGTGCATAACGACCAACGTTCGCATCGTCCAATGGCGCATCGACTTCATCGAGCATGCAGAAAGGCGCCGGATTCAGCTGGAAGATGGCAAATACCAGCGCCAGCGCCGTCAGTGCCTTTTCTCCACCGGAAAGCAGGTGAATGGTGCTGTTCTTCTTTCCAGGCGGTCTTGCCATGATCGCCACCCCGGTATCGAGTAAATCTTCCCCGGTAAGTTCCAGATAAGCGTTGCCACCACCGAAGACTTTCGGGAAAAGCGCCTGCAGGCCGCTGTTGATCTGATCGAAGGTTTCCTTGAAACGATTACGGGTTTCGCGGTCGATCTTGCGGATGACGTTTTCCAGCGTATCCAGTGCCTCGACAAGGTCGTCGTTCTGCGCATCGAGATAGCGCTTGCGCTCCGATTGCTGCTGGTACTCGTCGATCGCGGCCAGGTTGATCGGCCCAAGACGCTGAATGCGCTGGGCGAGGCGCTCCAGCTCCGCTTCCCAGCCTTGCTCGCTGGCGTCGGCCGGGAGCGTTCCCAGTACGCCGTGCAGGTCGTAGCCATCCTCGTGAAGCTGATCCTGCAGCGCCTTGCGCCGGACGCTCAGCCCCTGCCAGTCCAGTCGCTGTTGTTCCAGTTGACCGCGCAGCAGCTGCGCCTGCTGCTCGGCCTGAGTGCGCCGCTTTTCCGCATCACGCAACTCGCGATCAGCATCTTCCAGCGCCAGGCGTGCATGCTTGAGTTCCTCTTCGACGCCCATCCGTCGTTCTAGCAACTCCTCGAGCTTCATGCGCAGCTCTTCGAGCGGCGCCTCCCCCTCTTCCAGATTCAGCGTAAGCTGCTCGCGGCGCTCGATAGCCCGCTCGAACTGCTGCTCCAGCCGCTCCAGCGCCTGGCGCGTAGATTCATGCTGCGCCTTGAGCGAACCGACTCGAAGCGCCAATTGATGGGCATGATCCTTCTGCTGACGTGCGTCCTGACGAATACGGTCCAGCCGCTCGCGAATACCGTCACGACTGGCTAGCAGCGTCTCGCGCTGCTCGGCGTCATGAGCCATCGCATCCAGCGCGTCCTGAAGCTGCAGGCGCGCCTCGCCCAGTTGCTCGGTCTCGATCTCGCGCCGGTCCTGCTGTTCGGCAAGCTCTTCGTCCAGGCGTTGGCGGCGCAATCCAAGTTGCTCCAGCCGTGCTTGCCCGGCAGACAGCTGGGCTTTGAGGTCACCCTGTATCCGCGCCTCTTCCTGCTGCCGCCGGCGCTGTTGTTCGCGTTCCTCTTCCAGGCGGGACTGGGCTGCGCGCAATTCGGAAATACGCTCTTCAACCACTGCCAAGGCCGCTTCACGTTCGTCGCGCTCGGCCAGTAACCGCTCCAGTTCCTGGCCGCGTGCAAGCACACCCGATTCCGCCTCACTGGCCCGGCGCACACGCAGAAAATGCTGGCCGACCCAATAGCCGTCACGACTGATCACGCTTTCGTCTTCACCGAGCGCTGCGCGTGCGGCCAAAGCCTGCTCCAGCGAGTCGACAGGACGCACGCGCCCCAGCCAGGGTGAGAGATCCAATCTTGACTCGACCAGATCAAGCAGACTGCCAGGGCGGCTCACATCGCCCTGGCGCGGGCTGACCAGGCGTAAATCCCCCTGTTCGAAGCCAGCAAGATCGATAGCCACGAACTCATCGAGCAATACCGCATTTACGTCGCCGCCGAGCACCGTTTCCACGGCCAACTCCCAGCCGGGCTCGACGCGCAAGCCCTCGACGAGGCGCGGACGGTCCGCCAGACCTTGCTCCCGCAGCCATTCGGCGACGCCCTTGCCTGGGTCCATCGCAGCCTGCTGCAACGCTTCCAGCGAGGCGATGCGGCCATTCAAGCGCTGCAGTTCACCCTGCATCTGTTGCTGCGTTCGGGTCGCCTGCTGCAACTCCTCACGCAGCTGCTCAAGACGTTCATTGAGGTCTTCGGCGGCCGCAGCAAGCGCCTCGAGATCGAGTTCGCTGGCTGCGAGCTGCTCACCAAGCTCAAGGATCGCGACGTCTTCGGGATCGGCAGCCAGCAGCGCGCGCTCGTCGTCCAGGCGACGTTGACGTTCGGCCAGGCGCTCCAGGCTCTGCTCCAGTTGCTGGATGCGCGACTGCTGCACTTCCGCCGCGCGACGCGGCTCGGCGCTGTGCTGATTGAAACGCTCCCACTGTTCCTGCCAGGCCTGCATGGCCGCTTCGGCCTCTTCCAGCTGGACCGCGGATTCCTCGGCGGCGGCTCCGGAGAGCTCCTGCTCGGGCTCGAGCATCGCCAGTTCCTCCCCGAGGGCGGCGAGCAGAGTGCGATCGTGGCCAAGGTGCGATTCGGTTTCCAGCCGCGCCTGCTCCGCCTCGCGCAGATCGTCCTGCAACTGGCGCAGGCGCTGTTGGCCGTGCTGAATGCTCTGCTCGACGCGGGCGATGTCACCGCCAACCGAATAGAAACGGCCCTGCACCTGATTGAAGCGCTCGGAGAGCTCGTGGTGGCCGTCACGCAACCGCTCGATGCTCGCATCGGCGCTGCGCTGCTCGGCCACCAGCGCTTCGAAGGCGACCTCCTGATCGCCGATGACCTGCTCGCGCTGGCCGACCAGCTCGTTCAGCGCTTGCCAGCGCAATGCCGAAAGCTGCGCCTTGAGCTGACGCTCTTCAGCCTTGTATTCCTGATACTTCTCCGCCGACTGCGCCTGGCGGTGCAACCGCTCGAGCTGGCGCTCCAGCTCTTCGCGCAGATCGGTCAGCCGAGCCAGGTTCTCGTGGGTGCGACGAATGCGGTTCTCGGTTTCGCGCCGGCGCTCCTTGTACTTGGAGATGCCAGCGGCTTCTTCGATGAAGTTGCGCAGGTCCTCAGGCTTGGCTTCGATCAGCTTGGAGATCATGCCCTGCTCGATAATCGAGTAGCTACGCGGTCCGAGGCCGGTGCCGAGGAAGATGTCGGTGATGTCGCGGCGCCGACACTTCACGCCGTTGAGGAAGTAGGTATTCTGCGAGTCGCGGGTCACGCGGCGGCGGATGGAGATCTCGGCGAAGGCGGCGTATTCGCCGGTCAGCGTACCGTCGGAGTTATCGAAGATGAGCTCGATACTCGCCTGGGTTACCGGCTTGCGCGTATTCGAGCCGTTGAAGATGACGTCGGTCATCGACTCGCCACGCAGGTTCTTCGCCGAGCTTTCGCCCATTACCCAGCGCACGGCGTCGATGATATTGGATTTGCCGCAGCCGTTCGGACCGACGACCGCCGCCATGTTGCTCGGAAAGCTGACTGTGGTGGGGTCGACGAAGGATTTGAAGCCGGCGAGTTTGATGCTCTTCAGGCGCATGCAGCCAATCCTTGGCAGTCAGCATGGGGACGAACAAGCGGAGTCGCCGTGAACATCGAAAATCCTGGCATCAAATGGGTACTGGCAAGAAGCCACGGAGTTTATCACGCCGACTAGCCCGCCTCGCAGCGCGGCGGCGCACAGAAACGCCTCTCCCGAGGCGCAGCGCCGCCGGATAACTATGGCGACACAAACATGGAGAGAATGAAACGCTGACCAGTGAGCCAGAGGCCGCGCGCTATCAGCCGCCGGTCATGCTCATGAAACGCACCACCTGAACCTGTTCGTCGGTGCGGAAATGATGCTTTTCCGGTTTGAGCTGCAGCGCATTCACCAGAGCATTGCGCAGGCGCTCACTGTCGCCCGGATGACGCCGCATCAGGCTCTTCAGGTCCAGTGCACCCTCATGCCCCAGGCAGAGCACCAGCTTGCCCTCGGCGGTCACGCGTACTCGGTTGCAGCTGCCACAGAAGTTGTTGCTGTGCGGCGAGATAAAGCCGATCTGCGTTTCGCTGCCTGCCACCTGCCAGTACCGCGACGGGCCGCCGGTAGCGTGGCTGCTGCGCACCAGCGTATGCCGCGCTTCGATCCGCTCACGGACTTCGTCGCTGGAGCAGAAAGTAATCTGCCGCTGATGACTGGAGACGCTCCCGAGCGGCATCTCTTCGATAAAACTGATATCGAGGCCGCGCTCGATAGCGAAATCCACCAGATCGAGGATCTCGTCGTCGTTGCGCCCCTTCTGCACCACGCTGTTTAGCTTGATCCGCTTGAAGCCCGCGCGGCGCGCGGCCTCGATGCCTTCGAGCACCTGATCCAGTCGGTCGCGACGGGTCAGCTCGGCAAAACGGTCGCGTTTGAGTGAATCGAGGCTGATGTTGAGACGCTTCACGCCAGCGGCATGCAACGCCGGCGCCAGGCTAGGCAGCTGCGAGCCGTTGGTGGTGATGGCCAAATCTTCCAGTTCTTCGCGCGCGCCCAAGCGCTCCAGCAAGCCGGTCAGACCCTTGCGCACCAGCGGCTCGCCACCCGTCACGCGAATGCGTTTGACGCCGAGACTGATGAACGCATCGGCCACGGCATAGAGCTCTTCGAGGGTAAGAATCTGCGCACGCGGAGCGAAGACCATGTCCTCGCTCATGCAATAGGTACAGCGAAAATCACAGCGGTCGGTTACCGACAATCTCAGGTAGGTGATGCGCCGGCCGAATGGGTCGACCAACTGGGAATCGGGCATTGCACTCTCCAACTGCTGGCTGCGCCTGTATTCAGACTATGCGCTAACTGTGATTCAGGCAAAGTGACGTTACCAACGGCATGCGACCAGCGCGGCGGCACGACATGCAGCCAGGCTGCTGCGGTGCTTTAATGGCCCGCTTTGGCAGCACTCATGCGAGAGACCACGGCGAATGGATAACGATTCCCTGAAGGCGATGAGCTGGCGCGAACGGCTATACGTCATCATCTTTTTCACCAATACCCCGGCCGGCAAGCGCTTCGACACCTGGCTCCTGGTCATCATCCTGGCCAGCCTGGTGGTGGTGATGTTCGACAGCATCGCCTCGTTCAATGAGCGCCACGGCGAGCTGCTGACCAATCTGGAGTGGGCCTTCACGGCGATCTTCGCCGTGGAATACCTGGTGCGCATCTACACGCATCCCGAGCCGCGCAAGTACATCTTCAGCTTCTACGGTGCAGTCGATCTTCTATCGGTGCTGCCGGCTTTCATTGCCCTGCTGTTGCCCGATGCGCAGTACCTGCTGGTGGTGCGCATCATCCGCATGCTACGGATATTCCGCGTACTCAAGCTCACGCCCTACCTGAGCCAGGCGAACTTCCTGCTGGTGGCGCTGCAGGGCAGCCGGCAGAAGATCATCGTCTTCCTGCTCAGTGTCACCACGCTGATCATCGTCTACGGCACGCTGATGTACGTGATCGAGGGGCCCTCCAACGGCTTCACCAGCATCCCGATGAGCATCTACTGGGCGGTGGTCACGCTGACTACGGTCGGCTTCGGCGACATCGTCCCGCACACGCCGCTGGGCAAGGCGTTGGCGACAGTGGTGATGATCACCGGTTATTCGATCATCGCCGTGCCGACCGGCATTTTCACCGCCGAGCTGGCCAATGCCATGCGCCAGGACAGCCTGCGCCACGCCTGCCCAACCTGCGACAAGCTCACCCACGAGCCCAATGCGGCGTTCTGCAGTCGCTGTGGCACGCAGCTGTTCGAGCGCCCTGACCGCGGCGCACCGACCTGATGTAGCGCGCCGGCGCACCAGCGGCGCTCATCCGCCGCCGCTTCGCCCGCACCGACGAACTGCCCGGAAGCGGGACTGTCACATCCTCAGATTCGCATCAGGCAGGATGGAGACCGGCATGCCCTTGCTCAAACTGCTGCACTTTGCCGCCCTGCTCTGCTGGTGCGGCTCGCTGCTCTATCTGCCGGCAATGATCGCCGCGGGCACCAAGCGCAGCGATCAACTCTTCTACCGCGACCATGCCCACCTCACCCGCATGGTGTTCACCCTGATCAGCACGCCCGCTGCGCTGATCGCCATCGGCTCCGGCACGGCACTGTTCCTGCGCGACGGCACCCTGGCCGGCTGGCTGATCATGAAGCTGACGATGGTGACCGGCATGGCGCTCTGTCATGCCCTGTGCGGCGTTCTGGTCCTGCGCATCGAACGCGAGCCGGAGCGTGGCGTCACATACCAGTGCATGGCCCTGGGTGTGCTGGTCCCCGTATTGATCGCCCTGACCCTCTGGCTGGTGCTTGCCAAACCCTTCTGACTCAAGGAACGACAGCCTCGCATGACCGACTGCCCGGCCCGCCTCGACCCTCCCCATTCTGCCTGCTCGAGCCGGCCGTCCCTGGCAAGCCGTGACGAAGACTCAGGGCGCCTGCTGACCGTCGAGATCCACGCCGACGGCATGTTCGTAAACCAGTCGCCCGCCGAGAAAAGCAGCCAGCGAGATCAGCACGGCAGTCAGCAGCGAAAGATAGAGCCCCCACATGGCATCGCCATCGCCACGATCCATGCCCTGATAGCGCAACAGCCAGTTCAGCGAAGCCAGCGAAAGCATCATCACGGCGAGTATCGCGTGGCACCAGGCGGTGACCTTGCGGCGAATCTGCTGCACGGAGAGCAGATCGATCACGCCGGCAATGCTGGCAATCCAGCCGCCGATGGCGCCCACGCCGGAAAGCCAGAGGCCGGCGCGCCACCAGAATTCGTCGAGCGTCCAGAAATAGGCGAGGTCGGCCGGCACCAGGCCGATCAGCGCGGCGACGGGGAAATGAATCATCATCGGATGCAACGGATGGCCGGCAATGGCGGCGTTACTGTTGATCGACTCGCGTTCTGTGGCCATCCGGCCCTCCCAGGCACTGTAGTGAAACGGGCCGCCCGGTCATCGAGACGAGGCGGCAACCCTTTCAAATGGACCACGCTGGCGCTGGCAGTTCCTTTGCTGACTGCATGCGATGGGCCGCAGTCAGCCCTCTCGCCCGCAGGGCCAATGGCCCGCGACGTGGCCAATGTCTGGTGGGCGATGTTCGGTTTCTCCGTGCTGGTACTGCTGGTGGTGAGCGCGCTGTGGATTTACGCCATGCTGCGGCGCCCGCAAACCTATAGCGATGAGCAGGCCCTGCGGATCAATCGACGCTGGATCATTGGCGGCGGTCTGATCCTGCCCACCGTCAGCATCATCGCCCTGCTGGCTTTTGGCATTCCCACCGGGCGCGGCATGCTGCCGTTGCCCGTCGAGGGCGAGCAGCCACTACGCATCCAGGTCATCGGTCATCAATGGTGGTGGGAGGTGCGCTATCCGGAAAGGGGCGTAGTGACGGCCAACCAGTTCATCCTGCCGGTGGATCGGCCAGTAGACGTCGAGGTGACCAGCGCCGACGTGATCCACTCGTTCTGGGTGCCACGCCTGGGCGGCAAGCTGGACATGGTGCCGGGGCGGACCAACACCCTGCGCCTGCAAGCCTCGCAGGCCGGCGTGTTTCGCGGACAATGCTCGGAATTCTGCGGCAGCCAGCATGCCCACATGATTCTCCATGTCGAAGCGCTCGAGCCCGACGCATTCGCCAGCTGGCTCGAAGCCCGCGCCGGGCGAGAACACCAGCCGCCCAGCGGCGCCGCCGGCCAGGTGTTCGACGAGCGCTGCGGCCAGTGCCACCGCGTCGCCGGTGTCAGTGACGGCAACCGCGCCCCGGATCTCAGCGACCTGGCGACCCGCCCGACGCTGGGCGCGGGGGTGATTGCCAACGACGCCGAAGGCCTGCGCCGCTGGCTCAGCGATCACCAGAGCCTCAAGCACGGCATCGCCATGCCACGTCACGACGACATTCCCGAAGAAACCCTCGGCCAGCTTGCCGACTGGCTGGAGACCCTCGCGCCATGACCCCGACCCGAAACAATGGCGCCGCTACCGACCTCGACCAGCTCCACGATCAGTTCGACGAGGTGTGGGGCAATCCGCGCGGTTGGCGCGCGCTGACCATCGTCAACCACACCAGCATTGGCCTGCGCTTTCTGGTCACCGGTGCCTTCTTCTTCCTGGTTGGCGGCCTGCTGGCCATGCTCATCCGCACCCAGCTCGCCCTGCCCGGCTACGAGCTGATGGAGCCGGACGTCTACAACCAGGTCTTCACCATGCATGGCACGGTGATGATGTTCCTCTTCGCCGTACCGATGATGGAGGGGCTGGCGGTCTACCTGATCCCGAAGATGATCGGCGCCCGCGATCTGGTATTTCCGCGGCTTTCCGCCCTTGGCTATTACTGCTACCTGTTCGGCGGGCTGATCCTGCTATCGAGCATCTTTCTCGATGTCGCGCCCAAGGCCGGCTGGTTCATGTACACGCCGCTGTCCAGCTCGGCGCACACGCCGGGGGTCAATTCGGACTTCTGGCTGCTGGGCATCACCTTTGTCGAGATTTCCGCAGTATCCGCCGGCGTCGAGCTGGTGGTGTCGATCCTGCGCACCCGCACCAACGGCATGGCGCTGCACAAGATGCCGCTGTACGCCTGGTACATCCTAGTGATGGCGATGATGATCGTGGTCGGCTTCCCGCCGCTGATCCTCGGCTCGATCCTGCTGGAGCTGGAGCGCGCGGCGGGCATGCCGTTCTTCGATGTCGCCCGCGGCGGCGACCCGGTGCTCTGGCAGCATCTGTTCTGGCTGTTCGGCCATCCCGAGGTGTACATCATCTTCCTGCCTGGCGCCGGCATCGTCTCCACGCTGATTCCAGTGTTCTGCCAGCGCCCGCTGGTGGGCTATCGCTGGGTGGTGCTGGGCGTGCTGACCACCGGCTTCATCAGCTTCGGGCTGTGGGTGCACCACATGTTCACGGTCGGTATCCCGCAACTGGCTACAGCCTTCTTCTCGGCGGCGAGCATGTTGGTGGCAATACCCACCGGGGTGCAGATCTTCGCCTGGCTGGCAACGCTCTGGCTCGGCAAGCCGGTGTACAGGGTGCCGATGCTCTGGTTGGTGGGCTTTCTCATCGTTTTCGTCGCCGGTGGGCTGACCGGCGTGATGCTGGCGCTGGTGCCGTTCGACTGGCAGGTGCACGACACCCATTTCGTCGTCGCGCACATGCACTACGTGCTGGTGGGCGGCATGGTCTTCCCGTTGATGGCCGGGCTTTATTACTGGCTGCCGCACTTTTCCGGGCGCATGCCGTCGGAAAAGCTCGGGCGCTGGGGCTTCTGGCTGTTCTTCATCGGCTTCAACGTGACGTTCCTGATCATGCACTGGACCGGCCTGATCGGCATGCCCCGGCGCGTTTACACCTACGACACCGGCCTCGGTTGGGACATGCCCAATCTGGTGTCGTCGATCGGCAGCTTCATCATGGCGGCGGGTGTCGCCACCATCCTGCTGGATATCATCCTGCACTTTCGTTTCGGCATTCCGGCGCCGAAGAACCCGTGGAAGGCCGATACGCTGGAGTGGGCTACCAGCCTGCCACCCAGCGCCTACAACTTCGTCAGCCTGCCCGACGTGACCGATCGCCATCCACTATGGAAAGACCCGGACCTGCCCGACAGCATCGCTCGTGGTGAACATGCGCTGACGGTAATCGACCACGGTCGGCGCGAGACCTGGGGCAGCGATCCACTGACGGGCAAGGTCCGCGAGATCATTCATCTGCCCGGCAACAGCTGGCTGCCATTCATTGCCTCCGTGTTCCTCGCCGTGCTGTGCCTGAGCCTGCTGAACAAGGCGTACATTCTTGCAATCGTGGCGACCGTTGCCACGGTGGTCGTACTGCTGCGCTGGTCCTGGGAAAACGGCGCGCACCCGGCAGCTGCTCCGGACGCTCATACGCAGCCAGGCGAGCCACCGCTGCACTCGCGCACCTTCGACGGACCGGGCCTGTGGGGCATGGGCGTGACGCTGCTGGCCAACGGCGCGCTGTATCTGTCGCTGCTGTTCGGCTGGTTTTATCTGTGGACCGTTTCGCCGCAATGGCAGGTGCCGGACAGCGGGCTGAATGGCTGGCTGATGCTGGCCAGCGCGCTGTTGCTGAGTGCCGGCACGCTCTGGTTGCACCGGCTGATCAAGCGCTTGCGCGCCGGCATACATCACGGCCTGATGGGGCAACTCGCCCTGATCGCGCTCGTGGCATTGCTGCAGTCGGCCATGCTGCTCTGGCTGATGCTATCGGCCGGGCTGGCACCGACCGAAACGGCCCACGATGCAGTGATCTTCGTGATGCTGGCGTACAACCTGATTCATTGCACGCTGGCAGCCGTACTGACCGCTCTGCAAGCGTGGCGGGTAGCCATCGGTTACGTAGGCGACAAGGCGCCGTATGAGCCTGTCGTGGTCGAGCAGCTCTGGTACTACAACCTTGGCGTGCTTTGGGTCAGCTATGCCGCCATCGTGTTGTTTCCTGCCACCTGGGGAGGTGCCTGATGAAGTATGCGCGAACATCGCCCTACCATCCGGTGCAGATCCCGATCGGACTGATCATCTGGAGCCTGTGGTTCGTCGCGATGTATGGCGGCCAAGCGGTGATCTGCAAGCTCAGCCCACCCGACCCAGCCCAAGGCGTGTGGAACTGGCTGAATGGCAGTCTCGGCGTGCTGACACTGCTTACGCTCGGATTACTGTTGTGGATGGCGCGCTACTTCTGGCGTCTTTCGCGCGCACCGGCGCAGCTGAACGAACGCCAGCAGTTCGTCACCAAGATTGCCGCCGGCATTCACTTCATCGCGGCGCTGGCGACCCTGTTCGTCGGCATTCCGCTGTTACAGATTCCGCCATGCCTGTGACCCGGCTTCCGCTGCGTTGGGCTGCTATTACGCTGGCCGCGATCGTCCTGCCGGCGCCGGCCCATGCCCACGGCCTGTTCGATGCCCACCTGCTGGACCGCGCACCGTTGCTGCTCACGGCGGTGCTGGTCGCGGCAGCCTGGCTGCTCTATGCGCTGGGCGCCCGCAAGGTGCCGCCGCGGCGCAGCGAAGCCCTCTGCTTCCACAGCGCCATGCTGCTGGTTGTGTTTTCCGTGTTCGGCCCGATCGACGACTGGGCGGAAAGCAGCACCAGCTGGCACATGACCCAGCACATGCTGTTCATCATCGTGATTGCGCCGCTATGGGCGCTAGCCCGCCCGCTGCCGCAATGGCGCGGTGTAACGGGCCGCTTCGCACAGCCTGTATGGACCGGCATTCTGCGTGCCGGCCGCTATCCGACGCTGCTGGCGCTGCTGCATGGCGCGATCATCTGGATCTGGCACACACCGAAGCTCTACGTGCTGGCGCTGGACAACCTCTGGTGGCACGCCTTCGAACATGCGTGCTTTCTGTTCACCGGCTGGCTGTTCTGGTGGTCGGTGCTGCGCGTCAACCCGAAGCAGGTACCACAGGCGCTGATGGCGGTACTACTTACGCTGATGCACACCGGCCTGCTGGGCGCCCTGCTCACCTTCGGTAGCGTTTCGTTCTATGGAGAAGGCCGCGCGGTGGAGGACCAGCAACTCGCCGGGCTGATCATGTGGGTGCCGGGCGGGCTGATCTACCTGATCGGCGGCGGCTGGATCGCCTGGCGCTGGCTGACCCGCATGTGGCGACGCCAGCAAACGGGTACTGCCCGGGAAGAGCTGGGCTGAGGCGGCGCGAACGAATCGGCAGCCACATCGCTCACTCGCTCTTCTTGCGAATCCAGTAGAGGTAGGTGCCCGCTGCCTCCTGCTGCTCGACCAGATCATGCCCAAGGAAAATGCAGAACTTTGGAATGTCGCGCTGGGTCGAGGGGTCGGTGGCAATTACCTTGAGCAAGGCACCACCGGCCAGATCGCGCACCTTGTTGTGCAGCATCATCACCGGCTCGGGGCAGTTCAGGCCGCTGGCATCGAGCACGGCGTCGGCGGTCATTTCAGCTGATTGGTTCATCTTGGGCTCCGGGAAACAGGTCGGCATTGTCGCGCAAGCGGGCGAACAGGTCATCCGCGTGCATCAAAGGCGACGCAGATGACAGGTCACTTCCTCTCGATCGTGATAGAGCTGCTTGCAACCGATATTGGCCTTGACGCCGCGCGCGGCCAAGCCATCGGCGATACGTTCGAGCAGGCGCTTGACCTCGGCATAGCGCTGCTTCATCGGCAGCTTGAGGTTGACTACCGCCTCGCGGCACAGGCCCTCGCCGATCCAGGTTTCCAGCAGCGCGGCGTTACGTGCCGGCCTCTCGACGATATCGCAGACCATCCAGTCCACCGGCCTCTTCGGGCGGAAGGTGAAACCGTCAGCGCGAAAATGCTCGACCAGCCCGGAGTCCATCAAGTCAGCGTTCATCGGCCCGTTGTCCACGGCACTGACCTTGATGTGCCGATTGACCAGCTGCCAAGTCCAGCCTCCCGGTGCCGCACCGAGATCGACGCCGGTCATGCCTGCTGCCAGGCGAGCGTCCCACTGATCGCGCGGGATAAAGTGGTGCCAGGCCTCCTCCAGCTTTAGCGTGGACCGGCTTGGCGCCTGGCGTGGAAACTTCAGTCGCGGGATGCCCATCGGCCACAGCGCACTGTTGTCCGCCTCGGCGATTCCGGCAAACACCTCACGGCCGCTCTTGAAGGTCAGCAGCAGCCTGGGCCCGCTACCCTGTTCATCGAGCCGCCCGGCCTTGATTAGCGCCTTGCGCAGTGGCGCCTCGAACTTGCGACAGAAGTTGGAAAGCTCCTTGCCGTCGTTGGTATCCAGCACTTCCAGCCACAGGCTGCTGCACACCGGATAGTTCGCCAGATGAGTCAGCAGCACGCTGATGCGATCCGTTTCGGGAAGTTGCAGGTATTCACCGCGCGCCCACTGCCGCGGAAAGATCAGCTCGGCAAAACGCAGTTTTCGCATCAGCCGCTCGCTGCCCCTGCTTTCGCTACAGACGAACTCGGCACAGGCGCTGTCTGGCCGTGCCTTGGCGTAGCCAGCAACTTCGAGCATGGCGGCGTGTTCGCTGATCTCCGAGCAGACTTCACCCTCGAAACCGGGCCGGCAATGCAGCAGCAAAGTGTTCATGTTCGAGTCCTGTCAGCGGTCGGGCCTGCGCCAAAGCCGCGCATCATAGCCGACCATGGGAACCCTCGCCCGCATGGCCCGGTCCAGTGCAGTAGCGAAACCCCTGCCCTGGTGGCCTGTGTGGTGAGTTGGCTCGGAGATGTTTTGAGCGAAACCGAACCCACCAACCCGGCCACTTAAGCTAGTTTCAAAGCTCATTCATCAGCCAGCCCTACCGTGTGGGCACAAGGAGATGAGGAATGCCTTCCCTGGATAGCCTGAAATGCCGTCGCAGTCTCGAAGTCGCCGGCAAGACCTACCACTATTACAGCCTGCCCGATGCAGCTGCCCAGCTCGGCGACATCAGCCGGCTGCCCACGTCACTAAAAGTACTGCTGGAAAACCTGCTGCGCTGGGAGGACAACCAGACGGTGCGCGCCGACGACCTGAAATCCCTGGTGAGCTGGCTGGACACCCGCAGCTCCACCATGGAGATCCAGTATCGCCCTGCCCGCGTGCTGATGCAGGACTTCACCGGCGTGCCGGCAGTCGTCGATCTGGCTGCCATGCGCGACGCCGTGGCCAAGGCCGGCGGTGACCCACAGAAGATCAATCCACTGTCGCCGGTGGATCTGGTGATCGACCACTCGGTGATGGTCGACCGCTTCGGCAGTGACCAGGCATTCGAACAGAATGTCGAGATCGAGATGCAGCGCAATGGTGAACGCTACGAGTTTCTGCGCTGGGGCCAGCAGGCCTTCGACAACTTCGCCGTAGTGCCGCCGGGCACCGGCATCTGTCACCAGGTGAATCTGGAATACCTCGGCCAAGTGGTCTGGACCCGCGAAGAGAACGGCGAAACCTTCGCCTATCCGGATACCCTGGTCGGCACCGACTCGCACACCACCATGATCAACGGCCTCGGCGTGCTCGGCTGGGGTGTTGGCGGGATCGAAGCCGAAGCGGCAATGCTCGGTCAGCCGGTGTCGATGCTGATCCCCGAAGTGATCGGCTTCCGCCTGACCGGCAAGCTCAACGAAGGCGTCACCGCCACCGACCTCGTGCTGACCGTGACGCAGATGCTGCGCAAGCACGGCGTAGTCGGCAAGTTCGTCGAATTCTATGGCCCCGGCCTAGATCACCTGCCGCTGGCCGACCGCGCCACCATCGGCAACATGGCCCCCGAATACGGCGCCACGTGCGGCTTCTTCCCGGTCGATCAGGTGACCATCGACTACCTGCGCCTGACCGGCCGTAACGAAGAGCGCATCGCACTGGTCGAGGCCTACAGCAAGGCACAAGGCATGTGGCGTGACAGCAACTCGCCCGACCCCGAGTTCACCGCTACCCTCGAGCTGGACCTGAGCCAGGTTCGACCGTCCGTGGCGGGTCCCAAGCGGCCACAGGATCGCGTGACCCTCGGCGATATCGGCGCCAACTTCGATCTGCTGCTGGATACCAGCGGGCGCCAGCAACAGGCCGATACCGAGTTTGCGGTCGCTGCTGAACAGTTCCAGCTCAAGCATGGCGCAGTAGTGATCGCTGCCATCACCTCCTGCACCAATACTTCGAACCCGAACGTGCTGATGGCCGCCGGCCTGGTCGCCAAGAAGGCCATCGAGCGCGGACTGCAACGCAAACCCTGGGTCAAGACATCTCTGGCGCCCGGTTCGAAAGTGGTGACCGACTACCTTGAGCGCGCCGGCCTGACCCGCTATCTCGACGAACTCGGCTTCAACCTGGTGGGTTATGGCTGCACCACCTGTATCGGCAACTCCGGCCCGCTGCCAGACGCCATCGGCCAGGCGATCACCGATAACGACCTGATCGTGTCATCCGTGCTGTCCGGCAATCGTAACTTCGAAGGCCGCGTACACCCGCTGGTCAAAGCCAACTGGCTGGCCTCACCGCCGCTGGTAGTCGCCTTTGCGCTGGCTGGCACCACACGTATCGACATGGACCGCGAACCGCTGGGGTACGACGCACAGAACCAGCCGGTCTACCTGAAGGACATCTGGCCGAGCAGCGCCGAGATCGCCGAAGCGGTGGCGCGCATCGACGGCGAGATGTTCCGCAGCCGTTACGCCGACGTGTTCAGCGGTGACGAGCACTGGCAGAAGATTCCGGTCAGTGCCGGGGATACCTACGCGTGGAATGCCAATTCCAGTTACGTGCAGAACCCGCCCTACTTCGAGGATATCGGCCAGCCACCGACCCCACCGGCAGATGTCGAGAATGCCCGGGTACTGGCCGTGTTCGGCGACTCGATCACCACCGACCACATCTCACCGGCCGGCAACATCAAGGCCAGCTCACCGGCGGGCCTGTACCTGCAGTCACTCGGTGTGGCACCCGAGGACTTCAACTCCTACGGCTCGCGCCGCGGTAACCACGAAGTGATGATGCGCGGCACCTTCGCCAATATCCGCATCCGCAACGAGATGCTCGGCGGTGAGGAAGGCGGCAACACGCTGTATCAGCCGAGTGGCGAGAAGCTTTCCATCTACGATGCCGCCATGCGCTACCAGGCCGAAGGCGTACCGCTGGTGGTGATCGCCGGCAAGGAATACGGCACCGGCTCAAGCCGCGACTGGGCCGCCAAGGGCACCAATCTGCTAGGCGTGAAGGCGGTGATCGCCGAAAGCTTCGAGCGTATTCACCGCTCCAACCTGATCGGCATGGGTGTACTGGCGTTGCAGTTCGTGAACGAGCAGACGCGCCAGTCGCTGGGTCTGAACGGGATGGAGAAGTTGTCGATCCGCGGGCTCGACGCCGACATCAAACCGCGCCAGATGCTGACCGTCGACGTAGAGCGCGCCGATGGCTCGCGTGATTCGTTCCAGGTGCTTAGCCGCATCGATACGCTCAATGAAGTGCAGTACTTCAAGGCGGGCGGCATTCTGCACTATGTGTTGCGCCAACTGATCGCCCACTGAGCATCACCATGCGGGGCGCCCTGCTCCCGCAGACAAAAAACGCCGGTGCGAATCCATTCGCACCGGCGTTTGCCGTTCCGTGGCGCCTGATCTCCAGCTGCCCTGACGTCCATGCCGCCGCCCGGATCCGTGACCGCCAAGTCATCGCTCCCGTCATAGAGCGTCCGGACATGGGCTTAACGTGCCGGAAAGAGATTGCAGATTGATTAAGCCGCACCAGATGCCAGTCGTCTTATTGCCGGATTGAAACAGCTCCGTCCGGCAGCATAGCGCTCAAGAACACAGTGCGGCTGCCGACCCCATAGGTCAGCCTGAGACTCAAAAAAACATAAAGGTCAGGCGCACCACCTTATGAATACCTTGCCAGGCGTGAAAGTCGATGCGTAACAACCAGCCCGTAACTCAACGTGAATATGCCTTTCCCGACCAGCAGCGATTAGTCTCGACTACCGACCTGAAAGGTCAGATCACCTATTGCAACAACATCTTCGTAGAGGTCAGCGGCTTCGATCGCGACGAGCTGATACGCGCACCGCACAATCTGGTACGCCATCCGGATGTGCCGCCGGCCGTGTTCGACCATATGTGGACCACGCTCAAGCAGGGCAAACCCTGGATGGGCATCGTCAAGAACCGGCGCAAGACCGGCGACCACTACTGGGTCAATGCCTACGTCACGCCAATTCTCGATCAGCAGCGGCAGGTGACAGGCTACGAATCGGTACGGACCAAACCAACCCGGGAACAGGTGCAGCGCGCTGAAGCACTGTATGAGCGGATCAACTCCGGCAAGAGCGGCGTGCCCCAGAGCGATCGCTGGCTCCCGGTGCTGAGCAAGTGGTTGCCCTTCCTGATCATCAGTCAGCTCGGATTTCTCGTCGGCGCAGGCTTCGACCATGCCCTGGGGTTCATCGCCGCAGCCACGCTTGCCGTTCCGCTCGGACTTGCCGGCTTGCAGTGGCAGCAACGCGGCCTGAAACGCCTGTTGCAGCTGGCGAGCCAGACCACCAGCGATCCGCTCATTGCACGCATGTATACCGACAGCCGGGGTGTAGAAGCCCAGCTCGAGATGGCGATGCTCAGTCAGCAGGCGCATCTGAAAACCTGCCTCACCCGCCTCCAAGACACCGCTGTACAACTGCAGGGCCAAGCCAAGCAGGCCGACTCGCTGGCACAGAGCTGCGCAAACGGCCTGGCGCAGCAGAACCAGGAAACCGAACAGGTAGCGACTGCCATCAACGAAATGGCTGCGACCACTCAGGAAGTAGCAAGCAACGTCGCCCTGGCGGCCGAAGCCACCCGCGAAGCGAGCCGTCTCACCATTCATGGTCGCGAGGTCACCGCGGAAACACGAAAGGCGATCCAGCAGCTGGCCGATTCGGTAGCCAGGACCGGCGAGGCGGTCAATCAGCTAGCCAACGACAGCGACGCAATCGGTGGCGTGGTCGATGTGATCAAGAGCATTGCCGATCAGACCAACCTTCTGGCCCTCAACGCTGCAATCGAAGCGGCACGGGCCGGCGACAGCGGACGCGGGTTTGCCGTGGTTGCAGATGAGGTACGGCAGCTGGCACAACGCACTGCCGAGGCCACTGGCGAGATTCACCAGCTGATCGAGAAGCTGCAACTGCAAGCTCGGCACGCCGTTCAGACCACCGAAGAAGGTCGTGTTCAGGCCACGCGCGGTGTCGACCAGGTCGCTCAGGCGGACCAGGCCCTGACCGGCATAAACGAGGCGATGGGCAACATCATCGACATGACCACGCAGATCGCCTCGGCAACCGAGGAGCAAAGCGCAGTGGCCGATGAGATCAGCAACAACGTCAGCACCATCGCCCGCCTGGCCGATCAGACCTCGGGAGACGCACGCAGCTCGGCGCTGCTTAGCGAAGACCTCGCCGCAACGGCCGAAGGTCAGTACGCGCTGGTGGAACGCTTCAACCGCTGAGTTCGCCCGGCAGCCGGTGTCGCTTGACCCGGCTGCCTCCTGCAGGAATCAAGGCCGAGCAAGCCCCCGCAGAAACACTGCGATCACGTCCGCGGCGCTGTCGAGATGCTCTGCGTGAGTCGATCCGGAACGTTTCAATGGCTTGAGGTCATGATCTGCCGTCGTGAGCCAGTGCAGCGCGATAGCCGGTGACAGCTCGTACTGCTCCACCGTTTCGCGGTCGCCGAGGGCGTCCCGCTCTCCCTGAACGATCAAGGTCGGCGTCTGCAGCGTGGCGAGGTGGGCCACCCGAGGTTTTTCCGGCTTGCCGGCGGCATAGAACGGATAGCCCAGGCACACCAGTGCATCGGCCTCCAGTTCATCGGCCAACAGGCTCGCCATGCGCCCGCCCATCGACTTGCCGCCGATGGCCAGCGGTCCTGTGGCCTGCTGTCGCACCAGTTCATGGATTTCCCGCCACTCCGCCAGTAACTGGGCCTGGGGACTGGGTGGGCGCTTTGCCGCACCCACCCGCCGCTGCGCCATGTAGGTGAACTCGAACCGACAGACCGCTATGCCACGCGCCGCAAGGCGTTCGGCCATTTCCTCCATGAACGGACTGTCCATCGGTGCGCCTGCACCGTGGGCGAGAATCAGGCTCGCGATCGCGTCGTCTGGCGCTCGGTTCCAGCGGACGGAATGCCCTTTGTCACTTTGTGTGTATTGATCCGGGTCAATACCGGCAGATTGCCCTTTCCCCATCCTTGCCTCGCTTTCTATTAGAAAGAAAAAAACTGCTCATTACCCGTGGATGGAAGCCCATACATGAACACAGCAACCAGTACCGCCTACAGTTACAAGGTGGTCCGCCAATTCGCCATCATGACGGTGGTGTGGGGAATCGTCGGGATGGGGCTCGGCGTTTTCATCGCAGCACAATTGGCCTGGCCATTTCTGAACCTTGACCTCCCGTGGACCAGTTTCGGTCGTCTACGTCCATTGCACACCAACGCGGTGATCTTCGCCTTCGGCGGCTGTGCTCTGTTCGCGACGTCCTACTACTCGGTCCAGCGCACCTGCCAGACCACCCTGTTCGCGCCGAAACTGGCCGCGTTCACCTTCTGGGGCTGGCAGCTGGTCATCCTGCTCGCCGCAATCTCCCTGCCGCTGGGCTTCACCAGCTCCAAGGAATACGCGGAACTGGAGTGGCCGATCGACATCCTGATCACCATCGTCTGGGTGGCTTATGCGATCGTCTTCTTCGGCACGCTGGCGACACGCAAGGTCAAGCACATCTATGTCGGTAACTGGTTCTTCGGCGCCTTCATCCTGACCGTAGCGATCCTGCACATCGTCAACAACCTGGAAATCCCGGTCACCGCGATGAAGTCCTACTCGGTTTACGCCGGTGCAACCGATGCGATGGTGCAGTGGTGGTACGGCCACAACGCCGTGGGCTTCTTCCTCACCGCAGGCTTCCTCGGGATCATGTACTACTTCGTGCCGAAGCAGGCCGAGCGTCCGGTGTATTCCTATCGCCTGTCGATCGTCCACTTCTGGGCACTGATCACCGTCTACATCTGGGCCGGTCCGCACCACCTGCACTACACCGCGCTGCCGGATTGGGCGCAGAGCCTGGGCATGGTGATGTCGCTGATTCTGCTGGCTCCGAGCTGGGGCGGCATGATCAACGGCATGATGACCCTCTCGGGCGCCTGGCACAAACTGCGTAGCGACCCGATCCTGCGCTTCCTGGTGGTATCGCTGGCGTTCTACGGCATGTCGACCTTCGAAGGTCCGATGATGGCCATCAAGACCGTCAACGCCCTCTCCCACTACACCGACTGGACCATCGGCCACGTACACGCCGGCGCCCTCGGCTGGGTTGCCATGGTGTCCATCGGCGCGCTGTATCACCTGATTCCGAAGGTCTTCGGCCGCGCCCAGATGCACAGCGTCGCGCTGATCAACACCCACTTCTGGCTGGCTACCATCGGCACCGTGCTCTACATCGCCTCGATGTGGGTCAACGGTATCGCCCAGGGCCTGATGTGGCGCGCGATCAATGACGACGGCACGCTGACCTACTCCTTCGTCGAAGCACTGGAAGCCAGCCACCCAGGTTTCGTGGTGCGCATGATCGGTGGTGCGATCTTCTTCGCCGGCATGCTGGTGATGGCCTACAACACCTGGCGCACCGTGCAGGCTGCCAAGCCCGCCGAGTACGACGCTGCCGCGCAGATCGCCTGAGGAGCCTAGGTAAATGAAATCGCACGAGAAACTAGAAAAGAACGTCGGGCTGTTGACCCTGTTCATGATCCTGGCGGTGAGCATCGGCGGTCTGACCCAGATCGTCCCGCTGTTCTTCCAGGATGCCGTCAACGAGCCGGTCGAAGGCATGAAGCCCTACACCGCGCTGCAACTGGAAGGCCGCGATCTGTACATCCGCGAAGGCTGCGTCGGCTGCCACTCGCAGATGATCCGTCCGTTCCGTGCTGAAACCGAGCGCTACGGCCACTATTCCGTTGCCGGCGAAAGCGTCTATGACCATCCGTTCCTGTGGGGCTCCAAGCGTACCGGCCCGGACCTGGCCCGTGTCGGTGGCCGCTACTCCGATGACTGGCACCGTGCGCACCTGTACAACCCGCGCAACGTAGTGCCCGAGTCGAAGATGCCGTCCTACCCGTGGCTGGTCGAGAACACCCTCGACGGCAAGGACACCGCCAAGAAGATGTCGGCACTGCGCACCCTCGGCGTGCCGTACACCGAAGAAGACATCGCCGGCGCTCGTGACTCCGTCAAGGGCAAGACTGAGATGGACGCAATGGTGGCCTATCTGCAGGTGCTCGGCACGGCTCTGACCAACAAGCGCTAATCGCAGCCAAGAAAAATGACGGCTGCCAAGCCAGCCGTCAGGGACTTCAATCGCGGACAGCCAGAGTTGCTCGGGCTGTCCAGGAGTAGCACATGAGCACTTTCTGGAGTGGATACATCGCCCTGCTGACGCTGGGCACCATCGTCGCTCTGTTCTGGCTGATCTTCGCCACCCGCAAGGGCGAGTCGGCCGGCACCACGGATCAAACGATGGGTCATGCCTTCGACGGCATTGAGGAATACGACAACCCGCTGCCGCGCTGGTGGTTCCTGCTGTTCATCGGCACGCTGGTATTCGGCATCCTTTACCTCGTGCTCTATCCGGGCCTGGGTAACTGGAAAGGCGTCCTGCCCGGCTACGAAGGTGGCTGGACCCAGGAGAAGCAGTGGGAGCGCGAGGTCGCCCAGGCCGATGAGAAGTACGGCCCGATCTTCGCCAAGTACGCAGCCATGTCGGTGGAAGAAGCCGCTCAGGACCCGCAAGCCGTGAAAATGGGTGCGCGCCTGTTCGCCAACTACTGCGCGATCTGCCACGGGTCTGACGCCAAGGGTTCTCTCGGCTTCCCGAACCTGGCCGACAGCGATTGGCGCTGGGGTGGTGACGCGGCCTCGATCAAGACCACCATCCTGAACGGCCGTATCGCGGCAATGCCGGCTTGGGGCCAAGCCATCGGCGAAGAAGGCGTAAAGAACGTTGCAGCCTTCGTCCGCAAGGAACTCGCTGGTCTGCCGCTGCCTGAGGGCACTGACGCCGATCTGGGCAAAGGCAAAGAGGTCTATGCACAGACTTGCTCCGTTTGCCACGGCCAGGGTGGTGAAGGTATGGCTGCATTGGGTGCGCCGAATCTTCAGCATGCCTCCGGCTGGATCTACGGCTCGAGCCTCAGCCAGCTGCAGCAGACCATCCGCCACGGTCGCAATGGTCAGATGCCTGCTCAGCAGCAGTATCTGGGTGACGACAAGGTTCACCTGCTAGCCGCCTACGTTTACAGCTTGTCGCAGAAACCGGAACAACTCGCCAAGCAGTAAGTCGTAAAAGGGCGGTACACTCGTACCGCCCTTCCCGCCTTGTCCCCAGGCAATTTCGTCGCGCTGCGACCATCTGTCGCATCACCAGCCGACCGAAGACCTTCCCCGCCCGCTTACGCACTTCTAAGCTTTGCTTCCGACTCGCCGCGCCACCTAGAACCATAAGGCGAACTCGGTATTTCTGGCGCACCGGCCTGGTGCGAAACATCCCTGCGCAGCGCATGGAAAACGCTTTAAATCAGGGTTTTGGCTAGCAAAGAGAGCCCGGGCGTGGTTTGCATTGCCCCCCTGCTTTCTCCATACTTGCCGCCGTTTTTGCCTTCGAAAATGCCATTAGCGTGGAAGCCTTGCATGAGCACAGCAATAAGTGAGACTGCTTATAACTATAAGGTGGTTCGCCAATTCGCCATCATGACGGTGGTATGGGGAATCATCGGGATGGGCCTGGGTGTCTTGATCGCCGCGCAGTTGGTGTGGCCCTCGCTCAACTTCGACCTGCCGTGGACGAGCTTCGGCCGTCTGCGACCATTGCACACCAACGCGGTGATCTTCGCCTTCGGTGGTTGCGCACTGTTTGCCACGTCCTATTACGTGGTTCAGCGCACCTGTCAGGCGCGGCTGTTCTCCGACGGACTTGCAGCCTTCACCTTCTGGGGTTGGCAGGCTGTGATCGTGCTTGCGGTCATCACTCTTCCGCAGGGCTTTACCAGCTCCAAGGAGTACGCGGAACTGGAGTGGCCGATCGACATCCTGATCACTCTGGTGTGGGTGTCGTACATCGGCGTGTTCTTCGGCACCATCATGAAGCGCAAGGCCAAGCACATCTATGTAGGCAACTGGTTCTTCGGCGCCTTCATCCTGGTTACGGCGATGCTGCACATCGTCAATAACCTGGAAATTCCGGTTTCCTGGTTCAAGTCCTACTCGATCTACTCGGGCGCGACCGATGCGATGGTGCAATGGTGGTACGGCCACAATGCCGTAGGTTTCTTCCTGACCACCGGCTTCCTGGGCATGATGTATTACTTCGTGCCGAAGCAGGCCGAGCGCCCGGTGTACTCCTATCGCCTGTCGATCGTCCACTTCTGGGCGCTGATCACCCTCTACATCTGGGCCGGCCCACACCACCTGCACTACACCGCGCTGCCGGACTGGGCGCAGAGCCTGGGCATGGTGATGTCGATCATCCTGCTGGCTCCGAGCTGGGGCGGCATGATCAACGGCATGATGACCCTCTCGGGCGCCTGGCATAAGCTGCGCACCGACCCGATCCTGCGCTTCCTGGTGGTATCGCTGGCGTTCTACGGCATGTCGACCTTCGAAGGTCCGATGATGGCGATCAAGACCGTCAACGCACTATCCCACTACACCGACTGGACCATCGGCCACGTACACGCCGGCGCCCTCGGCTGGGTCGCGATGATCACCATCGGTTCGATGTACCACCTGATCCCGAAAGTGTTTGGTCGCGAGCAGATGCACAGCATCGGCCTGATCAACGCGCACTTCTGGCTGGCCACCATCGGCACCGTGCTCTACATCGCCTCGATGTGGGTCAACGGCATCACCCAGGGCCTGATGTGGCGCGCGATCAACGAAGACGGCACGCTGACCTATTCCTTCGTGGAAGCACTGGAAGCCAGCCACCCAGGCTTCATCGTCCGCGCACTCGGCGGCGCCTTCTTCCTCGCCGGCATGCTGCTGATGGCCTACAACACCTGGCGCACCGTGCGTGTCGCCAAAGCAGCCCAGTACGACGCTGCCGCGCAGATCGCTTGAGGAAACGGATAGATGAAGAACCACGAAATACTTGAAAAGAACATCGGTCTGCTGACCCTGTTCATGATCCTGGCGGTGAGCATCGGCGGTCTGACCCAGATCGTCCCGCTGTTCTTCCAGGACGCCGTCAACGAGCCGGTCGAAGGCATGAAGCCCTACACCGCGCTGCAACTGGAAGGCCGCGATCTGTACATCCGCGAAGGCTGCGTCGGCTGCCATTCGCAGATGGTGCGTCCGTTCCGTGCGGAGACCGAGCGCTACGGCCACTACTCCGTTGCCGGCGAAAGCGTCTATGACCATCCGTTCCTGTGGGGCTCCAAGCGTACCGGTCCGGACCTCGCCCGTGTCGGCGGCCGCTACTCCGATGACTGGCACCGTGCGCACCTGTACAACCCGCGCAACGTAGTGCCCGAGTCGAAGATGCCGTCCTACCCGTGGCTGGTCGAGAACACCCTCGACGGCAAGGACACCGCCAAGAAGATGTCGGCGCTGCGCACCCTCGGCGTGCCCTATACCGAAGAAGACATCGCTGGTGCCCGGGATGCCGTTCGCGGCAAGACCGAGATGGACGCCATGGTGGCTTACCTGCAAGTACTCGGCACTGCACTCACCAACAAACGGTAACGCATGATGGAAATCGGGACTCTTCGCGGCCTGGGCACAATTCTGGTATTCGTCGCCTTCATCGGCGTGGTGCTCTGGGCCTACAGCAGCAAACGCAAGCAAAGCTTCGACGAAGCAGCCAACCTGCCCTTCGCAGACGACGAGACCGACGCCAAGAAGCGTGATGAAGAAGCTTCCAGGAGTAAGAAATAAATGACCTCGTTTTGGAGTTGGTACGTCACCCTGCTGAGCCTCGGCACCATTGCCGCGCTGGTGTGGCTGCTACTGGCAACTCGCAAGGGCCAACGCCCTGACAGCACAGAAGAAACTGTCGGCCATTCCTATGACGGCATCGAGGAATACGACAACCCGCTGCCACGCTGGTGGTTCATGCTGTTCGTCGGCACCGTGATCTTTGCCCTCGGCTACCTGGTGCTGTATCCGGGACTGGGCAACTGGAAAGGCATCCTGCCCGGCTATGAAGATGGCTGGACCCAGGTAAAGGAATGGCAGCGCGAGATGGACAAGGCCGATGAGCAGTACGGCCCGCTGTATGCCAAGTACGCTGCCATGCCGGTCGAAGAAGTTGCCAAGGATCCGCAAGCCTTGAAGATGGGTGGCCGCCTGTTCGCCTCCAACTGCTCGGTCTGTCACGGCTCCGACGCCAAGGGCGCCTACGGCTTCCCGAACCTGACCGACGACGATTGGCTGTGGGGCGGTGAGCCTGAGACGATCAAGACCACCATCCTGCATGGCCGTCAGGCTGCAATGCCGGCCTGGAAGGACGTGTTCGGTGAAGAAGGCATCCGTAACGTGGCTGGCTACGTTCGCAGCCTCTCTGGCCGTGATACCCCAGAGGGTATCAGCGTCGACATTGAGCAGGGTCAAAAAATCTTCGCCGCCAACTGTGTAGTCTGCCATGGACCGGAAGCCAAGGGCGTTGCAGCCATGGGCGCGCCGAACCTGACCGACAATGTATGGCTCTATGGTTCGAGCTTCGCTCAGATCCAGCAGACCCTGCGCTACGGTCGCAACGGCCGCATGCCGGCCCAGGAAGCAATCCTTGGCAATGACAAGGTGCACTTGCTGGCAGCCTACGTCTACAGCCTGTCGCAGCAACCGGAGCAGTGAAAGATCGAGGTCGGGAGTGACGTCCTGTCACACCCGACCTCAAAGCTCCGGGCGTACCATTCGCAGCTGGACAGAAAAATGATCCTGGTTGGCACGTATCGACCAGGACACCCACCTTCCGCCGTGGTACGCACTCGATGACTGAGCAGATCCCCGTTCGTGATGTAACCCCCCCGTCCAAGGCCGGAGCGTCAGCTGACCTTTACGCCGCGCGCGAAAAGATCTACACCCGGGCCTTCAGCGGCTTGTTCCGCAACCTGCGACGCGTTGGCGGCGCAGTTCTGTTTATCCTGTTCTTCGGAACCGTCTGGCTAAACTGGAACGGCCGTCAAGCCGTCTGGTGGGACCTGCCAGAGCGCAAATTCCATATCTTCGGGGCTACGTTCTGGCCTCAGGATTTCATGCTGTTGTCGTGGCTGCTGATCATCTGCGCCTTCGGCCTGTTCTTCATCACGGTCTTTGCCGGCCGTGTCTGGTGCGGCTACACCTGCCCGCAGAGTGTCTTCACCTGGGTATTCATGTGGGCCGAAAAGATCACCGAAGGTGATCGCAACCAACGCATGAAACTCGACAAGGCGCCAATGAGCGCCAACAAGTTCGCTCGCAAACTCGCCAAGCACGCGATCTGGCTGGCCGTCGGCATTCTGGTGGCCATCACCTTCGTCGGCTATTTCACGCCGATCCGCGAGCTGGTGCCCGATCTGCTCACCTTGAACGTCAACGGCTGGGCTGCGTTCTGGATCGGCTTCTTCACCCTTGCCACCTACGGCAGCGCCGGCTTCTTGCGCGAGCAGGTGTGCATCTATATGTGTCCGTATGCGCGCTTCCAGAGCGTGATGTTCGACAAGGACACCCTGATCGTCTCCTACGACCCGCGTCGCGGCGAAAAACGTGGTCCACGCAAAAAAGACGCGGACTACAAAGCCATGGGTCTTGGCGATTGCATCGACTGCACGATGTGCGTGCAGGTCTGCCCCACCGGTATCGATATCCGTGACGGACTGCAGATCGAATGCATCGGCTGTGCTGCATGCATCGACGCCTGCGACGCCATCATGGACAAGATGAACTACCCGCGCGGTTTGATCAGTTACACCACTGAGCACAACCTGTCGGGCCAGAAGACTCACCTGCTGCGTCCGCGCCTGATCGGCTATGCGGTTGCGCTGCTGGCCATGATGAGTCTGTTCTCCTACGCCGTGTATGATCGCCCGCTGGTCAAGCTGGACGTGCTCAAGGATCGTGTGCTCTACCGCGAGAACGAGTTGGGCAACATCGAAAACGTCTACACCCTGAAAATCATGAACAAGGCTCAACGCGAGCAGACCTTCGTGATTGAGGCATCCGGCCTGGACGGCCTGGTCTATGAAGGTCGCAGTGAGGTACGCGCCGAAGCAGGCGAACTGGTCACCATTCCGGTTGAACTGTCCATCGCGCCTGAGAAGCTACCTTCGAGCACCAATGAGATCGTCTTCAGCATCCGCTCGATAGACGATGCATCGATAAACGATGATGCCGACAGCCGTTTCATCGGCCCGAGCATCCGCTAAGCAAGGTAATACATGCGCTCTGAAAACGAACAAACGCGTTGGTACACCCAGTTCTGGGCTTGGTTTGTCATCGCAATATTGGTCTTCGCGGTTGTATTGGGGCTGTCACTGCTGACCATCGCGATTCGCAATGCCGACACGCTCGTCGCGGACAATTACTACGACGCCGGAAAAGGCATCAATCAGTCGCTGGAGCGCGAGAAGCTGGCGGAGCGTCTGCAAATGCAGGCGAGCATTTCACTCAATGACGAGCGGGGTCTTGCCGAGGTGCAGCTGAGCGGCGCAAGCCGCCCGCAACAGCTTGTGCTGAATTTGCTCTCTCCGACCCAACCCGAGCGTGATCGTCGCGTCATCCTGCAGCCTCAGGGAGATGGTCTCTATCAAGGACAGATGCAGGAGCCGATCAGCGGCCGCCGCTTCATCGAACTGCTCGGCCGGGAAGGCGAGCAGGACTGGCGCCTGTACGGGGAAAAGACCATCGAGACTGGCCGCGCCGTCGAACTGAAGCCCTGATCAGCTGATGGCAAAACCCCTTCCCTGTTACCACTGCGGCCTGCCAGTTCCGACTGGCAGCCCGTACCAGGCCCGCGTGCTGGGAGAGATGCGGGCCTTGTGCTGCCCAGGCTGTCAGGCAGTTGCCGAAGCTATCGTCAAAGGTGGACTGGAAAGCTACTACCAGCACCGAAGCGACACCGCCATCAATCCGCAGTCGCTCCCACAGGAGCTTAATGAGGAGATGGCCCTGTACGATCGCAAGGATGTACAGCAGCCCTTCGTTCAGCACCAGGGCGAGTTGGCCAGTACATCGTTGATGATCGAAGGCATCAGCTGCGCCGCCTGCGGCTGGCTGATCGAGCGCCACCTGCGCAACCTGAACGGCGTGGCCGAGGCCAGTCTCAATCTGTCCAACCACCGATTGAGCGTACGCTGGAGCGATGCCCAGCTTCCGCTCAGCGAGCTGCTAGGCGAGCTGCGTCGAATCGGTTATGCGGCCCACCCCTATCAGGCCGATCAGGCCGCCGAGCGTCTGGCCAGCGAGAACCGCCGATCCTTACGGCAACTGGGCGTCGCCGGCCTGCTCTGGATGCAGGTGATGATGGCCACCATGGCCACCTGGCCGGAGTTCAACCTCGACCTCTCGGAAAGCTTCTTTGTCACGCTGCGCTGGACGGCTCTGCTGCTGACCACGCCGATCGTGTTCTATTGCTGCACAGATTTTTTCAAGGGAGCCCTGAGAGATCTGCGCACCCGCCACCTGACCATGGACGTGTCGGTCTCGCTGGCCATCGGCGGCGCCTACGTTGCCGGTATCTGGTCGACGATTACCGGCCAGGGCGAACTCTACTTCGATGCCGTGGGCATGTTTGCCCTGTTTCTGCTGGCCGGACGTTACCTGGAGCGACGCGCGCGCGAGCGCACCGCAGACGCTACGGCACAGCTGGTCAATCTGCTGCCGGCGTCGTGCCTGAAGCTCGATGCCGACGGGCACAGCAATCGCATCCTGCTCAGCGAACTGCAACTGGGTGACCGTGTGCTGGTGCAACCTGGCGCATTGATTCCTGCAGACGGGACCATCATCAGTGGCCAATCGAGCGTCGACGAGTCGGTTCTCACCGGCGAATACCTCCCCCTCCCGCGCGGTTGCGGCGATGCAGTGACCGCCGGCACGCTGAATGTCGAAGGCCCGCTGACCGTCGAAGTGCAGGCCTTGGGCGATGATACCCGCCTGTCCGCTATCGTCCGCCTGCTGGAACGCGCCCAGGCGGACAAACCCAAGCTTGCCGAATTGGCCGACAAGGTCGCGCAATGGTTCCTGCTGGTGGTGTTGGTGGTTGCAACCGTCGTAGGGCTGGTGTGGTGGCAAATCGACCCTCAGCGCGCGTTCTGGATCGTGCTGGCGCTATTGGTTGCCACTTGCCCTTGCGCGCTCTCGCTGGCAACTCCAACGGCACTCACGACAGCAACCGGCACGCTGCACAAACTCGGCCTGTTGCTGACCCGCGGGCACGTGCTCGAGGGTCTCAATCAGATCGATACCGTGGTATTCGACAAGACCGGCACCCTCACCGAGGGGCGCCTGACGCTTACCGCCGTACACCCACTCGGCGCCCTCGACGCCGATGCTTGCCTGGCGCTGGCCGCAGCTCTCGAGAACCGCTCCGAACATCCGATTGCGCGTGCCTTCGGCCGAGCACCTCTGGCCGCCGAATCGGTCGAGACGGTGCCGGGGCTCGGCTTGCTGGGCTGCGTCGAGGGACGCAACCTGCGCATAGGCCAACCCAATTTCGTCGCCGAAGGCTTTTCCCAGCCGGCGCCCGTCATTCCCGGTGAACAGGGCCAATGGCTGCTGCTTGGCGATGAACGGGGTCCGCTGGCTTGGTTGGTGCTCGACGACCGTCTTCGTGACGATGCGCCTGCTTTGCTGGCTGCTTGCCGTCGTCGCGGCTGGCAGACATTGCTGCTCTCCGGCGACAGCTCGCCTATGGTCGGCCAGATTGCTAAAGAACTCGGCATCGACCAGGCCGAAGGCGGCATGACTCCTGCTGCGAAGCTCACGCGACTGCAGGCACTGCAAGCTCAGGGGCATCGGGTGCTGATGCTCGGCGATGGGGTCAATGACGTCCCGGTGCTCGCGGCAGCGGACATCAGCGTTGCCATGGGGTCGGCCACCGACCTGGCAAAAACCAGCGCCGATGCAGTGCTGCTATCCAACCGCCTCACCAGCCTGGCCCAGGCGTTCGACGTTGCGCGGCGTAGCCGCCGCATCATCATCGAAAACCTCACCTGGGCAAGCCTGTACAATGGCCTGATTCTGCCCTTTGCCGCCATCGGCTGGGTGACTCCGCTCTGGGCAGCGCTGGGTATGTCGATCAGCTCGCTGCTGGTGGTTTTGAATGCCCTGCGGCTGACACGTCAGCCTGCGAATAACGGCTGACTCCAGTCGAGATGTGCTGTGGCGCGGCAGTGGCGTACTTAGTTGACGCCACTGCCGCACAGTAATCGCAGCTGAAGACTTCGCTTCGGATCCTGGAGGTCCTGATGGCCGCTTTGTATATCCTCATCCCTGTTGCGGTGGTCCTGGTGGCCGTTGCGATCTGGGTATTCTTTTGGGCCGTGAACAGCGGGCAATTCGACGATCTCGACGGGCCCGCCCATAGCATCCTGTTCGATGATGAGGAGCCGCAGAAGCCTACCGGCTCCGAACTACAGAAAAACCCGGAAACCGAGCAAGGGAAACGCAACGGTGAGTGAGCTGGCGCCGCTGCTACTGTCCGCATTCGTGCTGGGCCTGCTCGGGGGCGGTCATTGCCTGGGCATGTGCGGCGGCCTGATGGGTGCGCTGACCATGGCCATTCCGGCTGATCAGCGCGCCAAGCGCCTTCGCCTGTTGATCGCCTACAACCTGGGTCGCGTATCGAGCTATGCCCTTGCCGGCTTCCTCATTGGCCTGGCGGGCTGGGCGGTTGCCAACAGTCCCGCAGCGATGGCGCTGCGCGTCGTTGCCGCGCTATTGCTGATTACCATGGGCTTGTATCTGGCGGGCTGGTGGAGCGGGCTGACGCGCATCGAGGCCTTAGGTCGAGGCCTTTGGCGGCATATCCAGCCCGTCGCCAGCCGCTTCATGCCTGTCACCAGCGTGCCGCGCGCCCTGCTATTGGGTGCGCTGTGGGGCTGGCTGCCCTGCGGCCTGGTCTATAGCACGCTGTTGTGGTCGGCCAGCCAGGGCGATGCGCTGGATAGCGCAATGCTGATGCTGGCCTTTGGCGTCGGCACGTGGCCGGTACTGCTTGCCACAGGCCTGGCTGCCGAGCGGCTTACCGCCTTGTTACGCAAGCGTGGCGTACGGGTCATCGGCGGCGTGATGGTGATTCTTTTCGGCCTGTGGACGCTGCCCGGCCCGCACCAGCAGTGGCTGATGGGGCATGGCGCGGTGGCTTCACACGGGCAGCACGCGCACTAGGGTAGCGCTGGCGAGGGCCTCAGGGCTCCTTGGGCAACTGCCGCTTGTGCGCCGTTTTGTCGTAGGTTTCGACAATGATTCGGGCGGCCTCGTCCGGTACTGGCTTGCCCTGTAGAAAATCATCGATGTTGCTATAGCTGACGCCATGGGCGGCCTCGTCGGGCTTGCCTGGCGAGAGCTCCTCGAGGTCGGCGGTGGGCACCTTGTGCACCAGTTGATCCGGAGCACCCAGTGCTGCCGCAATCTGCCGAACCTGATCCTTGACCAAGCCGGCAAGCGGGGTCAGGTCACACGCACCATCACCAAATTTGGTGAAGAAACCCATCACCGCCTCGGCCGCATGGTCGGTTCCGATAACCAGTCCCTGTCGAGCATTGGCGATGGTGTACTGAGCAACCATGCGCATCCGTGCCTTGGTGTTCCCCAGTACGAAATCACGCTGCGCAGGGCTCAGCGGGTCGAGCGCCTGCGTGGCTGCCGCCAGGCCCAGCACGGCAGTGCCGATATTCACGGTATGGCACTCGTCGGGCTTGATGGTATCCACCGCCATCTGCGCTTCATGCTCGTCGTGCTGCACCTGATAAGGCAGGCGCACGGCAATGAAACGATAGTCGTCTCCCTCTCCCGCTTCGCGCATAGCAGCGACTGCCCGTTGCGCCAGCAGGCCCGCAGTGGTTGAGTCGACCCCGCCACTGATCCCCAACACCAGGGTTTTCAGCCCCGACTCGCGCAAGCACGACTGGATGAAGCTCACTCGGCGATCAATTTCAGCCTGTACCGACTCCGGCCCGCTAAATGGCGCGCAGACTTTGAGCGCGGTTGCGATTTCCTGCTGGCGGCTGTGCATGAAACTCTCCTCTGTTGATATGAAGGCTCTGCAGAAACAACAAGACACTGCATGATCATCTGACCACGAATCAGCGAGATCCCTCCGGCTGTCGGCACCGATCTGGCCCAGCGCGCTAGCGTCGGATCAAGTTTGATACAGGTCAAGTCTGCCGCAGGGCCCTGCCCCTAAAATCCAGCGACCGCCGTCATGACCGGGAACGCACATGCTCGACTCCATTCGCTGGGATTCCGACCTGATCCGTCGTTACGATCAGGCTGGCCCGCGCTATACGTCGTACCCGACCGCGGCCCAGTTCAATGACAAGATTGGCTCGTTCGACCTGCTGCATGCTCTGCGCAGCAGCCGTCAGGCGTCACGCCCGTTGTCCCTTTACGTCCATCTGCCGTTCTGCGCCAACGTTTGCTATTACTGCGCATGCAACAAGGTCGTCACCAAGGATCGGGGCCGCGCACTGCCCTATCTGGAGCGCCTCGAAAAAGAAATCGAGCTGGTCGCCTGCCACCTGAGCAAGGATCAGGTGGTGGAGCAGCTACACCTCGGTGGCGGCACGCCTACGTTCCTCAGTCATGACGAACTGCGCCGGCTGATGGGCCATCTGCGTCAGCATTTTCACCTCCAGGATGACGACCACGGCGATTTCGGCGTCGAAGTCGATCCGCGTGAGGCCGACTGGCCTACCATCGGCCTGCTGCGCGAGCTCGGTTTCAACCGCATCAGCATTGGCGTTCAGGATCTCAACCCGGACGTACAACGCGCTATCAACCGCATGCAGACGCTCGAGCAGACGCGCACCATCATCGAAGCGGCCCGCACGCTGCAGTACCGCTCGCTGAACGTGGACCTGATCTATGGTCTGCCGCTACAGACCCCGGCAGGTTTCGGCAAAACGGTCGAGGCGATCATTGATCTGCAGCCCGATCGGCTGTCGCTATTCAACTATGCCCACCTACCCGAACGCTTTGCGCCACAGCGGCGCATAAATGCCGCGGACCTACCCGCGCCGAGCGAGAAGCTACGCATGCTCGAGCAGAGCATCATGCTGCTTGCCGATGCCGGATATCGCTACATCGGCATGGACCACTTCGCCCTGCCAGATGATGAACTGGCGATGGCGCAGGAAGACGGTAGCCTGCACCGAAATTTCCAGGGTTACACCACCCACGGCCATTGCGATTTGGTGGGCCTGGGGGTTTCAGCGATCAGCCAGGTCGGCGATCTCTATTGTCAGAACGCCTCGGACATAGCGGCCTACCAGCAACGTCTGGACCAGAACCAGCTGGCCACCGCAAGGGGGTTGCGCTGCAATCAGGATGATCGCATCCGCCGCGCGGTCATTCAGTCGCTCATCTGCGACTTCGCCCTCGGCTTCGAGCAGCTCCAGCGCGATTACGCGGTCGATTTCCGCCAGTATTTCGCCGACGCATGGCCAATGCTGGAGCAAATGTCGGCGGACGGCCTGATCGAACTGAGTGATTCCCACCTGCTGATCCAGCCAGCCGGGCGTCTTTTGGTCAGATCAATTTGCATGCTTTTTGATCACTATCTACCTGAGCATACCAATCACGGTTTTTCGCGCGTGATCTAGGGAACTTTTTCTGCTCTGCCAGTCCTGCGACGCTCTAGCCGATTGGCCATCGCAGACGTCCTGAGTTAACCTTGCGCGCTATAACCAGGTTTCCAGGAAGCCATCTATGTCCGAATCGATCAAGGTCCGTGCGCAGCGGCAAGCCCATTGCAAGGATTGCAGCCTTTCCGGCCTCTGCCTGCCCCTGTCACTGAACATGCACGACATGGACGCTTTGGACGACATCGTCAAGCGTGGCCGTCCGCTGAAAAAAGGTGAAACCCTGTTCCGTCAGGGTGACGTTTTCAGCTCTGTGTTCGCGGTACGCTCCGGTGCGCTGCGTACCTTTAGCGTGACCGATGGCGGCGAGGAGCAAATCACCGGCTTCCATCTGCCTAGTGAGCTGGTGGGGTTGTCCGGCATGGATACCGAAAGCTATCCGGTCACGGCCCAGGCACTGGAAACCACCTCAGTCTGCGAGATTCCCTTCGAGCGTCTCGACGAGCTGAGCGTGCTGCTGCCGCAGTTGCGTCGTCAGCTCATGCGCATCATGAGCCGGGAAATCCGCGACGATCAGCAAATGATGCTACTGCTGTCGAAAAAAACCGCCGATGAGCGCATTGCGACCTTCCTGATCAACCTCTCTGCGCGCTTCAGTGCAAGGGGTTTCTCGGCGAACCAGTTCCGCCTGCCCATGTCACGCAACGAGATTGGCAATTACCTGGGTCTGGCAGTCGAAACCGTCTCGCGCGTGTTCACCCGGTTTCAGCAGAACGGCTTGCTCGAGGCCGAAGGCAAGGAGGTACGCATCCTTGATTCCATCGGTCTGTGCGCCCTTGCCGGCGGCGCCATGGACGTCTGAGTTCACCGCGTTTGGAGCAGTCCGATGATCTTCGATGAGTTCAGCATCAAGACCTTGATACGCCCGGTGCCGGATTTCCCCCGTCCAGGCGTGGTATTCCGTGACATAACACCGCTGTTCCAATCACCGAAAGCGCTGCGCATGGTGGCCGACAGCTTTATTCAGCGCTACGTTGAAGCCGATTTCACGCATATCGGCGCCCTTGACGCCCGCGGCTTTCTGGTTGGCTCGATTCTCGCGTACGAACTGAACAAGCCACTGGTCCTCTTCCGCAAGCAGGGCAAGCTGCCGGCGGATGTGCTGTCCCAGGCGTATTGCACCGAATACGGAGAGGCTCATCTCGAGATTCATGCCGACAGCCTGTGCGAGGGTGATTCGGTGCTGCTGTTCGATGACCTGATCGCCACGGGCGGCACTCTCATCGCCGCTGCGCAACTGGTCCGACGCATGCGCGCGCACATACACGAAGCGGCTGCGATCATCGACCTGCCAGAACTGGGCGGGTCGCAAAAGCTCCAGGATATGGGCATTCCCACCTTTACCCTGACCGCCTTTGCCTTGAGCGACCGCTAGCGACGAGCTCCGCCCGATCCGGCTTTACTCGACGCGATCTGAAGGAAATATCTCGTGTTTACGATGCTTCAGCGCAGCCTGCTCATCCTTGCTCTGGCTTGCGTCTCGCCCTCCTTCGCATCCGATCGCGACACACTGCTGGATCAGGCAAACCTCCTGCTACTGCCACGCGAACGCGCCATACCCGAATTTGAGCTGGTCGATCAGGATGGCCAGCCATTCACCAGCACAGCACTCCAGGAGCGCTGGCACATTCTGTTTTTCGGCTTTACGGCGTGCCCTGACATCTGCCCCACTACCTTGAGCGACATGCGCCGGCTGCTAAGCCAGCTGCCCGCCGACACCCGCGAGCGGGTGCAGCTGGTATTGATCAGTGCCGATCCAGCGCGCGATACACCGCAACAATTGAAGACCTACTTGAGCTACTACCGTGCAGGCTTCGTTGGCGTGACCGGAGACATGGACCAGTTGCAAAAGCTGTCCAAAGCCCTGGGGCTCCCCTTCGTTCCAGCCAGCGAAACTGAGGGCGATTACAGTGTCAGCCATAGCGGCAACCTGGCTTTGGTGGCACCGAATGGCAGTTTGCGCGGGCACATTCGCGCGCCATTGAAGCTGGATGGGTTGCGCGAGATGTTGCCGCAGGTACTGGACAAAGAGCGCTGATTTACCGTCGAAGCCGTTCCGCAAAAATCAGTGGCAGTCCAACGTATCGGCCAGTACATAGGCCTGGAACGCCACCTCGTCGACCCATTGCCGGGTCAGCTCAGCCAGTTGCCCGCCCGCTTCCCACTGTGTCAGCAACGTATTGATCTGCTGCTGCAGGTTTGAGTCATCCGTAGCCAGGCTTAAATGCCGTTTGGCATCGGTAAGCGTTGGCAACAGATGTCTGTAGCGCTGCCACTCTGGCAAGGTGGCGATCTCTTTCAACAACTCATCGTCATCGACTACCGCACGGCATTCGCCGAGCTTGAGACCAATGAGCGCATGCGCTGTGCTCGGGTATTCATGTGGGCGTGCAGCGAAGCGAGTACGCAAAATCTCGCTATGTGGGCTATCTCGGCTGACACAGACCAGCTGTCCCTGTAGATCGGACCAGGCACCAAGACCGCCTTCCGTGGCACTGAGCGCGGCGGGCGCAGCGCGATAGTAGATGGCAGCCTCGGCGGGGTCACCCTCGACCACGCGCACATCGGCGTGTTGCGCCGAGGCTACAGGCGAAGCAGGACGTCCAAGCCCCCCAGCCACCCGCTCTAGCAACGCCAGCTCGAAGCTCTCCGTTTCGCTGCTGGAGAGTGTCCGGTACTGGGGCAATTGAACCCGCAGCGGCTCTGCGAGCAGCGCCGTCGGGCCGAGCAAGGCCAGACAAAGAGCGACGCACAAAAACCTGGACACAGGGGCCTCAGACGTACTGGTAACGCAACATGCGTTGCTTGAACTTCTCCAGTACCACCTGATCGATCAGCGTGGCGAGGATGGCGATGACCAGAATGTTCATCATCACACCCACCATGTCGGCAATTTCGCCCGAATAGGCGAGCGAGCGGCCGAGCCCCTGACCGAAACCGATCAGCATTTCCGCGGAGATCAACGCCCGCCAGGCATTGCCGAACGCCAATTGCGCACCCGTGATCAGTTCGGGCATCACGGCTGGCAGGTAGACACGACGCAGCAACTGCCAGCGCGACGCTCCCATTACCCGCGCGGCGGACACATGCACCGGTTGCACGCTCTCCGTGGCATTCATCACCGAAAGCGCCATCGGGAAGAAGGCGGCAAGGGCTACAACGACGATGATCGGCAGGTTGCCGAAGCCCATCACGATCAGGAACAGCGGCACCCAGGCGATCGACGGAATCGACTGCAGGATGACGATGGCCGAACGCAGAATCTCGCGGAAGAAAAACAGCACACCTCCGACCAGACCGAAACCAATGCCAAACAACAGGGCGAAGCTGTAGCCACTACCAAGCCGGCTCATGCTGCCATAAAGCCCTTCGCGGAACTCAGGCTGCTGGACGGTGGTAACCAGGCGCTCGAAGACGGTTGGAATGCCAGGCATCAGAAAGGCCGGCAGACTCCAGGCTGCAGCCTGCCAAATCAGCAGGATGAACAGGATGGCCAGAACGACGGCAAGGTACTTCTTGGGCCCAGTAAGGCGACGTGCCTGGCTCATGGGTGCGTTACCTCCGTCTTGATGCCCAGCAGGCTGAGAATTTCCTTACGCTCGGCAGCGAAATCCGACAGGTCGTGGCTCTTTTCACAATGCGTGAAGTTGAAGGTTTTCAGCACGCGCGTTGGCCGTGCACTGAACACCAGCACGTGATCGGCCAGGTAAAGCGCTTCGTCGACATCGTGGGTAACCAAAAGCACGGTTGGCTGATGCTCCTCGATCAGCTCGCGCAACACGTCCTGCAATGCCATACGGGTCAAGGCATCGAGTGCACCGAACGGCTCATCCAGCAGCAGCACCTCTGGCTTGGCGATGAAGGCGCGAGCCAAAGCCGTGCGCTGACGCATGCCGCCAGATACCTGATGCGGGTAGTAATGCTCGAATCCATTCAACCCAACGCGCTCTAGCCAGCTCTGGGCCTGCTCGAACGCGTTGCTCTTGGCGACACCTTGCAGTTCGAGCGCCATGGCGACATTGCCCTGCAGGCTCAGCCAGGGATACAGCGCGTGCTCCTGAAAGACCAGGGTGCGTCGCGGACTCGGTTCGCTGATCGGCTTGCCGTCGGCAAGCACGCGTCCGGCGCTGGGCTTCTCCAGCCCCGCCACCAGGTGCAGCAGGGTCGATTTACCGCAGCCGGAGGGCCCGACCAGGGCAACCAGCTCGCCCTGGGCGAATTCGCCGCTGAAGCCCTTGATGACTTCGAGCTGCCCGAAGCGCTTGTCTACATCTTCAAACCTGAGCTGCATAAAAATCCGCAAATCCAGAAACGAAATTGCCCGGCAATGCGGGCGGGGTAAACGGCCCGGCAAAAAGCCGGGCCCTGGTGATACCGAACCGCAAACCGCTTAGAGTTCGCGCGCTTCCTGCCAGGTCAGATCGAGGATCGCACTGGTGTCGAACGACTTGCCATCACGGGTCTTCAGCGAGCCCTGCTCCTGCAGGATGTCAGCCAGCTCCTGGATACGCGCGAGGTCATTCGCGTCAAGCTTCGCGCTGAAGGTCTGGGTGCCGATTGCTTCTTCGATTACAACTTCACGCGGCAGCTCGCCACGCTTGAGCGTCTTCAGGGTCGGCTCAGCTATGAAGTAGCTGGCAATCAGCTTGGCCGCTTCGGCTGGCTGCTTGTCGAGCATCTCGATAGCTTCGCGCTGGGCGTCCAGCGATTTCCAGACAGCGTCCTTGCGCTTGGCCAGGGTTTCGCCGGAAGTGATCACCACCATGCAAGGGAATGGCCAGACCTCCCCGATCTCATAGACCTGACGGACCGGTGCCACCAGTTGCGCGATACGGTCATAAGGCTCGAACAGGAAAGCCGCATCGACACGGCCGGATACAAGCGATTGCACCGCCACCGCAGGACTGACACCCATGATGTTGACATCGCTCGGCTTGAGGCCGGCGCTCTTCAAGGTCACACCGCGCAGAACCGCGTCGGCCGTGCTGCCTTCGCGCTGGGAAGCAAGGGTGCGGTCCTTCAGGCCCGCGACATCCTGAATATTCGTGTCTTCCCTTACCAGAATCGAGTGATAACCCTGCTGCGCGCCGCCTACCACCTTCAGGTCCGCACCCTTGGACGCCCAGGCCACCGCATTGGTAAAGCCCAACACACCGGTATCCAGCTGCCCGCCAACAATGGCCTTGATCAGATCGGTGCCGGAGCTGAACTCGATCAGCTCGACGTTCAGGCCGTGCTTCTCGTACAGCCCGGCCTCATGCGCAACCATCGCCTGAGCATCATCCATCACTCGGATGTAGCCAACCTTGAACTTCTCTTGCGCCTGGGCGAACGCGCTCAGGAGCACAAGAGCAGGAACCAGCCAAAGCTTTGCTTTCATTCTAACCTCGATCGGATAGCCAATGCATATAACCAGATCGAAGGCTTATATTCGATCTGGTTATTTAACTTTTGTGGCTTAGAACTTTACCCGATCCAAACAAGAAACGGCACTACCGAGGAGGCATAAGGTCAGCGCCTGAGGTTATAGACTGATCGGCTTGCGCCCTGCCAGTGCATGGGCCAGCGTGCCACCGTCGACCAGGTCCAGCTCACCGCCCAGGGGCACGCCGTGGGCGATTCGGCTGATGGTCAGGCCTTTTGGAATCAGCATCTGGGCGATGTAGTGCGCCGTGGCTTCGCCTTCGACCGTTGGGTTGGTGGCCAGGATCACCTCTGTGAACGCCCCCTCGCCAACGCGTAAAAGCAGTTCGGGAATACCGATGGCCTCCGGGCCCAGGCCATCGAGCGGTGACAGGTGTCCCTTGAGCACGAAATAACGCCCCCGAAAACCGGTCTGCTCGACGGCAAACACGTCGACCGGGCTCTGCACGACACACAACAGCGAGTCGTCACGCCGTGGATCGGCGCACTGCGGACACAGGTCGTCCTCGGTCAGCGTACGGCATTGTCGGCAGTAGCCAACGCCTTCCATCGCCTTTGCCAACGCCTGCGCAAGGCGCAGGCCGCCGCTGCGATCACGCTCCAGCAGCTGCAGGGCCATGCGCTGCGCAGTTTTCTGGCCGACGCCGGGAAGAATGCGCAAGGCGTCGATGAGTTGACGAATCAAAGGACTGAAGCTCATGGCTATCTCGAAGCGGGTGCTGAAAAACGCAAGAAGCTGCCACGCCTGACATCGAATGCTCCGATATCGGCGTTAGGCAGCTTCCGAGGTGTTCGTATGAACTAGAACGGCATCTTGAAGCCTGGCGGCAGCTGCATGCCGGCGGTCATGCCCGCCATTTTGTCCTGACTGTTCTGCTCGATCTTGCGTACGGCGTCGTTCACTGCAGCGGCGATCAGATCCTCCAGGATCTCCTTGTCTTCCTGCATCAGGCTGTCATCGAGACTGACACGTTTGACGTCATGGCGGCCATTCATCACGACACTGACCAGACCAGCGCCCGACTGGCCGGTGACCTCGGCGTTCGCCAGCTCTTCCTGCATCTTCTGCATTTTTTCCTGCATCTGCTGCGCCTGCTTCATCAGGCCGGCCATGCCACCTTTCATCATGGGTATCACCTCAATTCGATCAGGGTTCTGAGTGTTCTACGGGTTCAATGGTGCCTTCGCGGATCACCGCCGCAAACTGCTGCATAAGTTGCTGGACCAGAGGGTCCGAGTGAATCGATTGTTCCGCAGCGCGCTGTCGCTCGGCACGCCGGCGGTTGGCAGCCTGGGCGGGCGTTTCCTGCTCCGGCTTCTGCAGCACAATGTCCAACTGCAGCGTGCGTCCATGGTACTGATTCAACGCATCGTTCAACCGCCGCTGCTGGGTGGGATTGAACAGCGCACTCTGCGCCGGATCGAGGTGCATCAGCCAGCGATCACCTTCAACCGCAATCAACGTGCAGTTGGCGGCAATGCTACCGGTGAGACCGGATAATCCAAGTTTGAGATAAAGCTCTAGCCACTCGGCAGCGAGGCCAGTGGCCGGTTCTACCGCCGGCAGCGGCTCGGCAGGCTCGGGCTCGTCGCTGGCACTGCTCAACTCGTCCAGATAGGCCTCGGCCTGATTCTCGACCTCGAAGTAGTCCTCGTCGGTCAGTGGCGGCTCATCATCGTCCGGTTCTTCGATCTGCACGACGGAGGCTACGTGATCGGCAGCCGCATCCAATGGTGCAGGCTCTGGTAAAACGGCAGCAGCTTCGACCGCTACCGGTGGCACATCAGGCGGCTCGTTCCAGGGTACGTCGATCACGGGCGGCGCCTGCTCTTCCACCGCAGGCGGCGCTTTCACTTCAGCCGCAATCGGGGGTTCGGAGGCGGCTGGTGCAGATGGTTCGGCAATACTGACCGGCGCGATCGGGGCTGGCGTCGGAGCCACAACAGCGGAAGCGGCCGGGGCCGGGGCCGGGGCCGGCGACACGCCGAGCGGAACCATGTCGGCCACCGCTGCGGGCTTGGAATCAGCTGTGGCCGGGCTGACTCCCAAGGTCTTTAGCGGTGTTCGCGGCGCGTCATCACTGCCGGCCGGACGAAACGCCAGCATCCGCAGCAGTACCATTTCGAAGCCGCTGCGCGGGTCCGGCGCCAATGGCAGATCGCGCCGCCCGATCAACCCCATCTGGTAATAGAACTGCACGTCTTCGGCCGGCAGCGCCTGGGCCAACGCCAGCACGCGATCACGATCGCCCTGGCCATTGTCCACGGCTTCCGGCAAGGCCTGGGCGATGGCGACGCGGTGCAGGACATTGAGAATTTCGGCCAGTACGCCAGCCCAGTCAGGCCCCTGCTCGGCAAGATGACGCACCGCTTCGAGCAACGCCCTGGCATCGCCTTCGAGCAATGCCTGCAACACGCCGTAGACCTGGCCGTGATCGAGGGTACCGAGCATCGCCCGCACATCGGCAGCCAGCACCTTGCCTTCCCCGAAGGCGATCGCCTGGTCGGTCAGGCTCATTGCATCGCGCATCGAACCATCTGCAGCGCGGCCCAGCAGCCAGAGTGCGTCGTCTTCGAAAGGAACGTTCTCGACACTCAGCACGTGGGTGAGATGCTCGACCACGCGCTCCGGTGGCATGTTCTTCAGCGAGAACTGCAGGCAGCGGGAAAGGATGGTGACCGGCAGCTTCTGCGGGTCGGTGGTCGCCAGCAGGAACTTGACGTGGGGCGGCGGCTCCTCAAGCGTCTTGAGCAGTGCGTTGAATGAATGCGACGAGAGCATGTGCACTTCGTCGATCAGGTAGACCTTATAACGCCCACGGCTCGGCGCGTATTGCACGTTGTCCAGCAGCTCGCGGGTGTCTTCGACCTTGGTCCGGCTCGCGGCGTCGACCTCGATCAGATCGACGAAGCGGCCTTCATCGATTTCCCGGCATACCGAGCACTGACCGCAAGGCGTCGAGCTGACACCGGTCTCGCAGTTCAGACACTTGGCGATGATCCGCGCGATGGTGGTCTTGCCAACGCCGCGCGTACCGGTAAACAGGTAGGCATGATGCAGGCGTTGGTTATCCAGCGCATTGATCAGGGCCTTGAGCACATGCGTCTGGCCGACCATTTCGCGGAACGAGCGCGGACGCCATTTACGTGCAAGAACCTGATAACTCATAACACCATCGCGGGGACAAGGCAGAGGACGGGTAATGCTAGCGGAGCAGGATGGAAATTGCATCCGAGCCGCGTTCTATCTGCCGGTTAGTCCAGCAATCGGGCACCGAGCGCCGCAGCCACCGCCTCAAGCGCCGGGTTTCTACCAACGATACGCACCGCGAGCCCATCGATCTCGCGTCGCGACGGATACTGCTTGCGCAGCAGATCGAACGCTGCGCGGCGCTGCGCTTCATCGCCCATCAGGCTGCGGCGAAAATCTGCATCATCGCGGCGCGGGTCATAGACCGCCCGGCATAGCGTCGCCAGCATATCGACCGGCTCCGCGGAGGACGCAAAGGTCAGTTCGGTCAGTGGCGCACCGGGCATCAAATGCGCCAGCTCGACCACAGGCTCCAGCCCCCGCGCCATGCACAGCGCCGTATAGATCTGCGCTGTACCGCGCAGCTTACCGTCCAGGCTGTATCCGGCGATGTGTGGCGTGGCGATCCGGCATAACCCGGCAAGCGCCACATCCACCTGCGGCTCACCCTCCCAGACATCCAGCACTGCTTCGATGTCCGGACGCTGCTGCAGCAGATCGCGCAGCGCAGCGTTACTCACCACGGCACCGCGGCTGGCATTGATCAGCCAGGCTCCCGGGCGCAGCCTGGACAGCCGCTGCTGATCGAGAAGGTGAAAGGTCGGCCAGGCGCCATCCATGCTCAGCGGGGTATGCAGACTGATCACATCGCATTCGGCAAGCACTTCGTCCAGCGACACGAAGCCGCCCGTCTCACGGACTTCTCGCGGCGGATCACAGACGCGCACATCCCAGCCGAGCCCCCGAAGCACCTCCACCAGTCGCCCGCCGACTTCACCGGCACCGACGACACCAAAGCGGCGTTGCCCCAACGCTTCACCACGCACCTCTGCCAACGTGAGCAGGCTGCCGAGCACATAATCGACCACACCGCGCGCGTTGCACCCCGGCGCACTGGCCCAGTCGATGCCTGCCCGTTCGAAGTAATCGAGATCCAGATGATCCGTACCGATGGTGCAGGTGCCAACGAAGCGCACCGCGGTGCCTTCCAGCAAATCTCGATCGACTCGTGTCACCGAGCGCACCAGCAGCACATCGACATTTTCCAGTGCCGCGCGATTGATGCTGCGGCCGGGCATACGCCGGATCTCACCCAGCCCGGCAAAGAACTCATCGACCAGGGGAATGTTTTCATCGGCGAGGATATGCATGACACGGCTCCGGTGAGGGGAAGCACATTCTAGACGGCTTGCCACTGCTTTGCCGCCTTCCTGAGTGAACGTGCGCGGCGTAGACTAGCGCGCTTCTTGTATACAACCGGAACGTTTCCTGATGCCCACTGAGCTCAGACTCAGACGGGTCCGCCTTGAATTGCGCACCCTCTTCGCTCTCGCCCTGCCCATGATGATCGCCCAGCTGGCCAGTACCGCCATGGGCTTTGTCGACACCGTGATGGCCGGGCGCGTCAGCCCGCACGATCTGGCTGCGGTCGCCCTGGGCAATTCGATCTGGGTGCCGGTGTATCTGCTGCTGAGCGGTATCACCCTGGCGACGACGCCGAACGTGGCGCAGCGTTACGGCGCCGGAGCCCATGGCGAAATCGGCCCGCTTGTCCGCCAGGCGCTGTGGATGGGCGCAGGAATCGGCCTGACCAGCGCGCTGCTGATGTGGAACGCGGAGCCGGTGCTGCACCTGATGCGTGTCGAGCCGGCGCTGATCGAGCCGACCATGGCCTATCTGCGCGCCGTCGCCTGCGGCTTCCCGGCCGTGGCGCTCTACCAGGTCCTGCGCTGCTTCAGCGACGGGCTGGGACATCCGCGGCCGAGCATGGTAATTGGCATCCTCGGCCTGCTGCTGAACATCCCGCTGAACTACGTGTTCATCTATGGCAAGTTCGGCATACCGGCGATGGGCGGCGTTGGCTGTGGTGTGTCCACCGCGCTGGTGATGCTGTTCATGTTGATAGCGATGAGCGTCTGGGTGAAACGAGCACCGGCTTATCAGCGCAGCCAGCTGTTCTCCCACTTCGAATGGCCGCGCTGGCCGATGCTTCGGCATCTGCTGTCAGTCGGCGTACCGATTGGCGTCGCGGTGTTCGCCGAAGCCAGCATCTTTTCCGTGATTGCGCTGCTGATCGGCGCACTCGGCGCAACGGTCGTCGCCGGCCACCAGATCGCACTGAACTTTACCTCCCTGATATTCATGATTCCGCTGTCACTGGGCATGGCCGTGACCGTACGCATCGGCCAGGAACTGGGCCGCAGTGCACCGAGAGATGCCCGTTTCGTCGCCGGCGTGGGGATCGCCGCGGCGCTGATCTACGCCTGTTTCTCAGCAAGCGTGATGTTGTTGTTCAGCGAGCAGATCGCCCGGATCTATACACCGGACCCGGCGGTCATCGCAGTTGCGGCAAGCCTGTTTTTCTATGCTGCGCTCTTTCAGTTCTCCGATGTCGTGCAGGTCACAGCGGCTGGCGCGCTGCGCGGCTATCAGGACACGCGCATGACCATGATCTACACGCTCTTCGCCTATTGGGGCATCGGGCTGCCGGTGGGCTATCTGCTCGGCCTGACCGATCACCTCGGCACTGCCACAGGACCAGCGGGCTTATGGCAGGGGTTGATCGCCGGACTGAGCTGCGCAGCGCTGCTGCTCAGCGTGCGCCTGGCTCGCAGCGCACGTCGCGAGATTCGCCGCCAAACTGCGCTTCGCAGGGCGACGGTCTAGGTGAAGGGTAAATACTGCGGCCTAGACACTGCGTTCGATCCTGCCGTCAGAGCGGGCAAGGTAGCCAGAACCGCACTCCCAAAGCAGTGCACCCCGCTCTTCCGCGCTGAGCGCGTCGAGCCCGCCGCGCAATGCATAGGCGGTAAAGCCGAGCTGGGTTAGCAGAAATACGGCGTTGGCACTGCCCTTACCGCTTTCGCAATAGCACAGATAGGGACGCTGCGGGTTCAACAGGCGGGTTTTCAACCGTAGCAAGTGCAGCGGCATGTGCAACGCTTGCATGGCATGACCCTGCTCGTAGTCGTCAAGCAACCGAACGTCCAGCCACTGAGCACCACAGCCGAGCAGATCGGCCACGTCATCCAGATCGACTTCGCTTACCACCGGTGCTTTGAGCAATTCGAGAAAGTCCGCCCGCGCAAGCCGCAGCACGGACCCATCCTCGATCATGGCTACGCTGGCGTTACGGGGGCGTTCCTCAAGTAGTGCCTCCTCGCCAAAACAGGCTCCGGCCTCGAGTTCCGCCAGCAGTTGCTTTCCGCCACCGACAGCCTTGAGCACCTGCGCGCGACCACTCTTGAGGAAATAGCAGCAATCACCCACCTCACCCTCATGGATCAGGGTTCGGCCAGCCGGTGCATCGATCTCCACAAGACGGCCCAGCATGCTGCGTATGTTGGCTGGTGGCACCTGAGCGAACAGCGGATTTTCCAGCAGTCGCTCGAGCCATTCGCCGTCTTCGCCATCCATCGACAGCTGCAGCAAGACATCCTGAAGGGCCTGACGCCAGGACAGCAGCCGCTCCAGCTCTGCGCCGTCCACAGTCAGCAACTGGCAGTCCTCCAGAGCGCGAACTTCAACCAGCTGAGCCAAGGCGATACTGTGCAGGGCAGCTGGCGAGCCGGCCACGACACGTGTCTGCTGCCCGTCGCGGTCGTTCAACAGAAGACTGCCGGACATCAGATAATGACGAGCCGAGGATGCACTTTCAGGCCGCAGAACCTGGCCAGCCCCGAGCGCTAGCGGCGCGATCCGTGCGCGGAGCTCCCACAGCTGGCGCGGCGAAAGGCCATCGAGCGGGACAAGATTGCGCAGCTGGTCGGGGTGCAGCGGCTTGTTCATCCAAGAAAATCCAATCGTCTATCCGTCAATCAGCTTCTGCAGCTGGCTCTCCGCAGCACGGCGCCCTTGCAGACCACCGGTGTGGACGAAGACCAACCGCGTACCGGCAGGAACATAACCGCGCTCGACATAAAGGCGCAATGCCATCATGGTCTTAGCAGTGTATATCGGATCGAGCGGCACGCCACCGTCACGTTCAGTCGCCAGGATGAACCGGGCCAGCTCCTGGTCGAACCGTCCGAACCCACCACGACTGGCGTCCAGCAACTCATAACCGTCATCGGCTACGCCGGCCTGCTCAAGCAGCCCCGCCACACCCGCACTCACCGAATGCGAAGGCGGGCCGGCCAGCGCGCCGAACACTCGATGTCGGCCGGCCTCGCCAATGACCAGGCCAGCCAGTGTGGTTCCGGTACCGGCGGCCAGCCAGATAGCGTCGTAGTCGTCCCAACCGACCGACCCAAGCGCCGCCTGCAAAGCTGGAACCAGCGCGGCGCAGCCCAGAGCGCCGAGCAAGCCGCCGCCACCTTCCGGTATCGGGTAGAAATCCGGGTAGCGCGCTTGCCACGATTCCCAGAACGTCGGCAGGTGGCGCTCCCGGTAACCGCCGTAACCAAGCCAGTGCAATTCCATCCCCCAGGCACGTAGATCGGCCACCGTCGGCGTTTGCTGTTCGTGTCCGCGCAGCAGGCCGACGGTAGCCAGACCGAAGCGACGCCCCGCTGCTGCCACTGCATGCAGATGATTGGAATGCGCACCGCCGAGGCTGATCAGCCCCTCAGCGCCAGCACGACGGGCCGCGTCCAGATGCTTTATCAGCTTGAACCACTTGTTGCCGGATAGCTCGAAGTCCACCAGATCCAGGCGTAGTACCGCGACTTCGACCCTGCTGCGCTGCAACCAGTCAAGCGATAGTGGCTGCAGGATCAGCGGGTTAGCGAAGGGATGGGATGAAGGCAAACGCTCAACTACCGGTGCGCTGCCGGTCTTCCTTACGGTGCCGAGTGCAGCAGTTGGATTCGCCGATCACGAAACGGCTCGGCGTATCGACCTTGTCCAGCGGCATTGCGCAACGCTCACCGCTGGAAAGGGTCGCGACGCAGGCTGGCTTTTGATAATGCTCCAACCACTGCCGATATTGCTCCTCGGAGACGAAGCACTTGGCTGCAGCGTAGGCCAAGGGGTTGGCGCGGTAGCGGGCGAGATCCTGCAAGGCGATGGTCAGATGCCCTGCTCCCGGATGGTAGGCCATGAATACGACCCCCTGACGAGACAGCTCCTCCAGCACCCGGTCGCCGCTACCACCCAACTTCTCGCACTCGCTCTTCAGCCGCTGGATTTCCTCTTCCAGCTGAGCATCCAGCTCGTTGCGATAGGCCAGTTCGACGTCGCGGATCGCTACCTGCTCCTTGTACTCGGCCACTGCCGCAGCAATACGCGCCTGGGCTTCGTGCTCGAACTGTTCGCGGGCCGCGCCAATCTCGACCCGGCCACTGACCTCAAGGGTGCGCAGCTGCTTGCTCATTTCCTCGCGGGCTTTCTGGAAGCTCTCACCCTGCGCGGTCAGCTGCGCATGCAGGCTGGCATTGATCTCCGTCTGCTGTTGCAACTGATGCTGCAGCGTGCGGATCTCATCCTGCGTCGTCTTGCGTTCTTTTTCCGCAGCAGCCGCGAGCTTGAGCGCGTTTTCCTCGCGCAACCGCTCCAGGTTGGCAATGCGCTGACGCTGCTGCTTGATCAGCAGCGCGGCCTTCTGCCGCTGCTCGCGTTCGTGGCTTTCGGATCGTTTGGCAGCGGCGTCCTTGCTCGCTTCGGCATACCAGGCGTCTTCGGCGACCATCTGCAGACGTTCGGCGGGTACTGCTTGAGGCGTTTCATCTTCAACCAGCAGACCAAGCTGATTGCGCTTGATGGTTTCGCGCAGCACAACCAGATCGTTGCGCTCGGGGCTGACCTTCGGGTCCCACATGTGCATCTGGTGCCAGGACACCGGACACTGGCTGCGGCAGGCCAGACGAATCGGGCCGGCGCCCATGTCCGGGCCGCGGCCGGTGCGCTCGGCCAACTGGCGCAACGGAATGTTCCAGCCTGCATCGGCGGATCCGTCATCATTGAAGTCGAGACAGAAAAACACCGCGGCGCGCACTTGCAGCCGCGGGTTGATCATCACGTATACGGCATGCATCTGGCGATCCGCGAACTCGGGCAGTGCAACGACTCCGTCAAGCACCGCCTCGAATTCCGGATACAGCATTTCCTTGCAAATGGCGCCTTCGTTGAAGAACAGTACGGCTTCGACCATCTGCGGTTTGTTCTGCATGCTCGACTTCCTTTATTGCCCGCAGCAGCGAGCCAGCATTGTCCGGAGCGATACGGCCATCCAATGCCGTCGCTCCGTTAGTGCCGCAAGTTTAGGGGAAATGTTCAAGCAGGCAATGTGACTGGGTTGGCAGCGAATCCCGGCATTGGGCGCCGCGCGACGCAGCGCCCTGCGGATTTTGCGATGAGCTTTGCTAAATCAGCCTGCGCTCTGGGCAGCAAGACGGCGCTTCATCTCGTCGCCCAGCGCCTGCAAGGCGCTCATGGGACGAATCATGACCTCGAACTCGACGATCTTCCCCGCCTCGTCGAACCGAATCAGATCGATGCCCTTGAGCTCGCGATCGCCCACCCGCGCGCTGAATTCGAGCACCACGTCTGTGCCTTCTGCGCTCGCCAGTTCACGGTGATAGCGGAAATCCTCGAAGACCTGCAGCACGGTATTGAGGATCAGATTGACCGCCGCCGCTCCTTCGTACGGTTTGTAGGCCATCGGCGAGCGAAACACCGCCTGCGGATGCAACAGCTCGGGCAGCCGGCTGAGATCACGCTCGGCGATCATCCGATGCCAGGCTTGCAGGCTACTCGCGGCGCCCGCTTGCAGCGCTATTGCACTCTCCATACCTAATCCTCTTGCCAGTGTGGCCGATGGGTTTCGAATCAGAGCGCTGCAGCCAGGCGGCAGCCCTGATTGATCGCGCGCTTGGCATCCAGTTCGGCCGCCACGTCCGCACCACCAATCAGATGCACGCGTGCGCCCGCTGCTTCCAGGCCCTCCTGAAGTTCGCGCAGCGGCTCCTGGCCGGCGCAGAGGATCACCGTATCGACCGGCAGCACCTGCGGCTCACCCTCGCCCACACGAATATGCAGACCGGCATCGTCGATCTGCAGGTACTCGACCGAATTGAGCATCTGCACGTGCTTGTTCTTCAGACCGGTACGGTGAATCCAGCCAGTGGTCTTGCCCAGGCCATTACCCACCTTGGACTTCTTGCGCTGCAGCAGATAAACCTGACGCTTCGGCGCATGCGGAGCCGGCTGAATACCGGCGATACCACCGCGCACCGCCAGTCCGAGATCGATTCCCCACTCTTTCCAGAACGCCTCACGGTCCAGGCTGGTGGATTCACCGTCATGAGTGATGTATTCCGACACATCGAAGCCGATACCGCCGGCACCGATCACCGCTACCTGCTGGCCGACCGACTTGCGCTCCAGAATCGCATCCAGATAACCGATCACTTTCGGATGATCGATGCCAGGGATCGCCGGGATTCGCGGTGCGATGCCGGTAGCCAGAATGATTTCGTCGAACCCTCCAGCCAGCAGCGTTTCCACCGTCGCGCGGGTATTCAGCTGCACCTCGACGCCGGTTTCCTGCAGGCGATTCTGGAAATAACGCAGCGTCTCGTAGAACTCTTCCTTGCCTGGGACGCGCTTGGCGACATTGAACTGGCCGCCGATCTCGCCGGCCGAATCGATCAGCGTTACCTGGTGGCCGCGTTCGGCTGCGATAGTCGCCGCAGCGAGGCCCGCCGGACCGGCGCCGACGACGGCAATCTTCTTCACCGTGGTGGTGGGAATGTAGTTGAGTTCGGTCTCGTGGCAGGCACGCGGATTGACCAGGCAGGTCGTCAGCTTGCCGCTGAAGGTGTGATCCAGACAGGCCTGATTGCAACCGATGCAGGTATTGATGCGCTCGCTATGACCGGCAGCCGCCTTGTTGACGAAGTCCGGGTCGGCGAGGAACGGGCGGGCCATCGACACCATGTCGGCATCGCCCTCGGCCAGCACCTGCTCGGCCACTTCCGGTGTATTGATGCGGTTGGTGGTGATCAGCGGAATGCTTACTTCACCGCGCAGCTTGGCGGTGACCTTGGTAAAGGCCGCACGTGGCACCTTGGTGGCGATAGTCGGAATCCGCGCCTCATGCCAGCCGATGCCGGTATTGATCAGTGTGGCACCAGCCTGCTCGATGGCTTTGGCCAGCTGCACCACCTCTTCCCAGATGCTGCCGCCTTCGATGAGGTCGAGCATCGAAAGCCGGTAGATGATGATGAAATCCGGTCCTACCGCTTCGCGTACACGGCGCACGATCTCTACCGGCAGACGCATGCGATTCTCGTAGCTGCCACCCCAACGATCAGTGCGATGGTTGGTGTGCGCCACCAGGAACTGATTGATGAAGTAGCCTTCCGATCCCATGATCTCAACGCCGTCATAACCCGCCTGCCGGGCGAGGCTTGCACAGTTGACGAAGTCACAGATCTGCTTCTCGATGCCCTCCTCGTCCAGCTCGCGTGGCGTGAAGGGGTTGATCGGCGCCTGGATGGCACTCGGCGCCACCAGCTGAGGGCTATAGGCGTAGCGCCCGGCGTGCAGAATCTGCATGCAGATCTTGCCGCCAGCCTCATGAACCGCCTGGGTGACGATCTTGTGTTCCTCGGCCTCCTCGGGCGTCGAGAGCTTGGCGGCTCCGGCACGTACCGAACCTTCCTCGTTGGGCCCGACTCCGCCGGTGACGATCAGGCCGACACCACCGCGGGCACGCTCGGCGAAGAACGCAGCCATCCGCTCGAAGCCGTTGGGCATCTCCTCCAAACCGGTGTGCATGGAGCCCATCAAGGTGCGGTTGCGCAGTGTGGTAAAGCCGAGATCGAGCGGGGCCAGCAGTTTCGGGAAAGCGGTCATCGGTGCGTCCTCATCATTACGAGTGCCGAGCCTCATGGGGCTGCGGTCGGTATGCAGCGACGATAAACAGCGCAGCTGCTGCGCTCAATGATCCAAAGTGACAACTTTTTGATCCTGCTGCGCAAAACGCTTGGCAATATGGCTCGCTTTACCTAGGCTGTCGGCGTCCATCACAGCCCTTCTTGCCATGCGTACCTATCTGAATATCGCACTGCTGGCAGTTCTTGCCGGCGTCTCGCTTGCGGTCTACCTCGACTGGACGCACGACCGCCGCAGCAGCCCCCTGCTGTCCGATCTACGCACCCTGCCTATCGAGAGCCGCGGGCGGGCGGGCACGGAGGGCAACCTGCTGGGCATCGAAGCGCGCCTGCAACCCGCCGACTTCCAGAGTCGCGAGAGACTCCAGCTGAAGTTTCGGACCTACCTCCAACAGGCAGCCGACGCCGGGATGCTCAGCGAGCGCACCGTCGTGGTGCTGCCGGAACATGTCGGTACGGGCTTGTTCGCATTCGGCGAGAAGCCGGAAGTCCAGCAGGCTCGCACCCTGCGCGACGCCATGCAGTGGATGGCACTCAGCAATCCAGGCAGCTATCTGCGCGCACTCACCGGCAACCAGGGCGACGATCGCCGCACCGGCGCCGTGCTGCGCCTGAAAGCCCGGCAGATGGCCGAGGAGTACCAGACGATCTTTGGCGGCCTGGCCAGCGAATTCGGCGTGACGCTTGTAGCCGGTTCGATCGTGCTGCCGGAGCCCTACCTGGAGAACGACCGACTCAAGGTCGGGGACGGCCCGCTGCGCCAGGTCAGCCTGACCTTCGATGGCCGTGGCAAGCCGCTGGGTACGCTGCAATACAAGCACGCGCTGAGCCGCTATGAACGGCGCTACAGCGTCGCACCGATCCCCGAACCACGCCGCCTGATCGAAACGCCGGCTGGGTCGCTGGCGGTGCTGCTGGGTTGTGATGCCTACCTCGAGCGAACGCCCGCCGAAGCGAAGCTGCTCGCGATACCCGGCGCTCTGGCGGATCCGCAGTCCAGCTGCGGCAGCACGCTTCCCGACACCCAAGGCGAGCGAACGCTGATGCCGGTACAAACTCTCGCACTGCCCTGGAACCTGCTTGGCTCTCCACGTCGCCCGGCCCCGCCCGGGCATGGCATTCCGGTGCAGATACACAACCACTGGCTCGGCAACAATCCATGAATACCCAGCGCGTTCGGCTGGGTGATCTGTCGGTTGGTTTTCTGCACAGCCTCAGTGAGGCGCTGCAGCTCCATGGACATGATCCGAAGCCGCTTCTCGAAGCCTACGGACTGGATGCCGAGCGCCTGGCCGAACCCCACGCACGGCTGTCGATTCCTCGTTACATGCGCCTGGGACATGCAGCCATTCAACTTGCTGGCGACCCAGCCCTAGGACTGGAGATGGGCCGCTTGCGCAAGCCCGGCCACCTGGGCCTGGCCGGCCTGACCGCAGCTCAGGCACCTACCGTGCGTGAAGCGGCCCGCGCGCTGATTCGCTACGAGGCACTGTATGCGTCCAACTACCGTGGTAGCTCGAGCTTTCACGAAGATGCGGCAGGCGCCTGGTTACGCTTCTACTCCATCAGCCCATACAACGCCTACAACCGCTTCGTGGTGGACACCGTACTGGCCAGCTGGGTCGCGCAGCTCGCCCGGTTGAGCGGTCAGGCGATAGTGCCAACGGCGATTCACATTGAGTTTGCGGCGACGGATTACGCACAACGCTACGAGGCGTTGTTCGGCCGGCCGGTATGTTTCGAAGCACAAGCGAACCAGTTGCAGCTGGACCAGCGCACCCTGGCCCTGCGCAACCCGGATCACTGCCCCGGTACCTGGCGGCATCTGCTCGAGTTGTGCGAAGCCGAGCTGGAACGACGCACCCGCACGCGCAGCCTGCGCGAACGCGTCGCGCAGATACTCGGCCCGATGCTCAAGGGGCAGGAGCCAGATCTGCAGCAGATAGCCGCTCGGCTACAGATGCCGGCCTGGACGTTGCGTCGCAAGCTGGCAGAAGAAGACAGCAGCTACCGGGCGATCCTCAACGACACCCGCCGCGACCTGGCGATGGCCTATATCCGCGATACCGAATCGGCGTTCGGCGAAATCGCCTGGTTGCTTGGCTTCTCGTCGGCAGAAGCCTTTCAACGCGCGTTCAAGCGCTGGAGCGGGCAGACACCGGGAGATTACCGGCGCACCCAGCGGCGCGGAGTCTGACCCGCCCCGCCGATCATCGGTTAGAGCTCGACCGCATCCTCGGCGCAATCCGGATGGTCCTGCTCAGCGGCGTGCCACTCGAGAAGTTCGTCCTGATAATCATCCATAGCAAGATTCCTCGTCGTCTGTTTGCTCAAGGCGCTGTGCCTGTCGTCCATCAAGGTTCGTGCCAGGAAGGCTATACGCCGCAAATGAAGGAATCGTGACGTGATTCACGGTCGCCGGCAGCTTCAAAACGGCGCCGGCCCCGAAACCACGCCCTATACCAGTGCACGCCTCAGGGAGACGACAGCCCGGCAGCGTTCATCGCCAGGCGTAACAGCCAGGCCACGACACCCAGCGCCAGCACACTGCCGCTCCAGATCAGCACCAGCCAGCTCATACGCTGCCAGAGCGGCTTTGGCTCGCCACCGGAGGCCGGTCTTTTCGCCTGCTGCCCCATCAGTGATACCCATCCTCCGCACTGACCTTGCCGCGGAACACGTAATAGCTCCACGCCGTGTACATCAGGATCAACGGCAGAATGAGCAGCGCCCCGACCAGGGTGAAGCCCTGGCTCTGTGGCGGTGCCGCAGCCTCCCAGATGCTCACCGACGGCGGGATGATGTTCGGCCACAGGCTGATGCCCAGCCCGCTGTAGCCGAGGAAGATCAGCGCCAGCGTGAGAAGGAAAGGCATGTAGTTGGCGTAGCGCTGAATCGAGCGCAGCAGCCCGAAGGCACAGAGCAACACCAACACCGGAACCGGCATGAAATAGAGCAGATTGGGCATGCTGAACCAGCGCTCGGCGATGTCCGGATGGGTCAACGGCGTCCACAGGCTGACGATGCCGGTGACCACCAGCACCGCCCAGACCAGCGGAATGCCGATATCGTGCATGCGTCGCTGCAGATCGCCGGCGGTGCGCATCATCAACCATGTGCAACCCAGTAGTGCATAGGCAACGATCAGCGCCAGCCCGCAGAACAGCGAGAATGGCGTCAGCCAGTCCAGTGCTCCGCCGGCGTAGGCCCGATCCTCGACCGGCAACCCGCTGATGAATGCGCCTAGCACGACGCCCTGGAAGAACGTCGCGACCAGCGAGCCGCCAATGAAGGCCTTATCCCAGACGTGCTGGCGCTCGCGAACCACCTTGAAGCGGAACTCGAAAGCCACGCCGCGGAAGATCAGCCCCATCAGCATGAAGATGATCGGCAGATACAGCGCGGACAGCACCACGGAATACGCCAGCGGAAAGGCCGCGAACAACCCTGCCCCGCCAAGTACCAGCCAGGTCTCGTTACCGTCCCAGACCGGCGCTACGGTATTCATCATCACGTCGCGATCGGAACTGTCCTGCACGAACGGGAAGAGGATGCCAACGCCCAGATCGAAGCCGTCCATCACCACGTACATCATGATGCCGAAGATGATGATCACGGCCCAGATAAGAGAAAGATCGATACCCATGGCTCAGTTCCTCTCGCCCAGTTGATCGCCTTGTTCATGAGAGGTGGCCTCGTCCGCAGCGGAAATGGGCCGCATCGGCGTCCGCGCCTCCCCAGGACCTCCGGCGCCTTTTTCGCGACCTTCGCTGACCACCGGGCCTTTCTTCACCAGCCGCAGGACATACACCATCCCCACCCCGAACACGGCGAAGTAGACGACCACGAACATCGCCAGGGTGAGTCCCAGCTGGCCGGCACCATGATTGGATACCGCATCGGCGGTGCGCATCAGGCCGTAGATCACCCAGGGCTGCCGGCCGATCTCGGTGGTGTACCAACCGGCCAGAATGGCAATCAGCCCTGACGGCCCCATCAACAGCACCAGGCGCAGGAACGGCCGTGAGCTGTACAGGCGATCCCCCCGCCGCAGCAGCAGGCTCCAGATCCCCGTGACGATCATCAGCAGGCCGAGCGCGACCATGATGCGGAAGGTCCAGAACACGATGGTGGAGTTCGGCCGATCCTCAGGCGGAAAATCCTTCAGCGCCGGAATCGGCTCGGTCAGGCTGTGCTTGAGAATGATGCTGGCAAGATAGGGGATCTCGATCTTGTAGCGCGTTTCCTCCGCCTCCATGTCTGGCCAGCCAAACAGCAGCAGCGGGGTCGGCCCGCCTTCGGAATTGTCCCAGTGTCCTTCCATCGCGGCGATTTTCGCCGGCTGGTATTCGAGGGTGTTCAACCCGTGAAAGTCGCCGATCACCGCCTGCACCGGCGCAACCAGCAGCGCCATCCACATCGCCATCGAGAGCATCTTGCGGATGGCCGGGGTGTCCTTGCCGCGCAACAGGTGCCAGGCGGCGGAAGCGCCGACGAAGAACGCCGTGGCGAGGAACGCCGCGACGGCCATGTGCGCAAGGCGGTAAGGGAACGACGGATTGAAGATGATCGCGAACCAGTCCACCGGCACCACGATGCCGTCGATGATCTCGTGGCCTTGCGGGGTGTGCATCCAGCTATTGGACGCCAGGATCCAGAAGGTCGATATCAGCGTGCCGATGGCCACCATCAGCGTCGAAAAGAAGTGCAACCGCTCACCCACGCGGTTCCAGCCGAACAGCATCACGCCGAGAAAGCCCGCCTCCAGGAAGAACGCAGTCAGCACTTCATAGGTGAGCAGCGGCCCGGTGACGCTTCCGGCAAATTCGGAATAGGCGCTCCAGTTGGTACCGAACTGGTACGCCATGACGATTCCGGACACCACGCCCATGCCGAAGTTGACCGCAAAGATCTTCAGCCAGAAGTGGTACAGATCGCGGTAGACCTCCTGCCGGGTCTTCAGCCATAGCGCTTCGAGCACCGCTAGAAAGCTGGCAAGGCCGATAGTGATGGCCGGAAAGATGATGTGAAAGGTGATGGTGAAAGCGAACTGGATTCGCGCAAGCTCAAGTGCTTCCAATCCGAACATGGGCAGCTCCTCGTCAAATGACCGCCCGCCTCGTCTGTGACGGCGAATACGGGGTCCAGCACAAATGACAGCAGATCGCGCCAAGGGTGCAGCGCAACCGCCGCGCCAAGTCGTCGCGCCTGGATCGACGGTCGGGCCGACCGCACACCCCGGGTCTATGCTGGTCACAGCCGAGTCAACCGAGGAGTCCTGCCGGTGCAGATCCGTTCCTTCATTCCGCCGTACATCCTCGACCGCATCATCGACCACGGCTCGCCTTACCAGCGCGGGTGTGCGCGACAAACCCTCGACCACGTTCACAGCCTGCTGCCCAACCCCGGCCCGCCTCGCCCCACGGCAATCGCCGAGCTTGGCGAACTACGCACACCCGGGCATCCACAGCGGCGAATTCACGATGCCGAACAGCGCATGCAGTTACCTGGCATACCGCGGCGTCGCGAAGGCCTGCCGGCCAGCGGGGATGCGGCCGTAGACGAGGCTTATGACGCGCTGGGCGCTACCTACACATTCTTCTGGCAGGTGTTTCAGCGCGACTCGATCGATGACCTGGGCATGCCACTGATCGGCACAGTCCACTACGGGCAGGGCTACGAGAACGCCTTCTGGAACGGTGAGCAGATGGTCTTCGGGGACGGCGACGGCGAGCTGTTCCAGCGTTTCACCCGATCGCTGGATGTGGTTGCGCATGAGCTGGCCCATGGGGTGATCGAAAGCGAAGCGGGGCTGGTCTACTTCAATCAGCCCGGCGCGCTGAACGAATCCATTTCGGACGTGTTCGGCGTACTGACCAAACAGCATGCACTCGGCCAGACTGCCGCCGAGGCGGACTGGCTGGTCGGTGCCGAGCTGCTCACCGACAAGGTCAGCGGCGTGGCCCTGCGCTCCATGGCCAATCCGGGTACAGCCTATGACGACCCGCTGCTCGGGCGCGATCCGCAGCCAGCACACATGCGCGACTTCGTCGAGACCCGCGAAGACAACGGCGGCGTGCACCTTAACTCGGGCATTCCCAACCGCGCGTTCTATCTCGTCGCCACTGCGCTGGGCGGCTATGCCTGGGAACAGGCCGGGCGGATCTGGTACGCCACCCTCTGTGACCCGCAATTGCCCAACGATGCGGACTTCGTGACGTTCTCCAGCGCGACCCTGGCCCACGCTGCGAAACTGTTCGGCCGGCAGTCGTCGCAGGTGCAGGCCTTGCACGAAGCATGGACGTCGGTGGGCGTAGTGCCACGCTAAGGAGGCAACATGAAAATGCCTGCACTCGGTCCGGATGCCTCCTTGCGCGTATCACGCCAGGGCGGTTTCGCCGCCGCGCCTGGCCTGGCGCGACCGCGCCAGATCGAATTCGCCGACTGCAACGCGGCCCAGCGCCAGGGTCTCTGCTCGGTACTCGAACAGTGCCTGCCTGTTGCCAGCAAGCATGTCGGCCATGGCGACCAACGTTTTTTCAAGGTCGAGGTGCATTACCGCCGCGAGAACGATGACGCCGAGATGATCCTGCAGATCGCCGAGGAGCGGGCCCCTCAAGAGTTGTTGCAGCTCTGGAAGGACGGCGCGATTCCTGGCGGATCGCCCTAGATCAGAACCGCACAATCCCACCTGCAGCGAGCAAAGCGGTGAACTGTGCCGCCGGAAGTGGCCGCGAGAGCAGGTAGCCCTGGAACTCGTCGCAACCATTTCGGCACAGGAAGTCGAACTGCGCGGCGTTCTCTACCCCCTCGGCGACCACCGTCTTGTGCAGGCTCTTGCCCAGTGAAATGGCGGCGCGGGCGATCATCGCCACCTCCTCCTCCTGTTCCAGCCCGGTGACCAGCGAGCGATCGATCTTGATGATGTCCAGCGGGAAACGTCGCAGATAACTGAGCGCCGAGTAACCGGTACCGAAATCGTCCATCGCCAGCCGAAAGCCCCGCGCCTTGAACTCGGCAAGAATCGCCACGGCGCGCGTACCGTCACCGAGAAATACCGTTTCGGTGATTTCCAATTCGACCTGGTTCGGCGGCAGACCGACGTCATCCAGTACTGTACAGACCCGGTCAACCACATCATCACCAAGAAACAGCAGCGGTGACAGATTGACCGCCACCATCAGCGGGATGGCCCGCCCCGCGTTCCACTGCCGAGCGTCGCTGAAGGCGCGGCGCAGCACGGCCAGCGTCAGCGGCATGATCAGGCCGCTTTCCTCTGCCACGGGAATGAAACGATCCGGCCCGATGACGCCCAACTGCGCATCGGTCCAGCGTGCCAGTGCCTCGACCCCGACTATGCGTCGCGAGGCATCGACCTTCGGCTGGTAATGCACCGAAAACTCATCACGCTCCAACGCCGCGCGCATCGCCGCTTCAAGGTTCAGTCGCTCGTCAGCGATCCGGTTGAGGTCATGGGTGAAGAACTGGAAATTGTTGCGTCCGCGTTTTTTTGCCGCGTACATGGCGATGTCGGCATGCTTGAGCAAGGTTTGCGCGTCCTCGCCATCCCCCGGAAACATCGCTACACCGATGCTCGCACCCACCTGAAACTCCCGACCGGCCAGCGTGACAGGTCGCCGGATCTCGTTCAGCACCCGCTCCAGCAGCGAAATGACTGTGCTGATGCGGTAATGATCGCTGAGCACCAGCACGAACTCGTCACCACCCACCCGCGCAACGGTGTCGGAGCCGCGCAGGCTGCCGGCCAAGCGGGCGGCGATGCTCTTGAGCAGCTCGTCGCCGGCGACATGACCGAGGCCGTCGTTGATGAACTTGAAGTTGTCCAGATCGATGAACACCAAGGTCAGGTAGTAGCCCAGGCGCGCCGCGCGCGCGAGCCCCTGCTCGATACGGTCGTTGAGCAGGATGCGATTGGGCAGTCCGGTCAGCAGATCATGGTTGGCCTGGCGCTCGAGCTGTTGCTGATAATGCTTGCGCTCGGAAATGTCCTGCACCGTGCCTTCGTAGCAAATGAACTCGCCGTTGGCGCCGCGCACCACGTGGGCGTTTTCGGATATCCAGATACGCGTGCCGTCTCGGCGATACACCTCGGACTCGAAATTGAGCACCTCGCCCTGGTGTTCCATCAGCCGACAGAACGCCTCGCGACGCCCGCCTTCCACATACAGGCGGCGCTCGATGTCGGCGAGATCAGCCACCAGTTCGGTGGCGCTGTCGTAACCGTAAATGCGCGCCAGGGCAGGATTGGCCGCCAGGTATCGACCGTCACGGGTCGACTGGAAAATCCCCTCGGAGGCGTTCTCGAAAATGCTGCGATAACGCAGCTCGGCCTGTTCCAGGGCATCGAGGATGGCCCGTTGCGCGGTGATATCCTCGATGAAGCCCTCCACGACGATCTCGCCCTGCTCGTCCGCCACCGCGACGCCGCGTTCGATTACCCACTTGAGAATCCCCGACGCGGTACGGATTCGATAATGCACGCAGAAACGCCCCACCGCGGCGACGGCTTGCTCGATACAGCGCCGCACGCGCAGTCGATCGTCTGCATGCGTGATCCGCTCCCACGTAATGCGCGTTTCATCAACCAGCTCCGCAGCGCTGTATCCACACAAGCCCAGCGCGCCCTGACTGACGAAGATCATCGTCCACGATGCATCGTTGCGGCAGCGGTAGGCCATGCCTTCCAGGTTGTTGATCAAGGTGTCGAGCACACGAGAGCGGTCCAGCACTTCGCAGGAGAGCAGAGTGCTCGGACCGTTGGCAGAAGAATCAAGAGTCATGGGGGGCATGCTTGCAGTGGTTGCGGCCCGTCCGGCGCTGACGAAGCTCAGCTCCGGGCGCAGAACGAATGAGCCGAAAAGGCAGAAAGCCACTACTGAGCAAGAAGCGCTCCAGCCGCAGCGCCAGTGCAACTGCGCGTTTGCGGCTGCCATTGGCTCCGCTGATGCCCCACAACGGCGCAGCCGCCTGTCGCGGCGCGGACCCATGCGCCAACTTGGTGCTCATGCGTCCCCTAGCCAAGCGGAGCCCGGCAGGTTAGTGCATTCCACGCTTCGCCGCAGGTGCAATAGTTGTTCGCCTTGCTGCTGCCGGCACGTCGCACTCAAGCGCAGCGCGCAAAAGCAGTGCGCTTGCGCAGGCGGCCGTGGCAGCGAGCAGCACGACCACACCGGCAGCGCTCCAGCCAAACGCCGTTGTCACGCTGCCGACCGCGACCGGACCGAAGAGCTGGCCGAGATTGCTGCCCTGCATGAGCAGGCCGACGGCGATCGGTACCAGCGTGGCTTCACGTACGGCCAGCGGCGCAGAGGCCAGCAAAGTCGCCGGGATCAGCCCGCCTACGGCGGAGAACAGCAGGCATAACAGGAAAGTCGTCGGCGCCTCGAACAGGCCGAGGAAAATACCGAGCCCACACGCCCCCATGACCGCGCTGGCGAGAATCAGCAAAGAGCTACGCCCGACGCCCCGACCCAGCAGGTATCCCGCCGCCAGGTTGCCGACGGCATTGACCACACTAGCCAGCGCGCTCAACAGGCCCGCGCTGCGGTAGCTGATGTCCATACGTTCCATCAGCAGAACCGGCAGAAAGCTGAACAGCGCAAAGAACATCAGGCTGTACAACGCGAATACGATCGCCAGCAACGCGGTCGCGCGGGAACGCAACACTTGCCGAATATCAGCGATCACCCGGCTCGACAGCCCACGCGAAGCGTCCCGAGGTATGCAGTACACGACCATCGTAGCGGCAAGCACGGCGAGCGCCGCGCTCGCCCACCAGAGCCATTGCCAGCCTGGAAAAAGCGGCCCAACAACCATGACAAGCGCCATCCCGCACGGCATGAAGCAGCTCCAGAGCGCGAACGCCTTGTCGCGTGCCACGCCGGTCAGCAGGCGCTCAAGTATCGCCGGCCCGCCGACGATGATCAGCAGGAATCCCAGGCCCTCCAGCAGCCTGGAAACCAGCAGGACGGCGAAGGACGGTGCGAGACCACCCGCGGCCCCGGCGAATGCTGTTATGCCCAGACCCAACAGCAGGGTTCGCTGGCCGCCTAGCGCGGCCGCCACCGCGCCTGCTGGCGCACCGCCCAGCAGGCCGAGCACGGCAAATATCCCGGTCAACCAGCCGACTTGGCCCAGGCTCACCCCCAGATCCGTCTGCAGCATCGGCGCGGCGATGGCAGCCTTGCCCAGATGCAGGGACGCCACCACGCCGCAAGCCAGGATGACCCAGGCGACAAGCCGCCTCGGCGGCGCAAGGAGCACGGCATTCACCGCGGCGTCCCGAACGAATGCGTCGCCAGAGCAGCAGCGATGCGGGCGACATGCGCGCCTTGGTAACGCGCGCCCTCCAGCTCGTTCTCGCTCGGCTGCCGATCACCGCCACTGCCGTCGTCGGCGAGCGTCGAAGCGCCATAGGGCGATCCGCCGGTCACCGCATCCATGCGCAGCTGGCCTTTGAAGCTATACGGCAGGCCGACCACGACCATGCCCAAGTGCAGCAATACCGTATGTGTTGCCAGAATTGTGCTCTCCTGGCCGCCGTGCTGGCTGCCCGTCGAGGTGAAGACGCTGCCGACCTTGCCGACCAGCCTGTCTTCGGCCCATAGGCCGCCACACTGATCGAGGAAGTTCTTCATCTGCGATGCCATGTTGCCGAAGCGCGTTGGCGTACCGATCACGATGGCGTCGTAGTCAGGCAGCTCCGACACGGAAGCGACGCCTGCTGATTGGCTAATCTTGTAGCCCGCCTTGTGCGCGACCTGCTCGGGGACCAGTTCGGGAACTCGCTTGACGTCGGCAAGCGCACCCACCTGACGGGAACCTTCGGCAACGGCCTGGGCTAGCGCCTCGACATGACCGTAGGAGGAGTAATAGAGCACCAGTACTTTCGTCATTGTTGCAATCCTCAGATGGCGTTGACGCAAGCAAGGCTAATCACTACAAACGCTCACGAAGAGTGATTAAATTTCGATCAACTCGATCTACGGTGCAGATCATGCTCGATGGAATGACGCTGGATCAGATACGTACCTTCGTAACCGTGGCCGACAGCGGTAGCTTCCGCTCTGGCGCCGCGCGACTTTTGCGGGTGCAATCGGCGGTCAGCCATGCGATCGCCAATCTCGAATCCGAGCTTGGCCTGCAGCTTTTCGATCGCAGTGGCTACCGTCCCGTGCTCACCGCCGAAGGCCAGGCCTTGCTGGCCCACGCGCGTGACATCCTGCTGCGGGCCGACGCCATGCGCGCACGCGCGCGCGCCCTGGGCGCCGGCGTCGAACTGGAGCTGTCACTGGTGGTGGATACCCTGTTTCCCATCGAACTGGTCGCACGAGCCGTCAGCGCCGCCAGCGCAGCGTTTCCCTCGACCAGCTTTCGCCTGGAGTCGCAACCGCTGGGCGGCCCGATTGCGGCCTTGGATGACAAGCGCTGCACGCTCGCGATCATCGTCGGCGAGGACTTCCGAAACCCTCGGGTGGCGCTGGAAGCCATCGGCTCGGTACGGCAGATCGCAGTGGTAGCTGCAGCACACCCGCTCGCCAAGCACAGCGACCGCGCACCGCTGGGCTTGGCGGACCTGGCTGGCCATCTGCAGGTGGTCCTGACCGACCCTACCTCGCTCTCCCAGGGCCGCTCGTTCGGCGTGCTATCCCCTTTCACCTGTCGAGTGAACACCCAGGAAGCGAAGGCGACCTTGATCCGCACCTGCCTCGGCTGGGGGAGACTGCCGGCATGGCAAATCGGGGAAGACCTGGAAGCTGGTCGGCTGGTGCGCGTAGCCATTCCCGATCTGGGCAGAAACGGCGAGGTGCAATCCGAGGCCTACCTGGCTCACCGCCTGGACGAACCGCTCGGCCCTGTGGCGCAGGCGTTTCGCCGAGCGCTGCTTGAGCAAGCCAGGTCCTAGGCCCGAGACCGAAATACGGAAGCGCACGCAGCCGCTGTTAGCCAAGCCCACCTCCCCGCCCGACGTCGATGCCATACGATCACGGTCGCCCGGGACAAGCACGGCTCACCTCGACCGCGCAAAACTGCGTCGCCTCTCAATGCGTCAGAGCTGCTTCGATCACCGCAATGTCGATCCTGCTCATCTGCATCATTGCATCGAAGGCACGCTTGGCCGCCGCCCGATCAGAACCGGCCAACGCTTGCGTCAGGACGCGCGGAGTAATCTGCCAGAACACGCCCCACTTGTCCTTGCACCAGCCGCAGGCGCTCGCCTGGCCGTCATTGCCAACGATCGCATCCCATAATCGGTCCGTTTCGGCTTGGTCGTCGGTTGCCACCTGAAAGGAGAACGACTCGTTGTGCTGAAACGCCGGCCCACCGTTCAGGCCAAGGCAGGGAATGCCCAGGACGGTGAATTCGACAGTAAGGACATCGCCCTGCTTGCCCGCCGGATAGTCGCCAGGCGCAAGAAGGACAGCCCCCACAGCGCTGTCCGGGAAGGTCCTGGCGTAGAACGTCGCAGCGTCTAGCGCAGCATCGTCGTACCAGAGGCAAATGGTGTTCTTGCCGGTCATGGGGGTCTCCTTGAAGACGACGGTTGCATTGCATCAGGGCCGCAGGCGAAACCGACGCAGGGTGCCGCTCACTGCAGCCTTGTTTCCAGCCTGCAAGCGTAGCCCCACTGCGCAGACGAAACCTGTAGACAACCGGCACCGTCATGACCGACCGTCCATTCGCGACAGCTGGTGTGACTGCGTTCTTTCGCCGACTGGATCGCAACAAAGATGCGATTGTTATCCGCAAGCGCGTTGCGGCACCGATTGCGGTGTTTTCTGGAAAGTCACAACACGCGTATGCCATCTAGTCTTGGATGCACGACGCGACAATCGAAGCGCGTTGCCGCCCGCCCATATCACCGACCAGGAGGCTTCATGATCGATTCCAGTGTGTCTCACAAGCGCGCCGTTTTTCGTGCACTGCACCAGTCAGGCTGCTTCGTGCTGCCCAATCCCTGGGATGCCGGCAGCGCGGCCGTTCTGGCTGCAATGGGCTTCAAGGCCTTGGCCACGACCAGCTCCGGCTACGCCTGGTCCTGCGCCCGTGCCGATGGACAGATGGCGCGAGACGAAGTGCTGGCCCATATGCGCGGCATGGTTCAAGCGACCGCTCTACCGGTGAATGGCGACTTCGAAAGCGGATTCGCCGAGACACCCGAAGGGGTGGCTGAAAGCGTGCGCATGGCAGTCGAGACCGGCATAGCGGGCATTTCCATCGAAGACTCCACAGGCGACCCGCGCGAGCCGCTGCGGGAGATCTCGCAGGCCACGGAGCGAATGTACGCCGCACGTGAGGCGATCGACGCAACAGGCGGCGAAACACTACTGATCGGTCGCGCCGAGAATTTCTTCGTAGGGCGCCCGGATCTCGACGACACCATTCAGCGTCTTCAGGCGTACGCCGAGGCAGGCGCTGACTGTCTCTATGCGCCGGGTATCAGGACCCGCGAACAGATCAGCGCGGTCGTCGCCGCAGTCGCACCCAAACCGGTCAATGTACTGATCGGCTGGGACAGCGACCTGACTGTTCAGGACCTCGCCGATCTCGGCGTGCGCCGCATCAGTGTCGGCGGCGCCCTGGCACGCGCCGCGTGGGCCGGCTTTCTAAGCGCAGCGCGCTCTATCGCCGAACACGGACGCTTCGATGGTTTTTCAAACGCCGCCTCAGGCGCAGAGCTCGACGCCCTGTTTGGCAAGCTGGAGAAGCCATAGGCGGATCAGCAACCCGCGAAGCGTGGCCTCGACGAGTGGCCGGGCGACTCGAACCCTGCATTAGCGTTATGCATTGTCTTTGCGTTGCATGAACTCGACGAAGTTATCCGATGCATATCCGGCGCTGCCATTCGCCGCGAACGGTGCGTCGACCTTGCGCAGCATCCTCTTGCTCGCATCGGCCGGCGACCTTGGAAAGAACGCGCCACCCGGCTCTGAGTGCATATAGAAATCGCCCAGCTTGGCTCCGCAGTGCTCGCAGTGGTTCATGTAGTAGGTAGCCCCGGCCTGCTTGCTGTAGGCAGGCCTATAGCGGGCCGTATGGGAACGAAGCTGCACCAATACCGCCGGCGCCAAGCCAGACACATTCGACACCGTCCCGATTTCACCCTGTCGCATCCAGTCGCCGTGGCGACTGGCTAGGGTCAATGCCCCATCACCCTGAGCCGCAGTAGGCGAGGCTTCCATCAGCCGCTACGCTGTGAGCGGTTCAACCCCACTCTGCAAGCTGGCGGTGATTGTGGACAAGTTCCAGGAAATGAAGGTGCTAGTGGCCGTTGCGGAAGCGGAAAGCTTCGCCGCAGGCGCTAGGTTGGTGGGTATGTCACCGCCGAGCGTGACCCGGGTGATAGCAGGATTAGAAAATCGGCTGGGCACCCTGCTGTTGGCACGCAATACGCGCAGCCTGCGTCTGACTGAAGCGGGTCGGCGTTTCGTGGAAGACTGCAAGCGCATTCTGATGGACCTGGACGAAGCCGAAGAGCTGGCCACTAGCAACAATATTCGCCCCCGCGGCAACCTGACGGTGACGGCACCGGTGATGTTCGGCGAGCTGTTTCTGATACCGCTGATCACCGAGTATCTTGCCGCGAACCCCGAAGTGACCCTCAATGCCCTGCTAGTGGATCGTCTGGTGAACATGGTGGACGAGGGCGTGGATGTCGCCATCCGCATCGGCGAGCTGCCGGAAAGCGGCCTCCAGGCCATCAACGTCGGACATATTCGCCCGGTCGTGTGTGCCGCGCCTGCCTTTCTCGAACGTGTCGGCCGACCGCAACAACCCAAGGATGTGCTGGCGCTGCCGATGGTGATGTCATCGGCAAGCACCCTGCTCACAGAGTGGCAATTCAAGGTCGGCGAAGCCGTCATCGCCCTGCATCCCAAACCGCGCCTGATGGTCAGCTCCAATCACGCTGCGATCAATGCCGCACGCATGGGCTGGGGCCTCACGCGAGTACTGTCCTACCAAGTGGCCGAGTGGGTGGCAAAGGGGGAGTTGGAGATCGTCCTTGAGGCTTTTGAGACTACAGCGCTGCCGGTACATGTTGTGTATCAGGGAGGTAAACGACTACCCGCCAAGGTGCGCACGTTTGTCGATTATTGCGCCAGCCGGTTCATGGCAGACTCGGCGCTGCAAGCTGCGCCGGTAACCTAAATAGTGAGCCGATATAGCCAGCTGCAGACCTTCGAAGCCGTGGCACAGGCCGGCAGTCTGGCCGCGGCGGCACGGCAGCTGGGGCAGTCGTCGGCGACAGTCATGCGCACCATTGCCGCGCTGGAAGCGCGCTTGCACAACACCCTGCTGATTCGCGGACCGCGCGGTGTCGAGCTGACCCCTGCTGGCGAGCAGTTCACGCAGAACGGTCGGCACATCCTGGAACAAACCACGGAGGCCGAGCGCTCTGCGGCCGGCCTACATGCCAGTCCCAATGGGCAGCTGACGGTGGCGTTACCGTTGCTGATGGATCTGCAGATATTCACGCCCATCGCCCTCGCCTATTTGAATGCGTTTGCGGACGTGCAGCTGAACATCCAATCCCGCGAAGGCGTACCCAAACTGCTCAAAGAAGGCATTGATGTTGCGCTGGTCCTTGGCCAGTTGCCCAGCTCATCGGAGTTCGCCATGCCCTTGGGCGCAGTCAGGCCGATTGTCTGTGCCTCACCGGCCTACCTCGACACATGGGGGCGGCCCGAGATCCCCGACGATCTCAAAGCACATCGGGCGGTCGCCTCCACCGCAGCTGGTTACGCTGCACATTGGCATTTTCGCTGTGGACGTTCCATCCGTTCGGTAAAACCCAAGCCCGTACTCACCTGCACGACCCAGCGCGCGGCTATCCATGCGGCCACCCTGGGGCTTGGGCTGCTCCGCTGCATGAATTTCGAAGCCCACGATGAACTGCACCGCGGCGTTCTTGAACCGGTACTGACAGGTTTCGCCGCCGCCGACGTGCCGGTGCAGTTGATCTACCGGCATGGCCGCCGCGCCGAGGCGCGTGTGCGGACTTTCGTTGACTTCGCCGCGCCTTTGCTCCGCGCCCACCCAGCCTTCCAAGCACTAAACTGACGAAGCATTTCACTGCGCACAGCGTGCCTGTATTTCAGAAAACGAAATTATGGATTGCTCGGCGTGGTGATTCTGCTTAGCCCTGCAAGCGCGCAGCATGGTTCCACCAGCGCGATGACCACCGAGGTGAATTGACGCTGCGCTGATTCCCTGGAACACATTGCGGAGCTATCACCATGCCACAGCCCATCAAACTGTATCGTCACCCGCTTTCGGGGCACGCCCATCGAGTTGAGTTGATGCTTTCGCTGCTGAAGCTGCCCTACGAGCTTCTGTTTGTCGACTTGGCCAAGGGCGAACACAAATCCTCCGAGTTTCTGAGCATCAACGTGTTTGGCCAGGTGCCGGTCATTGACGACAACGGCACCCTGATCAGCGACTCCAACGCGATTCTGGTCTACCTGGCCAAGCAATACGGCGGCGACAGCTGGCAGACGCCCGACCCACTCGCAGAAGCACGCATCCAGCGCTGGTTATCGGTGGCTGCCGGTCAGCTGGCCAACGGCCCTGCGGCGGCCCGGCTGATCACGGTGTTCGGAGCACCCTTCAACGCCGAAGAGGTCATCGCGCGCGCCCATATGCTGCTCCAGGTGATGGACGCCGAACTCGCCGGCAAGCGCTTCCTGACGGGTGCCCAACCCACCATTGCCGATGTCGCTAACTACACCTACATCGCCCATGCGCCAGAGGGCAACGTCTCGCTTGAGCCCTATCCGAACGTGCGAGCCTGGCTGGAGCGCATTGAAGCCCTGCCCGGCTTCGTACCCATGCAGCGCACCGCCATTGGTCTGCAAACCGCTGAGTAAGAACCGAACTGCCGGGCTTCCGGCAGCAACTCGAGGAGCATCAGCCATGGATCGCCTACCCGAACACCGTAAATCGCCCTGGCACGCCGGTGAAAAGAAGCTCCAGGAGGCCTTTCATGCCTCTGAGCGGCTGGAGGTGCTCGGACAGAGAGTCATTCGAGACCACATGCCTGATCAGCATCGGGAGTTCTTTCACCAGTTGCCGTTCGTGGTAGTCGGCGCGGTGGACGCCGAAAATCGTCCTTGGGCCACCCTATTGGAAGGGCCGGAAGGCTTTGCCACCTCCGCAGATCCACAGCACCTGTTTCTGGCAGCGCACGCCGACCAACACGATCCAGCCGCCTCCGGGTTGCGCGCGGGCCAGGCCATCGGCTTGCTCGGCATTGAGTTGCATACGCGGAGGCGCAATCGCATGAATGGGGTGATTCAGCGTTCCTCGACCGACGGCCTTGAGGTACTGGTCGAGCAGTCGTACGGCAACTGCCCGAAGTACATTCAGACGCGTTCCTATACCCGGGTCCGGCGGCCAGCAGACGACGCTGAACCGTGCCGGGAATTCAGCAGCCTGGACGCACACACCAGCGCGCTCATTCGCGCGGCTGACACCTTCTTCGTCGCCAGCTACGTCGGGTATGACGCTCGCACGCGCGCCGTGGATGTTTCCCATCGCGGTGGCCGTGCCGGTTTCATCAAGGTCGAAGGCAGCCGCCTGACCATTCCGGATTATGCGGGCAACCTTTTCTTCAACACCCTGGGGAATCTGCAGGCTAATCCGGTTGCCGGGTTGCTCTTCGTCGATTTCGCCACGGGCGACATGCTACAACTCACCGGCCGCACGGAACTGCTACTGGACAGCCCGCTGATCAAAGCCTTCGAGGGCGCCGAGCGGCTCTGGGCCTTCGAAGTCGAGCACGTGGTGCTGCGAGCAGGCGCGGTAGCGATCCGATGGCAGTTTCACGATTACGCCCCCACCAGCCTGGCAACCGGTACCTGGTTGGAAGCTGATGAACGCCTGCACCAGTAGGTACAACGCCGGGTTGGCAGAAATAGCGGTGGCGCGTGTGCAACGAGGGAGCAGTCATCCATCGAACTGAGTGCGCTGTACCTCAAGCGCTCGACCCGTTCATTGGAGATCGACGATTGCCTGACATCTGCGCCGAAACACTCAGGCCGTTTGTGGATTAGCAGCTGGCCGAAGGCGCAACGAATCGAACCGTGAATATCGCATCGGAACGCGGGATCAGCCTTCTCAACCTGTGCCACCGCATATGGCGAGGTGAGACCAAGCGCCCTGGTTGGCATCGGCCTCGAAGATTGGCGTCAGAGTAATTTCCCGCAAAACTCCGGCAAGGGCCAATCAGCGGGCACAAAAAAAGCTGCCCTTGGCAGCTTTCTCTGTTCCATCCTTTAGTTCAAAAGGAGGATGTGTATGGCGCAGCGGACGGGACTCGAACCCGCGACCCCCGGCGTGACAGGCCGGTATTCTAACCGACTGAACTACCGCTGCGCGTCGGCCGGACTTTCGTCCGAAATCTCACAAAGGTTGGTGGCTGATGACGGGATCGAACCGCCGACCCCCTGCGTGTGATGCAGGTGCTCTCCCAGCTGAGCTAATCAGCCGATCGCCTTGCGAGGCGCGCAATTTACTCACCCCCCTACGCTAAGTCAACAACAGCATTGAATTTTTTTTAGGGCACTGTGGTCAACTGATGCTGCCACCACGCTTTGTAACCTGGCCGGTGCATCATCGGATTGGGAAGGCTGGGTACAAATTCGCTGCGGCTTACTCGAAAGTGTTCTAAAAGAGCTTTATCGCCTGACAGAGGCAAGCCCGCGTCCAGGGAACCGAATAACAAAAGCGCCACGGAGTATTTCGCTTGCCACTGCTGGGAAAACTGCGCAATTACCGCCGCTACGCCCCCCTGACCATCAGCACCGTGCTTCTCTGCCTGTTCGCGGTATACCTCGCTATGCAGATCGAGCAATGGATGCTCTTATCCCGCGCCCCGGCTCCGACTGACATCTACGAGCAGGGCACCGCGAACCCCGGCGGGCCCGATATGCAGCGGCTGGAAATACTCTTCGGCTCAGCTGCCCCGACCGATGCAACGGCGCCGTCCGTAGCTGCCAGCGGATTCACTCTGCGCGGCAGCTTCGTCCATGTCGAACCGCAACGCTCCAGCGCCATCGTCCAGGTCGACGGTCAGCCACCTCGACTGTACTGGCAAGGCGAGGAGCTATCCGGTGGTGTCAGCCTGCACAAGGTCTACCCTGATCGAGTCGAGCTGCGGCGCAACGGTACCGTTGAAGTCCTGCATTTTCCGCAGATCCGCTCACCAAACTACGTTCCCGACGCACTGAGCGACACGCCCTATCAGGACGAAGCCCCATATGCCGAGCCATCGGATGAGGAAACGCAGCTGATGCAGCAGCAGATGGACACCTTGCGCCAGCAGCTGGAAGACGCCGTCAACCAGTCCGATGCCGCGCCCGCCAATGACCAGCCCATGGAAGACGATTGACCGATGCCGAAGCCTTTTTCGCGCCCGTTACTTGCCCTGCTTGCTACCAGCCTGCTGGCCGCTCCCCTGCCCCTGCTTGCCGCCGAGCAGGGCATCGAACCGAGCACCACCCGACAGGATGGCTGGACCATCAACCTCAAGGATGCGGACATCCGTGCCTTCATCGACCAGATCAGCCAGCTCAGCGGCCAGACCTTCATCGTCGACCCGCGAGTGAAGGGACAGGTCAGCGTCGTCTCTAACGCCACCCTGTCGCTGAGCGAGGTATACCAGCTGTTTCTCTCGGTGATGGCCACGCATGGGTTCAGTGTGCTGACCCAGGGCGACGTCGCCCGGGTGGTGCCCAATGCCGAAGCCAAGGCCGAGGCAGGTGGCGGTCCGTCCGGCGGTGATCAGCTGGAAACCCGAGTGATCCAGGTGCAGCACACATCTGCCGCTGAACTGATACCGCTGATTCGCCCGCTGGTACCGCAGTTCGGCCATCTGGCTGCAGTTTCTTCGGCCAACGCACTGATCATCAGCGATCGCAGCGCCAATATCGCGCGCATTCAGGATCTGGTTCGCCAGCTCGATCGTGCCGAGAGCAACGATTACGGCGTGCTTAACCTGCAACACGGCTGGGCGGTGGATATCGCTGAAGTGCTGCGCAACTCACTGATGCGGGGTGAAGCCAAGACGACCGCCGGGGTGCAGATCATCGCGGACTCACGCACAAACCGCCTGATATTCATCGGCCCCAGCGAGGCCCGCGGCAAGCTGGCATCTCTGGCGCAGACCCTCGACACTCCGACCACGCGCTCAGCCAATACCCGTGTCATCCGGCTACGTCACAACGACGCCAAATCACTAGCAGAAACCTTGGGCGATATTTCCGAGGGCCTGAAGAATCCAGAGAGCGGCGAGGCCACTACAACCCGGCCGCAGAATATCCTCATCCGCGCCGACGAGAGCCTGAACGCCCTGGTGCTGCTCGCGGACCCAGAGCTGATCGGCACCATGGAGAGCATCGTTCGCCAACTCGACGTACCCCGCGCACAAGTGATGGTCGAAGCGGCCATCGTCGAAGTGTCGGGAGATATCACCGACGCCCTCGGCGTGCAGTGGGCGGTGGACGCGCGCGGTAGTAGGGGCGGAGCCGGCGGGGTCAACTTCGGCAACACCGGCATTTCAGTCGGTAGCGTGCTGAACGCGATTAACGAGAACGAGATTCCCGACAACCTGCCAGATGGCGCGATCATCGGCATTGGCACCCGCAGTTTTGGTGCACTGATCACCGCGCTGTCGTCAAACAGCAAAAGCAACCTGCTGTCCACGCCAAGTCTGCTGACACTGGACAACCAGGAAGCAGAGATTCTCGTCGGTCAAAACGTGCCATTCCAGACGGGCTCGTACACCACCGATGCAGCCGGAGCGAACAACCCGTTCACCACGATCGAGCGCCAGGATATCGGCGTTACACTCAAGGTCACTCCACATATCAACGAGGGCGCCACGCTACGCCTGCAGATCGAGCAGGAGATTTCCTCGATCGCTCCAAGTGCCAGCCTGACCGCGCAGGCGGTGGACCTGGTGACCAACAAGCGCGCCATCAAGAGCACTATTCTTGCCGAAGATGGCCAGGTCATCGTGCTCGGCGGCCTGATTCAGGACGACGTCACCCGCACCAATGCCAAGGTACCGCTGCTGGGCGATATTCCGTTGCTGGGCGCACTGTTTCGGTCGACGCAGGAAACTCACATCAAACGCAACCTGATGGTCTTCCTGCGGCCAACAGTCATTCGCGACCGTGCCGGCCTGGCAGCGCTTTCCGGGAAGAAATACAGCGACATACGGGTCATCGAAACGGATTCGGCCAGCCCCACCATCCTGCCAGCGAATCCGACGCAGCTGTTCGATGGCCGCGGCCAACCCGCTCCAGCAATCGATCTACGTCAGTAGGGAAGACTTCCGCATCGAGCTCAGGCCGTTCTCGCAGACCTGAGTTCGATGCGAAGCAGGCTCAGAGTGCCGCCAGTCCTCGGGCCAGGTCGGCCTTCAGGTCAGCGACATCCTCAAGGCCGACCGCGACGCGAATGAGGCTGTCGCGAATACCGGCCGTTGCCCGATCCTCGGCTGAAAGCCGACCGTGGGTGGTGGAGCCGGGATGGGTAATGGTGGTCTTACTGTCGCCGAGATTGGCTGTGATCGAGATCAACCGGGTCGCATCAATGAAGCGCCAAGCGGCGTCCTTGCCTCCGGCGACCTCGAAACTCACCACCGCACCAAAGCCTTTCTGCTGACGCTTGGCCAGCTCGTGCTGTGGATGACTGGGCAAGCCCGCATAGTAGACGCGCTCGATACCCGGCTGCTGCTCCAGCCACTCGGCAAGCTCCTGAGCGCTGGCACAATGCGCCTGCATACGCAGCCGTAGCGTCTCCAGCCCCTTGAGGAAGACCCAGGCATTGAACGGGCTGAGCGTCGGTCCGGCGGTGCGCAGGAACCCGACAAGCTCTTTCATCTGTTCGCTGCGGCCGGCAACGACGCCGCCCAGGCAGCGCCCTTGACCGTCAATGTACTTGGTCGCGGAATGGATCACGATGTCGGCACCCAGCGCCAACGGCTGCTGCAACACCGGCGTGCAGAAGCAGTTATCCACCGCCAACATGGCTCCCTTGGCATGGCAGAGCTTCGCCAGGGCAGCGATATCCACCAGCTCGGCCAGCGGGTTGGACGGCGACTCGACGAAAACCAGCTTGGTATTTTCCTGGAATGCCGACTCCCAGGCGGAGAAATCGGTCAGCGGAACGTAGTCGACCTGCACCCCGAAGCGCTTGAGGTACTTCTCGAACAAGGAAACGGTGGCGCCGAATACGCTACGCGACACCAGCACGTGGTCACCGGCCGCGCACAGGCTCATGACGGTGGCGAGAATGGCCGCCATGCCGGACGCTGTTGCAACCGCCTGCTCGGCGCCTTCCAGCGCCGCTATACGTTCTTCAAAGGCACGTACGGTGGGGTTGGTGTAACGCGAATAGACGTTGCCGGGAACGTCACCGGCGAACCGCGCCGCTGCATCTGCCGCACTGCGGAAGACATAACTGGAGGTGAAGAACAGCGGCTCGCCGTGCTCGCCCTCCGGTGTGCGGCGCTGGCCTGCGCGTACTGCCAGAGTATCGAGCCCGACGCCCTGCAGGTCGCTGTCCAGCCGTCCGGCTTCCCATTCACTCGTCATAGCTATTACCTCGGCCGGGGCAGCCGAGGCCGCCACACCGGCATGAATCAGTTGTTGTAGAGATCGATGATGGCGCTGACTGCATTGGTCTTGACCTTGCTCAGGTCATTGCGCGCCTGCTCGATCTTGTGCAGATAAGCCTCATCGATGTCGCCAGTGATGTATTTCCCATCGAATACGGCGCAATCGAAATTATCGATCTTGACCTTGCCACCGCCCACGGCGTCGATGAGATCTTCCAGATCCTGGTAAACCAGCCAGTCAGCACCAATCAGCTCAGCCACCTCTTCGGTGCTGCGATTGTGCGCGATCAGCTCATGCGCGCTGGGCATGTCGATGCCGTAAACGTTCGGATAGCGTACCGCCGGTGCGGCCGAGCAGAAGTAGACGTTCTTCGCCCCGGCCTCGCGCGCCATCTGAATGATCTGCTTGCAGGTGGTGCCACGGACGATGGAGTCATCCACCAGCATCACGTTCTTGCCGCGAAACTCCAGATCGATGGCATTGAGCTTCTGGCGCACCGATTTCTTCCGCGCGGCCTGCCCCGGCATGATGAAGGTGCGGCCGATATAGCGATTCTTGACGAAGCCCTCACGGAACTTCACGCCGAGCCGGTTCGCCAGCTCCAGCGCGGCGGTGCGGCTGGTGTCGGGGATCGGGATGACCACATCGATATCGTGCTCGGGACGCTCGCGCAGAATTTTGTCGGCGAGCTTCTCGCCCATGCGCAGGCGTGCCTTGTACACCGAAACGCCGTCCATCAGGGAGTCGGAACGCGCCAGGTAGACGTATTCGAAGATGCACGGCGCGAGCTTTGGCGCGTCAGCGCACTGGCGGGTGAAGAGCTTGCCGTCGGTGGTGATGTACACCGCCTCGCCCGGCGCCAGATCACGAATCAGGGTGAAGCCGAGGACATCGAGCGAGACGCTTTCGGAGGCGATCATGTATTCGACGCCTTCGTCGGTATGGCGCTGGCCGAAAACGATCGGGCGGATCGCATTGGGGTCGCGGAAGCCGACGATGCCATAGCCGGTCACCATGGCCACCACTGCGTAGCCACCGCGGCAGCGCTCGTGAACCTTGCTCACCGCGGCGAAGACGTCTTCTTCGGTCGGCTGCAACTTGCCGCGTACCGCCAACTCATGGGCGAACACGTTGAGCAGCACTTCCGAATCGGAACTGGTGTTCACGTGACGCAGATCCGACTCGTAGATCTCCTTGGTCAGCTGGTCGACATTGGTCAGATTGCCGTTGTGTGCCAGCGTGATGCCATAAGGCGAGTTCACGTAGAACGGCTGGGCTTCGGCTGAACTGGAGCTGCCGGCCGTGGGGTAACGGATATGACCGATGCCCATGTTGCCGACCAGGCGCTGCATGTGGCGCTGTTGGAAAACGTCACGAACCAGCCCGTTGTCCTTGCGCAGAAACAGCCGGCCGTCGTGGCTGGTCACGATACCGGCTGCATCCTGGCCGCGGTGTTGCAGTACGGTAAGCGCGTCATACAGCGCCTGATTGACGTTCGACTTACCGACAATGCCGACAATGCCACACATGCAAGGAACCTCTCAGTTATTACAGGCAGACCGGATACGACGACAGACCGGGCATCCGTGGAAAAAGACTCAACCGGGCGGGTTGAGCGAAGCGGCGAACCATTGGCCGCTGAACCCCAGGATGAGATTCTTCGACCAATCAGCGATCAACAGAAAATGTGGCAACAACACAGACTCGCGCCACCATAGGTCCTGCTCGACGGGTGCAAGGCTCAGCAAGCCCGCCAGCACTACCACCAGAAGACCACCACGTGCCGCACCGAACACCATTCCGAGAAACCGGTCAGTGCCGGACAACCCCGTCACCCTGATCAGCTCACCGATCAGAAAATTGACCAACGCCCCCACCAGCAAGGTGGCTACGAACAATAGCGCACAGGCTGCGATGACTTGCGCCGATGGTGTGCTGATGTATTCAGCAAGATGGTGGGACAACGCACCACCGAACATCCATGCGACCACGCCCGCAATGATCCAGGTGACCAGCGAAAGCGCTTCCTTGACGAAACCGCGCTTCAAACTGATCAGGCTCGACACTGCAATAACGGTGATGATGGCCCAATCGACCCAGGTGAATGCCACGATGTTTTCTGCAATGGGGAAAAGGCGGCGCATTTTAGCAGAGCGCGAGCGCCAGGAATACGCGCCGGCTCGCCGGCAGCCATGCGCCGATCGAGGCCTTTGTTCAGGCGTTCGGCCGGCGCCTCAGCGGATCAACTGCCTTCTGGCTTGAAGCGCACGACGAAGCCATCGAGCTTCTGCTGTCGCTGCAACACATCGCGAAGCCGATTCGCCTCGCTACGCTCCACCAGCGGACCGACGAAAACGCGGTTCATACCATCAGCGGTGCGGATGTAAGCGTTATAGCCCTGCGAGCGCAATGTCTGCTGCAGGTTCTCGGCACTGGCGCGATTAGACAGGCTGGCCAGCTGAATCGCCCAGCTGACCGGCAGGTTGTTGTTATCCAGGCGAGGTTCAGCGGCCGGCGATTGCGCTTGCGCAGCAGGCGCTGCCGGGGCAGCGGCTGGCGCCACCGGAGCAACCGGCTCGATCGGCGCCGGCGCCTGCTCGGCAATCGCAGGGCCGGTAGCCGGCTCAGCATCCTCTTCGATGATTTCGAAACCTTCCGGCACCGACCCCGGCTCTTGCTCCGGTTCCGGGACGTCGACTGGCTGCATCTCGATTTCAGCAACCACCGATGCAGCGGGAATGGTGGGCGCGTCGACGGTGACGTGCCGCAGATCGTCTTCGCGATTGAAAAGCATCGGGACAAAAATCACAGCCAGCGCGATTAGCACCAGCGCACCAACCATGCGTTGCAACAGCCCCTTATCGAGCATCGCCATCCCCACACTCCTCCGCCTGCCGTTCCAGCCACCCAAGCGCTGCAGCTACGCAATAGAACGATCCGAACACCAACACTTCGTCATCGGGTTCAGCCTTGGCGCACTGAGCGTCGAGCGCCTGCTCTATGCTCGCATACTCGCCGACCAGAGCGCCTCGCTCAAGCAGCGCAGCCGACAACTGTGTAGCTGATTGCGTACGTGGCGTCGGTAGCGGAGCCACGGCCCAGTCAGTGATGCTCGCTTGCACTGCATCGAGCACGCCGTCGAGATCCTTATCTGCCAGTAGCCCAAAAACGGCCAGCCGGCGACCAGCAATCGATCGCTGCTCGATGCGTTGAGCGAGATAACTGGCGGCGTGCGGGTTGTGGCCGACGTCAAGTAACAGCGAGACCTTGCGGCCACGCCAAGTGATCTGCCGACGATCAAGACGCCCTGTCACGCGAGTCTGCTCCAGCGCCGCGGACAGAACCTTCACATCCCACGGCAAACCCAACGAAGCGTACGCCTGCAGGGCTATTGCAGCGTTCTCCATCGGCAACGAAAGCAGTGGCAGTCCGTGCAGCTCCAACGGTTCTGCCGCTGGGCCGACACCCCGCCAGTGCCAGGCGCGGGGAGCGAACGCCAGATCGAAATCGCGACCGCGCAGCAAGAGCGGCGCCTTCAGCGACTCAGCCTGTTGCAGTAGCGGTGCAGGAACATCCAGATCACCACAAAGTACCGGCTTGCCTGCCCGCATGATTCCGGCTTTTTCGTACGCAACGCTTTCGCGGGTATCGCCCAGCCAATCGGCATGATCGAGCCCGATATTGGTGATTACCGCCAGATCGGCATCGACGATGTTGACGGCATCGAGACGCCCACCAAGTCCGACTTCAAGCACAGCAGCGTCGAGTTCGGCACGCTCGAACAGCCAGAAGGCAGCGAGTGTTCCCATCTCGAAATAGGTCAGAGACACTTCACCACGGGCAGCCTCGACTGCGGCAAACGCCTCGCACAACTCCTGATCGCTTGCCTCGCAACCGTCCAGCTGTACCCGCTCGTTGTAGCGCAGCAGATGTGGCGAGCTGTAGCTGCCAACCCGCATCCTCTGGCTGTTCAGCAGTGAGGCTATAAACGCGCAAGTAGACCCCTTGCCGTTAGTCCCGGTAACGGTAACGACCAGAGGAGCCGGCCGCGTCAGGCCAAGCCTGGCTGACACCAACCGGACCCGATCCAGCCCCATGTCGATGGCCATGGGATGCACCTGCTCAAGGTAGGCGAGCCAGTCAGCCAGACTCCGCTCGGTCATGCAGTAGCCGTTACCTGAGCGGGTTCGACCGGGCTCGGCAGTTTCTGCATCTGAGCCAGCAGACGCGACAGGCGTGCGCGCAACTCCGAACGAGGAATGATCAGGTCGATCGCACCATGATCCAATAGGAACTCGCTACGCTGGAAACCTTCCGGCAGTTTTTCCCGTACTGTCTGTTCGATCACTCGCGGCCCGGCGAAGCCGATCAGCGCCTTGGGTTCTGCGACGATTACATCACCGAGCATCGCCAAACTGGCGGAAACGCCGCCGTAAACGGGGTCGGTGAGAACGGAGATGAACGGCAGGCCTTCTTCGCGCATACGTGCCAGCACCGCCGAAGTCTTGGCCATCTGCATCAGGGAGATCAGGGCTTCCTGCATCCGCGCACCGCCTGAAGCGGAGAAACAGATCAATGGGCAGCGCTTTTCCAGCGCGACGTTGGCAGCACGAACGAAGCGCTCACCAACGATCGCCCCCATGGAGCCACCCATGAAGGAAAACTCAAAGGCACAGGCCACTACCGGGACGTTGACAACCTTGCCACTCATCGCGACCAAGGCATCCTTTTCGCCGGTCTGCTTCTGAGCTGCCGACAGGCGATCCTTGTATTTCTTGCTGTCACGGAATTTGAGACGGTCTACCGGCTCCAGCTCCGCGGCAATCTCCTCGCGCCCTTCGGCATCGAGGAAGATATCGAGCCGAGTGCGGGCATCGATGCGCATGTGATGCTGGCACTTAGGACAGACATCGAGGGTCTTTTCCAGCTCGGGGCGGTACAGAACCGCCTCACAGGAGGGGCACTTGTGCCAGAGGCCTTCGGGGACCGAACTCTTCTGCGTCTCCGAGCGCATGATCGAAGGGATCAGTTTGTCTACCAGCCAGTTGCTCATGCTCTTGTTCTCCAAAGCTTCAGTCCCGAGCGCACTCGCACTACGGGTAGATTCATCGTTGCGATCATGCATACAAGCACTGGATCGCGTGAGCGATGCGCTTACGAGGCGCAGCCGCGGAACTCCGATTTCCACCACGTGGCGGAAATCCACAAATACGGTGCTGGTCTCCCAGCGACTCGTTACTGGACGGCCACGGCTGCCCATGCGTCACATGGCCGAACGAACGCGCTCCACAAAGGCCTGCACCTTGGCCGCATCCTTGATGCCTTTGCTCGCTTCCACACCACCGCTGACATCCACCGCGTATGGCCGGACCTCGGCAATGGCTTGCTGGACATTCTCTGCCGTCAGGCCTCCCGCAAGAATCAAGGGCTTGGTCAGCCCAGGCGGAATCAGCGACCAATCGAAGCGCTCGCCCGTTCCACCCGGCACGCCGGCAACAAAGGTATCCAGCAGAATACCGCTGGCATTCACATAGCGAGCTACCTGGCCGGCGACATCCTCATCGCCGCCGACTCGCAGCGCCTTGAACCACGGACGATGGAAGCCCTCGCACTGCGCAGGCGTTTCGTCGCCATGAAATTGCAGAGCGTCCAGCGCAACAGCGTCGAGAATTTCGTTGATCTCGCAACGGCTGGCATTGACGAACAGACCGACCGTAGTAACGAAAGGAGGAAGGGCCGCAATGATCTCACGGGCCTGCTGAACACTCACAGCGCGGGGACTCTTGGAGTAGAACACTAGGCCAATGGCATCTGCGCCTGCGTGAGCGGCGGCCAGTGCATCTTCGACACGAGTTATCCCGCATATCTTGCTGCGAACGACTGGCACCGACTATCTACCTATCGAGAGGGAAACGGGATGGTAACAAAAGATCGGTCACCTGCAAGCAAATAGGCGACTGGATATTGGGTCGCACGCATCAGCAACGCACATCCGGCAAACCCGACAGGAAGTGCGGACCGAGGTAGCGTTTCGGCAACTCGAACTCTTCCGGATAGTCGACTTCGACCAGATAGAGGCCATAGGGGTGTGCCGTAACCCCGCCGGTTCGGCGTATACGCGACTGCAACACTTCCCCAGCCCATTCGACTGGCCGCTCACCAGCACCGATGGTCATCAACACACCCGCGAAATTCCGCACCATATGGTGCAGGAAAGCGTTCGCTCGCACATCAATGACGATCAGCCGACCATGTTCGAGCAACTCGAGGTGATGGATGGTTTTGATTGGCGATTTAGCCTGGCATTGCCGGGCTCGGAAGGCGCTGAAATCATGGGTACCGACAAATGCCGCGGCGGCAGCACGCATCCGCTCGATGTCGAGAGGGCGGTGATTCCAGGTCACTTCTTCAGCCATATGCGCTGGGCGAATCTGATCGTTGTAGATCACATAACGGTATCGGCGCGCCATGGCACTGAAACGAGCATCAAAGCGCTGCGGCATCTCCTTCGCCCAGGTGACGCTGATATCAGGCGGCAAGTTCATGTTCGCCCCCATGATCCACGCATGCATGCTACGCGCGACGGTCGTATCGAAATGCACCACCTGACCACTGGCGTGCACCAGCGCATCGGTGCGTCCGGCACAGCTCAAAGTTACGGGCTGACCACCGGCGACTTTGCTCAGCGCGGTTTCGAGTGATTCTTGAATCGACGGCACGCCTGCGCGCTGGCGCTGGAATCCACGGTAGCGGGATCCCTTGTATTCGACGCCCAGAGCGATCCTGGAAACGCCGACGGCAGCCATTTCGGCTGCCGTATCGGGTACTGCTTGGGTCATGATCAGGCTAGTTTGGCGAGCATATCTCGCGCCTCTTGCTGTTGGGCATCGCTGCCTTCGGAAATCACCTCATCAAGGATATCGCGAGCGCCTTCGGCATCACCCATATCGATATAGGCCCGGGCGAGATCCAGTTTCGTGGTGGTTTCGTCGGTATCCGAGAAGAAATCGAAGTCGTCATCCGGCGCCCCATCAGCGCTGCCGCCGGCGGTAGCGGCGGCCGGTTCCTGCAGATCCCGGGACAAATTGTCCAGATCCGCTTCCACTTCGCTCAGCTGCTCGGCAAAGCCATTCGGCTGCGCCTCGAACTCAGGCTCGTCGAGCGAGATGTCGAACCCATCTGGAAGCTCATCGTTCGATGTGCCAGTGGGCTCAGCCAGTTCGAAGTCAAGTTCATCACTTTCCATAGCCGCAGGAGCTACGGGCGATTCCTCATCAAGACTCAGCGAAAACTCAGTGTCGGTCGCTGCGGTATTGTTTTCGCTATCCAGATCAAACGAGAAATCCGAAAAATCGTCCCGTTTAGCATCTGGAACGCTTGCCTCTTCTTCCAGATCGAAGGAGAAATCGCTCGCCGCAGGCTGAACATCGCGCCCAGCCTCGGGCTCATCCAGGGACAGATCATCGAAGTTGAATGGTTGGTCGACCGGTGCAGCGCTTTGAGCTTTATCGCTCAGATCAATATCGAGATCGTCGAGGCTGAGATCGAACGCATCGTCCAGATCCTGCCCTGCGGCCAGAGGAGCCGGATCGTCCAGCTGAAGATCGTCGAGGTCGAAGCTATCCACATCCAACTGAGTTGCTGCAACCGCAGCTGCCGACGCGCCTGCAACTGTGACCATCGCTGGATACTTATGCTTCAGCTGCTCCACTTCCATCGCTGCACCACCGATCTCGCGCAGTTCAGCTTCCTGACGGGCGAAGCCCTCGCGATTGCCCAGCTCGGCGTAAACCTCCATGAGTTTCAAACGCAGATCACTGCGCTGCGGCTCGTCATTGAGGGCGTTCTGCAGCAACTCTGCGGCTTGATTGAAACGGCCGTACGCAATGTAGATATCTGCCTCGGCCAAAGCATCGCCAGTGGTTCCGGTCAGCTCGTCCGGCGCAGCCGCGCTGGATGTCTGAAACGGTGCTGGCTCAGGCTGCTCCTGACCAATATCGACGAAGGCGGGCGTCCCGACTCGCAGGTCATCGACCGTGTCGACTGCCATCAGACTTTCCTGCAACTCGGCCTCTTTCATCGCATTGCGGCGCGATAGTGCCATCAAACCTACCAAAAGCAGCAGCAATGCACCGCCACCAACCGCGCCAAGCAGCAGGGTATTCGACAGCAAATCATCGATCAGCCCTTTGGGCTCCGGCTCAACAGGTGCTACAGGCTTCGCAGGCGCAGGTTTAGGCGCCGGCTTGGCAGCAGCAGGACGCTCGACAGGCGCAGGAGCAGCGACCGGCGCCGGCTCTTGCTGGTTGGTCGGCGTGGAGTCGACCTCAGAGTCAGCACCAGTCCCGCTAGCTCTATCTTGCGCTGAGCGGGCATCATCCGCCGCAACAGACGGCTGCTGCTGGCCTGCAGTGTCAATCGCAGCGGGGGCCTGACCTTCAGCACCCAGCTGCACCTGGAGCTTGGCAAGCTGGTCATCCTTGAGCTGCATCAGACGCTGCAGTTTTTCCAGCTGCCCTTGCAGGTCATTCAGACGATCTTTCAGCTCATCGTTTTCGCGGCGACTGGAATCGAGGCTTTCCTGCGTTACAGCAAGCTTGTCCCGCAGAGCCTTGCCGCTATCGCCAGAGCCTGTATCGGAGCCTGCAGTAGATTTACCAGCATCGGCCGCCACAAGGCGGAGATTATCGCCGGTATCGCTACGTGACGGCGCATCGCCTGCCTCGGTACGACGCGTCGCGTCCAGCTGGCGAGAGCCAGCAACCGCAGCATTCCGACCTTGGCGCCACGCCGCATTCTGCTCAGCCACCTGAGCGATCGCCTCACCCTGCGAACGCTTGGATATCTGCTGAGCATCCGGCAGACGAAGCACCTGCCCACTCTTCATGCGATTTATGTTGCCGTCAATGAAGGCATCCGGATTGAGATCCTGAATCGCCAGCATTGTCTGATGCACGGTACCGCTACGGCGATTACGCTCAGCTATGTCCCAAAGCGTATCGCGGGCGGAGGTCTTGTATTGACTGCCATCCTGCGTCGGGGCAGCAGTGGCAACGCTGGCAGGGGAAGCGGCAGCCGAACGAACAGGTGCAGGACGTGCTGGCTCAACGGCTCGCGGTGCCGGCGCGGAAATAGGCAGCTGGGGCGCGGCGGCAGCGGCTGTTTCAGGCGAGTAAAGTGGTGGATCGAGCAGCAAGGTATATTCGCGTAGCAGGCGCCCGTTCGGCCAGAGTACCTCTACGAGAAAATTGAGATACGGCTCGCGTACCGGCTTGCTGGAGGAGACTTGAATTACGCTTTTGCCATTCGGCCGCAATACGGGAGTGAATTTCAGGTCTGTCAGAAAGTACTGCCGATCAATACCGGCACGATTGAACTCTTCAAGCGAAGCCAGGACGGGAATGACCTCTCCCGGAGCCAGGCTTTTGGCATCCAGCAGTTCGATTTCCGCGATCAGCGGTTGATTCAATGACGACTGAAGCGTGACCTCTCCCAACCCAAGCGCGTGGGCCATTTCTGTAGTCAGCGCGGTAGCAGCCGCGATTGCCAGCACCAGATTGCGAACCCGAACCATTATTTAATCCCTTGTTTATCTTTTTTTCTCGAACTACGAGAGGGTCTTATTTCACTGCCCGTGCCACCTGCAGGTGGCTCCCCATCAGCAATAAGCCGTTCAGCGCATCGGCTAGAAATATTCTTTGAATTACCAGTAAGTATCTTTTACAGATAGTCTTTTATCAACAACTCACCGGACTGCACAGCATTCAGTGCCGCGCCTTTTCGCAAGTTATCAGACACAATCCACAAATTGACTTGGCGTGGATCGCCGATGCCACAGCGCACCCTGCCGACGTAGATGACATCCTGCCCGACCGCATCACCGACCGCCGTCGGGTAGTCATCGCCGCCCACGACTTCAACACCCGGAGCCGCTTCGAGAGCCGCAGATAGCGCCTGCGGATCGACCTCAAGACTGCAGCGCAACGACACTACAAGACTTTCACCAAAAAAAACCGGCGCCTGGATGAACGTGACAGCCACCGCCAGTTCAGGGTTTTGCAGGAGCTGACGAAGCTCGTCGACCAGGCGCCGTTCCTGCGCGCCGTATCCATGCGAATCGACCTCTTCCGTCTGCGCGAGCAAGTTGAACGCCATCTGCCGACCAAACACGCGTGGCTCCAACGGGCGAGCGTTCAGTAGTTCGGTCGTCTGTCTCGCCAGCTCTTTCACCCCTGCGACACCACGACTGGAGACTGGCAGGCACGCCGTAACCGTGACGCCTAGCAACCCCAGCTGATGCCGAACAGGTGCCAACGCAAGCGCCAGTGCAACAGACGCCGGCAGTGGACTGGCAACAGCACGGCGATCCGATGAAGAATCGAGCACCGCACCGTTGACCTCCGGAACCAGACACGGCTGTTCGTCCACGGAGATCGAGCCTGAAAGATCAACGATCCGGCAGCCGGCGGCACTCGCCGCGACATGGCACGCGCTCACCAGAGCGGAGGCACCGACGAGGAACACCAGCTGCACACGCGCGAAATCGAAACGATCCGCCGCGCTTACGCGCAAATTTCGCCCGTTGTACGGAACCGTGTGGCCAACACCCTCGCCGGCGTCCAGCAGGTGCAACTCGCTTAGCGGAAACGCACGCTCCTCGAGCACCTCGACCAGCGCTTCGCCTACCAGGCTGACCGATCCGACAACCGCAACACCGACACCTGTAGGCATCGCCACCTCCACGCATTAAGGACCGGCACTGTAGCGAAATGACAGATCGCTGCAAGCAGCGCCGCCGAGCGGCACACCGCATAAATGAAAACGCCGCGAACAAAGTCGCGGCGTCGGGCACCTCACAGAAGACGCATCAACGTTCCAGCAGGATACGCAGCATACGACGCAGAGGCTCGGCAGCACCCCACAGCAGTTGGTCACCCACAGTGAACGCGCCTAGATAATGGGAGCCCATGTTCAGCTTGCGCAGACGCCCCACCGGCACGCTCAGGGTTCCAGTGACTGCCGCCGGACTCAACTCCTGCATGCTGGCATCGCGGTGGTTCGGCACCAGCTTGACCCAGGGATTGTGCTGACTGATCAGCCCTTCGATATCGGAGATCGGCACATCTTTGTTCAGCTTGATGGTCAGGGCCTGGCTGTGACAGCGCATAGCGCCGACGCGGACGCAAATGCCGTCAACGGGGATCGGGTTCTTGAAGCGACCGAGGATCTTGTTGGTCTCAGCCTGCGCCTTCCACTCCTCACGGCTCTGCCCGTTCGGCAGCTCCTTGTCGATGTAGGGGATCAAACTGCCGGCCAGCGGCACGCCGAAATTGTCGACCGGGAATGCTTCGCTACGCTGGGTTTCAGCCACCTTACGGTCGATATCCAGGATCGCGCTGGCGGGATTGGCCAGATCATCGGCCACGGCCGCATTGATTGCACCCATCTGCTTGATCAGTTCGCGCATGTTCTGCGCGCCGGCGCCGGAGGCTGCCTGATAGGTCATCGCGCTCATCCACTCGACCAGACCGGCTTCGAACAGACCGCCAAGCCCCATCAGCGCCAGGCTGACGGTGCAGTTGCCGCCGATGTAGTTCTTGGTGCCGGCATCCAGTTGCTGGTCGATCACACGACGGTTCACCGGATCGAGCACGATCACCGCATCGTCCTGCATGCGCAGCGACGACGCCGCGTCGATCCAATAGCCCTGCCAGCCGGCTTCACGCAGCTTCGGGAAGACTTCATTGGTGTAGTCGCCGCCCTGACAGGTCAGGATCACATCGAGACCTTTCAGCTCGTCGATGCTGTAGGCGTCCTTCAGCGCAGCGGTTTCCTTGCCAATATCGGGGCCCTGGCCGCCGACATTGGAAGTGGTGAAGAACACGGGCTCGATCAGGTCGAAATCCCGCTCTTCCAGCATCCGCTGCATGAGCACGGAACCGACCATACCGCGCCAACCGATCAGACCTACACGTTTCATCGCAACTACACCTATAGAAAAAGTGGCCCGCGCAGATTAAGGCGGGCCAGAAGATTACAACTTCGCGAGGGCCGCGACTACTGCATCGCCCATCGCCTGAGTACCGACCTTGGTACAGCCTTCGGACCAGATATCACCGGTACGCAGGCCCTGATCGAGCACATCGCTCACCGCCTGCTCGATGGCATCGGCCGCTGCGACCTGATTGAAGCTGTAACGCAGCATCATCGAAACGGAGAGGATGGTCGCCAGCGGATTGGCGATGCCTTGGCCAGCGATATCCGGTGCCGAACCGTGGCATGGCTCGTACATGCCCTTGTTGCCCGCATCAAGCGAGGCAGATGGCAGCATGCCGATCGAGCCGGTCAGCATCGACGCCTCGTCGGAAAGGATGTCGCCGAACATGTTGTCGGTGACGATGACGTCGAACTGCTTCGGTGCGCGCACCAGCTGCATGGCCGCGTTATCGACATACATGTGGCTGAGCTCGACGTCCGGGTAGTACTTGGCCACCTCCTCGACCACGGCACGCCAAAGCTGGCTGGACGCCAGTACGTTGGCCTTGTCCACCGAGCAGAGCTTCTTGTTGCGCACCATGGCCATGTCGAAGCCGACCTTGGCGATGCGGCGGATCTCGCTCTCGCTGTACGGCAGCGTGTCGTAGGCCATGCGCTCGCCGCTCTCCAGCACCTTGCTCTCGCGCGGCTGGCCGAAATAGATGCCACCGGTCAGCTCGCGAACGATGAGGATATCCAGACCGGCGACGATTTCCGGCTTGAGCGACGAAGCCTCTGCCAGCTGCGGATAAAGCAGTGCCGGACGCAGGTTACCGAACAGGCCCAGCTGGGAGCGAATCTTCAGCAGACCGCGCTCGGGACGAATGGCCGGATCGATGGTGTCCCACTTCGGGCCGCCAACGGCGCCAAGCAGAATCGCATCGGCAGCACGCGCACGCTCCAGGGTTTCGTCCGCCAGCGGCACGCCATATTTGTCGACTGCTGCGCCACCCAACTCGTCATAGCTCAGCTCGAAGTCCAGCTGGAACTTGTCATTGGCCAGCTGCAGAACCTTGACCGCCTCGGCCATGATCTCCGGGCCGATACCATCACCGGGCAGAACCAGAATCTGTTTGCTCATCACATTCCTCGATTTTCACTGGGTGGATGCCGTTGTGTTCATCCACCAAAACTCTGCAAGTGGACGGATGATGCGTCATCCACCCTACCCTCATATCACTTGATGGCGCCGAACAACCATGGCTGGTTCTGCTGGTGGCGGGCCTCAAAGGTCTTGATCGCCTCGGCGTCCTGCAGCGTCAGGCCGATATCGTCCAGACCGTTGAGCAGGCAGTGCTTACGGAAAGCGTCGACCTCGAAGCTGTACTGTTTGCCGTCCGGGCGTGTCACGACCTGCGCGGCGAGGTCGACGGTCAGCTGGTAGCCCTCGCTGGCTTCGGCCTGTGCGAACAGCTCATCGACTTCCTCTTCCTTCAACACAATCGGCAGCAGGCCGTTCTTGAAGCTGTTGTTGTAGAAGATATCGGCAAAGCTCGGCGCGATGATCGTACGGAAGCCGTACTCCTCCAGGGCCCACGGCGCGTGCTCGCGGGAGGAGCCGCAGCCGAAGTTCTCCCGAGCCAGCAGGACGCTTGCACCCCGATAGCGGGGGAAGTTCAGCACGAAGTCCTTGTTCACCGGACGCTGCGAGCAATCCTGGTTCGGCTGACCGACGTCCAGATAGCGCCACTCGTCAAACAGATTAGGGCCAAAGCCGGTGCGCTTGATGGACTTGAGAAACTGCTTCGGAATGATCTGATCGGTATCGACGTTGGCACGATCGAGCGGGCAGACCAGGCCGGTGTGTTGGGTAAAGGCTTTCATCCGTTCTCTCCTCAGGCCTGGACCAGTTCGCGTACATCGATGAAGTGGCCGGTTACCGCCGCAGCGGCCGCCATGGCCGGGCTGACCAGATGGGTGCGTCCACCGGCGCCCTGACGCCCCTCGAAGTTGCGGTTGGAGGTCGAGGCGCAATGCTCGCCACTGCCGAGCTTGTCCGGGTTCATCGCCAGGCACATTGAGCAGCCCGGTTCGCGCCACTCGAAGCCGGCCTCGACGAAGATCTTGTCCAGCCCTTCGGCCTCGGCCTGCTGCTTGACCAACCCCGAACCCGGCACCACCAGCGCCTGCTTGACGTTCGCCGCCACCTTTCGCCCTTTGGCGACTTCAGCCGCCGCGCGCAGGTCCTCGATCCGCGAGTTGGTACAAGAACCTATGAACACGCGGTCCAGCTTGATCTCGGTGATCGGCTGGTTGGCGTTCAGCCCCATGTACTTCAGCGCGCGCATGATGGAGTCACGTTTGACCGGATCGGCCTCGACGGCCGGGTCCGGCACCTTCTGGTCGACGGCCAGCACCATTTCCGGCGAGGTGCCCCAGCTGACCTGCGGCTTGATGTCCTCAGCCTTGAGCTCGACGACGGTGTCGAACACCGCGTCGTCATCGGAAACCAAGCCCTGCCACAACTCGACGGCCTTGTCCCAGTCGTCGCCCTTCGGCGCAAATGGGCGGCCTTCGACGTAGGCGATGGTCTTTTCATCCACTGCCACCATACCCACTCGGGCACCGGCTTCGATGGACATGTTGCAGATGGTCATGCGCCCTTCCATGGACAGATCGCGAATTGCGCTGCCAGCAAACTCCAGGGCATGGCCATTGCCGCCGGCGGTGCCGATCTTGCCGATCACCGCCAGCACGATGTCCTTGGCGGTGACGCCGAACGGCAGCTTGCCTTCGACGCGCACCTGCATGTTCTTCATCTTCTTTGCCACCAGGCACTGGGTGGCGAGCACATGCTCGACCTCCGAGGTGCCGATGCCGTGGGCCAGGGCACCGAAGGCGCCGTGGGTGGAGGTGTGCGAGTCACCGCAGACCACCGTCATGCCAGGCAATGTCGCGCCCTGCTCTGGGCCGATGACATGGACGATCCCCTGACGCACGTCGTTCATCTTGAATTCGAGAATGCCGAAGTCGTCGCAGTTCTCGTCGAGCGTCTGCACCTGGATGCGCGACACTTCGTCGGCGATGGCTTCCAGGCCGCCCTGGCGCTCGCCCTTGGTGGTCGGCACGTTGTGGTCCGGGGTGGCGATGTTGGCATCGATGCGCCACGGCTTGCGGTTGGCCAGCCGCAGGCCTTCGAACGCTTGTGGCGAGGTCACTTCGTGAAGGATGTGACGGTCGATGTAGATCAGCGACGAGCCATCGTCGCGACGTTTCACCTCGTGCATTTCCCAGAGTTTGTCGTAAAGCGTCTTGCCGGCCATCGGACTTTTCCTCATCTGCTTTCTATGCGGGGCAAATAGCCCTTGCGCTTATGGGGTCGATGCTAGGGGCTTGCATTCAATTACTCAAATTCATATTTTTCATCCAATACATTCCCACCTGGAATCGGAACGACACGTGGACCTGGCTAACCTCAACGCTTTCATTGCTGTCGCCGAAACAGGTGGCTTTTCGCTGGCCGCAGAGCGCCTGCACCTGACTCAACCAGCCGTCAGCAAGCGCATCGCGGCACTGGAGTCGCAACTCGATGTACGCCTTTTCGACCGGCTCGGCCGTGAGATCGGGCTCACCGAGGCCGGCCGCGCGCTGTTGCCGCGCGCTTATCAGATTCTCAACGTGCTCGACGACACCCGCCGCGCCCTGACCAACCTCAACGGCGACATCGGCGGCCGGCTGAGCCTGGCGACCAGTCATCACATCGGCCTGCATCGTCTGCCGCCGCTGTTGCGCGCCTTTACCCGCGCCCATCCGCAGGTCAGCCTGGATATCCGTTTTCTCGACTCGGAAGTGGCATATGACGAAGTGCTGCACGGCCGCGCTGAACTCGCGGTGATCACCCTTGCGCCGCAGACAGCCGAACCGGTCAGAGCGGTGAAGGTGTGGGACGACCCGCTGGATTTCGTCGTAGCCCCCGAGCACCCACTGGCGAGCAAGACTGACATCCAGCTCGCCGATATCGCTGGGCATCCGGCCGTCTTTCCCGGCGGCAATACCTTCACCCACCACATTGCCCAGCGATTGTTCGAACGCGAGGGGCTGACGCCCAATATCACTATGAGCACCAATTACATGGAGACCATAAAGATGATGGTTTCCATCGGCATCGCCTGGAGCGTACTGCCGCGCAGCATGCTCGACGAACAGGTAGTCAGCCTGCCCTTGCCAGGCATTCAGCTGACCCGGCAACTTGGCTACATCCTGCATAGGGAACGCACCCTGTCCAATGCGGCGAGGGCCTTCATGGCACTGCTGGATGCTGAACGCGGTGACTGACCAGACGAGACAACTACAAGAAAGGGCGCCTATAGCGCCCTTCTCTTCTTTGCAGATCAACCCTCCAGCGCGGGCCGCTGATCGGCGCTGATCGGGATGCGCTTGGGCTTGGCCTCTTCCGGCACCACGCGCACCAGATCGATATTGAGCAGGCCGCTGTTCAGCGCAGCGCCTTGCACCTCGATGTGGTCGGCCAGCCGGAACGACAGCTTGAACGCCCGCTGGGCGATACCCTGATGCAGATAGGTGACGTTCTCGGCCTCGCTCTCGCGCCGCCCGCCACTGATGGTCAGCACACTACGCTCTACCTGCAGATCGAGATCGGACTCCTGGAATCCGGCGGCAGCGACCACGATTCGATACTGGTCGTCACCGTATTTCTCGATGTTATAGGGTGGATACGAGCTGCCGGTGTCGTTGCGCAGGGCGGACTCGAACAGGTCGTTGAAACGATCGAAGCCCACGGACTGCCGGAACAGAGGGGCCATGGGAAACGAACTCATGATAAACCTCCTGAAATCAGCGAGTTGAAACAGGCGGGACCCGGCTTCGGCATCCCGCTGAGCCTTAGATAGGAACCGTTCTGCAGATTTCAAGGCGCAGAAAATGAACCTGCCGATGAGAGGTAACGCCATGTCCAGAGTCATGCTGATCACAGGTGCCAGCCGTGGTATCGGCGCCGCCACTGCGCGGCTTGCAGCTCGCCAGGGCTACGCGCTCTGCCTCAATTTCCACCAGCGCGAAGACGCAGCAAATCAGGTGCTCGAGCAGGTCCGCGCTGCGGGCGTGTCGGCAATCACGGTCAAGGCCGATGTCGCCGACGAGAGCCAGGTGCTGCAGATGTTCGAAGTGATCGATCGCGAGTTCGGCCGCCTCGATGTGCTGGTCAATAACGCAGGCATGCTCGAACAGCAGATGCGTCTGGAGCAGATGGATGCCGCTCGCTGGATGCGCGTGCTCGGCGCCAACGTCATCGGCAGCTTTCTATGCGCCCGCGAGGCGATCAAACGAATGTCCACGAAGCACGGCGGCCAGGGCGGGTCGATCGTCAATCTCTCTTCCATCGCCGCTCGGTTGGGTGCGCCCGGCGAGTACATCGACTACGCGGCGGCCAAGGGCGCCATCGACAGCATGACTGTCGGGCTGGCCAGGGAAGTGGCCGATGAAGGCATTCGGGTGAATGCAGTACGACCTGGCGTGATTCATACCGAGATTCACGCCAGCGGTGGCGAACCGGATCGCATCGAGCGGGTCAAGGCAAGCGTGCCCATGGGGCGCGGCGGTCAGGCCGAGGAAATCGCCGAGGCCATCCTCTGGCTGGCCAGCGAGCAGGCCAGCTATACCACCGGCGCGCTGCTGGATGTCAGTGGCGGGCGCTGATCGGTACTAACCCAGCGCCGCGACCTGAATGCCGGTATCGACGCCAAGCATCGCATCGATGCGTGCGCAATCGTTTTCCCGCCGCATGGCCGCAAACAGCGCCACGGCTTCGGGGTAGTTGCGTGTCAGCAAGGCCAGCCACTGTTTGAGTCTGCCAGGTGCGTAGCGTGGCGCAATCTTGCCGCGGGCCTGCAACCAGAAGTCCACCAAAGTCGGCTGGAACTCTGCCCAGCTCATCTCCGGGAGACTCAGGCCCTGTTTCGCCGCAGCGATCTGCCGTGCCAGATCCGGCCGGGAAACCAGGCCGCGACCCAGCATGATGTTCTCCGCGCCGCTGACTTCACGGCAGCGCTGCCAGTCGGCCAGCGACCAGATATCGCCATTGGCGTAGACGGGTACCGATACCGCTTCCTGCACCCGCGCAATCCACTCCCAGTGCGCCGGTGGCTTGTAGCCTTCGACCTTGGTCCGCGCATGCACTACCAGCTGCCCTGCCCCGCCGTCGACCAGCGCCCGAGCGCAGTCGATGGCGCTATCGGGGCTGTCGAACCCAAGGCGCATCTTGGCGGTAACCGGGACATGCGCCGGCACGGCTCGCCGCACTTCGCAGAGGATGGCGTGCAGCAACTCCGGCTCTTTCAACAGCACAGCGCCGCCGCGCGACTTGTTCACCGTCTTGGCTGGGCAGCCGAAATTGAGGTCAATAGCCGGCGCGCCCAATGCGCAGGCAAATGCGGCGTTATCCGCAAGACAAACCGGATCAGAACCAAGCAACTGGACGCGCACCGGTGTGCCGGCACGGGTCACAGCGCCGGACGTTAGCTCGGGTGCAAGCTTGCGAAAGCTGCTCTTCGGCAACAGACGGTCGGAAACGCGAATGAACTCGGTCACGCACCAGTCCACGCCGCCCATGCGGGTAAGTACGTCGCGAAGAATTTCGTCGACCAACCCTTCCATGGGTGCCAAGGCAATCTGCATATCACGCCACTAGATGATGAAAGGCGGGCATTGTACGGATGCCCGATCTCTGAATCACGCCTGGCCTGACATCCGTCGTCGGCTATTCCTCAATCGTGCCGCCTATCGTATCGGTACCCGTGGTAGCGCCCATTCCTCCAGTGGTCCCCGTGTTACCGGTGCCCATCGTGCCCAAGTCGCTGTTCTGGTGCTCGTCGGCAGATCGCTGCTGGCGCTCTGCCGACTCCTTATCAGCATCACTTGAACTCGGCGCATTAGATTCGAGCGTCGATCCACTCAAGGAACCACTGGAGTGGTTGTTTTCACGCGCCTGCTCCGATGAGCCAGCCCAGGCTCCGCCCGAGCAAGCCAGAAGCAGTACCGCAACAGATGTAAGTACTCGTTTCACAGCTACCTCCTCGGTAATCAAGGGCAGCGCTAGTCGCTGCGCTTTTCCAGCTTCGGACGGCGCCGATGCTCCATGTCGGTCTCGTTACCGCCATGACCAGGCTCCGCGGAACTGTTCTGCTTCGACGAAGTTTTTTCGGATGACGAATCCTCCGACGTGGCGCGCTGCTTCTCATCCAGGTAGTCGACCCCGCCGCCGATACCCATCGACCCGTTGCCGGCGGCACCGCGATCTGCCGCGCCCGTGTTCTGAGCAAGCGGAACTCCCGCAAAGGGCAATTCCAGACTCTGTGCGCCTGCCGTTGAAGCAAGTACTGCGATGACTAAACCGAGCTGAATACGCATGTCGGACACCTCCGCATCGTTCACCTGATAGTTAGGCAGCACTCGCGTTCCGGAGTGCGTTGGCTAGCGACCGATGGCATGCCGGAACCGCCTTCCGCCGCAGGGGTCACATCCACAAGGACGAATATGGATCACAGAGGGAAGCACCGGATGGAACCTGCGCTGATACTGGCAATGATCTTTCTAGGCTGGCTGTCAGTCGCGCTCGCCATGCTTTGGGGAATGATGAGGATCGCGCGGCGCCATCATCCGCAGGCACGACCGTCGAAGCAGCCATGCCCATCGCCGACGTCAGTCGACCCAACCGCCCTAGCCTCTTGGCATGCCTGACGGCTATTTCCATCTTTTTTGAAATAAACCCGTGACAGCAGCATTTGAAGCTGTAGAATGCGCATCGCGGGATGGAGCAGTCTGGTAGCTCGTCGGGCTCATAACCCGAAGGTCGTCGGTTCAAATCCGGCTCCCGCAACCAAATTTAAAAGGTCACTCAATGAGTGGCCTTTTTTTTGCACTGCGATTCTCTGGGCTCAGCAGCGCCTACGGTGACGCAGGCGCGAAGCTAAGCATTTGAATGAATTACCCTTTTTTCGCCCTTCCGATTGACAACGGGTTTCCACCCTGTAGAATGCGCCCCCACAGACGCGGGATGGAGCAGTCTGGTAGCTCGTCGGGCTCATAACCCGAAGGTCGTCGGTTCAAATCCGGCTCCCGCAACCAAATCACGAAAAGGCCACTCAGACGAGTGGCCTTTTTCGTTTTGCGTGTCTTTTCGAGACGGACCGACAAGCGACGTTGCCTTGGGTTAAGGCGCATTTAGTGAAATGGAAACCCGAAGAATTAACTCTTTGTCGGAATAGTTGCTCAGCGCACTCGGAAATAATACTCCCTTTCTTTATGCGCACAGTACTTATAGCCAACAAAGGGCTAGCTCGATTATTCAGCGCAGAGCTAATTATAGCGTTCTGCTATAACCATTGATGATAGCCATAAGCCGCCGCGCCATAAAATAAAAACCTTTCCCCTCAATAAGTTATCCAGCCTGATCTCTCCGCCACTGCCAGCCCCAACTTTTTTTTGGCTCCATACCTTGACTTGGTTCACGTTATGACGGATATCTATTCGCAACAGGGAGCAATACGTTGCAGAGCAGTTTAAGACCAACTGGACAGGTCAAGTTTTGCAACGCAAGAGTTAAATCCCCCTGCCTGATTAGTCTCGCTTTTTAAAGAAGCGATGCAGGCGCGTTCGCCATAAGCATTGAAGAGTCGGGCTCTGTAGAGTTTCCGGAGTGCGGTAGCCATGCCGGAATCTCTCAAACTCTGGCGCGAGCGTCAGCCGATCGTAGCTGACGGGGAATAATGTACAAGCCATTCGAATCGACAAACAAATAAGTCGATGGCGGTAGCTTTGTCTAAACGAAAAAGTCGTTTAGACAATTATTAACTATGCCAGCTGGCTACAACCTACTGTCCAGCATCACGTCGTAATCACTTAATTTCCACTCAGAATGCCGATCAGCAGCGGCGCTGCAGTAGCTGCCACTCGACCAAACCGTTTCGCCTGGCCTTTGTGCAGGGAGAACTATCGTGTCAACAATCTTTTTTGGAACAGAAGATCAGGACAAGGCATTGATTGCGCGGGACATGAATCAGAATGGCTATGCCTGCATACCCGACTATTTAAAAAACCTACAACTAACCCAACTGCGCGAGCAAGTTTACGAGCAGGCTCGACAGCATCATGGGGAATACTTCGCTCATCACGACGGTGAACAGGTAGCGGGCTCGCTGCTTGCCACATTGAGAAGCGCACCGGAGTTCCAGTCGCTTCTGGACGACGTGTACCAGCTCGGCGCCGGCAAGGCGGCGCCGAGCAAGCGCATCTATCTGGTATTGCGATGCGTGCAGGGTCAGACAGGTCGCAAGGAGTCGAACTGCTTTCACTACGACGCTTCCCTGGTAACGGCGCTGCTACCGGTGGAAATTCCGCAGGATGGCGACCAGCGCGGGGATCTGCTGCTGTTTCCCAACCTGCGCAAGCTTCGCAAGTATGTGCTGGTCAACGTGCTGGAGAAGGCACTGCTGCAGAACAAGCTGAGCCGCAGACTGATTACCCGCGCGATAGGCATCGGGCTGCTCCGGCCACAGCGCCTGCAACTGGTACCAGGCAATCTCTACCTGTTCTGGGGTTATCGATCCCTGCATGCCAACGAACCTTGTGATCCGGCGCAGATGCGCGCTACCGCCATCTTCCATTACGGCGATCCCCACGCCGGCAGTCTGATGACCCGAATGATCCTCAGGCACAACCAACGCAGAGCACGGCGGGCAAGTGCAATCGGTACGCAGCAACCGGTCTGAGCGCCCAGCTGTGGCACCCAGCGTAACCCCCGGATGCCATCCGGGGTGGCTGAGCTTCGATAAGGAAATCACCATGATCAACGTGACCAAGTCGTACCTGGGCAACAAGAACAAGTTCAAAGCGTATGTGGACCGAATCTACAACACCGGCTGGCTTACCAACCATGGGCCACTGGTGACTGCCCTCGAGCAGCGCCTCAAGGACTACCTCGGGGTGCGCAACATCATCCTCACCAACAACGGCACCATTGCACTGCAGATTGCCTATCGAGCGCTGGGAGTTACCGGCAGCGCAATAACCACGCCGTTCAGCTTCGTCGCGACAACCAGTTCGCTGCAGTGGGAAGGGATCAAGCCAATCTTCGCCGACATCGACCCGGCGACCTGGAACCTCGATCCGAACCAGATCGCGCGGCATGTCGAGCCTGACACAACGGCGATCGTGGCCACCCATGTGTTCGGCAACCCCTGTGATGTCGAACGCATTGAACAGGTCGCGCGCAGGCACAACCTCAAGGTCATCTATGACGGCGCTCACGCCTTCGGCTCCCTTTATAAAGGACGCTCGGTCTACAGCTGGGGCGATATCAGCACGCTGAGCTTTCACGCGACCAAGCTGTTTCACACCATCGAGGGCGGCGCCATCGTCACCGATGATGACGACCTGGCCGAGCGGATTCGTCTGCTCTGCAACTTCGGCATCGTCGATACCGACCAGATCGAAGGAATCGGTATCAACGCCAAGCTCAACGAGTTCTCTGCAGCCATGGGTATGTGCGTACTTGACGATATCGAACTTATCCTCGAGTGCCGTGCGGAGATCGGTCAGCGGTACGCACGCCGGCTCGGCGACCATTTCGAGCTGCAGAAACCGCAGCCCGAATCGCAAGGCAACTTCAGCTACTTCCCGGTCGCACTTGCCGATGAACAGCAGTTGTTGCGCTGCCGAACGCAACTCAACGAGAGCGGCATCAATCCGCGTCGCTATTTCTATCCTTCGCTGGACACCCTGGAACACCTCCAGCCGCAGGTGCCGCAACCGCACTCACGGGCGCTGAGTCGCAAGGTGCTATGCCTGCCGATCTACCCCGGGCTGCCGCGCAAGGTCCAGGAGAAGGTCATGCAGACGCTTATCCAGGAATCGATCCACAGCACGCAATCAGACCGGATTCTGTTCCGGCCCTTCGTCGAAGCCTTCGGGCTGCTCAGCGGGGAGCAACTGCCCGCTGCGGAGTGCAAGCGCATTTCCTGACTCATCGAGGGGGGCAGCTACAGCTCATGTCAGATCCCAAGCGGTTTTCGGTGATCCGCAACACCAGCCTCAACTACCTCGGCCAGGCCTATGCCCTGCTGGTCGGCATTCTGATCTTGCCGTTCTACCTGGGGCACCTTGGGGCTGAGGCCTACGGCTTGATCGGTTTTTTCGCCGTGCTTCAGGCGTGGTTGCAACTGCTCGATGCTGGAATGTCACCGGCACTGGTGCGACAGGTGGCGCACTATCGCGGCCAGGGCGACCTGGCCGCGGGTCGCGGACCGGCCGGACGCTTGCTGCGCTCGTTCGAACTGCTCCTGCTGCCGATCGCCCTGGTCACCTGCGTCACCATCTACCTTGGAAGCGGCTGGATCGCTCAGACCTGGCTGCAGGCGCGCGAGCTGAGCACCGGCACCATCATGCAGTGCATCAGCCTGATGGGGCTGATGGTGGGCTTGCGGCTCTACGCAACGCTGTACAAGAGCGGGCTGCAGGGGGTTGAGCTGCACGGTTGGCTGAACGCGGCGAACATGCTGATCGCCACTCTGCGCTATTTCGGCGGGTTATTCCTCGTCGCTTACATATCCCAGGACCCGCTGGATTTCTTCCTGTTTCAGGCAGCCGTCGCCCTGGTGGAAACGCTGGCATTTGCCAGCAAGGCGTACGTCCAGCTGTCGAGTCCACGGCTGTTCACTGGCATCGATTGGCGGGTGGTCCGGCCTGTGCTGCCTTTTGCCGGCGGCATGTGTTTCACCTCGCTGCTATGGATAGTGCTGACCCAGCTGGACAAGGTGCTGCTGTCCAAGGTGCTGCTGCTCAAGGAGTACGGCTACTTCTCGCTGGTGGCGCTGGTTACCACGGGGATCATGACGCTGACCAACCCGCTGGTTCAGACCTTGCTGCCACGCATGACCATGCTGGTGGCCGAGCAGCGAATCGCCGACATGGAGCGGCTGTACCTCAACGCCAGCCGCTTCGTCTGCAGCGTGCTGTTTCCCATGGCTGCAGTGATCGCCTGGCACGGACAGGCACTGATCTACGCCTGGACCGGCGACTCGGCTGCCGCCGAATGGAGCGAGCGCATGCTGTTCTGGTACGTGCCAGGCAGCGCACTGATGGCCGTCAGCGCGTTCCAGTTCTACCTGCAGTACGCCTACGGGCAGTTGCGTCTGCATATCTGGTACAGCGTGATTTCCACGGCCGTCAGCGTGCCGATCGTGATCTACGCCGCGCTTGTGCACGGCGCCCATGGAGCCGCGTTGGCCTGGTTCTTCCTGCGCCTGGCGACTTTCATGATCTGGCCTCCGGTGGTGCACCGGCGCTTCGCCCCGGGCATGCAGGGCATCTGGGCGCGGGACATGCTGCGGATAACCGCTATGACGGCACTTGGCATAGCACTGGGCGAGCCGTTGTTCAGGCTGATCGCCAGCGACAACCGTTTCGACATTCTGCTGGCGCTGGCGGTAAGCGGAGCGATCTGCCTGCTGCCCGTCGCCGCCAGTTCGAAGCCACTGGTACTCAAGCTTTATTTCCTAATCAACAAGCGAGCATCAAAAAATGGAATTGAAGAGCGAGCAAGCCTTGATTGAACGCTGGGGCGGCAAGACTGAACCGCTGCTGAGCATTGTCTGCCTGGCGTACAACCATGCCTCTTTCATCAGGAAGACGCTGGAGAGCTTTCTCCAGCAGGAAACGGATTTCCCCTTCGAGGTGATCGTTCACGACGACGCCTCGACCGATACCACCGCTGCGATCATCGCTGACTACGCGGCGCGCTATCCGAGCATCATCAAGCCGATCTACCAGACGCAGAACCAGTTCAGTCTCGGCGTGCCGTTCAGCACGCGGCTGTTCGCCCGTGCAGCCGGCAAATACATCGCCTATTGCGAAGGCGACGACTACTGGACCGATCCCAGCAAGCTGCAACAGCAGGTGGACTTTCTCGAGCAGCACCGCGACTACGTGATCACCTACCACGACGCCTTCATGTTCAACAGCCAGGGCATCATCCAGAGCCCGCAACTGACCGGAAAACTGCGCAAGGACGCCACCGCACAGGAGCTGATGCAGGGTCGCCCGCTGTCGACACTAACCGTCTGCTTTCGCAACCTGATCCAGGAATTGCCGCCGGAGCTGCTCGGTGTGGAAGTGCTGGACATCTGCTGGTGGTCACTGCTCGGCGCCTATGGCAAAGGCAAGTTCATGGATGGGATCAGCCCCGCCGCCTACCGCGTGCACGAGGGCGGCATCTTTTCCATGCGACCCAGCAGGCAACGCATCCAGATGGCGATGCACGCCCACTATTCCCTGGCGCGCTACTACAACCGCATCGGTAATAACGCCCTCTACGAGTATTTCCTGATCCAGGTCTTCGGCGCGTGTCTTGCGCTGATCTCGCCCTTCAGCAAGCTCCAGGCGCTATCGACCATCGCGCAGAACATCAGCCTCAACCTGCTACGCAGATTGAGCCCTCGGCTGGCCAGGAGCTGACCAGTCCGCACCCGCTTCTTTGCAATAACGCACCATGAGGAAGGATTCCCAATGACTGCCTTGACCCGCTCTTCGCTGGAATATGACGCGGACAACCGCATCGACCTCGCCGCAATCATGCGCACGGCCTACGACCACAAGGCGCTGATCATCGCCATCACCGGGTTGTTCGCCGCGCTGGGCGTGTTCTATGCATTGATCGCCACGCCGATCTATCAGGCGACCGCGATGATCCAGATCGAACCCAAGAAGGCCGCCATCACCGGCGTGCCGGAAATTTCGGTACGACCCGATTCGGTGTCCCAGGCGGTCACCGAGATTTCCCTGCTGAAATCCCGTGCCGTGCTGGGCAGGGCCGTCGAGGAACTCAAGCTCTACATCGTCGCCAAGCCTCGTCAGTTCCCGGTGATTGGCGGGTTCATGGCGCGCAGGCACGACCCCGCAACCGACGGAGCGCTGGCCGCACCGCTATTCGGCTTTACCAGCTATGCCTGGGGCGGTGAGAAGCTCGAGGTTTTCCAGCTTGACGTCCCCGAGGCCTATCTGGGCATGGAGCTCACCCTGACCGCCGGCAATGCAGGCGACTTCAGCCTGCGCGACGACGAGCAGCAACTGATTCTGCGTGGCCAGGTCAACCAGGCGGTCGAGAGCCAGGGTTTCAAGGTCCAGATCGCCGAACTGGAGGCACGGCCAGGCACCGAGTTCCTGCTGGTGCGCAATCGCCCGCAGACCACGGCGCTCGAGTATCAGGATCGCCTGAAGGTTGGCGAGGCCGGCAAGGACTCAGGGATCATCTACATGTCCCTGGAAGATCCGGACCCGCAGCTGGCCAGCCGCGTACTTGACGAGATCAGTCGGCTGTACGTCAGCCAGAACATCCAGCGCAGCTCGGCAGAAGCGGCGCAGCGTCTGGAGTTCCTGCGTTCGCAACTGCCACAGGTGCGCAAGGAGCTGGAGAAGGCCGAAGCGGCGCTGAACAGCTATCAGACCAGTTCCAAATCCGTGGATATCAGTATCGAGACCAAGGGCGTGCTCGATCAGATCGTCGCGCTGGAGACGCAGATCTCCGAGCTCACGCTCAAGCGGGTGGACTACGACCGGCTCTACACCCGCGAGCATCCGACCTACCGCACGCTGATGACCCAGATGAACGAGCTGCAGGCGCAGAAAGCCCAGCTACTGAAGAAGGTCGATGCATTGCCCATGACGCAGCAGGAGTTGCTGCGCCTGAAGCGTGACATGGAGGTCACCACCCAGACCTACACGCTGTTGATGAACCAGGCGCAGGAGCAGGACATCCTGCGCGCCGGCACCATTGGCAACGTGCGCATCATCGACAACGCGTACTCGATGATCGAGAAGCCGTCCAAGCCGGTTAAACCATTGGTCGTGGCCATCGCGATCTTCGTCGGCCTGCTGGCTTCGGCGGCAGTGATTCTGCTGCGCCAGGCGTTCTACCGCGGCGTTGAAAGCCCGGATGCGATCGAGAAGCTTGGCGTGCCGGTGTATGCCGGGCTGCCCTACAGCGCCTCGCAGGATCAGTTGAACCGCAGCCGCAAAGCGCGTGACGGCAAGACCCGTCTGCTCAGCCTCACCGAGCCGACCGACCTCGCTGTCGAATCGCTGCGCAGCCTGCGCACCAGCCTCAAGTTCGCCATGCTCGAAGCGCGCAACAAAGTGCTGATGATCACCAGCCCCACACCGTCGGTGGGCAAGTCGTTTGTGTCCAGCAACCTCGCCGCCGTTATCGCCCAGACCGGACAGCGCGTGTTGCTGATCGACGGCGACATGCGCCGCGGCTACCTGCACAACCTGTTCGGCATGGCGCCGCGCAATGGTCTGTCGGACGCCCTGGCCAGCGGCCTGAGCCTGGCTGAGATCACCAACCGCACCGAACTGAAGAACCTGCATTTCATCTCCGCTGGGTTCTCCGCGCCGAACCCCTCCGAACTGCTGATGCACGACAACTTCTCCCGCCTGCTGCGCGAAGCGGAGAAGCTCTACGACTTCATCATCATCGATACGCCACCCGTCCTGGCGGTCACCGATGCCGTGCTGGTCGCGCAGCAGGCCGGCACCAACCTGCTGGTGGCCCGCTTTGGCCTCAGCACCAGCTCACAGATCGATGCCTCCAAACGCCGCCTCGGACAGAACGGCGTGCTGCTCAAGGGCGTGATCCTCAATGCCGTGAAGCGCAAGGCCTCCACCTCGCCGTACGACAGCGGAGCCTACGGCTACTACACCTACAACACCCAGCAAGCCTGAACGCCAGACAAGGAGGAGGTGCACCGTGCTCAGAACCGTCTCGATGATGCAGCCTTATCTATTTCCGTACTTGGGCTACTTTCAACTGATCGCGCTCAGCGATGTGTTCGTCCTGGGCGATGACCTGCAATACGTCAAAGGCTCCTGGATGAACCGCAACCGCATCCTGGTCAACGGCCAGCCCAAGCTGATCACCTTTCCATTGAAGAAGGGCCACCAGACCGAGCGGATCAACCAGCGCTGGCTCTGCGACGACTTCGACAAGGAGGCCGCCGCGCTGATGACAACGCTCGAGCGCAGTTACGCCAAGGCACCGCAGCGCGATGCGGTGCTGCCGCTGATCCGCGGCATCCTGCAATGCCCCGAGCGCAACCTGGCGTTGTTCACCGAAAACTCGCTGCGCTGCCTCTGTGCCTACCTGGGTATTCGCACGCCGATCTACCGCGGCTCCAGCCTCGACTTGCCGGCGAAGATGGACATGCAGGACCGGGTTATCCAGTTAACCCACCGCATGGACGGCGAGCTGTATCTGAACCCCATCGGGGGCATGGACCTGTACTGCCCTGCCCGCTTCCGCGCTGATGGATTGCTGCTGCGCTTCCTGCGCATGGACGAAATCACCTACCCGCAGCTCAAGCATCCGTTCGTGCCCTCGCTGTCGATCATCGACGTACTGATGTTCAACAGCCGCGAGGCGCTCAAGGACTTGCTGCTGCGCTTCAGCGTGGTCGAGGGCCACGAGAAAAGGGCAACGCTGACGCTGGCTTGAAGACATTCAGCCTGCCATGGAATTCGAGCAGGCCAATCATCCGGGAAGGACATCCTCATGACACCTAGCAACACCGCGCGCTGGTACCTGATCCAGACCAAGCCACGCCAGGAAGCCCGCGCCGAAGAACACCTGCTGCGTCAGCACTTCGAGTGCTACCGACCGGTCAAGGCGTCGTCCCCTTCACGCGGATCGCCAATCGCCAGGACCGGCGAGGCACTCTTTCCGGGCTATCTGTTCATTCGCCTGGATTGCATTCACGACAACTGGTATCCGATTCGCTCCACTCGCGGCGTCAGTCGCGTGGTGAGCTTCGGTGGCCAACCGACGCCGGTTCGCGATGAGCTGATCGCGCAGCTGCGCCAGCGTCTCGCGCAGAGCGAAAGCGGGCGAACGGCGACGTTCAACCCCGGTGATCGCGTGCACGTCAGTGGCGGCAGCTTCAGCGAGATCGAAGCGATCTTCGTCAGCAGCGACGGCGAGGAACGCTCGGTGATCCTGCTCAACCTGCTGCAGCGTGAACAAAAGGTTCGAGTGCCCACCCGCTATCTGCAGTGCCACTGCTGAACAGGCAGGGCGCCGTGGATGCTGCCCCTGCCCCCTGACAGGTTCAATCAGCGAGCCGACCAATGAAGATCCTATTCCTCAATGCGTTCTACGCCCCGCATATCGGCGGCGGCGCGGAAGTCATCCTCCGGCATCTGGCCGAGGGGTTGCAGCGTCGCGGTTGTGAAGTGGCGGTTCTGGCGACCGGCCCGGATGCCGGCCTCGATATGCAGATTCAGGACGGTGTGCGGGTCTATCGCGCCAGCCTGGCAAACAGCTACTGGCATTACACCCAGCAGCGCCCGAGCAGTCTTGCCCGGCTCGGCTGGCACTACCGCGACCGCTACAACAGCGAGATGCGCCGCCATGTACGCGAAGTTATCGACCGCGAGCAGCCGGACATCGTGGTGAGCAACAACCTCACTGGCTGGTCGATCTCCGCTTGGGACGAAATCAGCGCCGCCGGCCTACCCATCGTTCAGGTACTGCACGACCTGTACCTGCTCTGCCCCAAGGACACCATGTTCAAACGCGGCAAGAGCTGCCAGCGCCAGTGCGGTCTGTGCTCGGTATTGCGCCTCGGTCATGCCGGCGCCTCCAGCCAGGTCGCCACTGTGATTGGCGTCAGCCGTTCCGTGCTGGAACGCATCACCGCGCAAGGTTACTTCAGCCGCGCCCGCCAGCATGTGGTGCATAACAGCACGCCAGCCAACCCCGGCCAGGGCAGCAAGCCGAAGAGGCGCAGCAGCCATCCGCTGCGCTTTGGCTACATCGGCACGCTGTCGGAAAACAAAGGCGTCGGCTGGCTGATCGAGCAGTTCCAGCGGCTGGACATCGATGCTCGGCTGGATATCGCCGGGCGCGGCAAGCTGGATTACGAGGCCAGGCTCAAGGCCATGGCCGATCCGAAGAAGGTCAGCTTTCTCGGTTACTGCGACAGCGACGAGTTCATGCAAAGCATCGATGTGCTGGTGGTGCCGTCGCTGTGGGCCGAGCCGTTCGGCCTGGTCGCCGTCGAGGGTTGCGCCAACCACCTACCGGTGATCGCCAGCAACATGGGCGGGCTGCCAGAGATCATTCGCGACGAGTGTAACGGCCTGCTCTGCTCGCCCGATGATCCGGACTCGCTCGGCATCGCCATGCTCTGGCTCTACATCGACGGCGCACTGCGGCAGAAGCTGGCCAGCCAGGCGCGAGCCAGCGTGCTGCCGCTGCTGGATATGGAACGCATGCTGGATCAGTACCAGTCGATCCTGCACGAAACACTTCAGGGAACGAGAATCCACCATGAACCAGAGCCTGCTGATCACCCCGCGCCAACGCGACTCGAATCCGTTGGCATTCGACAAGCCGACATTGTTGACGCTGGTCGTCGCCTCGCTGCTGCTGACTGAAACCTTCTCCGGCGCCCTGCGTTACTACTTCGACATGGCCGGGATTTCCTGGCTGCTGTACCTGCCGAAGGTGGCCTGCCTGCTGGCCCTGAGCCTTGAACTGCTGCGCTATCGGGGCTGGCCCGCGTTCTGGCTGGTACTGCTCGGGCTGGTCACTTCCAGCCAGTTGGCACTGCTGCATGGCGCGGAACTGGGCAATATCGGTTTCAGCCTGTTCATCTATATCCCGCTGCTGTTCGGCTTGATCTGCGGTCGGCATCTGGAACTGCGGCTGGGCCTGCTGCGGAGGATCATCGGCTTCTGCCTGATTGCCAGCTTCGTCGGCATCGCCCTCGACCTGCTCACCAGCGTGCCGTGGAAGGGCTACAGCTACATGGTTGGCGAGGTGGAACTGAGCGCCAACCGCTCCTGGGCGTTCGACGACATCGACCGCATCGGCGGCTTCGCCCGCATGTCCACGGCGCTGTCGGTGATGATTGCGGTGTACAGCCTGTTCATCGCCGCCTTCACCCGCTCTCGGCTGCTGCGACTGATGCTCTATGCCGCGGCGCTGGTCGGCATCGTGCTGACCACCAACAAATCCACCGCGGCAGCCTATGTGCTGACACTGCTGATGCTGGTCGTCACCGCCTACCGCTTCGCCAGCGCAACGGCCTTCCTTATCGCTGTACTCGTCGGCCTGGCACTGCCAATGGCCAGCCTGGTGCTGAGTCTGGACCCCAATGCCGCCAATAACGGCACGCTGCTGGCGTCGTTCGCCGATCGGCTGATCAACAGCTGGCCGAACTTTATCGGCGTGATCACCCGCGAGGGCTGGGGCTGGTGGGGCGCCGGCTTCGGTGCGGTGGGCAGCGCCGGTCAGGTCTATCCGATGCCCGGACTGGAACTGCTGAGCATCGCCGACAACACCGCCCTGTATCTGTGGGGAATCCTCGGCGTGTTCGGTGTACTGCTCTACCTGTTGACCTTCCCGCTCATGCTGCGTCTGCACGAACGCGGGCCGCGGCTGCGCAGCGCGTTGCTGCCGATCGTGTTCTGCATCTGCCTGGTCGCCTGGGCCACAGATGTGCTGGAGGTGTCGATCGCCACGCTGTTCCTCGGTCTGGCCATCTCCCACGTGCTGACGCCGGCTCGCCGCCCGATCAGCAGTCTGACGGGGCAACGGCTGCCTGAACTGCAACACCTGACCTGAGCATCAATCACTTTCATGGACGATTTACATGACGAAGCGCTCTACCCCGCTCAACGCCCTGCTGCTGGGCGGCTTGCTTGGCCTTGCTCCGTTTGCGCCGGCCCAGACCACTGAAGAGCCTTTCGTGGTCGGTGTCTGTGCCCATGAACTGCACAAGGGCGACCCCAGTGGCCGCGCCTACGCGATGATGCGGGATGCCGGCATCACCTCCGTGCGTACCGATGCCCACTGGGCCTACGTCGAGCGCCAGCCGGGCCAGCTGAAGATCGAGCCTTCCTGGCGTCGCTACCTGAAGGAAACCGCCCGCCACGGCCTGAACACCCAGTTCATTCTCGGCTACGGCAACTCCCACTATGGTGGCGGCGAAAAGCCTCGCAGCGAGCCGGTCAGAGCCGCGTTCAACCGCTATGTCGAATTCATAACCGAGGAACTGAAAGGCCAGGTGGCGTACTACGAGATCTGGAACGAGTGGGACGTCGAAGACCCGCGCGACCCGAAATTCACCCAGGACTACGCACGCCTGATCGCCGATGCGGCCGGTATCGTTCGCCAGCGCGACCCCGCCGCCAAGGTGCTGGCCGGCGCGGTGACCACCCTGGGCATCGAATCCGGCTTCGCGCTGCGCCTGCTGGAAAACGGTCTGATGCAATCGGTCGATGGCCTGTCGCTGCATCCCTACGTGCACTGCCGGGGCTGGCGGCGCAACACGCCCGAGGCTTGGATCGACTGGATGACCGAGGTCGACAAACAGCTGACCCGCGCCGCCGGACGCCCGGTCCCGCTCTATCTGACCGAGATGTCCTGGCCATCACATCAAGGCGCCTGCGGCATCGACGAGAACCTGCAGGCGGCCTATCTGGCACGCGCCTACTTTCTCGCCAAGACGCTGCCCAGCATCAAGGGCATGTGGTGGTACGACTTCCGCAATGACGGCACCGACAAGACCGAGCGCGAGCACAACTTCGGCCTGGTTCGCCAGGATTTCAGCATCAAGCCGGCCTACCCGGTGCTGACGGCGATCAGCGAAATCGTCCGGGAGTACAGCTTTGTCGGCCGCGACGAGAGTGCCAAGGGTGACGTGGTGATGCTGCGCTTCGCCCGCGACAAGGAAGAGCTGATGGTCGCCTGGAGCGCCGGCAAGCCACGCTCGGTAGAACTGCGAAGCACAGATGGCAACGCCGGCCGCGTCGCCATGATCGACACCGCTCAGCCGCAGCACGGTCGGGTAACCACTAGCAGCGAATGGACGTGCACAGCCAAGGGCAGCGGCTGCAGCACCGAGGTAAAGCTCGATGGCTTCCCGAAGATCATCAGCATGCATGCGGTTCGCAACGAAGACTGACAACGACTGCGCTGGGCCCGACCCGGCCACCCCGGCGTACGGGCTGCGCCAGCACTGGTTCGCGGCGACCGCTTAAAGCGAACCACTCTCTGCATCACCGAGGAGCCAGCCGCTCGCTCGTCGCCGTCTCAGACGGCCACTCACGCTTTTGCCGAAATAAACGCAGTTTCCCAAGGAGAGCCACTCATGATTGCCATCAACGCTCGTTTCCTCACTCAGGAAACCCGCGGCGTGCAACGTTTTGCCGAGCAGGTCTGCCTGGAGCTTGGCGCCATGCGCAAGGATCTGACGTTCCTCGCGCCTCAGGACATTCGCATGCACACCAGTGCCGAGCGCCTGCAGGTACGCCGCGTCGGCCGTAACCGCGGGCATCTATGGGAGCAGATCGATCTGCCTCTGTGGCTGGCCAAGCATGGGCATCCGCCGTTGGTGTCGCTGTGCAACACCGCGCCGCTGATCTATCGCAACCAGATCGCCACCCATCACGACATCACCTACGTTCGCCATCCAGAGAGCTACTCGCGCGCTTTTCGCAGTCTCTACAAGGGGCTCACGCCGCTGCTGCTCAAGCGCATCAAGGCGCTGATCACGGTCAGCGACTTTTCGCGCAAGGAAATCGCCCGCTACTACGGCTACCCGAGCGAAAAGATCTGCGTGGTGCCGAACGCCGTAGCCGCAAAATTTCGCCCGCCTGCCGATGGGCAAAGCCGCGACGCCAGCCGGCCGTATCTACTGGCGGTATCGTCACCGAATGCGCACAAGAACTTCGCCCGAATGGTGGCGGCCTTCCTCAGTCTCGAGGGGTTCGACGATGTGGAGCTGCATATCGTCGGCGACTCGCATTCGGTGTTTTCCGGCTCCGATTACAGCGTTGCGGGCAACACGCGCGTGCGTATGCTCGGTCGGCTCGATGATGAGCAGCTGGTACGGCAGTACCAGGGCGCGACGGCATTCGTTTTTCCTTCGCTCTATGAAGGCTTCGGCATTCCGCCACTGGAAGCGCAGGCATGCGGCTGCCCGGTGATCGCCGCCCGCGCTGCATCGATCCCCGAAGTGCTCGGCGAAAGCGTGCTGTATTTCGAGCCAATGAACATCGAGGACATCGCCCGCTGTATGCGCCACGTACTGCAGGACGCGGGGCTGCGTGACGACCTGCGCACCCTCGGCCTGGCGAATGTCGAGCGCTACTCCTGGAAACGCTCGGCGCAGACCGTCTCGCAGCTGATCGACCAGGCCCTGATGGGCAAGCCCAGCCCGCCAAACTTTGCCTGGTCATCCGGCCGACACTGAGCCGATCCGAAAGCTGTTCCGACAATTCATTCATCACCTGAACGAGGCAGACCATGGAACGGTTGGCGCATATCGACGCGCTTCGCGGCAGCGCAGCAATACTGCTGATTTTCCAAATCCTGCTGGTGCCGCTGCTGGGCGGTAGTTGGCTGCTGGAGCACGCCCTGGACCCAGGCCTCCTGGCTTGTCTCTGGCTCCTTCTCGGCTGTGGTTTCGTCGTGCCGGTCAGCTTGCACAGCGGTGCACCTGGCGCGCGGGGCTTCGTCATTCGACGCCTGTTGCGCCTGGCGCCGGTGTACTTAGTGGCAGCGCTGCTGACGGCCATCCTGCTGCCCGCAGCACCGGCCTGGCTGCCGGGCGTGACAACGCCAAACAGCGGCGTGGCGTTCGAGGTCATCGGCGGTTACGGCGCCCTACCGCCATTGCTGCTGTTCTACGCGCTTTGTCTGGCACTTCAGGCCCTCGGGCTGCTGCGCAGTGTGGGCCAGCGAGCGGGCTGTTCGCTCCTGCTGCTGACCGTCGCGCTGGCACTGGCATTGACGCAGCAGCTGGTCGAGACGGCGTTGCCGGTCACGCTGCCGTTGGTGCTATCGCTGATGTTCTTCGCATCGATCTGGTACGACGCCCAGCACGAAAGCAGCAGCTACGCCCGCAGGCGGGCTCGCGAATATGCGCGCTACATCTTGCGCATCTACCTGCTGGTTGTACCGGTGGTATTTGTCGCCGGCTGGTCTGCTGCCGCAACGGCCTGGCCGCGGGATCTGCTCAGTTATGCACTGGCGATCGCCACCTTTGTGCTGCTGACCAGTCGGCTGGCGCTGCGGCCGCCGCTGCTCGTCTGGCTCGGCAGCCTCAGTTACTCGCTCTATCTATTGCTGCCGGCAATGCAGCGCCTGAGTCAGCTGCTGACCCAGACACTGAATCCATCCGGCCTGAACGCGGACCTCATCGCTGCCGTACTCGGCCTGTTGCTGACACTCGGCAGCGCCCTGCTCTGCCGCCAACTGCTCGATCTGCCACTGAGCCGCGCCGGTAAACGGCTGACCGGTCAACACGACCTGATGCCACTGGTACGCCTGCATAGCCGCTGACACGTCTTTAGTGCCCGTCTCGCGGCTTGCCGCTTCTTTTTCGATCAAGGATGTCATGCCATGAAAGTTGCCATCGTTCACGATTGGCTGGTGACGTACGCCGGCGCCGAGCGTGTGCTCGCCAGCCTGTGCGCCGTCTGGCCGGACGCTGATCTGTTCGCCGTCATCGATTTTCTTTCCGATGAAGACCGCGTCCACCTCGGCGGCAAACGCGCCACCACCACCTTCATCCAGCAACTGCCGAAGGCGCGCACCCACTACCAGAAGTACCTGCCGCTGATGCCGCTGGCCATCGAGCAGCTGGACATGTCTTCCTATGACCTGATCATTTCCAGCAGCCATGCGGTCGCCAAGGGCGTGCTGACCGGCCCCAACCAGCTGCATATCAGCTACGTGCATTCGCCCATCCGCTACGCCTGGGATCTGCAGCACCAGTACCTGCACGAAGCCAGTCTGGAGCGCGGCATCAAGGCCAAGCTCGCGCGCATGCTGCTGCATTACATGCGCATGTGGGACCAGCGCACCGCCAGCGGCGTCGACGAGTTCATCGCCAACTCGCACTTCATCGGCCGGCGCATCAACAAGAGTTACCGGCGTCAGTCCACCGTGATCTATCCGCCGGTCGACACCCGCCAGTTCACCCTGCACGAGGCCAAGGAAGACTTCTATCTGACCGCCTCGCGGATGGTGCCTTACAAGAAGATCCCGCTGATCATCGAGGCCTTCGCGGCGATGCCGGACAAGCGCCTGATCGTCATCGGCACCGGCCCGGAGATGGACAAGGCCCGCGAGGTTGCCGGCCCCAACGTCACCCTGCTCGGCTACCAGAGCTTCGAGGTGCTGCGACAGCACATGCAGCGCGCCAAGGCGTTCGTCTTCGCTGCCGAGGAGGATTTCGGCATTGCGCCGATCGAGGCTCAGGCCTGTGGCACACCGGTAATCGCCTTCGGCCGCGGCGGTGTGCTGGAAACCGTACGCGGTCTCGATCATCCCGAACCCACCGGTGTGTTCTATCCCGAGCAGAACACGGCCTCGATCATTGCAGCCATCGCCACCTTCGAAGCCCAGCGCTCGCGCATCAGCGCCGCAAACTGCCGCAGCAACTCGGAGCGTTTTTCCATTGAACGCTTCCAGCAGGAGATACGGGCGTTCGTCGAGGCGCGGCTGCGCGAAGCGAGGGCCTACGACGGCCAGGATTTCTTCCCTTCACCGGCACCCAATACGCCGCTCTATCCGGCTGCCGTGGCGCCAGTCAAGCACGCCTAACTTCCCATTCACTTACGAGGTTTCAAGGATGAACACAGTAAAGCAGTGGATGAGAGCCACCCGCGCTCTCGGTTTCGCCCTTGTCCTGGCGGTTGATCCCGCCTGCGCGGCGGTGATCGTCGACTCACTGAGCGCAGACCCGACATCGGCCAATCTGCACGGCAGCCACACACCGTCCTGCGATGCCGCCAGCGCCACCAGCGTGATCGCCTACAGCCATTCAGGCAGCGATTCTGCACAGCACTGCGCCTCCGCGGCCGGAGGTCAGGGTGTAGAGCGCGCCGCGACCAATCGAGGCCGACACATGGCCGAACCCGCCGCCGGTTCGCTGTGGTTCCCGCCAACGGACGGCCGACGTTATTCATTCTGATCGGCGCCTCACGGCGTCCAGTCACCCAGGGAGCTTCAGCATGAGCACAGACGGAACATCCAGGGCGTCGCTGATTCTGGCCGACGGCTACTCCTACACCGAACTCATTCCCGCGCCCGGCCCACCCGGCGATCCGGCAGCCACCGGGTTCATCCGCATCTTTCACGCCTTCTTCAGCCCCGCCGAAGAAGAGTTGCCAGCGCAATCAGCCGGTTGCCTGCCCCTGGTCGTTCCAGAACAGTCCTGAGGAGATACCGCCGTGCCTGACACCTGCAGCCTGGACACACAGACCATCGCTATTGAAGCCGGCGAAACACCGGCGCGAAGGCAGACCACCATCGTCACAGTGACCTATGGCGACCGCCTGCACTACCTGCGCCGCCTGATTGAGCAGGCATTCGCCTTCGAGCAGATCACCCGGGTAATCGTGGTCAGCAACGCCTCCAGCGCGCCGCTTGAGCAGCTGACCAGCCGCTGGCCCGGTCAGGTCCGACTTATCCCGCTTGCGCAAAACACCGGCTCGGCCAACGGCTATGCCGTGGGGCTGGAAGCTGCGCTCGCAGAAGGCGCCCAGTACATATGGATGATGGATGACGACAACGCACCCACCGCCTCTGCCGTGCGCCTGTTGCACGAGGAGCTGGCGCGGCTGGACGACGAGGTGGGTTTGCCTAACGCGGCGGTGCTGGGCTTTCGCCGCAGCCAGCAGGAGGACATCGCCCGCGGCGTGCCGCAGCGTTTCATCGTTCAGCCACGCTCCAGCTACTTTGGCTTCCACGTGGCGCAACTGCCCTACAAGATCTGGCGTCGCCTGCCCTGGGGCCGGCCAAAGGGTACGCCGCCACGGGCCATCGACCTGCCCTTCGCCCCCTACGGCGGCATGCTCGCGCACCGCAGCCTGTACCAGGCGATCGGCCTGCCGCTGCGCGAGCTGGTGCTCTACGCCGATGACACCGAGTACACCCGCCGCATTACCGCGATGGGTGGCCGCCTGCGGCTGGTCACCGAGGCATTGATCGACGAGCTGGAGCTGTCCTGGAACATCAAGGCCCACACCCGCAACATCTACGAAGCCTTCCTCTTGGGCGACTCGGATTTCCGCGCCTACTACACCGCCCGCAACCAGGCCTGGTTCGACACCTATGTCTGGGCTGCCTCGCCCTGGTTATACCGGCTGAACCGCCGCATCTTCCTCAGCCTGTTGCGATATGTCGCCAGACGCCAGCGTGCCCCCGAGCGCCTGCAACTTATCGAGCAGGCGATCCGTGACGGTGAAAGCCACACGCTGGGCATGAGCCAGGCTTTTCCGCTGCGTTGATTACTCAGACCAGGAGGTTCCGATGCACACGCCCACTCTGGCGGATAGAGACAACAACTTCGATTTCCTGCGCTTTTTCGCCGCCGCGATGGTGGTATTCGGTCACGCCTACGGACTCTCGGGCCAGGCGCATCAGGAACCGCTGCGCCTGTTCAGCGGCAGCTATGACTCGGCGGACATCGCCGTGCACGTGTTCTTCGTCATGAGCGGCTTTCTCATCGCCGGTTCCTGGCTGAACAGCCACAGCGTGCTGGATTTCGCCGCCAAACGGGCATTGCGCATCCTTCCGGCGCTGATCGTCTCGGTGCTGTTTGTCGTGCTGGTTGTGGGGCCGCTGGCCACCCGATTGCCACTGAGCGAATACTTCGCCGCACCCGAAACATTTGCCTACCTGGGTAACGCGGTGTTCATCACGGAGTTCCGCCTGCCCGGCGTGTTCGCCAGCAACCCCTTCCCGGATACGGTCAACGGCTCGCTGTGGACGCTGCCCTACGAAGTGCTGATGTATGCCACTGTACTGACGCTCGGCTTGCTCAAGGTGTTCGGCCGCAGCATGGCGCTGATCGGGCTGGTTTTGATGGTCGGCGTGCACTTCTACCTGATCCCGGTATACGAGGTGCAGAGCGACCTGCTGCGCAAGGCCACGCGGCTGGGGATGTTCTTCTATGCCGGTGTGGTGCTCTATCTGTATCGCCAGAAACTGATCTGGAACTGGAAGCTCGCCGCGCTAATGGTTACCGCAAACCTGCTCAGTGCACGCAGCGACTACTGGGAGCTGGTGCACGTGCTCACGCTGCCCTATCTCACGCTCTACCTCGCCCAGCTGCGCATCCCGCTGCTGGCCGGGTTCGGCAAGGCGGGCGACTTCTCCTACGGGCTGTACATCTTCGCCTTCCCGCTGCAGCAACTGCTCATGCACTGGAGCGACGGCAGCCTGCCGCTGCTACCGTTCATGCTGCTGAGCTTCGCCGCCAGCCTCGCCGCCGCAGTACTCTCCTGGTACCTGATCGAGTCGCCGGCGCTCAAACTCAAACGCTACCTGCCGCGCCGCCAACGCACCACTGCGCCTGCAGTCGCGGTGGGCAACCGCTGAGCCGATCAGGGCACGGGGAACACCTTGACCTCTGCGTCCACCACCGCGAACACTTCCGACTGCGCGCGCTCCAGCCCCAGCTGCCGAATCTTGCGCAACTGCCGTACGCGCTCGAGGTTCTCCCAGGCCGTGAGGTAGTGCGACGGCGACTGTTCCAGGGCGCTGCGGAAGAATTGTTCGGCCTCATCCAGCTTGCCTTCCACCAGACAGACATAGCCCACGTCATTGCTGGCCTGTGCGCGCGAACCTATCTGCTCGAAAGCCGAAAGCGCCTCCTCGTAACGCGCAGTACGCGCCAGCAGCAGCCCATAGTTGCGCCACAGTGGCGTGTAGCTGCCGTTCTGATCCAGCGCGCGGCGGAAGGTGCGCTCGGCGTCCTGCCAGCGTCCGGCCAGATAATAGGAATAGCCCAGGCTGTTCTGCGCCAGCAGCGAGCGTGGCTCGATCTTCAGCGCCAGCTGGTAGTAGCCCTCGGACAAGGCAAAGCGGTTGTTCAGATCGGCCAGCACGCCGAGTGCGTTGTACAGCCTGAGCGGCGACTGTTGGTCGACCTTGAGCGCCTGCGGCTCGGGCAGCGTTTCACCAATGGCCACGCCCTGACGCCGCTGATCCAGGGAAACGGCCTTGTGCAGCAGGCCCCGCGCACGATCCTGATCGCGCTGCGAGAGGCTCAGCATGCCCATTTCAGTCAGCGCATCGAGGTTGTCCGACTGCTTGGCCAGCACTTCGGTGAAGGCCAGTTCGGCGAGCTGATCGTTGCCCCTTTCCCGGTGGATACGCCCGACCCAGACCAGAGCGTCCTGGCGCTTTGGCTCAAGCTCCATGGCGCGCAGATACTGAAACAGGGACTGGTCGAGATCTCCCGCCCGATAGGCCAGCGCCGCCAGCTGCATTGCCTGGTCCGCGCTGCCTGCCTGCTTGCGCACCTGATAGAGCAGCGCGTTGTCGCCGGAGTACACCGAGCGTCCGCTGTTGCCGGTATCCGGCCCCATGCTCTGACAACCGCCCAGCACGGCGGATACGAGCAGCAGCAATCCGAATCTTTTCATGTCAGGAACTCCCGAAGGCGTTGACCAACGCCATGATGGCCGGACCGATGGCAACCACGAAGAAGCTGGGCCACAGGCAGAGAATGAGCGGAAAGACCAGCTTGGTCCCGATTTTGGCAGCCTGTTCCTCGGCCGCCTGGGTACGCCGGTCACGAAACTCCTCGGCGTAGATGCGCAGCGTATCCGCCACACTGGTGCCGAAACGGATGCTCTGACTGAGCAGGCTGACCAGCCCCTGCAAGTCTTCCAGACCGGTACGCAGCGCGAGGTTCTGCAGCGCATCGGAGCTGCTCACACCCGCGCGGATTTCGGCATTCACCAGGGCCAGTTCGCCGGCCAGTTCGGCATGGCTGACGGACGTCTCCTCGGCTACCCGCTCGATCGCCTGCGGCAAGGCCAGCCCCGACTCGACGCATACCACCAGCAGATCCAGCGCATCAGGGAAGGCGGCACGCAGTCGACTCATGCGGGCCTCCTTGCGCTTTTCGACATAGATCGCCGGAATCATCCAGCCGACGATGACCGCTGCGGCCGTCAGCATCAGCCCGGTCAAAAACTCCACTTCGCTGAACAACGGCAGCAGCACCACTGCGGCAGCGAGCAACAGCAGCGGCAACAACAGGCGCAGCGACCAGTACAGCTGCGCGGCACTGGCCGAGCGATAACCGGCGTGCAGCAACAGCGCGCGCGTACCGCTGGCATGCTCGCTGTCGGTGGCGACCAGGCGATCCCCCAGCTGCGCCAGCAGCAGCTGCAGGTTGCCCCGTGGCGGCTCGCCAACGCCCTGATCGACCATGCCGCGCTTGAGCGTGACCAGTCGTCGATGCACCGGGTCCTGCAAGCCGACCACAAGCAAGGTCAGGGTGAGCGCTGCGATCACCACGCTGATGCCGATCGCCGCCAGAAACAGCAGGCGTACCCAGCGCTCATCGCCCATCAGGCCGTTGAACACGCTCCACAAGTAATCCATGACGAGCCCCCTAGACCTGGATGCGGATGATGCGGCGAATCCACAGGATGCCCGCAAGCATCCCGACGAAGGCCGCCACGGCGAGCTTCTGCCCGGCAGGCTCGTTGAGCAGCATCGGCAGGTACTCCGGAGTGGTCAGCATGATCACCGCCGCCAGCACGAAGGGCACGGAAACCAGCACCCAGGCGGACATCCGCCCTTCGGCCGACAGCGTGCGTACCTTGCGCTGGAAGCGAAAACGCCCGCGCACCAGCGCACTCATGCGCTCCAGCACCTCGGTCAGGTTGCCACCGGTTTCCCGATGGATCAGCACCGAGGTCACCAGCATCATCACCGTCATGCTGGGAACGCGCTCCAGCAGGCCGAGCATGGCGCGACGCACGTCATTGCCGTAGTTGATATCGGCAAACACCAGGCCGAACTCCTGGGCCACCGGCCCCTTGTGCTCATCGGCCACCAGACGCAGCGACTCACCGAACGGATGCCCCGCGCGCAACGCCCGACAGACCGAGTCCAGCGCGTCCGGCAGACCTTCCTCGAAGGCAGCGAAACGCTTGGCACGATCCGCGTTGATCTTTCCGATGGGCAGCCAGAATGCCGCCAGCCCGGCGCCAGCCGACAACCACCATTGCAGAGTAACGACCCAGATCGCGGCACTGGCCAGCGCCGCGAGCGCCAGTCCGGCCAACACCACCCGATGCGCCAGATAATGATGGCCGCTCTGCTCGATCATCTGCGCCAGTCGCTCCATCATCGGCAGCTGCTCCAGCCGCGCCTGCAATGGCGAAAGTCGCGTCAGGTACTTCTCGCGCAGCAGCATCTGCATGCTGGGCCCGTTGTTGCTGTGTTCGAGCAGGTGCAGGCGCGCACGAATGCGCTTGCGCATCTTGCCGGCCTCGCCGAACACCGGAATCGTCAGGCCCTGGCTGAGCAAGACCACCGCGACGAAGATCATGCCGAGAAAAACCAGGATGTACTCGGTGGGTATCTGCCTCATGGCTGCATGACCTCCATCCAGTCCGGTCTGAACAGCGGCAGCGGCAGTTCGATGCCGCGCTTGGCCAGGCGATCACGGAACATCGGCACCATGCCGCTGGGCCGATACTCACCCAGCACCTCGCCTTTCTCACCGATGCCGCGCCGTTCGAAGGTGAAGATTTCGGACATAGTGATGATGTCGCCTTCCATGCCATTGATCTCCTGCACACTGACAAGCCTTCGCTTGCCATCCTCGTGGCGCTCGAGCTGCAGCACCACGTCGATGGCCGAGGCGATCTGCTGGCGCAACGCCTTGATCGGGAATGTCGCACCGGACATCGACACCATGTTCTCGATACGGCCCAACGCATCACGTGGGCTGTTGGCGTGGATGGTGGTGATCGAACCGTCGTGACCGGTGTTCATTGCCGCCAGCATGTCCAACGCTTCCGGCCCACGTACCTCGCCGATGACGATGCGATCCGGGCGCATGCGCAGGCTGTTGCGCACCAGCTCGCGCTGATTGATTTCGCCGCGCCCCTCGATGTTGGCCGGGCGCGTCTCCAGGCGCACCACGTGCGGCTGCTGCAGCTGCAGTTCCGCCGAATCCTCGATGGTGACAATGCGCTCGTTGTGCGGAATGAAGCTCGACAGCACGTTGAGCATGGTCGTCTTGCCGGTGCCGGTACCGCCGGACACCAGCACGTTGAGCCGGCCGCGCACGATGGCCTTGAGCACCAGCGCGATCGCCGGCGTCAGGGTGCCCATCTCGACCAGACTCTCGGCGTTCAGCAGATCCACGGCGAAACGGCGGATCGACAGGCTCGGCCCGTCGATTGCCAGCGGCGGAATGATGGCGTTGACCCGCGAGCCGTCCTTCAGACGCGCGTCCACCAGCGGCGAGGATTCGTCGATGCGCCTGCCGAGGCTTGAGACAATGCGGTCGATGATGTTCAGCAGGTGCTGATCATCACGAAAACGCACATCGGTACGCTGCAGCTTGCCGTGGCGCTCCACGTACACCGAGGCATGGCCGTTGACCAGAATGTCGGACACCGTGCCATCGGCGAGTAGCGGCTCCAGCGGACCAAGCCCGAGCACTTCGTCGCTGATCTGCTTGATGATCAACTGCCGGCTGCTGCTGCTCACCGGCGCTGCATGGTCGTCCAGCAGGCGCTGACAAATGTCGCGGATCTGCCGTGTCGCTTCGGCGTTTTCCATCGAGTCCAGCAAGGACAGGTCCATCACCTTCAGCAGTTGCTGATAGATGCGCTCACGCCACTCGGCCTCGATGGAGTTGAGCTGAGTTCGGGTTTCGTACAGATTCTCCGGCGCGTCGGCTTCCCAGCTGGCGGGCTGCTCGGCGGTAGCGACAGGATTGGCCGGCACGCTGTCCTTGCCGGTCTGACGATGCAGTCTGTTCCTGAATTCACTGAGCATGGCTTCCCCCGAACAGTCGACCGAATGTGCGTTTGAGCAGGCTCGGCGCCTCGACCTGAGCACCGATCAGCGCCTGGCTGAGCTGGCGGATGCCTTGAGTGATCGGCGCGCGCGGCGCGTGCAAGCCGAGCGGAACGCCGGCGTTCTGGCTCTCGTTGACCACCGCATAGTCGTTCGCCAGACGAATCGGCTCCCCGCAATGCAGTGCCTCGGTGATGTCCTGCAGGCTCACCGCAGCGGCCTTGTCGTAGCGGTTGACCACCACCTGAATCCGCTGGGCCTGGATACCCATGTCCTCACGCATGATGGCCAGCAGGCGGCTCGCATCCTTGAGGTGGCTGAGGCTCTGCTGCAGCACCACATAGATGCGATCCGCCTGCTCCAGGGTGATACCGGTGAGGTGGTCGATCTGTCGCGGCAGATCGACCACCACCCAGTCGTAATGCCGCCGCGCCAGATTGAGCAGGCTTTCCAGCTGCTCCAGGCGCACGTCCTGGGTCAGGCACAGCTCGCCGGGACGCCCACCCAGCACATGCAGCGTCGGGCTGAAGTGGCTGCAGAAGCCATTCAGGGCCATGCCGTCCATTTCATCGATACGCTGCAGCACCTCGAGGTGACTGTGCGCCGGCCGCACGTCCAGGCAGTGCGCTACGCAGCCGAACTGCAGATCCAGATCCAGCAGCAGCGTCCTGGCACCATGCCCGCTGAGCTGATGAGCCAGGTTGCAGGCCAGCATCGTCGCGCCCGAGCCACCCTTGGCGTTCATCACCGCCACCAGCCGTCCGCCGGCATCGACGCCTGCCTGGCTCTCGAAGGCAACGCGCTGGATGGCGGCCAGCAACTCGGCCGCGACGACCGGCTCAGCGAGGAAATCCCGTGCCCCGGCCTGCATCGCCAGGCGCAGCCCCTCGCGCTCGTCCAGCGGCCCGCAGACCAGCAACGGCGGGCGCTGGCTGGCCGGACGCAGCAGCAGAGCGGCCAGCTCGTCGCGCCACAGATTGCTCACATGCAGCAGCAGCAGGTCTGGCAGGTGATCCAGTCCGAACAATGGATCGGTATGGCCATTGTTGACCAACCGGGTCGTGACCTGCCATGCGGGATGCGACCCGATGGCTGTGCTCAATCGCTCCAGTGCCGCAGCGTCGCGGCTGCTGATCAGCAACTGCAGCGGGCGTGCGCTGGAAACGGCTGGGGCGCTGGGCGGCGTCGGCTTCAGCATGGGGTGATCTCCGGAACAACGTTGGCCTCGGGGTGACGCCCGAGGCTTTCGCGGGGAAGGGTCGACTGGAACGTCGGCAGCGTGATCACACGCTGCAGCGTTGGAATCAGCAGTTGGAAGGGAAAGCCTTCGATACGCAGCTGTACATAGCGGATCGCCCGGTAGCCGGTTACACCAGTGGTGTCGGCCGGGCTGGCCACCGGGGCACCATCCTGGTTGAGGTAGACCAGGCGCAGATGGCTGGTTTCGAGATTGCCGATCAGCTGGCTGGTACCGCTCTGCTCCGCCTCGTTGAAGATCGCCCGCCGCAAGATGCGCGGGTCCTGAATGTTGCACACCGCTGCGAGCCTTGCGCCGCGACGCGCGCTCTCGTTCAGCGCGTTGACGGTGAACAGCAGCCGGCCCATTTCCAACACGCCGAACATCAGCACGAAGAACAGCAGGCCGACAATCGCGAATTCGACCGTGTAGGCGCCGTGCTGGCGCACGCGGCTCATCACAGCACCCTCATCACGGTCGTGGCGACGAGGGGAAATCCCAGGCGCAGCTCCCCACCGAACAACGCCGGAATGCCCCGGCCAACCACCGGAACGAACAGGTAGCTGATGCTCACCTGCACATGGTCGCTGCCGACCGCAGAAACCTGCACGGCGCCGCTGGTCAGGCCGCTCACCAGCGGCGCCGTGCTGCCCGACGCCACCGGCACGCCATATACCGCCAGCGCTCGCGTGCGGGTCAGCAGCTCGGTGGAAAGCTCGAGCTGACCGAGGGTGCGATTGCGCGCTTCGCCGGCCAGGTAACGACTGGCGTCGCGGCTGGCCTGCAGCAAGGTGTTGTACTGGAACATCATGCGGCCGATCTCGCCGATGGCGAGCAGCAGGAGGAGCAGCAACGGCAACACGATGGCAAATTCCACCATGGCCAGCCCGCGCTGCCCTACCCCATAGGCCGCTCCGTTGCGCTTCATGGCCGCCTCCTTCAGGAATCGCTGCTAGGCGTCCGGCTGTTGTCGATATAGGTCTTGTACAGCTGGATGATCTGCGGCCCCGTCTCGCCGACCGAGTTCGGCCCGGGTACGTTGTCGCCCTCGCATTCACGAATGAACTGGCCGAACACCACGGCCTGGTTGCCCTGCCCACCGGGCAGTGACTGCACGAGGAAGAAGCAGCCGAAGCCCAGCACCGGCACCGACGTGCTGCCGCCCGACGCGCCATTGCAGTTGCCCACCACAATCTTCAATACACGCCGCTCGAAAACGCCGTTCGCCTGGCAACCGTTCGGACAGTTGCCGACGCTGCGCTGCCAGTCGTTGAAGTCCAGCAAGGCATGACTGCTGGTGTACAGGTCGCCATTGCGCGATTGCACTGGCTGGCCCTGATACTCGGCGCGCGGCGGACTCACGGTGCTGTTGAGGGTCATGCGCGGCGTGCTGAAACTGATGACCTGGTCGGGCGGATAGCTCGCCGATTTGCTGCTGATCGGCCCGTCATAGACGCCGAAGCGGGTATTCAACCCTTGCGCCACCGGACCGACGTTGTTGCCCGGCTCGGTCGGCACCGCGTCGCCCACGACATTGCAACGCCTGAAGCCACCTGCCAGCGCGTCACGTGTCTCCGAGGCACCGCTAGTACCACCCAAACGAATTAGCTGGAAATTGCCCGGACCAATCACCGGATCGCTGTTGGATGCTCCCTTGAGCACCTGCAGATCGCCAAAGCGATAGCCCCAGAACAGCTCGTTCGACGCGTTGTACTGATTAGGATCGCCACAGACCATCATCGGTGAAATGTCGCAGGGGCTGGTCGGACTTGGCCCGGCTGTCGCAACGGCGGCAACGGTTTTCTCCGGCGCCGTGCCAAACATATCCATGATCCGCCAGAAGAAGCCGACCAAACCGTAGTTGGGCACCGACACCCTTACATAGCGCGCATTGAGCGGCCCCGGGTATGAGAAAGGCCCGTAGACGCTGGCGGCCAGTTCAACCCGGGCGAAGCTGGTGCCCCCGCTGCCGAGCGCGGTGTTCAGCTCTGCGTTGCCGGGTGCCTGGGCGTTGAGCCGCAGCGTTGCGAGTGCGGCGTCGCGGGTCAGGCTTGAAGAACTGCCGGAGCCGAGTACCTGCTGCAACGTCTTGGCCCCGCTGAGCGCCGCCGCATCTACCGCGTTCTGCAGCCGGGTCTTGTTCAGCAGCATATGGCTGCCATCCAGTGCCAGCGCCGCCATCAACAGGATGGACAGCAGCGCCAGCACGGCAAGTACCATGACCGCACCGCGCTGGCGTGCCGGTAACGGCCTGTTGCTTCTGCGGACTGTCATGGCGGGCGCCTCAGTTGTTGACGTTGATCTGGATCGGCTGGGCGACCTGCGTCGCATCGCCGGTGGTGCCGCGATAGCCCTCCATCACCTTCTCCGTCAGCGGCCCATCGACGCCCTCTGCCGCCAAACCTGTTCCCGGGTTGGCAGCCTTCTGCTTGTCGACGATCTGCAGGTATTCGCTCAGGTACACGGTCGAGCCCAGCGGGCCGACGCGGCCCTCGTCATAACTCACGCAGCCACCCAAAGCGGCCAGCAAGCCCAGCGCAATGATTCGTTTCATGATGCTGCTCTCCGCTTACTTGAGGTCGTGGCCGAAACGGCCTTCGCTGACACCGAGACTGACCGGCACGGCACGCCCGGGCTGGCTGCCCTTGGTCTTGCCGAGCAGGTAGAACTCCAGGTCGCTGGGCTCGACGAAGTTTTCCGTCGGCAGCCGCACGGCCTTGGCATCCAGCGGAGTGACCAGATGAGGGGTGACGAGGATGACCAGTTCGGTCTCGCCGTTGATGTACTGCTGGCTGCGGAACAGTTGTCCGAGCACCGGAATGTCGCCGAGGCCGGGGAAGCGGCTGACGTAATCGCGGCTGTTCTCGCTGATCAGGCCGGCGATGGCGATGGTCTGGCCATTGCCCAGTTCCACGGTGGACTGCGCACTGCGCTTGGTCAACGACGGCACCAGCTGGCCGACGCTGTTGGTGCCGCCCAGGCCGGTCGTGAGCATCAGCGCATTGGCGTTGCTCAGCTCGCTGACCGCGACATTGAGGTTGAGGTTGATGCGGCCCGAGTCCAGCACCACCGGCAGGAACTTCACGCCGACGCCGAATTCCTTGTATTCGATGGTGATGCCATCGTCGTCCGACACCGGCACCGGAAACTCGCCACCGGAAATGAATTCCGCCTGCTGTCCGGTCAGCGTGGTAAGCGTCGGCTCGGCAAGCACCTTGGCCGTACCATTGTCCTTGGCCGCGTCCAGCACGACGTTGAACAGGAAGTTCTCCGAGAGGAACTGCCCGAAGATCGCCTTGCCACTGCCGATCAGCTTGCTCGGGTCCACCTGACCATCTGGATTCAGGCCCAGTACACCGCCATCGGCGTTCAGACCGTTATTGAAGCCGCCCCCCGACCAGCGTGACGACGAGCCGAAATCCAGCGCGTTGAAGCGCACATCCAGATTCTTGAACAGGCTGCGCTGCATCTCGGCAACCTTCACTTCCAGCATGACCTGCTGGCTGCCACCGATACCGAGCAGGTTGATCACCTCCAGCGGCTTATTCTGCATCGCTGCACCGCCGCTTTCAGCCGCCGAAGCCTGCGCCGCATAGCTCTGCGCCAGCTTCACCGCGCTGTCCATGGCTGCTGCACTGCTGACCTGGCCACGCAGCGCCAGCGCGCCCTGTGCACTGAACACTTCGATGCGCTCGTTGGGCAGCACCTGATGCAGCTTGGCCTTGAGCCCGCCGAGATCGTGCACCACCTCCACATCCAGGCTGTCGATCAGCTGATTGCGGTTGTCCCACAGCAGCACGTTGGTACTGCCCAGCGAGCGCCCGAGCAGGTACAGCTGCGTCGGCGAGGTGATGAGAATGTCGGCAATCGCCGGGTTGCCCACCGAGATGCGGTTGACCGACGCCCGCGTGCTGAGCACCCGCGACTTGTAGATGGGCACCTGCACATCGCTGTTGTTCACCGCCGGCATGGCTCTCACCGCCGTAGCCGAAACCGGCTGCTGGGCGAAGGTCGCCGGCGCCCCCAGCACCGCCCAGCCGCCCAGCAGGACGGCCAGTAGCTGCACTTTGCTCATGCTGTTCATGTGAATCTCCTTGCAGACCGGCTGGTGACAGCGCCGGTGTTGGCAGTGATCGCGCTAGAGCCGCACCTTGGTGACGTTGACCTCGGTGCCGCGAATGATGGTGACGCCCGGGTCGGCCGGAGCTCGCTGACGCTGTACCGGCTTGGGCGGCACCACCACCGGTGCTGGCGCAGCCACCTGCAGCGACTGCGGCTCGGCGGCCACGCGCTTGTCGTTATCCAGTGGGTTGCGCAAGGCCAGTTGCAGGCGGCCCTCGGACATCGCCTTGACCAGCGCTTCTGCCTCGTCCGGTGCCATTTCCAGCGTCACGGCACGCACTACTACCGGCTGGGTCTTGTCAGTGCTGGCGGTCTGGTCGACGGCCAGCACGCGCAGGTCCTGGAGAATGGTCTTGGCTTCGGTTTCCTCACCGCTGCCGATGCGACGAGTCGCCAGCACATCGACCCGGTTGCCGGGCAGCAGGAAGCCGCCCACGCCAACCACGTCGTCGACCCGTACCGATACCGCGCGCTTGTCCTTGGCGATCAACGAAGCCAGGGTGCTGCCGCCCAGATGCTCGGCTACCCGGGCGCCACGCACGATGTCGCCGCGCAGCATGCTGAATGTGGCGATCTTGCCGGCCACCTGGTCGACCGCATCGAAGGCATCATCAGGAACCGTGCCCCGCGGCATGCGCACGACCATCACCTGCTGCGCCTCGATGGCCTGGCCGAAGGGAATTTCCATGGTAGCCACCACGACGTTGCGCTGCTGGTCGTCAGGTGCCGCGCTGAGCCTGGCGTTAAGCCAGTTGTTGGCCATCCAGCTCGCACCCAGTCCCAGCAGCAGCGAGAACAGCACCAGATAAAACGTACGGGAGCCCATGTCCAATCTCCTTCATTCGAGAAATTCGAGCTGGACGAAGTAGTTTCGCCAGGCCCAGTCCAGGTCGTCGGCCGTCAACGGACCGCTGCGGTCCAGATAGCGCTGGCGATCAAGTGCCATATCGATAAGGTCGCGCGGCTGGCATGGCAGCAGCGGAACGCCTTCGGCTCCGTGCAGCTCGCTCAGGACGTGGTCGAGCAGCGCCGCATCGAAGGCCTGGCCGCGCTTATCCAGCTCCTGCCGCCAGATGCGTTCGTACTGATCGCGTTTGAGGTAGCCGAACGGCAGCTTGTAGCCGATGCGCCGCAGGAAGGCGTCGTCGGCCAGGTCCAGCGGGTTGATGTTGGTCGAGAACACCAGGATCAGGTCGAACGGCAGCACGCAGTGACGCCCGCCGCCCAGGTTGAGGAAGTCGCGGCGCTCCTCCATCGGCACGATCCAGCGGTTGAGCAGCTCGGCCGGCGGCATGCGCTGCCGGCCCAGGTCATCGACAATGAACAGGCCGTTGCTGGCCTTGAGCTGCAGCGGCGCGTGGTACTGCCGACTGACGGGGTCATGGCGGATTTCGAGCTGGTCCATGGTCAGCTCACCCCCGGTGGTCAGCAGTGGCCGCGAACAGCACAGCAGCCGGCGATCGATGCCCTGATCGAGTAGCAGGCTGGCCGGTTCTTCGGTCTCCAGCCGGCAATGGATCTGCGGGTCGTAGATCTGCAGCACGGCATCGCCGATCACCACGGCGTGGGGCACCCAGATCGCCTCGTTGAGCAAACGGATCAGCCGGCTGCTGATGTAGGTCTTGCCGGTCCCGGAGGGACCATAAATCATCATGGCGCGGCCGGAATTCATCGCCACGCCGAGCCGCTCCAGCAGGTCGTCGGTCATTACCACGCCACTGTAGGCGGCGCGCATAGCCCGCTCGGTCACCCGCCCATGATGGATGGTCTGCAACTTGAGCAAGGCACAGTAGAGACTCACCGGAATCGGAGCGGCCCCGAGATAGCCGCTGCGCGCGAAGGCATCTCGCGCCGCCATGCGGCCACGCTCGGTCAGCCCGTAACGCAAACCGCTGCCACCGGTCTGCCCGAGCACCTCGACGCTGCCGTCCTTGCGCAGCTGGCCCAGCACCTCATCGACCACCGCGCCTGGCAACGCCAGGCGGTCAGCCAGCCGGCCGATATCAAGCACGCCGGATTCGTGCAGATGCTTGCAGACAAGATCGCCCAACAGCGCCTCATCCAGACCGGTATCGGCGATGCTGCGAGGCTGTGGCGCGAGTTGCTGGACCACTGCGAACTCGCGGTCCCGGGTTGGATGATCGATGACTACATGCATGACACATCCCCTTCAGCGGGCGAATTCAAACCACAACATGCTGCCCAGGGTGCCGAGCAGGATGGCGATGGCGTAGGGAAAGCGCTTGCCGGCAACTTCGTTCTTGTCCGGCGCCAGGTAGCGGTGAGCGCCCAGCATCACCGTGTACCGAGTCAGCGTTTGCCGGAGCTGCCCGTGCACGGCGATCAGCAACAACCCACCAATACCCCCGGCCATCAGCGCCAGCAGCGAGACCAGCAGGGCCTGCTGCGGTGCCATGAACGTGCCTACCATCGCCATCAGCTTGACGTCGCCGGCGGCCATGCCGCCGAGGGCGTAGAGCGGAATGAAGATGGCAAAGCCGATCGCCGCACTGATCGCGCTAGTTCCAAGCCCGGACCATCCTGCGCCGAAAACCTGACCAACAACCCCCGCCGCTATGCCGAACACCACGAGCGAATTCGGAATTCGGTGTTGCCGAAGATCAATCAGCGCCGCATATCCCGCCAGGCTTAATAGAACTATCCACTCGATTGCCATTACTGCGTTGGGGCCGTGGTTCCACCCAATGCGGTGATGATCGCGTTGATCTTGACTAGTACGGCCTGCCCTAAGTTTGTGAACGCCGTAAGTAGCACGGCCGCCACCAGCCCACCGGCAATCGCATACTCCACCGTGGTCAAGCCTTCCTCATCCCTCGCGAACTTCACCACTGCGCTCTTGATCGACTGAAGTTTCATCTCGCTCACCTCTCGATGTGATTACCCGGAGCCAGCAGGATTAATCCCTGCTCTGCTTTCACCCTAGGCGCGGAGTGGAGACGGCAGTTAGGAGTCCTTTGCTGATCGCTAGGATTTTTTTACTGGCGTTGTGCCTGCACACAGGTAGCCGCAGATAGAAGGGATGCGACAAGGCGCCACCCCAATGGGCAGCGCTTAGAGGTCATTCATTCAGCTGATGCAGAGGCCGCGCTGTCACATAACCTATCCGCAACAAAATGTGACGCAGTTAGCAGAATTGGTTCTTAGCAATAATGGCTTATTGCCAATACTGTTTGAGGCGCACAACAACAATCGGCAGAGCTAGTAATGATGTCTAACTCCGCGACAGGCCCCAGCCTTCTCTGGCTCGACATGACCTGCGAGCGCTCTACACAAGCGCTAATGGCTCAGTTCAGTGACTTCTGCGATTGTCGGCTGATCGCACCGGACTCCCTTGTCGCAGATTCGGGCCTACATCTGCGCCAGGCAGACATGATCTGCATGCATTTCGATCGACCCGACGCGCTCGGATTGAGCCAGTTGCAGCAACTCAAGCGCTCGGTGCCATCCCTTCCGATCACCATGTTTACCGTCCAGCACACCGAGGAGCTCGCCGTATGGGCGATGCGCTCGCGGGTATGGGAATACATCACGCTGCCCATTTCGTCGGCAGAAATGGCGCGCTATCGGCGTGCACTGCTTGAACTGCATGCGTTGAGGCGCATCGGTGCTGGTTATCCCCGGCAACCCATGAGCGAGGTGTTCCCCGAGCTGCCAGCCTGCGTCAGGCTGACCGCGGATCATCGCAAGCATCAATCGCTGGCGCGCGCGTTGCAGCACATTGACCAGCATTTTCGCGAAAACATCGACCAGAAGGAGCTGGCACAGCTCTGCGGCATGACGCCGTCGCGCTTCAGCCGGCTGTTCAAGGACGTGTATGGCATCTGCTATCTGGAGCACATCCTTGCCAGGCGCATGGAGTTCGCCAAGGACCGCCTCGACAACAGCCAGATGCCTATCACCACCATCGGCTATGAGGCGGGCTTCCGCGATCCGTCCTACTTCGCCCGAGTGTTCAAGCAGTTCGCCGGCTGCACGCCGAGCGAATACCGCAATCGCCTGGTTGGCGCGACCAGCGTGAGCGACCTCAGCGAGTCTTTCGCGCCGCTCGCCGAAATCGAATACGACATCGGAGCCTGATCTGCAGCGGCACTCGCAGCTGGAGCGGTCGCGCCACGCCAGGGCATATCGACCCACGTGCGCCGCTCCCGGCCTGGCTAAAAAATGCTCAGCTCTGTATACTCGCGCGCCTTTTTCATGCGCGGTTTTCGAGGTTCAAAGTCGATGAGCAAAACGCCAACAGTCGGGTTCGTGAGCTTGGGTTGCCCCAAGGCAACGGTCGACTCTGAACGCATCCTCACCCAGCTGCGCATGGAGGGTTACCAGATCGTGCCGTCCTACGAGGACGCCGATGTGGTGGTTGTCAACACCTGCGGTTTCATCGATAGCGCCAAGGCCGAATCGCTGGACGCCATCGGCGAGGCGATTGCCGAGAACGGCAAGGTGATCGTCACCGGCTGCATGGGTGTGGACGAGAACAACATCCGCGGTGTGCACCCCAGCGTGCTGGCCGTTACCGGCCCGCAGCAGTACGAGCAGGTGGTGAATGCGGTGCATGAGGTGGTGCCGCCGAACATCGAGCACGACCCCTTCGTCGATCTGGTACCGCCACAGGGCATCAAGCTCACCCCGCGCCACTACGCCTATCTGAAGATTTCCGAAGGCTGCAACCATACGTGCAGCTTCTGCATCATCCCGTCGATGCGCGGCAAGCTGGTCAGCCGGCCGGTGGGCGATGTGCTCAGCGAAGCCGAGCGCCTGGTCAAGGCCGGTGTGAAGGAAGTCCTGGTGATCAGCCAGGACACCAGCGCTTATGGCGTGGACCTCAAGTACAAGCTGGATTTCTGGAACGGCCAGCCGGTCAAAACGCGCATGCTCGAGCTGTGCGAGGAGCTGGGCAAGATGGGCGTCTGGGTGCGCCTGCACTACGTCTATCCCTACCCGAACGTCGACGACGTGATTCCGCTGATGGCCGCCGGCAAGATCCTGCCGTACCTGGATATCCCCTTCCAGCACGCCAGCCCGAAGGTGCTCAAGGCCATGAAGCGCCCGGCCTTCGAAGACAAGACCCTGGCGCGCATCAAGAAATGGCGCGAGATCTGCCCCGAGCTGACCATCCGCTCGACCTTCATCGTCGGCTTCCCCGGCGAAACCGAGGAAGACTTCCAGTATCTGCTCGACTGGCTGACCGAAGCCCAGCTCGACCGCGTCGGCTGCTTCCAATACTCGCCGGTAGATGGCGCCCCGGCCGAGGTGATGGGCCTGGAAGCGGTACCGGACGAAATCAAGCAGGAGCGCTGGGACCGTTTCATGGCGCACCAGCAAGCCATTAGTGCCGCGCGCCTGCAGCTGAAGGTCGGCCAGGAGATGGACGTGCTGATCGACGAAGTGGACGAGGACGGCGCCATTGGCCGCTCCTGGGCCGACGCCCCGGAAATCGACGGCATGGTCTACGTCGACAGCGCACAGCCACTGCAACCGGGCGACAAGGTCCGCGTACGCGTCACCAACGCCGACGAGTACGACCTCTGGGCCGAAGTGATCTGATCTGCTCGGTTAAACAAAAGCGCCCCGCACTAGCGGGGCGTTTTTGTTTCTGCGCGACAAGTTCTCGTAGGGTGGAAAACGGCGAAGCCTTTTCCACCACCTGACGGCGAACGCGTCAACGCCGCGGCGGTTGCCGCACCGGCACATTGCCGGCCACGTAGTACTTCGCCGTGCTACGCGGCAGCGGCTCACGGCCGCGAATCCGGTCAGCGATCTTCTCGGCGATCATGATGGTGGTCGCGTTGAGGTTGCCGGTGATGATCTGCGGCATGATCGAGGCATCCACCACGCGCAGGCCTTCCACCCCGTGCACCCGGCCCTGGCCGTCGACCACGGCCATGTCGTCCGTACCCATCTTGCAGGAGCAGGATGGGTGATAGGCCGTCTCGGCGTGCTCGCGGACGAAAGCGTCCAGCTCCGCATCGCTCTGCGCCTCGATGCCCGGGCTCAGCTCGCGACCGCGGTAGGGATCGAGCGCCGGCTGGTTCATGATCTCGCGCGTCAGGCGGATGCCGTCGCGAAACTCGCGCCAGTCCTGCTCGTGGGCCATGTAGTTGAACAGGATGCTCGGATCCTCGGCCGGATCGGTCGAGCGGATTTCGATACGTCCGCGGCTGGGCGAACGCATCGAGCCGACGTGGGCCTGGAAGCTGTGACCGTCATGGGCGTTGCTGCCGTTGTAGCTGACCGCCACCGGCAGGAAGTGAAACTGGATGTTCGGCCATTCGAACTCGTCGCTGCTGCGGATGAAGCCGCCGGCCTCGAACTGGTTGCTGGCCCCGATACCGCTGCCGAGGAACAACCACTCGGCGCCGATCGCCGGCTGGTTCCACCACTTGAGTGCGGGATAGAGCGAAACGGGCTGTTTGCATTCGTACTGCAGGTACATCTCCAGGTGATCCTGCAGGTTCTGGCCGACGCCCGGCAGCTCGTGCACGGGCTTGACCCCGACCCGGCGCAGCAGCGCGCCCGGCCCGACGCCGGAGCGCTGCAGGATCTGCGGCGAAGCGATCGCCCCGCCGCACAGCAGCACCTCGCGGCGCGCCCGCGCGATGTACGGGTCCTTGCGGTCGCGCAGGTAGCGCACGCCCACCGCGCGCTTGCCTTCGAAAAGGACGCGATCGGTCACCGCATGCGTTTCGATGGTCAGGTTCGCCCGCTCCCTGGCCTGGTCCAGGTAACCCCGCGCGGTACTGGCGCGCCGGCCCTGGGGTGTCACGGTGCGGTCCATGGGACCGAAGCCTTCCTGCTGGTAGCCGTTGAGGTCATCGGTGCGCGGGTAGCCGGCCTGCACGCCCGCCTCGACCATGGCCTGGAACAAAATGTTGTTGTCCGCCTTCGGCGTGGTCACGCTGACCGGGCCGACGCCGCCGTGGTAGTCGTTGGGTCCGATGTCGCGCGACTCGGCCTTGCGAAAGTACGGCAGGCAGTCGAGGTAGGTCCAGTCTTCCAGGCCGGGCGCCTTGGCCCAGTTGTCGTAGTCCAGGGCGTTGCCGCGGATGTAGCACATGCCGTTGATCAGCGATGAACCGCCCAGGCCCTTGCCGCGGCCGCAGTCCATGCGACGGTTGTTCATGTGCGGCTCGGGGTCGGTCTTGTAGGCCCAGTTGTAGCGCGTGCCCTGCAGCGGATACGCAAGCGCGGCGGGCATCTGGGTGCGGAAGTCCAGCCGATAGTCCGGACCGCCGGCTTCGAGCAGCAGCACGCTGACGTCGGCGTCCTCGGTTAGCCGCGCGGCGAGCACGTTACCCGCCGAGCCGGCGCCGATGATGATGTAGTCGTATTCCATAGTTCTACCTCCCTCAAAACACCGAGGCGAACTCGCCCAGCTCTACCTGTACCGATTTGACCCGGGTGTAGTGCGCCAGCGAGGCAATGCCGTTTTCGCGGCCGATGCCGGACTGCTTGTAGCCACCGACCGGCATCTGCGCTGGCGATTCGCCCCAGGTATTGATCCAGCAGATGCCGGCCTCAAGGCGATGGATGATCCGGTGCGCCCGCGCCAGATCGGCAGTGACCACGCCGGCGGCGAGGCCATACTCGGTGTCGTTGGCGCGGCGGATAACTTCGTCCTCATCCTGATACTCGAGCAGGCTCAGCACCGGACCGAAGATTTCTTCACACACGATGGCCATGTCGTCGCTGCAGTCGCTGAAGATGGTCGGTGCGACAAAGGCGCCTTTTGCGTATTCGCCCTCAGTCACCCGCTCGCCACCACAGAGCAGCCGCGCGCCGGCGGCTTTGCCCTTGGCGATGTAGTCGAGCACGTTGTTCATGTGCGCGGAGCTGACCAGCGGGCCGAAGTTGGTCTCTTCCTGCTGCGGATCACCAAGACGAATGCGCTGCACCCGCTCCAGCAGCTTGGCTTCGAACGCCGCTTTCAGACCGGCCGGAACGAACACCCGCGTGCCGTTGGTGCAGACCTGGCCGGAGCTGAAGAAATTGGCCATCACCGCGATGTCGGCCGCGCGGTCCAGATCCGCATCTTCGCAAATGATCAGCGGCGACTTGCCGCCCAACTCCATGGTCACGTCCTTGAGCGACGACGACGCCGCGCTGGCCATGACCTTCTTGCCGGTCGCCACGCCGCCGGTGAACGACACCTTGGCGATGCGCGGGTGCTCAGTGATCAGCGCCCCGACACCGGCGCCACTGCCGGTCAACACGTTGAACACGCCATCGGGCAGTCCAGCTTCGCTGAAGATCTCCGCCAGTTTCAGCGCGCTCAGCGAGGTGACTTCGCTGGGTTTGAAGATCATCGCGTTGCCGGCGGCCAGCGCCGGTGCGGCTTTCCACAGGGCAATCTGGATCGGGTAGTTCCAGGCACCGATGCCGGCCACCACGCCCAGCGGCTCGCGCCGGGTATAGACGAAGCTGCTGTCACGCAGCGGAATCTGCTCGCCCTCGATGGCCGGAGCCAGGCCCGCGTAGTACTCCAGCACGTCGGCGCCGGTGACGATGTCGACGCTGCGGGTTTCGCTCAGCGGCTTGCCGGTGTCCAGGGTTTCCAGCAGCGCCAGCTCATCATTGCGCTCGCGCAGCAGATCGACCGCGCGGCGCATGATTCGCGCCCGCTCGATGCCGGTGAGTGCCGCCCAGATGCGCTGGCCTTGCTCGGCACTTTCAACCGCGCGTTCCAGATCGGCCGCACCGGCCTCCGCCACTTCGGCCAGGACTTCACCGTTGGCCGGGTTGATGCTCTCGAAGGTCTGGTTGCTGCTGGCGTCGACGTAGCCGCCATGGATATAGAGTTGCTGCCGTGGGAAACGGGCCATGTTCTACCTCGTTTGTATGTTTGTGGCGGACAGCGGATCGACGCTGCCGCGACATGAATGGAACGCCTCGGGGATCGCCCGAGGCGTGCAGGGTCAGGGTGTCGGCGCCGCGCCTGGGTTGGGCATGCCGCTTTCACCACCGCCGTTTTCGCGCTGCAGATGCAGGAAATGCATGTGGTGCTCGTAGTGGTCGAGGATGTCCTCGATCAGCTGGCGCCGGGAGTAGCCCATCAGGTCGTACCCCAGGCTGCCCTGGCGCAGGTGCACCTCGAGCCGGTAATAGTCGGCGTTGCTGCTCTGCGTGCGCAGGGCAAAGGACGGCATGGTGCCGCGCACCGGCCAGATCTGGTAGGTGAAGTCCTGCTCGCTACCCAGATTGACGTGCAGCGCCAGGTGCTCGTTGCCCGGCTCGCCTTCGACGATCTCCACCGGCACGCCCTTCTCGCCCAGCGCCTTCTGGATCTCTTCCATCGCCGGCTTGCAGACATCCTTCAGGTAACGACGGATCTGTGAGCGGCTGGGGAAGCTCATCGCCCGCGACAGGCGCTGACTCCAGTTCATCTGCGTGTGCTCCAGCGTGGCACGCCCGGACAGGTAGCCGGACAGGCTCTTCTGATAGCTGTCGGCCATGACGCCTTCGACGTGCAATGCCTTGAACAGCCCGTACATCATGAACAACAGCACGATGGAGAACGGCAGGCCCATGATTACTACCGTGCCCTGCAGCGCGGTCAGGCCACCGGCGACCAGCAGCGCCAGGGTGAGCACACCGATGATTGCCGCCCAGAGAATGCGCATCCACACCGGCGCATCGCTGTTGACGTCCTTGAGGATCGAGGTGAAGTTCGACAGCACCAGCGAACCAGAGTCGCCGGATGTGACGAAGAAGACGATGGCGAGGATGGTCACCACGATGGTGGTGAGCCCAGCCCATGGCAGGCTCTGCAGAAACAGATAGATCGACGAGCCAGGGTTGCTCATGGCCTGCTGACCGAATTCGAGGGCGCCCCCCATGACCATCTCGATCGCGCTGTTACCCATGATCGACATCCAGGCCATCATGAACGCCAGCGGCAGCAGCAGCGTGCCAATGACGAACTCGCGGATGGTGCGACCGCGGGAAATTCGCGCCAGGAACAGGCCCACGAACGGCCCCCAGGCGATCCACCAGGCCCAGAAGAATACCGTCCAGGCGTTCAGCCAGTCGGTCGGCCGACGGTAGGCATAGGTGTCCAGCGACAGGCTGATGAAGTTGGAGAAGTAATCACCGACATTCATCACCAGCGCGTTGAGCAGGAACACCGTATCGCCGACCACCAGCACGAACAGCAGCAGCAATACCGCCAGCAGCATGTTGAACTCGGAAAGCCGGCGAATCCCCCGCTCCACCCCGGTCGCCGCGGAGATCGCCGAGAACACCACGATCAGCACCACCAGCACCGCCTGGGTAAGCGTGCCTTCCGGTATGCCGAAGATGTAGTTGAGGCCGAAGTTCAGCTGGATGATGCCGATGCCCAGACTGGTGGCGATACCGAAGATCGTCCCGAGTACCGCGGCGGTATCGACGGTGTGGCCGATAGGGCCATAGATGCGCTTGCCGAAGATCGGGTACAGCGAGGAGCGGATCGACAGCGGCAAGCCCTGGCGGAAGCTGAAGTAGGCCAGCGACATGCCCACCAGGGTATATACGCCCCAACCGGACAGGCCCCAGTGCAGAAAGGTCAGCTCCATGGCGTGGCGCGCTGCCTGGGTGGTTCCGCCCTCACCTACCGGCGGTTCGAGAAACTGGGTGATGGGTTCGGCGATACAGAAGAACAGCAGGTCGATGCCGATGCCAGCGGAAAACAGCATAGCCGCCCAGGTGACCACGTTGAATTCGGGCTTGGAATGATCCGGCCCGAGGCGGATCTTGCCGTAGCGACTGGTCGCCACCACGACCACGAACAACAGGTAGAGCAGCACGGCGAGGAAGTAGAACCAACCGAATGTGTTGGATATCCAGCCAACTACCGTGTTGATGACCGCCAGCGAGCGATCGGTGAAGAACATCGTCCATACGGCAAACAGCACGATGGCGATGGCGGAACCGTAGAAGACTACGGGATTGATTCGATCAGCGGGCGCTTCGGAATCGTTGGGCGAGAGCTCAGCCTCGTTCATCAGTTCTATCTCCTGAACTTGTTCTGGCTTTACGACATCGCTATGCGACGTATTGCGGCAGGCGACACGCAATTCATTGGTGAATGCGTCGACCCGATGGTGGGATGGGCAAGCAAAGCAGCCGTACTGATGACAGCCATGCCCGTCGGCAAAGCAATGCCGACCAAAAACAAAGGTTGAATTCTGCTCCCATAATGTTGAATTCGGCGCGCATCCTACACGATAAGCGTCAACTTCGCGAATCAGTACAGGATCGCCACTGTTCCGGCGACCGCGACTTGGCCCGGCAGCCGCCATTCTGGGCGGCTCGCAAGAGGGTCTGCGCCGGTGCCAGCCGCGGCATTTTCAGCAACCCTGTCCTGACTTATGATCACCGCCGCGCAGCAGGCGCCCCTACCATTTCACCCGCAGAGATGAACTCATGTCGTCCGATCCCCGCTTCACTGCCATGCCCGATGCCAACGGATACTTCGGTCCCTATGGCGGCCAGCTGGTGCCGCCACACCTGAAGCAGGCCATGGACGACATCAACCTGGCCTACGAAGAGATCCGCCAGCGCGAAGATTTCCAGCAGGAACTGGCTGCGCTGTTCGCCGACTACGTGGGGCGCCCGAGCCCGATCTTCCATGCGCGGCGCCTGTCCGAGCAGCTCGGCGGCGCGCAGATCTATCTGAAGCGCGAAGACCTGAATCACACCGGCGCACACAAGATCAACCACTGCCTGGGTGACGCCCTGCTGGCCAAGTTCATGGGCAAGAAAAAGGTGATCGCAGAAACCGGCGCCGGGCAGCACGGTGTCGCGCTGGCCACCGCCTGCGCACTGGTGGGTATTCCCTGCGAGATCCATATGGGCCAGGTGGACATCGAGAAGGAACATCCCAACGTCACCAAGATGAAGATCCTCGGCTGCAAGCTGATCGCCGTCACCCGCGGCGCCGCCACGCTCAAGGAAGCGGTAGATAGCGCCTTCGAGGAATACCTGAAAGATCCGCACAACTACATCTACGCCATCGGCTCGGTAGTCGGCCCGCATCCGTTCCCGAAGATGGTTCGCGACTTCCAGTCGATCATCGGCACCGAGGCCCGTGAGCAGTTCCTCGCCAAACATGGCCGCCTGCCCGACCACGTGGTTGCCTGCGTCGGTGGCGGCTCCAATGCCATGGGCATGTTCACCGCCTTCCTCGAAGATGCTGCAGTCGAGCTGGTGGGTATCGAGCCGGCCGGCGAAAGTCTGGACAAGCCCGGTCGCCATTCGGCCACGCTGTCCAAGGGCAAACCCGGCGAACTGCACGGCATGGCCTGCTATGTGCTGGAGGATGCCGACGGCAATCCGTCTGCGGTGCACTCCATCGCCTCCGGCCTGGACTACCCGGGGGTCGGCCCACAGCACAGCTACCTGAAGGACATCGGCCGGGTGAACTACCAGACCGCGACCGACCAGGAATGCCTCGACGCCTTTATGACCCTGTCGCGCGTGGAAGGCATCATCCCCGCCCTGGAAAGCGCCCACGCCGTGGCATGGGCGATTCGCACCGCACCGACGCTGAGCAAGGACAGCCATATCCTCGTCAATCTATCTGGCCGCGGCGACAAGGATGCTGATTACGTCGCCAATCTGCTCGGCCTGTAACACGTCAACGGCGGGCCGGCGATGCATGTGCGTGTCGGCCTGCTGGAAGCGCAACGGGCGGCCATAGCGGGTAAGATGCGCAGCCGCCCGACTGCTTCCCAGGCCAGCCTTCATGGATCACAGCGTCTCGCCGATCGGCTACGTCCGCTCCTGCTTCAAGGAGAAGTTCGCCATCCCACGCCAACCGAGCTTGGCGCCAGCCGCACGTGGTGTGCTGGAGTTGCTGCCGCCGTTCGACAGCGGTGAAGCAGTAGCCGGGCTCGAACAGGTCAGCCATGTGTGGCTGCTGTTTCTCTTCCATCAGGCGCTGGAAAGCAAACCCCGCCTCAAGGTTCGCCCGCCACGTCTGGGCGGCAATCGCATGGTCGGCGTGTTCGCCACCCGTGCCACGCACCGCCCCAACGGTATCGGTCAGTCGGTGGTCAGGCTGGATCGCGTCGAAGCGGATCGGCTGTTCATCTCCGGCATCGATCTGCTGGACGGCACGCCGGTGCTGGACATCAAACCCTACGTGCCCTACGCCGATGCGCTGCCTGACGCACGCAACGACATGGCCGCCGGCGCGCCAGAGTTGATCGAGGTGCAATGGTCGGAATCGGGGTTGCTGCAAGCCCGCCGCGAAGCACTGCGCCTGGGCGAGCCCTTGGTCGAACTCATCGAACAGTGCCTGGCGCAGGACCCGCGCCCGGCCTATCAGAAGCCCGAACCGGAGCGGCGTTACGGCGCGCAGTTCTGGGATGTGGACGTGCGCTGGCACTACCCGACTCCGGACATGATCCGCGTTCTCGAAGTAGCGCCAGCAGCGCCGCAACCGGCCTAGTGCCGGCGCGGCGCCCCGCTACTTGCCAGCAGGCGTCAGCAGCAGGCGCTGCGTGCCGTAGACCTTGTCGAGATTCTCCGTCTTGAACGGGAATCTCATGTACTGCGCCTTCATCCACGCATCGATACCGTCGGCATAGTGCGGGCTGGCCGGGTTGCCGGACTGACCGGAACTATTGAGGCCGATCATCGGCTCGTCGCGACCGAAGTCGACAATGATGCGCATCGCCGGGATCAGCCAGGTATCGAAGTTCGCCCCCATGCTGTAGGCCGAGGCATTCAGCGTGCTGTGATCGCCGCCTATGGCATAGGGGCCGCGGTCGAGGTAGCTACCGATGGCGTTGATCTTGCTCCGCTGGCTGGCCGGCATATGCGGCGCCAGTTGCGTTGCGCCAGACGTCCAACTGGCGGTGTGCAGCTTGCCCCACTGCCACGCACTGCGCTCGTTGCCCAGGCGGCTTTCCAGCAGGCTCACCGCACCAGCAAGACTGCGCGCTAGAATCGCCGGCTTGTCCTCGGTTTGCGCCGTACGCTGGTCGTTCCAGAACGGACTGTCTTCGCGGGCGAGCAGATGATCCGCCTGGGCCGAATAGGAGGTGTTGGCCGCCTGCACCAGCGCGCGCCAGGCCGGCGTGTCCTCTGGGCCCAGCTCGTCAAGGAAGATCTGCCGCGCGCTTTCCTGCAGGAATGCACCATACAGCGCGGCGTTGGCCGAATCCGCAGCGAGCTTGCCATCGAAGGCCAGCAACCGATCCAATGCTTCACGCGCCTTGCTCCGCTCACTGGCCGGCAGCGCATCGATCGCCTGGCGCAACGGTGCGGCCATACCCGGCGCCTCGAACATTGCCCTGAGCTTGGCAGCGAACGGCGTCACCTGGTCGTACTGCATCGCAATGGTGCTGCGCGTGTCGTGCTTGCCGCGTCCCGCCAGCTCTGCGAGCCGCTCGTAGCGCTCAGGGCCATACCAGGAGCTGGACAGCTGCATCCCGTAGCCACGCGGCACGCTGCGATGATTGGCGGTGCCGAGCCATCCCTGGAACGGATCCTGGTCATAGGGGTGCAGCATCGGATCGGCGTAGCCGTCCCATTCGTAGCGGCCATCCCAACCCGGCGACGGCACCAGCCCCAGACCCTCGCGGCGATTGGGGAACCGTCCGGTGACCTGCCAGCCGATTCCCTGCTGATCGGCGAAAACCAGATTGAGTGCGGCTGCGCGAATTTCGCGGGACGCCTCGAAAGCCTGATCCACCGATTGCGCGCGGGACAGATCGAAGAACGCATCCAGGGTGCGATCGGCCTCCAGCTGCGTGGTTTTCAGCGCCAGGCCGTAACCGCTGCGGACTTGCAGCGGCTGCAAGGGATGCTTGCGCTCGCCCAGCGCCGTGTTCAGTAGCGGCCCATTACGGGTTTCGTAGATGGTCTCGCGAATCGGCCGCTCGCCTTTGACGAAGTAGGTCTCGTGGCGTTCGCGGGCCGGCAGCCATTTACCGTCGGCCAGATACATCAGGCGCGAGCCTTCGCGGCGGACCTGCTCGAGATACAGGTCCTGGTTGTCGCCCATGACCATGGTCATGCCCCAACCGAGCTTGCCATTGAAACCGGCCACGACCGCAGGCACACCGGCGATGGTGACGCCGGCCGCCTGGAACTTCGGTGCGCGTATCTGCATGAAATTCCAATATGACGGCATCGACAGCGGCAAGTGTGTGTCGTTAGCCAGGATTGGCTTGCCACTTCGGGCGTTACTGCCGGCAATGGCCCAGTTGTTCGACGCCGCCATGCCCGTCGGAGTCAGCGCCGCCAAGTGTTGCGCTGCCTGCTCGATCGCCGCCAGCCCTGGCACTGATCCGCTCAGCGCGAGCCCCTTGAGCTTGTCGGCTTCGGCAAACGGCAGCGCCTCGTCCGGATAGATCGGCAGCAGCCAGGCGAGCTTGTCGCTACCCACTTTCTGCGCCAGTAGCAAGGCTGCCACCTCTTCCTGCAGGTTCTGCGACAAACCGAAGTTCAGCAGACAGAACACCAGCACAGAATCTTCTGGCTTCCAGTATTCCGGCTTGTAGCCGGACTCGGCGAGATCCATCGGCAGCTTGTCACGATGGCGGTACAGGTAGGCGTTCACGCCGCGGGCGTACACCTCGAAGAACTTCTTCATCCTCGGCGAGGATTCGCGATAGAGCAGCTCAGCGTTCTGCCGCAGATTCACCGCACGCATGAACCGATCGGTTTCCAGCACACCGGGGCCGACCATTTCCGCCAGTCGACCCTGCGCCATCAACCGCAGGCTGACCATCTGGCTCAGGCGGTCGGTCGCGTGCACGTAACCCATGGCGAACAGCGCATCGTGAAAGGACGAGGTTTCAATCAGCGGCATGCCCAGCGAATTGCGCCGGATGCTCGCACTGCCTGCCAACCCGGTCAGCGGTTGAATGCCCTGTGCCGGCGGCAGACTGGCGCTGTAGCGGTTATCGAGATAGGCCTGACAACCGCCGAGGCCGGCCAGACCGAGCGCGGCCCCCAGCGTCAGGCGAACCAGGGCGAACGGCAGACGCAGAGACATCGAAGACTCCTGTGCGGGCTTGCAAAGAGGAAAGAGTGCTAACAGCTTAGAGTGCGGGCAGCGAAGAAGATCGGGGCGATCAGGCCGCGTTGCGCGATTTTGGCAGAGCTTCGTCGAGCAGCCAACGCGCCGACCGCCGTGCTTCAGCCTTGTGTTGCAATTCCAAGGCGCTGAACTGTGCTTCGTGACGCCGCCGCTCGTGCTTGTCCAACGCCTTCCAAGCAGCGTGGGTAGGCACCTGTTCGGTCGCCTCGAAGAGCTGCTGGAAGACCTGGCAACGAGGATGCTGACCCAACGCCACGTCATAATTATCGAGCAGCACCTTGATGCGGATGGCCCCCTCGATGAGCGGCAACTGACCATCCAGCAGGCAGCTGGCAAGAATCCGCAGATCCTCCGCCAGCGCGGTCTGTTGCTTGACTCGCGCCTCGACCTGCAGCCGTTCGTTGCGCCAGACGCGACGCCAGAGATAGAGCGCATAGCCGCCCAGCGCCACGATCAGCAACGCGGCTACGACGAACAGACCGAGGGCCAAAGTCATGGGGTGCTCAGGCGCCGTGACATTTCTTGTACTTTTTCTGACTGCCGCAGGGACAGGGGTCGTTGCGACCGACATCCTTCAGCGGATTGCGCACGGGCTCGTGGCTGTGATTGCAATGCGGCCCGTGGACATGATGATGGTCATGGTCGTGATCGTGGTTGCAGTCGGGACCATGCACATGCGGCTCTTGACTCATCTGGGTACTACTCCGGAATAAAGTTGCCCGGGATTATCTCGCCATCCGTGGAAATGTGCACGCGCCGCCCTGCCATCAGGCCGGTCTTCAGCTCACCTTTCAGCCGATAGCTGATCGGACGGTCCGGCTTTTCCAGCAGCCGCACGATGTACTTCATGTGCCGCCACAGGTTGGTGTGAACGGGCACCTCGTAATACTCGAAACTGTTGGCAGGGACGGTCAGCCAGCCACTGGACTCGCCGCTCGCCAACTCAACATCGTTTAGATGAACGGTATAGATCAGCCCGCGCACCGGCAGGCTGTGATCGTTGGGGTTGTCGATGCGAAAGCGCAGCATGAACTGCTGTTCGAGTAGCCTAGCCTTGACGATATCGACTTTGGTGAGGTTGACCGTAGGGTCCTTGAAATCGCCCGAGAACCAGGTCGAGCATCCGGCCATGCCACCAAGCAAGCTCAGCATCACGACTATTTTAAGAATTCTTATTGTGTGTGCCTGGCAAAACATTCCGGTACTCCAAAGGACGCCCAAGTGTAGCAAGCAGCATGCTTGCCGCAATGGGGTGCCGCCGCAAAAATACCAGTCTCAGGCCGCAATATGACAAGCACGCTTCAAGAATGTGTACCGCCTCGATAACACAGCGAAGCGACTCATCACTCCGCTAGCACTCGGGCGAGCACCTGGCGCGCTTTGCCTATCCCGGCGGAAAGCGCCGCCTCGATTTCCGCCATGGTGATCACGCCGCTCGCCTTGCCGGCCGCCGGGTTGACCACCAGAGACAGACAGGCGTATGCCAGGTCCAGTTCGCGGGCCAAGGCCGCCTCGGGCATACCGGTCATACCGACGATGTCGCAGCCATCCCGCTCCATGCGCGCGATCTCGGCGGCCGTCTCCAGCCGCGGACCCTGCGTGCAGCCGTACACCCCATGGCTGCTGAAGGCGTAACCCTCCGCGGCCAGTGCGCCGATCAGACGTGCACGCAAGGCCTCGTCGTATGGATAGCTGAAGTCGATATGGGTCACATGGTCGATGTCGCCTTCAAAGAACGTGTGCTCACGACCATAGGTGTAATCGATGATCTGATGGGGCACGCAGAAATGCCCAGAGCCCATCGCCGAATGGATACCGCCGACCGCATTCACCGCAAGAATCGCTTCGGCGCCCGCTTGCTTCAAAGCCCACAGGTTGGCGCGATAGTTCACCTGATGCGGTGGAATCCGGTGCGGATGCCCATGCCTGGCAAGAAAGAGCACCTCGCGGTCGCCATATTCGCCCCGCAAGACCTCACCGGAAGGACGCCCGTAAGGCGTATCGATGAGCTGAGCACGGTGCAACTTGAAGCCGGTCAGCTGAGTCAGGCCGGTGCCGCCGATGATCGCGTAGACAGTCATGGGTATTCCTTGAAAGAAGAGAAGGTCAGCCGATCAGCTCGGCGGCCTTCAGCGCGCCAATGGCGTCCAGCCAGCGAGGGTTCTGCTTGTACTCCGCCGCACATCCTGTGCGCCTGCGCATGCGCGCAAGCACAGGCGACGACGTAACCTGCATGCGCTGCAACGCCGCCAAGGCCAGTTCTGCAGCAGCACGATCGTTACATACCAGCCCCATGTCACAGCCCGCCATCATGGCGGCCTGGATCCGGTCAGCCGCATCGCCGACCACATGCGCACCCGCCATCGAAAGGTCGTCGCTGAAGATCACGCCCTTGAAGCCGAACTCACCGCGCAGGATGTCCTGCAGCCAGTGGCGCGAAAAGCCTGCAGGCTGGTCGTCGACCTGAGGATAGATCACATGGGCCGGCATGATCGCATCGAGCGTTCCGCTCAGCGCCTGGAAGGGAATCAGATCACAGCCGCGCAATTCATCGAGGCTTCGCTCATCCACAGGAATGGCAACATGAGAGTCCGCTTCGGCCCAGCCATGGCCGGGGAAGTGCTTGCCGGTCGCCGCCATGCCAGCTGCATGCATGCCGCGAACGAAGGCATCGATCAGCACAACGGCAGCCTGCGGATCCCCCTCGAACGCACGAGTGCCAACCACTGCACTGCGCTGATGATCAAGATCCAGCACCGGCGCGAAGCTGAAGTCCAGACCAACCGCGAGCACCTCGGTTGCCATGACCCAACCGCAGGCCTCGGCCAGCCGTGGCGCATCGGCGCAGCGCGATAGCTCTCGCATCGCCGGCAGCTTGACGAATCCCTGGCGCAGCCGCTGAACACGGCCACCCTCCTGATCCACAGCCAACAGCAGATCCGGCCGCACGGCACGAATCGAGCGGCACAGCTCGTCGACCTGACGCGGGTGCTCGATGTTGCGGGCAAACAGAATGAGCCCGCCGACCTCCGGTTGACGCAACAGGTGCCGGTCCTCGGCCGTCAGCCAGGTACCGGCGATGTCCAGCATCAGTGAACCGTGCATATGCAGAAGAAATCCTTATTCGAGTTCAGCGGCGGCCCAGTTCGGACAGGGCGCCTCGTCGATGCGCACCGGACAATGAGGCGGCACCAATGGAAAAAGTCGGAGTAGATCGGCGTTGCGCATGCGAATGCAGCCATGAGAAAGCGGTACACCCATCGGCTCGGAATCAGGAGTGCCGTGAATGTAGATGTAGCGGCGAAACGTATCGACTCGCCCCATGCGATTGCGGCCAGGCTCGCTTCCGCTAAGCCATAAAATCCGGGTCAGGATCCAGTCACGCCCTGGGAACTCCTCGTGAAGCTCCGCCGACCATACCTCGCCAGTCCAGCGTCGTCCGCGTAAAACCGCCCCCGCCGGCAGGTCGTCGCCAATGCGTGCGCGCACCTGATGCAACCCTCGCGGCGTACAGCCAGAACCGTTCAGCTCGCCAGCACCGTTAAGCGCCGTGGAAACCGGGGAACGCAGACATAGCCGTCCGCCAGCGAAACCGTAAAGCTGCTGATCGGCGATAGAAATATGCAGAAAATCGAGAGATGTCATAGCGGCTAGCTTAGCCGATCGCCCGGCCGGCTTGCAGCTCAAGCCTTCGCCGGGATCGCCACTGCATTACGCCGCGCGATCGGCTGCGCTGCTTCAAGCGTGCTGTCGTCGATGCCACTGTCGGCACGCATGCCGGCCGCCAGGAACGGCACCATCATGCGCATCACCTGTTCGATCGAGGTCCTGACACCGAAATCATTCTCGGAAATTGCGCGCAAGGCCTTGATGCCCGACATGCTGAACGCCGCTGCACCGAGCATGAAGTGCACGCGCCAGAACAGCTCGATGGGCGGTATGGCCGGCGCCGCGTCGTGCACCTTGAGCATGTAACGACGAAATACCTTGCCATACATGTCCTCCAGATAACGCCGCAGGTGACCCTGACTCTGACTGAAGGACAAGCCCAACAAGCGCATGAAGATGGACAGATCGTCGCCACTGCGCGGCTTGACTGCCAAGGCCTGCTCGACAAGGATCTCCAGCAGCTCTTCCAGCGAATCCTTCTTGTCGGTCAGCGCCTCGCGGCGATCCAGCTCACGCTCGAGACTTGCGCAGAATGGTCCGAGGAACCGCGAGAAAACCGCCTGGATCAGCGCCTTCTTCGAGCCGAAGTGGTAGTTCACCGCTGCCAGATTGACCCCAGCCTTGCTGGTGATCAGACGAAGCGAGGTTTCGGCGAAGCCTTTTTCCGCGAACAGCTGTTCCGCTGCATCAAGAATGCGCTCAACTGTTTCCGACTGCGCCATGCCCCCTCCGAAAGACAAACAACTGTTTGAAACTTACGTTTCACCGACCGGCAAGTCAACCACGAAACGCCTTGCGGCACTAGCGTCATTGTCGCAGACGCCGCCCGTGGCTGGCGAAACTGAGCAGCAGCCATTCCAGAATCATTCGTTGCCAAGGCCGGATCACTGTATATAATCCCAGTCACTGTATAAAAGAACAGAGACCGACATGATCAAGCTGACGCCTCGCCAGACGGAAATCCTTGCGTTCATCAAGCGTTGCCTGGAAGACAACGGTTATCCGCCTACCCGTGCGGAGATCGCTCAGGAGCTCGGCTTCAAGTCGCCCAACGCTGCCGAAGAACATCTCAAGGCACTTGCCCGCAAAGGTGCTATCGAGATGACGCCCGGCGCGTCCCGCGGGATACGTATTCCGGACTTCGAACCCGCTGCGTCCGAAAATGGCCTGCCGATCATCGGCCGCGTCGCTGCCGGCGCGCCGATTCTGGCGCAGCAACATGTCGAGGAATCCTGCCAGATCAGCCCGGCTTTTTTCCATCCACGCGCCGATTATCTGCTCCGTGTCCACGGCATGAGCATGAAGGACGTCGGCATTTTCGATGGCGACCTGCTGGCCGTGCACACCACCCGCGAGGCGCGCAATGGACAGATCGTAGTCGCCCGCGTCGGTGACGAAGTCACGGTGAAGCGTTTCAAGCGTGACGGCAAGAAGGTTTGGCTGTTGGCTGAAAACCCCGAGTTCGCGCCCATCGAGGTCGACCTCGAACAGCAGGAACTGGTGATAGAAGGCTTGAGTGTCGGCGTCATCCGCCGCTAAGGAGAAGGTTTATGCAGTACCAGACCAGCACTTCCCGGCCCCAACTTTCGTTGTTCGACGGCGTCATTGCGCAGAGCCTGGCACCGTTTGGCAGCCTGAAAGTGCGCAACAAACCTGAGCAGGACAAGGAGTATCTGAGCGAGTTGAGCCTGAGCGGCAGCAGTGAACACTGCCACCTGTTGCTCGCCCCAATCCTGCGCGAACTCGGCGATGCCGCTGACAGCCGCTGGCTGACACTGATCGCCCCACCTGCTTTCCTCTCGCAGAACTGGCTGCGCAAATGCGGCCTGAATCGAGAACGCATCATCCTGCTGCAACCCCGCGACGCCGAAGGTGCGCTGGAGCTCGCCTGCAAAGCGCTGGCCTCAGGTTGTAGCCATACCGTGGTCAGCTGGTTTGGCCAGCTTGAGGGCGCAACGCGCGACAAACTCCGTGCCGCGGCAAGCCTTGGCGAAGCTCAGAGCCTGAATATTCGTCTGGGATATTGAGCAAGCGGGCACAGGGAAGTGCTGCTAGGTCACGGATGTAATCCGGAAATTACTGCGTTCACGCAACAGCGCGGTCAGTGCAGAACACGTGGCTCATCATCGTCACGCTCGAAATCCCCTTCCGACATGCGCCCGGCCATCTGAACGCCGACGTTGAACATCGCCTTGGCGATCTCGACGTGCTGGCCCTGCAAGAACAGCTTGGCGTCGTCGGAAAAATCCAGCGTGACCAACACCTCTTCGTCCTCGGCACGACGGAGCACGATGCGCCCGTCAGGTAGCTCGACGATTTCCAGAAAAGATGTAGGCATTGATCAGCTCCGCGTGAAAGGCGCGGCATTGTACCAGCCGACCGTCCTCAGGACAGCCTTTGCCTACGCCGGCAGGATCTGCAGCGTGGCTGCCAGAGGGTTACGCGCGATGGCTCAGCAAAGAAAACGATGCGCCCGTGGGAATCGCCACGTAGCATGCGCTGAAAAAACGCGGACACCCTACCGCGATAAGGATTGCGCATGCGCCCCCGCACCTTGCTGCTAACCGCTCTGGCCATGCTGGCGTTCGCCGGCAATTCGATCCTGTGCCGTATCGCCTTGCGCGATACCACTATCGACCCGGCCAGCTTCACAGGGCTGCGTATCCTCGCCGGTGCGCTCACGCTGTGGCTGCTGTTGCGCCTAAGTCGGGATCGACGCTCAACCGGCGGTGACTGGCTAAGCGCGCTGGCGCTGTTCGTCTACGCCGCCAGCTTTTCCTACGCTTATATCAACCTGGATGCCGGAGCCGGCGCCCTGCTGCTGTTCGGCGCAGTGCAGTTGAGCATGCTTGCCTGGGGCGTGCTGCGCGGCGAACGCTTCAGCGCCGGACAGATTGCCGGTTTGCTGCTGGCGATGAGTGGACTGCTGATCCTGCTGCTGCCGGGAAGCCGTGCACCGGCATTGGATGGCGCACTGCTCATGCTGCTGTCCGGTGTCGCCTGGGGCATCTATTCGTTGCGCGGTCGGGGCGCGAGCAATCCTCTGGCAGCAACCGCAGGCAATTTCATCAAGGCCGTGCCATTCGCCGCAGTGCTTTCTCTCGTGATGCTTGGCCAGCAGCAATGGGACGCACCCGGGGTCGTCTATGCGTTGCTTTCCGGGGCGCTGGCCTCAGGAATCGGCTACGCCATCTGGTACGCAGCCCTTCCCGGCTTGGCTGCCATACAGGCGGCGAGCGTGCAGCTCAGCGTTCCGCTACTCACCGCCATTGCAGGGGCCCTACTGCTGGGTGAAGCGCTGACGGCAACGCTGATCATCTCAGGCGCGGCGATTCTCGGCGGCATCGCCATGGTTCTGAGCATCAGGCACCGCAGCTGATACTGCGGCACCCGCTGTCACCACTCGGTGAGCGACTCACGAAAACGTAACGCCAGGCCTTTGAGGTTCTGTCGCCAGGCTTCCAGCTCGACGCGCGACAGTGGCGGCACTTCATCCTCGACACTGACTGCCTCGATCAGCGGCTGCCGCGGATCGGTCTTGGCCTTGGCAGGAGCGCGTGGCGGCTGGAAGAGCTGCTTGTAGGCAGTAAGCAACTGTCCGAGCCAGGTGCTTGGCTGCTCCGACAATTCCAGCAATTCGGCAAGTTCCGGGCTCGGCGCAGCCTCGAGCACGCTGCGCGTCAGAAATGCCTCGACTACCGGCGCATCCGCACCAGGCGACCGATAGTAACCGGCGATCTCATGGCACAGACCAAGCAAGGCGCCGTAAAGGTGGAACAGGCAAGCCTCGCGCTCAGCCTGAATCAAGCCTTGAGAATTCATCGAGGCCGATTCTTCGGCCTTGCGCCAGCTTTCCAGTGACAAACCGGCGAAGAAGATCTTCTGGTTGGTGCGCGTGTAGAGCTCGTGAGCCATGGCATGCTCTCCGAAAGAAGATGAACAGAGAATGGACCTTCACAGGTTGCCGCACCAGATCGGCTGACGAAGCGTCAGCCGATCTGAGAAATGCGCTCGGTCCGGCCGACCCGATGGGCGGTCGACCGCAACGAAATCAGCGCTTGTCTTCGACCTTCCATTTGCCGCCGTCGTAGAACGCCTTCCAGCCGGTCGGCTTGCCGTCCACTTCGGTCTGCACGTACTGCTCCTTGGTCTTGCGGCTGAAGCGGATGACCGCGAAGCGGCCTTCCGGATCCTTCTGCGGCGCATCGAGCAGGAAGTGGTACTTGGGGTCGATCTCGTCCTTGTGCGGAATCAGCTCACGCACCAGCGGCGCGCGGGTTTCGCGATTCTTCGGGAACTGACTGGCAGCCAGGAACAGGCCGGAGGCGCCATCGCGCAGTACGTAGGTGTCGTCGACCTTCTCGCACTTGAGCTCCGGCATCTTCACCGCATCCATCTTCGGTGGCGCGGCTTCGCCATTCTTCAGCAGCTTGCGGGTGTTCTTGCACTCGGCGTTGGTGCAACCGAAGAACTTGCCGAAGCGACCAGTCTTGAGCTGCATTTCGCTGCCGCACTTGTCGCATTCCAGGCTCGGGCCTTCATAGCCCTTGATGCGGTACTGGCCCTTCTCGATCTCGTAACCGGAGCAATCGGGGTTGTTGCCGCAAATATGCAGCTTCTGCGTCTCGTCGAGCAGGTAGGCATCCATCGCGGTGCTACAGATCGGGCAGCGGTGCTTGCCCAGCAACACGCGGGATTCGGACTCACCCTCGTCATCGGCTGCGATCTCGTCACCCGGAACCAGGTTTACGGTGGACTTGCAGCGCTCCTTCGGCGGCAGGCTGTAGCCGGAGCAACCAAGGAACACGCCGGTCGAGGCGGTACGGATCATCATCGGCCGGCCGCAAACCTTGCACGGGATATCGGTCAGGGTCGGCTGGTTGGCGCGCATGCCATTCTCGCTGGCTTCGGCGACCTCGAGCTTCTTGCGGAAGTCACCGTAGAACTCGTCCAGCACGTGTTTCCAGTCGCGCTCGCCCTGAGCGACGTCGTCCAGATGCTCTTCCATGCCGGCGGTGAAGCCGTAGTCCATGAGGTTGTTGAAGCTCTCGGACAGGCGCTCGGTGACGATGTCGCCCATCTTCTCCGAGTAGAAACGGCGGTTGTGCAGCGAGACGTAACCACGATCCTGAATCGTCGAAATGATCGCCGCATAGGTCGATGGCCGGCCGATGCCACGCTTCTCCATCTCCTTGACCAGACTGGCTTCGGAATAGCGCGCCGGCGGCTTGGTGAAGTGCTGGCTCGGGTCGAGCTTGAGCAGCTTCATGTCGTCGCCCTTGTTCATTTCCGGCAGCACGTCATCCTCACCGGCCTTGCTCTGCTGCGGCATGACCTTGGTGTAACCGTCGAACTTGAGGATGCGGCCCTTGGCGCGCAGCTCGAAATCACCGGCTGCCACCGTAACGCTGGTGGAAAGGTACTGCGCCGGCGGCATCTGGCAGGCGACGAACTGACGCCAGATGAGCTCGTACAGGCGCTCGGCATCGCGCTCCATGCCTGACAGCTGAGTGGGACGCAGGTTGACGTCGGACGGGCGGATTGCCTCGTGCGCCTCCTGGGCGCCCTCCTTGCTCGAATAGACGTTGGGCTTTTCCGGCAGGTATTTGTCGCCGAACTCGTTCTCGATGAAGCCACGCACCATGCCGATGGCGTCGGCCGACAGGTTGGTAGAGTCGGTACGCATGTAGGTGATGTAGCCGGCCTCGTACAGCCGCTGGGCCATCATCATGGTCTTCTTCACGCCGAAGCCGAGGCGATTGCTCGCCGCCTGCTGCAGGGTCGAAGTGATGAAAGGTGCCGACGGCTTGCTGCTGGTCGGCTTGTCCTCACGCTTGCTGACGCTGTACTTGGCGCCCTTGAGCTTCTCGAGTGCGGCATTCGCCTGCGCCTCGTTCAGCGGTTTGAAGGCCTCACCGTTTTCGCGGGCGACCTCGAAGCGCACCTTGGCCTGCTGGGCGTTTGCCAGGTCCGCATGCACTTCCCAGTATTCTTCCGGGACGAAGGCACGGATCTCGCGCTCGCGCTCGACCACCAGCTTCACCGCCACCGATTGCACCCGGCCTGCCGAGAGACCACGGGCGATTTTCGCCCAGAGCAGCGGCGACACCATGTAGCCGACCACACGATCGAGGAAACGACGTGCCTGCTGCGCGTTGACCCGGTTCAGATCGAGATCGCCTGGCTTGGAGAACGCCTCCTGAATTGCCTTCTTGGTGATTTCGTTGAACACCACGCGCTTGTAGCGGCTGTCATCACCGCCAATCGACTCGCGCAGGTGCCAGGCGATGGCCTCCCCCTCTCTATCTAAGTCGGTTGCGAGATAGATGGTGTCGGCTTCCTTGGCCAGACGGCGCAGTTCTTCGATCACCTTTTCCTTGCCGGGCAGGATCTCGTACTTGGCTTTCCAGCCATGCTCAGGGTCGACACCCATGCGCGTAATCAGTTGACGCTTGGCCTTCTCCTTGGGCGACAGCACAGGCGCTTCGGCGGCCGCAGCCTTGCCGCGCTTGACCGGCTCCTTGTTGGCAGAGCCGCTGGTGGGAAGGTCGCGGATGTGGCCGATACTCGACTTCACCACGTACTGGTTGCCCAAATACTTGTTGATTGTCTTGGCCTTGGCCGGTGATTCCACGATGACCAGCGATTTACCCATGGAGAGGAGAGTTCCTGAATCTAGAGGTGAACAGAGGCAGCGCCTCCGGCAGTTTGAATGCCCAAACCAATCTCGGTCGGTGGGGCATCGGTGAACATTGGTGCGCGCTTTGCGAACGAGGCAGGCAAGCCAATCAGTTGCCCTTGCTCGACCATGGCCGTTCGCGAAACAGAGCACCGACTCGATGCCACGAACCAGACGCTGAGGTTTAGCTCTGCCTGAAAAGCACCGCTATATATAGTGGCGATGGACGTGAGGTCAAGCGCGAGCGAAATGGCCAAATGCCAGTTCAGCTGACAAAAAGGCTCGCCTCGGCTTCGATGAGCGCGAACCGCGGCACGGTTTCGCCATTAACCTCGACCGTTTCGGTGAACATCGACAACGGGCGTATCCAGAGCCCACGCTCCCCATACAGCGCCTGATAGAAGACTACCGGCTCTTCCGTCTCTGAGTGTCGCGCCACGGCGAACACGCGATATTCAGGGCCCTTGTAATGACGATAACGCCCAGGCTGCAACTGCATGCCTACCTCCACACCAACACAGAAAAGAAAAACCGGGGCACCAGGCCCCGGCTTCCATGCACCGACTGACAATCATTCCCGCTAAATCGCGGATTGGCTGTCAGCCTAGCGCAGTCATCTGCATCTGTCTGTTAGACGCGTTCGAAGACCGTACTGATCCCCTGGCCCAGACCGATACACATGGTGGCGACACCAATCGTACCGTTGTTCTGCTTCATCACGTTCAGCAGGGTGCCGGAGATGCGCGCACCGGAGCAACCGAACGGGTGACCCAGGGCGATGGCGCCGCCATGCAGGTTGACCTTCTCTTCCATCTTGTCGAGAAGCTTGAGGTCCTTGAGCACCGGCAGCGCCTGTGCAGCGAAGGCTTCGTTCAGCTCGACGTGGCTGATGTCGTCCATGGTCAGACCGGCGCGCTTGAGCACCTTCTGGGTGGACGGCACCGGGCCGTAGCCCATGATTGCCGGGTCAACGCCGGCCAGCGCCATGGCGCGAACCACGGCCAACGGCTGGATGCCGAGATCCTTGGCGCGCTGCGCGGACATGACGATCATGCAGGACGCGCCGTCGGTGATCTGCGAGGAAGTACCTGCAGTCACGGTACCGCCCTTCGGATTGAAGGCAGGCTTCAGTGCAGCCAGGCTTTCCAGAGTGGTGTCCGGACGGATGGTTTCGTCGTAATCGAAGACCTTGAGGAAACCGTCCTCGTCGTAGCCTTCCATCGGGATGATTTCATCCTTGAAGTTGCCTTCCAGCGTGGCCTTGTGCGCCAGACGGTGCGAACGCTCACCGAAGGCGTCCTGCTGCTCGCGGGTGATGCCGTGCATCTTGCCCAGCATTTCGGCAGTCAGGCCCATCATGCCGGACGCCTTGGCGGCGTACAGCGACAGCTGCGGGTTCGGATCGACCCCGTGCATCATGCTGACGTGGCCCATGTGTTCCACACCACCGATGACGAACACGTCACCGTTGTTGGTCTGGATGGCCTGCACGGCAGTGTGCAAGGCGCTCATGGACGAACCGCAGAGGCGGCTCACGGTCTGGCCGGCGCTGGTGTGCGGGATACGCGTCATCAGCGATGCCATGCGGGCGATGTTCCAGCCCTGTTCGAGGGTCTGGTTCACGCAGCCCCAGATCACGTCCTCGACTTCGGCCGGGTCGATCTTCGGGTTACGCGCCAGCACGCCGTCGATCAGGTGTGCGGACATGGTTTCAGCGCGGGTATTACGGTGCATGCCGCCCTTGGAGCGCCCCATCGGGGTGCGACCGAAGTCGACGATGACTGCATCTCTTGGATTCAGACTCATGAATTCTCTCTCCCTCGATTAACCGTAGAAGCGCTGGCCGTTGGCAGCCATCTCACGCAGCTTCGCGGTCGGGTGGTACAGCGGGCCCAGGTCGGCGTACTTGTCGGCCATCGCAACGAACTCGGCAACGCCGATCGAATCGATGTAGCGCAGCGCACCACCACGGAAGGGTGGGAAGCCAATGCCATAGATCAGGCCCATATCAGCTTCGGCAGCGGTTTCGACGATGCCATCTTCCAGGCAGCGCACGGTTTCCAGGCACAGCGGGATCATCATGTAGTTGATGATGTCCTCGTCCGACAGCTCGCGAGTCTCTGCAACGATCGGCTTGAGCAGCTCGTAGGCCTCGGCATCGACGACTTTCTTCGGTTTGCCCTTCTTGTCCATCTCGTAGGCGTAGAAGCCCTTGCCGTTCTTCTGACCGAGGCGGTTGGCCTCGTACATGACGTCGACAGCCGTGCGGGTGTCGTCCTTCATGCGATCCGGGAAGCCTTCAGCCATCACGTCACGGCCGTGGTGGCCGGTGTCCATGCCGACGACATCCATCAGATAAGCCGGGCCCATGGGCCAGCCGAACTTCTCCATCACCTTATCAGCGCGAACGAAGTCGACACCGTGGGCGATGACGCGGGCGAAGCCGCCGAAGTACGGGAACAGCACGCGGTTGACCAGGAAGCCCGGGCAATCGTTGACCACGACCGGGCTCTTGCCCATCTTCTTGGCGTAGGCGACGGTGGTAGCAATAGCCACTTCGCTGGTCTTCTCGCCACGGATCACTTCCACCAGCGGCATCATGTGTACCGGGTTGAAGAAGTGCATGCCGCAGAAGTTTTCCGGACGCTTGAGCGCCTGGGCCAGGTAATTGATGGAGATCGTCGAGGTGTTGGAGGCGATGATCGCGTCTTCGCGAACGTGCCCTTCCACCTCGGCCAGCACGGCGTGCTTGACCTTCGGGTTCTCGACCACGGCTTCGACGACGATGTCGACGTTGCCGAAATCGCCGTAGGACATGGTCGGGCGGATCGCGTTGAGCGCCTGAGCCATCTTGTCAGCGGTCAGACGACCTTTTTCAACACGCTTGCCGAGCAGCTTGGAGGCCTCGTCCAGCCCCATCTGGATACCCTCTTCGCGGATATCCTTCATCAGGATCGGCGTGCCCTTGACGGCCGACTGGTAGGCGATGCCGCCGCCCATGATGCCAGCGCCGAGTACGGCAGCCAGTTTCACGTCACGCGCCTGCTTGTCGTAGGCCTTGGCTTTCTTCTTCAGCTCCTGATCGCTGAGGAACAGGCCGACCAGGCTCTGTGCAACCGAGGTCTTGGCCAGTTTAACGAAGCCGGCGGCCTCGACTTCGATGGCCTTGTCACGGGTGAAGTTGGCGGCTTTCTGGATGGTCTTGATGGCTTCGACCGGGGCCGGATAGTTCGGGCCGGCCTGGCCAGCCACGAAGGCCTTGCTGGTTTCGAAGGCCATCATCTGCTCGATGGCGTTGAGCTTGAGCTTGTCCAGCTTCGGCTGACGCTTGGCCTTGTAGTCCAGCTCGCCGGAGATGGCGCGCTTGACCAGATCCAGTGCAGCGGCCTGCAGCTTCTCCGGAGCGACCACGGCATCGACTGCATGAACCTTGAGCGCGTCTTCGGCGCGGTTTTCCTTGCCGGATGCGATCCACTCGACGGCGTTATCGACACCGATCAGGCGCGGCAGGCGCACGGTGCCACCGAAGCCCGGGTAGATGCCCAGCTTCACTTCCGGCAGACCGACCTTGGCGGCGGTGGACATGACACGATAGTCGGCAGCCATGCACATCTCGAAACCGCCACCCAGGGCGATGCCGTTGATGGCGGCCACGGTGGGTACGCCCAGGTCTTCGAAATCGCTGAAGATCTTGTTCGCTTCGAGGTTGCCGGCGACCAGTTCCTCGTCGGCCATCTTGAAGTTGTCGACGAATTCGGTGATGTCGGCGCCGACGATGAATACGTCCTTGCCGCTGGTAACGATGACGCCTTTCACCGACGCGTCGGCCTTGATGGCATCGACGGCCTGGCGCAGATCGTTGAGAGTGAGGCGATTGAACTTGTTGACGGACTCACCCTTGAGGTCGAAATTCAATTCGACGATGCCACTCTCAAGAGCCTTAACCGTGATGGCTTTACCTTCGTAAATCATCAACTGATCTCCAGGTATGGAAGCTGAACGTTACGTGTCTCACGTCTTCGGCCCTACTCGGCCGCGCCTTGCGGCGAACGACACCCACCGACACGATAATCCGGGTGACCGGCGCCTGCTCTGGCAAACGCTCGATTCATACGCCCGTTTGATTTGGGTCGGCACACCTTCGGGGAAAAGCTCCGCATTGTCAATCAGCTGGTTTGCCTAACCGAAAGCCGCCTGCAAGCGAACATTTCACGACCGCCGGGTCATCATCGACCGCAGCCATCCTGGCGCATTCACTACATCGATGATCGCCACCTCGGGCTGACCGAACGGCTGAAACCGCACCGTACCCACCGAGTCAATCCTAGACCTAGCCGAGCAGGTACACTGGCGCATCTCGCTCTATGCCACCACCGGCCCTCCCAGGCCGCGAAACGAATCCGGAGTTACTGCATGTCCAACGCCCCCATCGCCCGCGCCGACACCGGCACCGATCCCTATCGCTGGCTGGAGAATCGCGACGCCGATGATGTGCTGGCGTACCTCAAGGCAGAGAATGCCTACCTCGAGGAACAGCTCGCCGACCAGGCCGCACTGCGCGAGACGTTATTCCAGGAAATCAAGGGTCGCATCCGCGAAACCGACCTTTCCCTGCCGTCGCCTTGGGGACCATGGCTGTATTACCAGCGCACCACCGCTGGCGACGAGTACCCGCGGCACTATCGCTGCCCGCGCCCGCTCGATGGTTCGCTCACCGTAGATGAGAACGCCGAACAACTGCTGCTCGACCCTAACGAGCTGGCCGAAGGCGGCTTTCTCTCCCTGGGCGCGTTCAGCGTCAGTCAGGATCACAGCAAGCTCGCCTACAGCCTGGACCGCGAAGGCGATGAGATCTACCGCCTGTTCGTCAAGGACCTGGCCAGTGGCGACGTGACCGCCCTGCCCTTCGATGACTGCGACGGCAGCATGACCTGGGCCAACGACAGCCAGACGCTGTTCTACGGTGAACTGGACGACACCCACCGCCCGCACAAGATCCACCGCCATCGCCTCGGAGAAACCGGCAGCAGCGAGGTTTACCACGATCCGGATGGACGCTTCTTCGTGCACTGCTACCGCGCCAGCTCCGAGCGCCAGCTGGTCATCCTCTCCCACAGCAAGACCACCAGCGAAGCCTGGGTGCTCTCGGCAGACGAGCCGGAAGGTCAATGGACGTGCTTGGCGCCACGCCAGGAAGACCACGAGTACTTTCCCGATCATGGCCTCCACGAAGGCCAATGGAGCTGGCTGATCCGCAGCAACCAGGCGGGCATCAATTTCGCCCTCTATCACGCCAGCGAGGCCCAGCCGGGCCGCGAGCACTGGCAGGAGCTGGTCCCGCATGACGAAGCGGTAATGCTGGAAGAGGTCAGCCTGAACGCCGAGGCGATCACCCTGACCCTGCGCGAAAGCGGCCTGCCGGTGATCGAGGTGCGGCCACAGGGCGTGCAGCCCTATCGACTGCAGCTGCCTGATGCGGCCTACAGTCTGCACGTACAGAATTCGCTGGAGTTCACCAGCACGGTGATCCGCCTGCGCTATGAAGCGCTCAACCGCCCGGCACAAATCCGTCAGCTGACGCTGGCCGACGGTGCGCAGGAAGTGCTCAAGGAAACCCCGGTGGAAGGCCCCTTCGATGCGGACGCCTATGAAAGTCGCCGCATCTGGGCCACCGCGCAGGACGGCACGCAGATCCCCATCAGCCTGGTCGGCCGGCGTGACAGCTTTGGCAAGCCGGCACCGCTTTATCTTTACGGTTACGGCGCCTACGGCCACAGCCTCGATCCGTGGTTCTCCCATGCGCGCCTGTCGCTGCTCGACCGCGGTTTTGTCTTCGCCATCGCCCATGTGCGCGGCGGCGGCGATCTCGGCGAAGCCTGGTATCGCGCCGGCAAGCTGGAACATAAGCCGAACACCTTCAGCGACTTCATCGCCTGTGCCGAGCAGCTGCTGGCCGACGGCTACACCACCTCAGCGCGCCTGGCCATCAGCGGTGGCAGCGCCGGCGGTCTGCTGATCGGCGCGGTGCTGAACATGCGCCCAGAGCTGTTTGGTGCGGCGATCGCCGAGGTGCCCTTCGTCGATGTGCTTAACACCATGCTCAACGCCGACCTGCCGCTGACGGTGACCGAATACGACGAGTGGGGCGACCCGAACCAGCCCGAAGTGCACGAACGCATCCGCGCCTACGCGCCGTACGAGAACGTCCGCGCCCAGGCCTACCCTGCGCTGCTCGCAGTGGCCGGCTACAACGACAGTCGTGTGCAGTACTGGGAAGCGGCCAAATGGGTCGCCAAGCTGCGCGCTACCCGTACCGACGACAATCTGCTGCTGCTCAAGACCGAATTCGGCGCCGGACACGGTGGCATGAGCGGTCGCTACCAGGCGCTCAAGGACGTGGCATTGGAGTACGCCTTCGTGCTCAAGGTGTTCGGCATGGCCTGATCGGCCTCATACCCGCCGACCTGCGGTGCCGAACAGCCGGCTCCGGCGACAGTCATTCATTAAGAATGTCTTCGTCGGAGCCACCCATGAACAACTCTTCCAAGCACCTCGAACAGAATGTCCACGGCTGGGAACGCGCGATGTCCCTGGCCGGCGGCCTCTATTTTCTTGCCAAGGGCTTGCGCCGCGGTGGCCTCGGCGGCCTGCTGCAGCTGGGCATCGGTGGCATGGCCGTAGCCCGCGGCGTGACCGGTCATTGCGAAGCCAAGCGGGTGTTCAATGAAGTCAATGAACAGGCCGGCATGGCCGAAGGGCGCTCGCACCAGATGCCCTTCGAGCGGTACGCCGCGAACGAGGAGCAGTTGCGGGCCAATGCGGCGGCCGCCACCAACGGCACCACGGTCACCGGCAACGATGACCTGAAAAGCCCACCTGCCGGCGTCTAAGCGTTTTGCCCGGTTGATTGTGGGGAACGGCCTGGTCCGCGAATGAGGCTGGCACGGCGGCCCGGTCAGGTTGCGGGAGCCTGGTAGCCCTAGAGCCAAACCATTGCCGCCTGGCATGGGTCGCACTGGATGCGCCCAAAGCTGTGGCGGCCCTTTGGCCGCCCTCGCCGGCCGCCCTCGATTTCAGCGCTGCTTCACCGCTTCATGGGCCTCGATCAGCTGATCCACCACGCCCGGATCGGCCAGGGTCGAGGTGTCACCCAGCGCGTCATAGTCGTCCGTGGCGATCTTGCGCAGCAGGCGACGCATGATCTTGCCCGAGCGCGTCTTCGGCAGTCCGGGCGCCCACTGGATCGTGTCCGGCACCGCGATCGGACCGATCTCGTGCCGCACCCACTGCTGCAGCTCCTGGCGCAGCGTGTCGCTCGGCTCCACTCCGGCGACCAGGGTCACGTAAACGTAGATCGCCTGACCCTTGAGCGCGTGCGGCACACCCACCGCGGCGGCCTCGGCCACCTTGGCATGGGCAACCATGGCGCTCTCGATCTCGGCGGTGCCCATGCGGTGCCCGGAAACGTTGAGCACATCGTCTACCCGCCCGGTAATCCAGTAATAGCCATCCTCATCACGCCGCGCGCCGTCACCGGTGAAGTACATGCCACGAAAGGTCTTGAAGTAGGTGTCGACGAAGCGATCGTGATCGCGGTAGATGGTGCGCATCTGCCCTGGCCAGGAATCAAGAATCACCAGATTGCCCTCTGCCGGGCCCTCCAGCAGGTTGCCCAGGTTGTCGACCAGCCCCGGCACCACACCGAACAGCGGGCGCGTCGCCGAACCGGGCTTGAGCGCGGTCGCCCCCGGCAACGGGCTGATCAGGATGCCGCCGGTCTCGGTCTGCCACCAGGTATCGACGATCGGGCAGCGCGATCGACCGACCGTCTCGTAGTACCAGTGCCACGCCTCGGGATTGATCGGCTCGCCCACCGTGCCAAGCAGGCGCAGGCTGGAGCCATCGGCACCCTCCATGGCCGCCGCACCTTCAGCCATCATCGCGCGGATCGCCGTCGGTGCTGTGTAGAGAATATTCACCTTGTGCTTGTCGATGATCCTGGCGATGCGGGTGACGTCCGGATGGTTCGGCACACCCTCGTACATCAAGGTGGTCGCACCATTGGCCAATGGTCCGTAGATCAGATAGCTGTGCCCGGTGATCCAGCCGATATCGGCGGTGCACCAATAAATATCGCCGGGGCGGTAATCGAATACTCGCTCGTGGGTCAGCGCGGCATACAGCAGATAACCGCCACAGGTGTGCAACACGCCCTTTGGTTTGCCGGTTGAGCCGGAGGTGTAGAGGATGAAGAGCGGCTCCTCGGCGCCCATTTCCTTCGGCGCGCAAACCTCGCCAGCCACGCGCATCAGGTCGTCATAGCAGACGTCGCGGTGCGGGTGCCAGCGGATGTCGGCACCGGTGCGGCGCACGACGATAATCTTCTGCACACAACGCGTCTGCGGGTGGGTCAGCGCCTCGTCGACGTTCTCCTTTAGGGGGATCGGCTTGCCGCCACGAATGCCTTCGTCCGCGGTGATCACCACCTTCGACTGACCATCGATGATGCGCCCGGCTAGAGCCTCGGGCGAGAAACCACCGAATACCACCGAATGGATCGCACCGATGCGCGCGCAGGCCAGCATCGCCACCGCGGCTTCCGGGATCATCGGCATGTAGATGGTCACCACGTCGCCGCGATGTACGTCCTGGCCACGCAGCGCGTTGGCGAACTTGCAGACCTCCTGATACAGCTCGCGATAGGTGATTTCACGGTGCTCGGACGGCTCATCACCCTCCCAGATAATCGCCACCTGATCGCCGCGTTCCGCGAGGTGCCTGTCCAGACAGTTGGCCGAGACGTTCAGCGTGCCGTCGGCAAACCACTTGATGTCGACGTGATGGTCATCGAACGAGGTGCGTTTGACCTCCGTGAAGGGCCGTATCCAGTTCAGCCGTGCCGCCTGCTCGCGCCAGAATCCTTCAGGGTTGATCACCGACTGCTGATACATGGCCCGATATGCGGCCTCGTCGGTCAGGGAATGCTTTGCAGCCTCAGGGGACACGGGATACACGGACGCAGCGCACATGGCAGTCACCTCGGGTTGTCTGGTTATTTTCCGCTCGCAGCCTTGTCTCGCAGGCGAACCCTTACCACCCGATCGATCCACGTTTCCCGTGCGGATCGCCAACCACGCGCCTGTCAGACGTCTGCTTCAGCCGATGCCAATACCGCAGTGGCCACCACTGGCGACCACCTTCCAAGCATAGACACTGATTCGCGGCCATTTGCCCACGGCGGCTGTCTCAATTCGTAACAGCCATCGCCGGGCGCCATCGTGCCCGTGCCACGCAATCCACTATCTCGCCAACCGCAGCGCCCCTGGTGCATCACCTTCTAGCCGAAACTAATTCGCGCAATACATGCGTTCATCCTGGTGCTGCGCTTCGAACACACCGGCCTGGCCCTGCCACGCTTGCCGATCCGCTGCCTCGCTGAATCACGAGCAAAAAAAAGCGGCCTCTAGGGCCGCTCGTTCAACCATCCGGTTGGAATACACACTTGTCCGATCACGCAGATAGACGCCGCCATTCTGTGCAGCCAGCGCCGTGGCGGAAACTGCACATTGGTCTAACAGACCATTGGCGGGCTTGCCTCAGGACGCGTCGTTGGCTGCCTGGGCCGCCTCGATCAGCTCCTTGCCGATATCGGCTTCGAACTTCTTCCACGCTGGCTGCACCGCCTCGCGCCACCTGGCACGTTGCTCGTCGGTGAGCACCAGGATCTCGCTCTTGCCCGAATCGATCACGCCCTGCTTGGCCTTCTCGTTCAGCGCTTCGGCCTGGCGGTTCACCTCTGCGGTGACCTCATCGATGATCGTCTCCAGCTCGCCGCGCACCTCCGCCGGCAGGCCGTTCCAGAACTTGGTATTGGTGATCAGCAGGTAGTTGCCGATGCCGTGCCCGGATTCGGTGATGTACTTCTGCACCTCGTGGTACTTCTGGCTGTAGATGTTCGACCAGGGATTGTCCTGGGCATTGACTACGCCGGTCTGCAGGCCCTGGTAGATCTCGGCGAAGGCCATCTTGCGCGGCACCGCCCGCAGCGCGGTGTACTGGGCGGCCTGCAGGTCCGAGGGCTGTACGCGGAATTTCAGCCCGCGGGCGTCGGCCGGCTCGCGCAGCGGCTTGTTGGCGGTGAAGTGGCGCATGCCGTTGAGCCAGTAGGCCAGGCCGGTGATGCCCTTGTCCTCCATCGACTTGAGCATGGCTCGGCCCTTGTCCGACTGCTGGAAGCGCTGCGCGGCAGGCATGTCGTCGAACAGGAACATCAGGTCGAACAGCTGCAGCTGCTTGGTGTACTGCTCGAGCTTCGACGGTGCCGGCGCCAGCAGCTGCACCTCGTTCATCAGCAGCGCTTCCATCTCCTTACCATCGCCGTACAGCGAGGAGTTGGCGAACACCTGCACTTCTACCTGGCCGGGCAGGCGCTCCTCGACGAGCTTCTTGAACATCAGCGCGCCCTGGCCCTTCGGCGTGCTGTCGGCGGTGATATGGGAGAACTTGATCAGAATCGGATCGGCCTGGGCGCCAAGTACGGTAAACAGCGCCGAAGCGGCGAGCAGAATGCCACGGGAAAGTCGTGCCATGGGGTGAGCTCCGTTTTGTAGTTGTGTGAGCCATATCGCTGGCCCGACTCTACCCCGCCGCCCCCGCGCGCTGAATTGCTATTTGGCCAAGCAAGACTTCGTGCTTGGCGAAGGCAGCAGCGCAATCACGAGGCCCGCCGCGCTTCTTCAGCCATTGCCTTCGCGAGCGGTGAGGTGCTCGAGCATCTGCCTCGCAGTCACCGACAGGCTTTCCAGATTGCGCACGCCGAGCTTCAGCTCGCGCCGCGCCCACGCATCGGTCAACGGCACCATGGCCACGTCCAGCGCCGGCAGGTAGTTGCGCACCACCTGCTCGGGCAGTACGCCGATGCCCATGCCGGTGTGGATCATCCGGCAGATCGCCTCGAAGCTGCGTACCTGGATGCGCAGGCGCAGCGGCGTGCCCATCTGCTGTGCCGACTGCTGCAGCAAGGCGTGCAGCGAGGCGTCCTGCTGCAGGCCAATGAAATCGAAGCCTGCCGCCTCGCGCAGTGCAATGCATTCGCGGCCGGCCAGCACATGCTCGCGCGGCGTTACCAGCACCAGCCGATCCTCGCGGTAGGGAAACACCTGCAGGTCCTCGGCCGGCATGTGCCCGGCAAAGATGCCGATATCGGTCAGCCCTTCGCGCAGCGCACGCAGGGTGTCGCTGCTGACGCGCTCCTCCAGGTCGATCTTCACCTCCGGGTGCTGGCGGGTGAAAGTACTCAGGTCCTCGGGCAGGAATTCGATCACCGCCGAGGTATTGGCGTGGATGCGCACATGGCCCTTTACGCCCTGGCTGAATTCGCTGAGATCGGCGTCCAGCTGTTGCAGGTTATCCAGCAGGTTGCGCGCGTGGTGCAGCAGTGCGTGCCCCGCCGGCGTCAGCTCGACGCCCTTGGGCTGGCGATAGAGCAGGCTGACGCCGAGCTGCCCTTCCAGATCGCTGACGCGCTTGCTCACCGCCGCCAGCGCCAGATGCTCGCGCTCGGCGGCGCGGGTCAGACTGCGGGTCTCGGCGATGGCGACGAACAGCCGAAGGGTGACGAAATCAATGCGGCGCATAGTGGATTCCCGTATTCGCGGTAGACGAAGCATGCGCCGCTCAGCCCGAGCTTTTCAAAGCTCCTTTCGTCTTAGCCTTCGTGAAGCGCGAAACCTCACTTGGCCAACGGCCAATTGTCCGCTGCCGATGCGTCGGTCATGCTCGGCACCATGAATCAACCGGCACAGGTGTCGTGATGAGCGAACAGACAGACAAGAACCTGCCGCTGCAGGGCCTCAAGGTGATCGAGATGGGCCAGCTGATCGCCGGCCCTTTCGCCAGCAAGCTGCTCGGCGAATTCGGCGCCGACGTGATCAAGATCGAGCCGCCCAAGGTCGGCGACCCGTTGCGCAAGTGGCGCAAGCTCAAGGACGGCACCTCGCTCTGGTGGCACGTACAGTCGCGCAATAAGCGCTCGGTGACACTGGATCTCAAGGCCGCGGAAGGCCAAGCGATCGTCCGTCAGCTGGTTGCCGAAGCCGACATTCTGGTGGAGAACTTCCGCCCCGGCACACTGGAAGAATGGGGCCTGGGCTGGGATGAGCTGTCGAAGCTGAACCCGCGGCTGATCATGCTGCGCATTTCCGGCTACGGGCAGACGGGCCCCTATCGCGACCTGCCGGGCTTCGGCGTGATCGGCGAAGCTATGGGCGGCCTGCGCCACCTCTCCGGCTATCCCGGCCAGCCGCCGGTGCGGGTCGGCGTCAGCATCGGCGATTCGCTGTCTTCGCTGTATGGGGTGATCGGCGTATTGCTCGCCCTGCAGGAACGCAACCGCAGCGGCCAGGGCCAGGAGATCGACGTGGCGCTGTACGAGTCGGTGTTCGCCATGATGGAAAGCCTCGTGCCCGAATACGACGCCTTCGGCTACGTACGCGAGCCGGCTGGCAGCGCCCTGCCCGGCATCACCCCGTCCAATTCCTATTTGTGCAGCGACGGCGCCTACGTGCTGATCGCCGGCAATGGCGACAGCATCTACAAGCGCCTGATGAACCTGATGGGCCGCCAGGACCTCGCCGATGACCCGCGCTTCGCCCACAACGACGGCCGCGCCCAGCACGCCGAGCTGATCGATGCCGCCATCGGCGAATGGACCATCCAGCACAGCCGCGACGAGGTGATCGAAGCACTCAAGGGTGCCCGCGTGCCGGCCGGCTACCCGTACACCGCCGCCGATATCGTCAAGGACCCGCACTACCTGGCGCGGCAGATGATCGAGCAGGTGCAGACCTTTGCCGGCCCGCTCAAGGTGCCGGGCGTGCTGCCCAAGCTGTCGCGCACGCCAGGGCGCATCGGCGAAGGCGGCCCGCAACTGGGCGAGCACACCGACGATGTGCTGGCCGGCCTCGGCCTCACCGATGAACAACGCCAGGGCCTGCGCGAACGCGGGATCATCTGAACGCCACGTAGGGTGGATGACGCCTTTTTCATCCACCGCGACATTCCCGAAACGGTGGATGGGTGGAGCGTCATCCACCCTACGAACTACAGCTCTACGTAGGGTGGACAACGCGAAGCTTGTCCACCAGCCAGCAAGCCACGACGGGGGACGGGTAAAGCGTCGTCCACCCTACGCCCAGGCACAACCGACAGGACTCCCATGAGCAAACGCCTGTATATCCAGGAAGTCGCGACCCGCGACGGCTTCCAGATCGAAGCGAACTTCGTGCCGACCGAAGCCAAGATCGCCCTGATCGACCGCCTCTCGCAAACCGGGCTGGCGAAGATCGAGGTCACCTCCTTCACCTCGCCCAAGGCCATCCCCAACCTGCGCGACGCCGAGGACGTGATGCGCGGCATCCGCCGTGCGGAGGGCGTCGAGTACACCGTGCTGGTGCCCAACGTGAAGGGCTGCGAGCGCGCGCTGGCCTGCGAGGTGGACGAGATCAACCTGGTGATGTCGGCCAGCGATACCCACGGCCTGGCCAACCTGCGCATGACGCCTGAGCAGTCGCTGGTGCAGTTCCGCGAAATCATCGAAGTCACTCGCGGCAGTGGCGTGTTCATCAACGCCTCGCTATCGACCACCTTCGGCTGCCCCTTCGAGGGCGACGTGCCCGAGCGGCGCATCTATGAGCTGGTGCAACGCCTGCTGGAGATCGGCGTGCAGGGCATCACCCTCTGCGACACCACCGGCATGGCCGACCCGGCGCAGGTCGAGCGCATCTGCCGCGAAGTGCTGAACAGCTGGCCGCAGGCAGTATTCACCGCACACTTCCACAACACCCGCGGCATGGGCCTGGCCAACGCGCTGGCAGCGCTGAACGCCGGCATCGACCGCTTCGATGCCTCGCTCGGCGGACTCGGCGGTTGCCCTTACGCCCCTGGCGCCAGCGGCAATATCTGCACGGAGGATCTCGTGCATATGTTCCAGCGCATGGGCCTGAACACCGGCGTCGATCTCGACCGTCTGCTGCAATGCGCCGCCGACCTGCCCCAACTGGTCGGCCACGACGTGCCGGGCGCGGTACTAAAGGCCGGCAAGGCCGATCGTCGTTACCCGAAACCGAAGTGGATGGAGGAAGCTGGCGTTTGACCCTGTCCGAAGCATCTGCTGGAAGGTGTGGCGCAATGAGCGGCGGTTAGGCGGCGGCTGGCGCAGCACAAAACCCGCCCGACGGCGGGGTAGATAATGAAGTGAGTTTTTGGTGGTTGTGGTGAGAAGCGAAACTGCCGGAACAGACGGGGCTAGCTGCGGGACAAGGCCGATAACAACCGTGACCGTTGATATCGCTTGCACGCTTTGCCCCCTGCATTATCCCTAAGTAGAGGGCTGAAATAACAAATATCATCTTGAAGTCCGGAACAAAAAATAACACCCCTAGTTATTGCTCTATCTCTTTTCGCGCCTCGGGATTTAAAGATAGCTTAACCAGCTCAAGACTGGTAAGCCCTGAGTTGCTAAGACCGATGTCTTCTCGTATGGCCAAGTACAGAGAATTAACTGCGCGAAATAGATTCTTTGTGTCACCACTCCCTGAAACGGTTTCAAAATATATTTGTGCTTTAATTACTTTCGGCGACCCCCAAAGCAATATGTCGGATTTGAACTTGAATGCGAAGCACACTAACTCTTGGGGATCAACCTCTTTTAGCGAAAGATTTTTATTCGACGCACCCATCATTCTGCTGATTATATCGACAAAGCCTTGATATATTTCGATCTTCTTAAGTCTATGAGCTTCATCTGCAGCGCGCTTGCGCTCATGCGCCTGGCTTATTAAAAGGGCTGATATGCCAACTAGAATGGTCGCCATAGCACCAATTATGGCGGCTGTTATTTCTGGACTGGCGGCGGCGAGCGCACTTAAAAACTCTTTAATAAGAAGCCATAAACCATAGACGATAGCTCCGATTGCACAAATACCTATAAGAAATTGCAAAAATTTAAATATTTTTGATTTCATGATTTCGTCTCTAAAATAATGAATGAGGCACGCGGCAATGGTGGGCGGAGGAACCAGCGAGGGCTATGAAAATGCCGGCACGATTAAATTAGCGCTTACTTTTACTGACCAGTTAGGCAAAGCTGACTGCGCTCAATGCCCCCCTTGTCATGAGTAATTTTTAGAATATTCGCCATTGGATACTTTTGTTCTGCAATCGCGCATATGCTTTCGACAAAATCTGGTTTAGCTCGCGCGCCGAAAATAATTGAATTCAACTCTTCCGGATAAAATATATAGTCGCCATGTAAGACATCGATCTCATTGGGTCGCCAGGTTATTAATCTCCATTCTTGCTCATAGGACCAAACCGTCTTTTTGGTATAGCAGACTGCCTCCAATGCCTTTTGTCGTAAACTTTGTGTATTTCCATACAGCAGAAAGTCTAGCCCTGTTCCGGCGACTGCCCTCTTTTCGGTATAGATAACGGGCTTGGCTTCATGAAATGGACTTTCCGGTAATGCGGCCGAGAAACCAAAAGCGCAGCCAGAATGATTCTCTGCGTACGTGCCCCACATGACATCATTGTGCGACGTCGCAGTAAGGCACAGGACTCGTGCAGTCCGAATGTCTAGTGAATCAAAATGTTCTCGCAGCGCTTGTTCAATTTTTTCGTCCGCTTGCGGGTTCGCGAAGTTTCCGAGAAGCTCCAGCAGCGCTTCTTCTGAGACTCCGTCCATTAGCGACTGCTGGATGTAGTTAAGAAGCATCCATGTAGTTGGTGCTAAGCGTGCCAAGTCTGCAGTTCTCCTTCCGCCGGCAATATCAATTAATGCCTGTGAAAAGAGTTTATGAGAGTCACTGACAGTCGGCCCGAAGCGAGGCATGCGTTGGAATTCTGCCAGATCGTTGAAGATGGACGGGCTCGACCAGCGAAGCCTACCACTCCCGAGAATAATTTCGGCTGTGGAAGGATTAGTGTACTTGTAGAAAACTTCAGGCTTCACAGACGCCTCACTTTGTTGCCTAACTATATATAAGACACTGAGCAAACTTGTGGTATACGTTCCGTTCGCCCTTCTCTCCAATCCAAGCCTCTAGCTCAGCCGCCCCAAAGACGCTGTGAATTTAATTTATACTCCAGCCCCGAGACGCATGAAAATGGCGCCATCAGATTTCGCCCGCCTGCGCCCCCTCAGCACGCTCTACCCTTGCCGTGTCGATAAGCCTTCGAGATTGCATGCCGTGTAGAGCCGCAAAAAACTGGCAAGCACAAGCGCCAGGCCTAGCAGAGCCCTAGAAAAACCAACCACTGCAGGCGAGAGAAACGGTTAGGTCTCGCCGCCCGCAGCATGTAACAACGGGCTCAGTCCCCCTGACAGAACTGCAGAATCGCGTCGGCCACCGCCTGCGGTGCCTCGCGCTGGGGGAAATGGCCGACGCCTGGCAATAGCTGTCGGTGGTAAGGGCCGCTGAACAAGGCCTCACGCCCGGCCGAGGTTTCCGGTGCGTTGCAGGTATCGGCCTCGCCGTGCAGCACCAGCGTCGGCACGGCGAGCACCGGGGCCGGTTGCAGCAGCGCCTCGTCCGATGCATAGGCAGGATCGCCGTCGACGAAGCCCCAGCGGTGGCGGTAGGAGTGCAGTACCACGGCAGCCCAGTCCGAGTTGTCGAACGCCTCCAGCGCCCGGATGAAATCCGCCTCGGCGTACCAGCCGGCCGGTGACCAGGTATCCCACAGCAGCCGCGTGAAGGCCGCGCGATCCTCAACTACCGTCTGCTCGCCGCGCGGGGTGGCCATGTACCAGTGGTACCAGTAGTTGCGCGCCTGGCTGAGCGAGATGTGCTGGTTCGGGTCGTTGGTGCCGTAGCCCACCGCGAGCATTACCAGCCGTGCGGCGGCGTGATGGCGCAGCCCGCAGGCATTGGCCACCGCCCGCGCGCCCCAGTCGTGGCCGACCAGCACCGGCTGGTCGAGGCGCAATGCGTCGATGAAATCCAGCAGATCGCGGCCCAATGCGGCCAGCTGGCCGCTGCGTGGGGTCAGCGGATCAGTGAAGCGTGTCTGGCCGAAGCCGCGCAGCGTCGGGCAGAGCACGCGATAGCCTGCTGCGGCCAGGCGCTCGGCGACCTGGGTCCAGCTCTCCGCACAGTCCGGCCAGCCATGCACGAGCACAGCCACCTGTTGGCCGCGGGGATTCCATTCGAGATAAGCGATATCCAGCACCGGCGTGCTGACAAAGGCATAGCGACTCATGCCGGCGTCTCCTTACGTTGGTCGAGCGGCCAGCATAAGCGTTCGTCTGGGTAAAAAAAGCAGGCCCGTCTCATCTGCACGGGCGTCGCATTGTCGATTGCGAGAGGAACCTGGGCGAGTTCACACTGCGCCCCCCAGGCGGCTGGCTTGGTGTCAGGAGCGGTTGGCGGCTTGTGCCGCCTCGATCAGCTCGGCGCCAATCTCGTTCTCGAACTTCTTCCACACCGGTTTCATCGCCTCGCGCCACATCGCGCGCTGCTCGGGGGTCAGTTCGATGATTTCGGTCTTGCCGGAGGCGGCGATGGCCTGGCGCGCCTGCTGGTTGAGGTCGTCGGCCTGGCGGTTCACCTCGGCGGTGACCTCTTCCATGATCGTTTCCAGCTCGCCGCGCACGTCTTCCGGCAGGCCGTTCCAGAACTTGGTGTTGGTGATCACCATGTAGTCGATCAGGCCGTGGTCGGAGGCGGTCATGTAAGGCTGGACCTCGTGCACCTTCTGGCTTTCATAGTTCGACCAGGTGTTCTCGGTGCCATTGACCACACCGGTCTGCAGGCCCTGGTAAACCTCGGCAAAGCTCATCTTGCGCGGGTTGGCGCGCACTGCCTTGAACTGCTCGTCGAGCACTGCTGAGGCCTGTACGCGGAACTTCAGCCCACGCGCATCCTTCGGCTCGCGCAGCGGCTTGTTCGCCGAAAGTTGCTTCATTCCGTTGTGCCAGTAGGCCAGGCCGGTGATGTTCTTGTCCTCCATCGCGCGCAGCAGCGCCTTGCCCTGCGGGCCGCTCTGGAAACGATCGGCAGCCGCCAGGTCATCGAACAGGAACGGCAGGTCATAGATCTGAATGGCCTTGGCGTAATGCTCGAACTTGGCCAGCGAGGGCGCCAGCATGTGCACGTCACCGAGCAGCAGGGCCTCCATTTCCTTGCCGTCGCCGAACAGCGAGGAGTTCGGGTAGACCTCGACCTTCACCTTGCCCGGCAGGCGTTCCTCGGCGAACTTCTTGAACAGCAGGGCGCCCTGCCCCTTCGGTGTGTTGTCCGCCACCACATGGGCGAACTTGATGGTCACGGGGTCGGCGGCATGCACCAGCCCGGCGACGGTGAAAGAAAGCGCGCAGGCGACTGCCTTGAGCTTGTTACTCAGCATGGAAGTACCCTCTTGTTTTTGTCGGTTGGTACGTTTCGCAGGCAAGCGTTGCGGTCAGGGCACCGCTTGTCCGGCACGTTGCAGCAGGCGACGGGCACGGCCGATGACGGGGGCATCGACCATCTGTCCGTCCACCACGAAAACCCCATCGCCGGAGGCTCCGGCGGCGAGGATGCGTTGCGCCCAGTCCAGTTCCGCGGCACTGGGCATCAGGGTTTCGTGCACCACAGCCACCTGGCTCGGGTGGATGCACAGCAGGCCGCCAAAGCCCATGTCACGCGCATCGGCAGCGGCACGGGCGAGGCCTTCGAGGTTCTTGATGTCGGGGAAGACGCTGTCCAGCGGTGCTGCCAGCCCGGCCAATCGCGACTGCAGCAGCAGCGCATAGCGTGCCTGGTCGAGCATGCGCTCGGCGCCGGCGGTGCCATTGGCCAGGCCGAGATCGAGGCCCAGGTCCAGCGCGCCGAAGGACAGCCGCTCGACACCCTGGGCATGGGCAATTTCCGCCAGATTGGCCAGCCCGCGGGCGCTTTCGACGATTGGCCAGACCGGCTTGCCGCAGCTGGCCGCCAGCGCAACCTGCACCGCGCTTTCGACCTTCGGCAGCAGCACGCCGGCAACGCCGGCATGACGGGCACAAAGCGCCAGGTCCGCGGCCTGCTCGGCGTGGGTTGGCGCGTTGATGCGCACCAGGACGCTCGCCTCCGGGTTGGCCGTAAGAAACGCGTCGAGATTGGACCGTGCCTCGCTTTTCAGATTCTCGGCAACGGCATCTTCCAGGTCGACGATGACCGCGTCGGCGCCGCTCGCCAGCGCCTTGGGGATGCGCTCCGGGCGGGTCGCCGGGACGAACAGCGCGCTACGAATGATCGATGAGTTCATGGGCTGGCTCCTCGGCGCGCTCATACCGCGCCCTGCTCGTGCAAGCGCTGAATGTCGCCGGGGGCATAGCCCAGTTCGGTCAGCAGGCTATCGGTGTGCTGGCCCAGCGCGGGGATCGGGTCCATGCGCGGGGCAAAGGCGCTGTTGCGCCCCGGCGGCAGCAGCGCCGGCAGGCGGCCGGATGGACTTTCCACCTCGCTCCAGCGCTGGCGGGCCTTGAGCTGCGGATGCGCCCAGACGCCGGCCATGTCGTTGACGTGCGCATTGGCGATGGGCGCGGCGTCGAGCCGCGCAATCACTTCGTCGGCACTCAGCTTGCCGAACGCGTCGACGATGATCGCGCGCAATGCCTCGCGATTGTCCGAGCGCTGCGAGTTGCTGGAAAAACGATCATCGCTGGCCAATGCCGGCTGCAGCAGGACCTTCTCGCAGAACAGCAGCCACTCGCGCTCGTTCTGCAGCCCGAGCATCACCGTGCCGCCGTCGCCGGTGGGGAATGGGCCGTAGGGGTAGATGGTGGCGTGCGCGGCGCCAGCACGCGGCGGCGGCGTCGCGCCGTTGTAGGCGTAGTACAGCGGGTAGCCCATCCACTCGACCAGACTTTCGAGCATGGAAACGTCGACACGGCTGCCCTCGCCCGTCTTGTCGCGCAGCATCAGCGCCGAAAGCACGCCGGCATAGGCGTACATGCCCGCGGCGATATCGGCGATGGAGCAGCCGGCCTTGGCCATCTCGGTCTCGCCCGGCCCGCCGGTGACGGAGAGAAAGCCGCCCTCGCTCTGGATCAGCAGGTCATAGGCCTTCTTATGTTCGTAGGGGCCGCCCTCGCCGTAGCCGGAGATATCGCAGACGATCAGTCGCGGAAAGCGCTCGTGCAGCGCCTCGAAGGAGAGCCCCATGCGCGCGGCGGCGCCCGGTGCCAGGTTCTGCACCAGCACGTCAGCCTTGGCCAACAGCTGGTCGAGCACCTGGGCAGCGGCGTCCTGTTTCACGTCCAGGCTCAGGCTTTCCTTCGAGCGGTTGGTCCAGACGAAATGCGAGGCCAGGCCGTCGACCCGCTCGTCGTAGCCGCGGGCGAAATCCCCGGCACCGGGCCGCTCGATCTTGATCACCCGAGCGCCGAGGTCGGCCAGCTGGCGCGTGCAGAACGGCGCGGCGATGGCGTGCTCGAGGCTGACCACGGTGATGCCATCGAGTGGGCGGGGTTTGACTTGGCTGTCGTTCATGTTCGGTTCCTGCAAATTCGGCGATGGGTGGAAAACGGCAACGCCTTTTCCACGCGTGTGTTCATGCCCTGCGACTCTGGCGCCACTTTGGTGGATGAGGCTTCGCCGTCACCCACCCTACGATTCAGTTTCAGGCCAATGCGTCCAGCCGCTGCAGCTCGCGCAGGCGCCAGACCGTATCGATCAGCAGGCCCGCCTCGTCATCGCTGCGCGCCGCGGAGAACTGCACCAGGCGGCGGAATTTGTCCTCCAGCTCGACGCGGCTCAGCGTGTTGCCCGGGTCGCCCTTCGGCTCGTCGATGGCGCCGTGCAGCGTGCGGCCATCGGCGGTGATCACTTCGACGCGACCGAGCCAGCGTGCCGGGTAGGCGTCGTCCACCTCGGGATCGAGGGTCATCGAGACCTTCGCGCGGAACTCGCCGACGCGCGAGTCGCTGAGCGCATGGCTGTGGAATTCGGTCAGGCCGGCCTTGCCGTACAGGGCGATCAGCCCCAGCACGGTGCCCATGGAGAACTTCGCCTGATGCACCGTCTGCGGCACCGTCACGCGGCCGAGCACGTCGATCGCGCCCTGGTGTACGCGGGTGGTGACCGAGGCGATCTCGTCCGCCTGCAATCCCTCGCGCTGCATCAGCGCCAGCAGCGCATCGGCCGCCGGATGGGTGTGCCGGCACGAGGCGTGGAACTTGAACGAGGTTTCCGCCAGCGCCCAGCGGCTGCCGAGGCGATCTGACAGCGCACTCGGATTGGCGTCCTTCGACATGCCTGCGGCCATGCCCTGCTCGCCTTCGAGGATGTTCTGCGCGCCGGTCAGGCCATCGGCCGTGAGGTACGCAGCGAGCAGGCCATCAGCCGCCGCCTTGGCGGTGTGCAGCTGCTTGGAATCCGCCGCATCGCGGAGGAATTCCCACAGCCCCGCCGCTTGCGTACCGGCGCTGCCGAGCAGATGGGTGAACTGCTGCTGGTCGAAATCCATCAGCTTGCCGACTGCCACCGCTGCGGCCAGCGTGCCGACCGTCGCGGTGGTGTGGAAGATGCGGTAATGCGAGCGGCCGAGGAACTCGCCGATGCGGATGCCCGCCTCGTAGCCGGCCACCGAGGCCACCAGCAGCTCACGGCCGGTCTTGCCGAGATCCTGCGCCGCTGCCAGCGCAGCGGGAAACACCACGGTGGCCGGGTGCAGCACGGAGCAGTTGTGCAGGTCGTCCTGCTCGACCAGATGCGAGCTGGCAGCGTTCACCAGCGCGGCGAAATAGGCGCTGCTGCTGCGGCCGTTGACCAGAATGCGCGCCGGCCCGTCGGCCGGGCCCATCTTCTGCGCGTAACGCTCGAACAGCGGAATCGGATGCGAGCCGGCGCTGGCCAGCGCCGAGCCGAGCCAGTCGAGAAAGAGGTCTTCGGTACGGGCAAGCACCGGCTCGGGGATCTGCTCGTAGGCGAGCCCGGAAAGAAATTCGGTCAGGGCACGGGTGTGCTGGCTCATGCGTTGGGCTCCAGCGGATGCTCTAACGGATTGGACAGTTCGATGAGGTTCTGGTCGGGGTCGCGCAGGTACACCGAGCGGATCGGTCCGATCGCGCCGGTGCGCTGCACCGGTCCTTCGACGATGGCGACCTGCTGCGCCTGGAGATGGGCGATCACCTCGGCCAGCGGTGTGGCGACGATAAAGCAGAGGTCCGCCGAACCGGGCGTCGGCCGCTCGGCCTTGGGCTCGAATTCACGCCCGGCCTGGTGCAGGTTGATCTTCTGGTTGCCGAAGGTCAGCGCCTTGCGCCCTTCGCCGAAGGTCACCGCCTGCATGCCGAGCACGCGGGTGTAGAAGTCGATCGTGGCCTCGAGGTCGGCGACGGTCAGCACCAGGTGGTCGAGATGGCTGATATTCATGATGCACTTCCCTCTTTCGTAGGGTGGAAATCGCGAAGCATTTCCACCACCTGTGTCGCCTGTTCGATACGCGTGGAAAAGGCTTCGCCGTTTTCCACCCTACGTTTGGCGCCGTTAGAACGAGCGCGGCAGCTCGAGCAAATGCTCGGCCACGTACGACAGGATCAGGTTGGTGGAGATCGGCGCCACCTGGTACAGCCGGGTTTCGCGAAACTTGCGCTCCACGTCGTATTCGTTGGCAAAGCCGAAACCACCGTGGGTCTGCAGGCAGGCGTTGGCGGCCTCCCAGCTGGCCTTGGCCGCCAGGTACTTGGCCATGTTCGCCGCCGCCCCGGCGTTGCGGCCGCTGTCGTATTCCTCGCAGGCGCGCCAGCGCATCAGGTCCGCGGCCTCGATCTCGATATGCGCTTCGGCGATCGGGAACTGCACGCCCTGGTTCTGCCCGATGGGCCGGCCAAACACCACGCGGTCGCGGGCATAGGCGGCGGACTTCTCGACAAACCAGCGGCCATCGCCGATGCACTCGGCGGCGATCAGCGTGCGCTCGGCATTCAGACCGTCGAGGATGTAGCGGAAACCCTTGCCCTCCTCGCCAATCAGGCTACTGGCGGGAATCTCCAGGTTGTCGAAGAACAGCTCGTTGGTCTCGTGGTTGACCATGTTGGCGATCGGCTGCACGGTCAGGCCGTTGCCGATGGCCTCGCGCAGGTCGACGAGAAAGATCGACATGCCTTCGGACTTGCGCTGCACCTCGGCCAGCGGCGTGGTGCGTGCCAGCAGGATCATCAGGTCGGAATGCTGGATGCGCGAGATCCACACCTTCTGCCCGTTGATGACGTACTTGTCGCCCCGGCGCACAGCAGTGGTCTTGATCTTAGTGGTGTCGGTGCCGGTGGTCGGCTCGGTGACGCCCATGGACTGCAGGCGCAGCTCACCGCTGGCCAGTTTCGGCAGGTAGTAGCGTTTCTGCTCCTCGCTGCCGTTTCTGAGCAGGGTGAACATGTTGTACATCTGCCCATGAATAGTCCCGGAGTTGCCGCCGCAACGGTTGACCTCCTCGAGGATCACCGAGGCCTCGGCCAGGCCCAGGCCCGAGCCGCCGTATTCTTCCGGGATCATCGCCGAGAGCCAGCCGGCCTCGGTCATGGCGGTGACGAAGGCCTCGGGGAAGCCCTTCTCCTCATCGATCCTGCGCCAGTACTCGGCGGGAAATTCGGCACAGAGGGCGCGCACACCTTCGCGGATGAAATTCAGTTCTTCGGTCTTGTTCGGGTTCATCTCGGTTTCTCGCTTGTTCGTTGGGCGCGCATGGCCTCAGCGGTGGATAAGGCTGCGCCGTTATCCACCCTACGGTTCAGTCGAATTCCGCTTCGGCTTTCTGCGCCAGGCCGTTGTGGTCGCCGGCCCAGAGTTCGGCCTTGCCTGGCGCGACGATGCGACCGCCGACTTCGAATGGCTGCGGCGCGATCAGCGGGCGCAGGCCGCGATAGGCGAAGCGGCGCAGGCGGGCGTCAGGATTGGCGCGGCAGAAGGCGCGCAGGTTCAAGGTTGCGATCAGCGGGCCGTGAACGACCAGGCCGGCATAGCCTTCGGTCTCGGTGACGTAGGGCCAGTCGTAATGGATGCGATGGCCGTTGAAGGTGACCGCCGAATAACGGAACAGCAGCGTCGGCGTCGGCGTCACCGCCTCGCGCCAGCCACCGGCGACCATGGGTTCGCCACTGCTGGTCTTCGGCGGGCTCGGCTCGCGGTAGACGATGTCCTGTTCCTCGCGGATGGCCAGGCGGCCGTCCTGCAGGTAATCGTGCTGCACGGTGACGAACAGCAGCGCGCCGCTGCGGCCGTGCTTTTCCTCGATGTGCTTGATGGTCGATACGCGCCGCGCCTCGCCACCGGCTTCCAACGGACGAATGAACTCGACCCGGCCGCCGGCCCACATGCGGTTACGGTTGTCCGCCGGCGGCAGGAAGCCACCGCGCGCCGGGTGACCATCTTCACCCAGCCCGCTTTCGGCGATGGGCTCCTGGAAGAAGCACCACTGCCACAACGGCGGCAAGGCTTCGCCATGAGCAGGAGTGGTTTCGCCGAAGGTGGCGGCGATGCGCATCAGCAGGTTGCGGCTGAGCTGGTCGTGGACTTCTTCGCTGCGGCCAATCCAGGCAGAGATATCGGTCATTGCGGCTTCCGGTCGTTGTCTTTGTTTCACTGGAGAATGCAACGAAGGCGGCGTTCCGTGAATTTGTATTTACCGACACCGGCGTTCGGCTAAGCTGAACGCCGTCCCAAGTACCGGTAGCAAGCATGCATTTCGATCTGGCCGACCTGCGCCTGTTCATTCATATCGCCGAATCCCCCAGCCTGACCCAGGGTGCACGTCGCGCGCACCTGTCGCCAGCGGCGGCCAGCGCACGCATCAAGGCGCTGGAAAGCCAGCTCGACAGCCGCCTGCTCTACCGCGACAGCCGCGGTGTCGAGTTGACGCCGGCCGGGCACAAGCTGCTGCAGCACGCGCGGCTGATCATGCGCCAGGTCGATTACCTGAAAAGCGAGTTCACCGAATACGGCACCGATTCGGCCGGACATATCCGCATCTTCGCCAACACCACGGCCGTGACTGAATTCCTGCCGGAAGTGCTGGCCGGTTTTCTCGCCGAGCGCCCTGGCGTGACCGTTGACCTGCAGGAACGACTGAGCCGCGACATCGTGCGCGGTGTGCTCGACGGCAGCACCGACATGGGCATCATCGCCGGCCCGGTGCAGGCCGAAGGTCTGCAGGTGCTGCACTTCAGCACCGACCGCCTGCTGCTGGCGGTGCCGGTCGGCCATCCGCTGGCGGGCGAGCGAAAGGTCACGCTGCGCCAGACCCTGGCCTATCAGCACATCGGCCTGCACGAAGGCAGCACGCTGCTGACCTTCCTGCGCGACCAGATAGAAAAATTGGGTGGCCAGCTCTCCCTGCGCATCCAGGTTTCCAGCTTCGAGGCGGTGTGCCGGATGATCGAGGCCGGCGTGGGCATCGGCATCATTCCCGAGTCCGCGGCGCGCCGACACAGCCGCACCATGCAGCTGGCGCTGGTGGAACTGGACGAACCCTGGGCAGTGCGCGAACGCAGCATTCTGGTCCGAGAACTGGACGCGCTGCCCGGTAGCGTGCGTGCGCTGATCGCGACCCTGGTCCCCGACGACAAGGGCTGAGCGAACGTTACGCCCCGGATGCTGCCGAAAGGCGGGTAGCCCCGCTTCGGCGGACCATCGCAGGGAGCCCCAATGTCCGCAGCCACCAACAGGCTGTTTCGCCTGTATCACCGCGTCACCGGCAGCATCGCCTTCTACCCGACACTGATCGCGGTCGGCCTCGCCAGCCTGTGCGTCGTCTCCATCGTGCTGGAGATGACCTGGCTACAGCCTTACAAGGAAGACCTCGATCTGGGCCTGGTGAAAAACGCCGACAATGCCCGTCTGATCCTCGGCACCCTGGTGGCAGGCATCATCTCGCTGATGGTGTTCAGCTTCTCGATGGTCATGGTGGTCCTCAACTCGGCCGCGTCCTCGCTCTCGCCACGGGTGATCCCGGGACTGATCAGCAGTCGCAGCCATCAGGTCGTGCTGGGTGTGTATCTCGGCACCATCATCAGCTCGTTGATGCTGATCTCGACCATTCAGGAAGGCGACAACATCAACGTGCCGAGCCTGGGCATCTTCCTGGCGCTGGGGCTAGGCGTGATCTGCCTGTGCCTGTTCGTCTACTTCATCCGCTCGATTTCGCTGTCGATCCAGGTCGATTTCATCCTCAACCGTGTCTACAAGCAGACCTACGATCAGCTGCAACAACGCCATGAGCGGCTGGAGCGTCGCAGCATGGCAAGCTGGCCGGATGACGACGGCTGGCAGACCATCCCCGCGCGGCGCTCCGGCTATTTCAAAGCCTTGAACCTATCCGCCGCCCAGGCGTTGCTCGATGAGCAGGACGCCTGCATGACCGTACAGGTGCACTACGGCTTTTTCGTCATGCCCGGGCACCCGCTGATACGCCTGAACCGCAAGCTCGACGAACGCTGCATAACGCAATTGCTCGACTGCTTCGACTTCTATGTCGAGGAGTACGCGCACCGGCATTTCTTCTTCGGCTTCAAACAGATCGTCGAGATCGCCGTGCGGGCGTTGAGCCCCGGCATCAACGATCCGGGTACGGCGATCAAGGCGATCGACATGATGGGCGTGCTGTTCGCCGAACGCATGAAGCTGCCGGACCATGACGTGGCTCCCGAAGAAGGCGCCCCGCGGATATTCCTGCGCGAGCTCGACCTGCATCGGATGCTCCTGCTGGCCTTCGGCTCGCTGCGCAGCTACGGCCAGAATGACCTGCAGGTTCTGCTGACGTTGCTGCAGGCCTGCAAGAACCTGCTCTTCAGCGCCCCGGGCATCGAGCACGAACGGGTGATCCTGCGCCATGCGCAAGCGATCCTCGAACAAGCCGCCGCCTCGCTGGACGGCGTGCTGGATCGGCAAGCCATAGCCGAAGCGGTGCGGATGCTGAACCAGGCTGTACGTCACGCTGAACCGCTGCCGAACCCATTGGAGCGGGAATCCTGAACGATGCCTGCTGCCCAAGCGTTCAGCACGCCGATCTCCACGCCTGCCCGACAGGTCATGGCCATATTCGACCAGCAGGTCGCATCACGGCGCGCCACCGCACAGGCGTACCGCAACTTGTAATTGGTAGTTTCGTTACTTAGGGTGTTGCCGATGAAATCCTTGATCGCTCCCATCAGTTCCCTGCTTGCTGGCGTGGCGTTGCTGCTGCTCGGCCACGGTCTGCTCAATACGCTGCTGACGCTGCGTGGCGTCGCCGAAGGCTACTCGACCGGGATGGTCGGCCTGCTGATGTCCGGCTACTTCGCCGGGTTCCTGATCGGCACTTGGCTGGCGCCATCGCTGATTCGCCGCATCGGCCATATCCGTACGTTTTCCTTCTACGCCTCGGTGGCCGCCACCGCCGTGCTGCTGCACGTCATGATCGTCAATCCCTGGGTCTGGCTCGTTCTGCGGGTGATCTACGGGGTCGCCTTGGTGACCCTGTACATGGTCATCGAGAGCTGGCTCAACGCTCAGGTCAGCGGCGAGAAGCGCGGCCAGGTGTTTGCGGTGTACATGGCGGTCAACCTCGGTGCGCTGGCGGCAGCGCAGCAGCTGCTGGGTCTCGACAGTCCGATGGAATTCACCCTGTTCGCCCTGGCGACCATTCTCATCGGCAGCGCCATGATGCCGATCACCTTGACCCGCCAGCCGCAGCCGTCGCTGCCAGACATTCCGCCCACCGACCTGCTGCAGCTCGCGCGCATCGCCCCGCTGCCGCTGATGGCGGCCGGCATATCGGGTTTCGTTCTTGGCGGCTTCTGGGGCCTGGCCCCGGTGTATGCCAGCGAAATCGGTTTCGACGCCGCCGGCGTCGGCTTGCTGATGAGTATCACCATTCTCGGCGGCGCGGTGCTGCAATGGCCGATCGGGCTGTTCTCCGACAAACATGAGCGGCGCACCGTACTGCTCTGGGTCGTCGCCTTGGCCGCGGTACTGGCGCTTGCCGTGGCGCCGCTGCTGGCCGGCTCGCTGCTGCTGGGACTGATGTTCGTCTGGGGTGGCCTGGCTTTTTCCATCTATTCCATCGCGGTGGCGCAGATGGTCGATCAGCTGAATCCTGACGAGATTCTCTCCGGCTCCAGTGGCCTGCTGCTGGCCAACGGATTCGGCGCGGCGCTGGGCCCGGTGGCCGCTGGCGGCCTGATGCATCTGTTCGGCCCGATTGCACTGCCGCTGTTCTTCGCGACAGGCCTCGGCGTGCTGGCGTTCTATGCCTTCTACCGGCCGCGCAAGGTATTCGACCTGGTCACCGAACCGCACGGACATTTCACACCGATCCTGCGTACCAGCCCGACGGTGATGGAACTGATGCCCGACACACCGGAAGACGCGACTAGCCAGGAACCGGCGGACGAAAGCGAACTGGACGATATGCCGCCAGCCGAAGCGCCGACGGACATGCGCACCGGAACCTGAAAGCGCTAGTAGTCGACCCGGCCGCGCCCGGCCTTGATCGCGCCGCGTTTGCTCTTGCCCTCAAGCCGACGCTTCTTCGAGCCCAGCGTCGGCTTGGTCGGACGGCGCGCCTTCTCCACCTTGGTGACACTGCGGATCAACTCCGCCAGCCGCTCCAGCGCATCGAGACGATTCTGCTCCTGGGTGCGATAACGCTGCGCCTTGATGACCACCACGCCCTCGCTGGTGATCCGGCTGTCACGTAGCGCCAGCAGCCGCTCCTTGTAGAAAGCCGGCAACGAAGACGCCAGGATGTCGAAGCGCAGATGCAACGCGCTGGACACCTTGTTGACGTTCTGCCCGCCAGCGCCCTGGGCGCGGATGGCGGTCAGCTCGATCTCGGCATCGGGCAACTGCACGGTATTGGAAATTTCCAGCATGAAGGCTCGCAGCGGACGATGGACGCCCGCGATTGTCCTATGCACTGCGCGCCGCCGACACACTTTTTAGATATTTGCAGGACAGACGCCTTCAGCCGTTCGGCTAAGGTAAACCCCCGCCCCAACGGATCAGAACATGGACTCGATCACCCAGGCGCTACTCGGTGCCAGCGTGCAAGGTGCGATGCTCGGTCGCTGGCAGGGTCGCAAGGCTCTCGCTTACGGCGCTGTGCTCGGCACCCTGCCGGACCTCGATGTGGTCATCGACTACGGCGATGCGGTCGCCAACATGACCTATCACCGTGGCTTCAGCCATTCGTTGTTCGTGCTGAGTGTGGTGGCCGTGCTGCTGACCTGGCTGATCAGGCGATTCCGCCCAGACGAGCGATACACCGGTACACGACTGTTCTTCAGCATCTGGCTGGTGCTGATCACTCACGTCCTGCTGGACGCCTTCACCAGCTATGGCACGCAGCTGCTCTGGCCACTGACCACGCCGCCTATCGCCTGGTCCAGCATCTTCATCATCGACCCGCTCTACAGCGTTCCGCTATTGCTCGCCGTGCTGGCGGCTGGCCTCTTCGGGCTGAGCGGGCGAATCGCCAGATGGCCTACCTACGCGCTGATCATCTCAACCGGTTATCTGGGATTCACCCTGGCCGGCAAGCAGATGGCCGAACATCGCGTGCAGTCGGCCGTGGCCAGCCAGGGCATTCAGGCAGAACGCATGTTCAGCACACCGACGCCCTTCAACAGCCTGTTGTGGCGGGTGATTCTGGTGGACGGTGAGCATTATTACGAAACCCTGGTCAGCTGGTGGGATGACGCTCCACCCAGCCTGGTGCGGCTGCCACGCAATGTGCATTTGGCCAAAGCGCTGAGCGATTCACCGCAACATGAGCGATTGCAGTGGTTCACCGGAAACGTGCTGCGCTATGACGAGGATGGCAACCAGCTGCTGGTGACGGACCTGCGACTGGGCATGACCGGATTTCATCCATTTCGCTTCCCGCTCGCTGAACGCACTGCCGAGGGTTGGCAGCTCGTCCCCCTCCCTGAGCGCCTGCCCGCCAATCGGGGCGACATGAGCCGTTTGGCAAGTCTGTGGCAGCGCATCTGGCAGCAGGAACCGGCACTGCCGCTGGCAGCCTGGGCGGCGGAGCTGAACGGTAGTCGATAAGCCAGGCGGCTCGGAGTGCGAGCCGCTTGTGGCTACGTGACTCTAGGTGTCAGGTACGGAACTGGCGAACCAGGCCCTGCAGCTCCACCCCGAGTCGCGCCAGTTCGGCGCTGGCGCCGGCGGTCTGCTCCGTGGCGCTGGCGCTCTGGTCGCCGATATCCCGCACGCGCGTCACGCTTTCGGAAATGTTCTCGGCCACCGCGCTTTGCTGCTCGGCCGCCGCGGCGATCTGCTGGTTCATCTGTTCGATGGTGGACACCGACTCGGTGATCCGACCCAGCGCGACGCCAGCTTCGTTGGCCAGGTCTACGGTGCGCTGGGTGAGGCTGCGGCTGCTCTGCATCTGCTCGACGGCTTGCTGGGCAACGCGTTGCAGATTAGCGATCAGCCCTTCGATCTCTTCGGTGGAATCATGCGTACGCCGGGCCAGCGCGCGAACCTCATCGGCCACCACGGCGAAACCTCGGCCCTGCTCGCCGGCACGTGCCGCCTCGATGGCCGCATTGAGGGCCAACAGGTTGGTCTGCTCGGCAACTGCACGAATGACCTCGAGCACGCTGCCGATCCGCCCGCTTTCGGCATGCAGCGCTTCGATTGCATGAGCTGACTGATCCACCTCGCTGGCCAGATTGCCGATCTGTCCGACCGCATCCTGTACGACCCGATCGCCCTGCCGCGCCTGCTGATCGGCCTGGCGCGCTGCGATGGACGCCTGCTCGGCATTGCGTGCGACCTCTTGCACGGTAGCGGCCATCTCGTGCATGGCGGTCGCGACCTGCTCGGTTTCCACGCGCTGGGTCTGAACCCCAGCACTGGTCTGCGCGGTCACGGCAGACAGTTGATCGGCGGCGGCGGCGATCTGGCTGACGCCGCCACCGATGCGACCGATCAGGTTGCGCAGGCTCTGCGTCATGCCGTGCATGGCGTTCTGCAGCTGCCCGACTTCATCGCGGCGTGCGCTGGCCTCGGAGTGCGTCAGGTCGCCGTTGGCGACGCGCTGGGCCTGCTGGACGGTACTGCGCAGCGGGCCGACGATCATTCGTGAAATGACAGTCGCTGCCAGCAGGCCGACGAAGATGGCCAGCGCGCCGATCACACCGAGCAGCAGGTAGCTGCTGCGCTGTTGCTGCTGCATCGCATTGCTGGCATTGGCCAGCGCCTCGTCGGCGGCAGCGATCACCACCTCGGACTGCTGAGCCATGGAGCGCTCCAGCTCGAGCCGCTCGCCACGATTCTGGCGAAACTCATCGAACGCGGCGCGATATTGCTCCAGCTCCGCGAGGGCCTTGTCCATGGACGCCTGTTGATCATCATTCAGCCAGACCTTCAGGTTGCTGCCGATGGCAGTGACGTTGCCGTGCAGCTCGCCCCAGCTTTTCGCCGCAGCATCGGAGCTATTGGCAACGAACACGTTCTCCTGGGTACGCATGTCGAGGATCTGCTTGGTCAGCCCGGATGTCGCTTCAGCGATCGTCAGCGGGTCGCTACCTTTGAGCCGATCACCCTCCAGACGCAGTACCCGCACCGCGTCATACATATCCAGCTCGATGAACTCGAACTCCTCACGGCTGACTTGCGCCGCATCCTGCATACGCGTGCGCAGCGCCACGCCTCGCTCGATCAGCTGCATGTAACGGTCGAATTGACGCCCGTATTCCTCAGCCGCTTGACGAATTCGCGTCAGGTAGGCCCGCTCCGCCGCGCTGGAACTGGCGTCCAAGCCCGCCAGTTCCGTATTGAGCTGCTGCAAGGAGCTGTGCAGCGCATCAGCGGAAGACTGCTGGCGCGTCAGGGCGAAATCACGCTCCGCTCCGCGAGCGGCCAGAATGGATGCGTTGACGCTCGAGAGCTGCTCGATCTGTTGCGCCCGACCAAGAATTTCATCGACCGCAACGAATCCGGTACCGGCCACGCCGAGCGTCAACAGCAATACCAGGCCGAAGCCGCAGATGAGCTTTTTGCCAACCGAAAGATTGGTGAAGAGATTCAGTACTGGTTCCATCAGAAGGGGTTCCGCAAAAAGGGGCACAACGGGAAGTCGGCAGAGATTACTAATAGTTGAGCATCCAGACAGGATATTTTGGCGCCTTAAGACTGGCGGTAGGCTGAGACTTTCTAGAGAGGGGACTTTGCGGAAGCCATCGCGGAATGCTTTGAGCCGGACCGCCGATGGCCAAGCGCCTGAACGGGCCCGGCCGAACCGGCGAAACCGCGCCGAAGCCCTCGCTGGTGCACCCGCGCTAGTGCTGCAGGTGCCCGTAGAGGCGCGCGTAGAGTCCGCCTTCAGCAATGAGTTGCTGGTGGTCACCGTCTTCGGCGATGCGGCCGCCATCGAAAACGAGTACACGATCAGCCTGTTTTACCGCTGACAGTCGGTGGGCAATGATCAGCGTCGTGCGCCCCTGGAGGAAGCGGTTGAGCCCCTGATGCAGCGCATACTCGGTCGCCGCATCGAGCGCCGAGGTGGCTTCATCGAGAATGACCACTTTCGGCTCGGCGAGAATCATGCGTGCCACAGCCAGCCGTTGCCGCTGCCCGCCGGACAGACGCACACCGGAACGCCCGACGATGCTGTCCAGCCCGTTCGGCAACTGGCGGATCGTATCGGCGAGCTGGGCGATTTCCAGCGCTCGCCAGCAGGCATCGTCATCCCGCTCGCGGCCCATCATCAGGTTGGCTCGCACGCTATCGTTGAACAGCGCCGGATGCTGCAGTACCACCGCCACGTTGTCGCGGACGGTGCTCAGTCCGATTTCCTCGAGTGGCACGCCACCAAAACGGATCTGACCGGCCTGCGGTTGATACAGACCCAGTAGCAACTGCACCAGGGTGCTCTTGCCTCCGCCACTGGCCCCGACGATGGCGACCTTCTCCCCCGGTGCAATGCTGAGATCGAGCCCTTCGAGTACCGGTTCGTCCTGATAGGCGAACTGCAAGCCTCGCACCTCGATTGCAACCGTTGTCTGGCCAGCAAAGGGATCCCGCCCACCGGGATATTGCGGCTCGTCTGCCCGCGCCAGCAGTTGGTTGATCCGGCCCAGCGCACCTCCGGCAGCATAGAAGGCGTACTGCAGACTCAGCAGCTGCTCCACAGGGCCGATCATGAACCAGAGGTAGCTGAACACCGCGAGCATCTGGCCGATCGACAGATCTGAGAACAGCACGGTCAGCATCGCTGCGGCACGAAATACGTCGATACCAAACTGGAACAGCAAGCCGCTGGCACGGTTGGACGCGTCGGTCTTCCACTGCGAGGCAACTGCATAGTCCCGCACTTCGCGCGCGCGCAACCCCAGGCGCCCGAGGAAAAAGCCTTGCCGATTGCCCGCACGCACCTCCTGGATCGCGTCGAGGGTCTCGGTCAGCGCCTGGGTGAAGCGCGAGGTACTGTCGTTCTCAAGCTTCTTCAGATGTTTTACGCGCTTGCCCAATTGCACCGTGGCGAAGATCACCAGCGGATTGAACAGGAGGATCAGCAGAGCGAGTTGCCAGTGCATCCACACCAGAATGGCCGCCGTTCCGATGATCGACAGCACGGCAACCAGCAGACGGCTTAGCGTGTCGCCGATGAACTTGTCGATGGTCTCCAGATCGGTGACCAGATGCGCTGCCACCGTACCGCCGCCAAGGCTTTCGTATTCGGCGAGGGCGATGCGCTTGAGGCGCTCGATCAGCCGCACGCGAATGCGGTACACGATGTCTTTCGACAGCCGCGCAAACAGGCGTGCCTGAAGCACGTTGAACACCAGTGCCGAGGCTCGCAAGACCAGTGTTATACCCAGCATCAGCCCGATATAGCCCGCCGCACTTTCCCAACTGGCAGGCAGGAAGCGATCCATCACCTGCAGTGCAGTATCACCGGCACCTAGCAACACTTCGTCGACCAGCAACGGCAGCAGCAAGGGAATCGGTACGCTGCAGAGCGTCGCCAGCACCGCGACCAGATTCGCCAGAATCAGCGCCTTGCGGTGATGCAGCGCGAGCCTGCGGATTTCCGCCCAGCTGAGTTGGTCAGCCATGGGCGTTGCGCTCCAGCCAGCGCGCCAATAGCGGTGCCAGCGCAGGCAAAGGTTGATAGCCATTGGTAACCAGTGCCAGTTGTCCTTCGTGCTCAGCCAACAACGTGGGGAACCCCGCGATGCCCAGATTCTCCACCCAGATGAAGTCAGCCGCGGTAGCCGCTTTGGTGGCAGGGTCGTCATACCGCTCGGCGAATTCGCTGCGCGAAAAGCCGGCGGCTTCAGCCAGGCCGACGAGCACTGATGGTTGGGTCACATCACGCCCGTGCTCATAGAACGCCTGTTGGATCAGTAACGACAGCGACCAGATACGAGCCTCGTCAAGGCCACGAGCCGCAACGAGGGCTCTGCAGGCTGGTTCGGTGTCGTAGACCAGCGCTTCAGGCAGACCCTGCTCCAGGTTGAAAGCCTGCCCCGTCGCCGAATGCACGGCTTGCCAGTAGGACAATGTGCGCTGTCGCCCGGCCTGATCCATCACGACGCGTTCACGCCGCAGGCCACCGACCCGCAGCTCAAGCGATACGCCCTGCTCCTCCGCTTGCCCGGCTAACGCCGTCATCACCGGCGCAAAACCCCAGCACCAGGAGCACATCGGGTCCATCACATAGATCAGTCGGGCCACTTCGTTACTCCACTACTGCGTGACGGGCTGGCGCGGCGGCCAACGCTCAGCGATCCAGTTCGCGCGGGTCGCGGCCGATGGGATGCGGCTGGTTGCGCTGGCGCGCCAGTTCGATCTGCTTCTGCCGCTCGCGGGCGCCGGCGCGCGTTTTCTCGCTTAACGAATTCCAGCAGTGCGGACAGCTGATTCCCGGAGCGTAGTGCTCCGATTGCCGATCTTCCACGGATAGCGGAGCGCGGCAGGCGTGGCAGAGGTCGAACTCGCCGACGCTGAGGTCATGGCGTACCGTTACCCGGTTATCGAACACGAAGCAGTCACCCTGCCAGCGGCTTTGTGCCTCGGGTACCTCTTCCAGGTATTTGAGAATGCCGCCCTTGAGGTGATAGACCTCTTCGAAGCCCTCGCCGAGCATGTAACTCGACGCCTTTTCGCAACGAATGCCGCCGGTGCAGAACATCGCGACCTTCTTGTGCTTCGCCGGATCGTAGTGGGCCTTGATGTACTCGGGAAACTCGCGGAACGACTTGGTCTTGGGGTCGACCGCGCCCTCGAATGTGCCGATCGCTACCTCGTAGTCATTTCGCGTATCGATGAGAAGCACTTCGGGATCGGCGATAAGCTCGTTCCAGTCTCGCGGTTCCACGTAAGTGCCGACCTGCTTGTTGGGATCGACGCCATCGACGCCGAGCGTGACGATCTCTTTCTTCAGCTTGACCTTGGTGCGATAGAACGGCTGCTCGTCGCAGTACGATTCCTTGTGATCGATATCGGCCAGACGGTCATCGCGACGGAACCAGTCCAGCAGCGCGTCGATGGCCTCGCGCGTCCCGGAAACCGTGCCATTGATGCCTTCTTCCGCGAGCAACAGCGTTCCCTTGATGCCGTGCAGAAGGAGTGCTTCGAGCAAAGGCTCGCGCAACGCAACGTAATCCGGCAGCGATACGAACTTGTACAACGCGGCCACAACGATTCTTTGGGTCATGAGTACTTCCACCAGTGGTCACCCACGTAAAGGGTGGACCGGATACAAACGAAAACGCCGGCGTGGGCCGGCGCGAGCGAAAGTCTAACAAAGAACGCCTGGGCGGTCCTGCGCGAGCGCGTCTACTTATGCCCCCCAGCGCAGACCGGCGACGCCGGGGCCGCGCGCTGTTGCGCCCACTCCTCAGGCGTGTAAGTGTGCAATGCCAACGCATGCACCTCACGCATCAGATCACCCATCGCTGCGTAGGCCCGTTGATGGCGTTTGACTGAGTTCAGACCAGCGAACTGCTGGCTGACGATCACAGCCTTGTAGTGAGTCTCCTGCCCCCGACTGTGCATGTGACTCTCATCGAGGACTTCGAGATGTTCTGGCTGCAGGGCTTGCAGGGCATTCTGAATCGAATCGATCTTGCGCATTTACCTGGGTCTCTCAAGGCTTCTGTTTTTCGAGCTCGGCCGTCATGTCAGCCAGCAACTTGTTCACTTCCGGTACAGCACCTTCCAGCTTGACCTGGGTAAGCTGAGCTGAGCGTGCATTGAGTTCCGGCAGCTTGGTCAGCATCTTCTTGCCCAGCGGGGATTGGTAGAAATCGATCAGCTGATTCAGTTCGGTTTCGGAAAACTGGCTGGTGTACAGGGCGACCAGATCGGGCTTCAACTTGTCCCAGCCTATGGCCTTGTCCAGCGCCGTATTGGCCTGAGCCTGATAGCGCTCGAGCATCGCCTTCTTGCTGTCAGAGCCCTGCGCCTCGGCAAAGCGTTGCGCAAACATCTGCTGCACCTGGGCATAGACGGGTACGGCGAGCCGGTCCGCGTTGGCTAGCTGCAGGAAACGCTCTGCGCTCCCGGCATGGCTCGCGCTATCGGCCATGGCCGATGAACTGATACAGATAAACAGCATTGCAGAGCGCAAGGCCTGAGTACGAAACGTTGGCATTGGAAATCCCTTGGGCAGGCTATAGGTAGCCATCAATGGACACATTCTGCGCCGGGAGTTCCAATGCCTCAAGCCGCGAGCGGTACGTTAGGGGAACCGCCGGCACCGCAAGGCACCCTAACCAGTACTATCGAGCAGGAGCATTTCATGACGCGTACAGAAACCGACAGCCTGGGATCAGTCGAAGTACCGGATCAGGCTTACTGGGGTGCCCAGACGCAACGTTCACTGAGCAATTTCGAAATCGGCACGGAGCGCATGCCGATCGAAGTGCTCCACGCGCTGGCCTTGATCAAGAAAGCCGCAGCACGGGTGAATGATCGGATTGGTGACCTGCCGCCCGATGTGGCTCGCCTGATCGAACAAGCCGCAGACGAGATCCTGCATGGGCAGCACGACGACCAGTTCCCGCTAGTGGTCTGGCAAACCGGCAGCGGCACGCAGAGCAACATGAACGTCAACGAAGTCATCGCGGGTCGCGCCAACGAGCTCGCTGGCGGCACACGCGGGGGCAAGTCTCCCGTGCATCCCAATGATCATGTGAACCGCGCTCAAAGCTCCAATGACTGTTTCCCGACCGCAATGCACATCGCTGCAGCCAAAGCGGTCCATGCCAAGCTGCTTCCCGCGCTGGCAGAGCTCTCAGGCGGCCTCGCAGAGCTCTCGGCCCGGCACAGCAAGCTTATCAAGACCGGACGCACCCATATGATGGATGCCACTCCGATCACCTTTGGCCAAGAGATGTCGGCCTTCGTTGCCCAGCTGGACATTGCCGAACGCACGATTCGTCAGTCCTTACCGGCCGTGTACGAGCTGGCGCAGGGCGGTACTGCCGTAGGAACCGGCCTGAACTCCCCACACGGGTTCGCCGAAGCCATTGCAGCGGAGCTTGCAGCGCTTTCGGGCCTTCCGTTCGTATCTGCGCCCAATAAATTCGCTGCATTGGCGGGACATGAGCCGCTGGTAGCTCTGTCCGGTGCATTGAAGACCCTGGCTGTAGCCTTGATGAAGCTGGCCAATGATCTTCGCCTGCTTGGCTCAGGCCCACGCGGAGGCTTTGCAGAAATACGGTTACCCGCCAACGAGCCTGGGAGTTCGATCATGCCGGGCAAAGTGAACCCAACCCAGTGCGAGGCGTTGTCGATGCTTGCCTGTCAGGTGATGGGTAACGATATGACCATCAGCTTTGCCGCCAGCCAAGGGCATTTACAGCTGAACGTGTTCAAGCCGGTGATCATTCACAACCTGCTTCAATCCATTCAGCTTCTGTCGGACGGGTGTCGCAATTTCAACACTCACTGCATTGCGGGGCTCGAACCGGACCCGGCACGCATGGCGGAGCATCTGGAGCGAGGGCTCATGCTGGTTACCGCATTGAACCCGCATATTGGCTACGACCGAGCAGCGGAGATAGCCAAGAAAGCCTATGCGCAGGGCACCACACTGCGTGAAGCGGCCATGGAGCTCGGCTACCTGAGCAGCGAAGAATTCGATCAATGGGTTCGCCCGGAAACCATGCTCGAATCGGGGCAGCGAGAATAGTGATAAGAGATGAACGGGCTGCTCCTGACCGTTGCCGGCCTCGTACAGCTTGCAATGGCGGACTAACCGCTGAACGAGACGGGCAGGACAACCTGTGTCGTGAATAGCCGGTCGGCTCAATCCCGACTATGTAGCGCGAGGATCGCGTAACGATTGGTCGTTATCGGGTGCGTCAGCTGACACGTGAGCTGAGGCTGGTAGAAGCCAGCCTGGCTCACATGCGTATACCTGGCTCACATGCGTATAAATGAACACCAGATGCACAACCGGCTGAACCGTGAGCTCCCTAGGCGCGCCTGTTCCGCATTCTAAAATCGAAATGGGTACCAGCAACGGATTCCACGGTCTTAGAGGCTCAACGGGGCATCACCCACTTCCGATGCGCTGCTACAACTTGATCACTCCGCATCACTACGACAACGGGCTAACTAGCGGTAGACGAAATCCACTCTGTCAGGGATGTGTTGACCACCACAGACTGCTTTTTGCCCCCGCCCTATCGAGCTGTTCAACAAGCTGCATCTCAAGCACACCTTGCGCAACCTCTCCCCCTGATGATTCACCAGTAGCAACGTAGCCGTCCGCTGGCTGGAACGTCCGACACCATCACTGGCGCTATCTGAAGCAATAGCTTGGACTTGGATACAGCCGCACACGGCCCTTCTGGTGAGGCGCGGCCTATTCCTCCCTCCCAACCCGAGCGGTTTGAAACCGGCCTC